>CAWJKR010000015.1:0-78455 GCA_963843505.1 Candidatus Aminicenantota bacterium | reverse complement strand
AGCAGCGGTTCCAGGGGGCCGTAGCCGAGCACCTCGTTCTGGATGTCGACGACGAGCTGTTCTTTCTCCCGCATGTTGAGCGGGACTTGTTCCTCCGTGAGGATGCGCTGGATGAGTCGGCCGAGCTCGCGCTTGAGCGATTCCTCGTCGAGCGCCGCGGCAGCGGACAGATCGAGAACCTCGATGACGCGCTCGTGGACGCGTCCCTTGGAGCTCGTATATCCGGCCAGCGACGGCGTGGCTGACCCCGCGACTGGCTTCCCTCCGGTTACCGGCAATGCTCCCATCTCTTCCTCCCCTCTCCCCTTGCCTCAGCCGGTCATGCCGCGGACGGAGACGTCTTGATGCCGCGCCGGAACACGCCGGACAGGAAGGACGGCTTCGGCGCGCCGGCTCCCGGTCCATGCAACTCTGCCGCAATCTTCTGGATGGCCTTCGACAGCGGCGAGCGCGGCGCATGGCTCACCACCGGCTGTCCGCCGTTGAGGGCGTCCACGGCGGCGTCGAAGTCCTGCGGCAGCATCCACTGCGGCTTCTGGCCCAGGACCTTGCGCGCTTCGGTCAGGATCAGCTCGTCGCGCTCCGAGTAACGGTTGACGACGAGGCTGATGATGGACGCATCGAGCCCCGAATTGTCGTCTCCGCGAAGCGCGTCCAGCATGCGTTTGGTCCGGCGGATCACCGGCACCGTCAGCACCGAGATCAAAAGTACCTGGGTGGACAGGGTGAGCGCTGCATAGGAAGGCAGGTCGAGGTCGTGTCCGCAGTCGACCACGACGAAGTCGAACATCGTGCGCAGCATCTTCAGCGTCCGCTCGACACACTCCGCGGAGACCTGGATGCCCGAGAAATCGGAATCCCCGAGCGGCAGCACCTGGATGCCGGAGCCGTGCTTGGCAAGCATGTCGCCGAGGAACGCGTGGTCGAGGCGCGAAAGATCGAGGTCCAGGTCGCGCAGGCTGCGGATCGGCGTGATGTCGAAGAACGCCGGGATATCGCCGCCTCGCAGGTTCAGGTCCAGGACCGCCACCGCCGCTCCGTTGCTGCGAAGGGCCGACGCGAACTTGCGGCCAGCGTGGTCGTGCCTACGCCCGCCTTGCCTCCGACCAGCGTGATCACCTTGCCGCTGCGCTTGGAATCGACCGAGGCCTGCTCGACGTGGCGTTCGCGAAACCGCTGGAAAGCCTGCTGCACCTCGTCCGGCCGTAGCGGCTGGACGAGGAACTCCTTGACTCCTGCCCTCAGGACCTCGAGCAGAAGCTGCGGGTCCATCCGGGCCGAGACGATGAAGATTTCCGTCGCCGGAGCCGACTGCTGGACGGTCCGGATGCGGGCGAACGTTTCGTCCGGATCGGTCGCGTCCAGCTCCAGGACGAGGAGTTCGGGGAAACCGGCTTCGTGCTCGCGGTGCAGTACGAAATCCGGCAGTGCCGCAACGTATTGCTCCAACGCCTGCCGGACGCCGTCGTGATGAATCTCGAGCCGTACCCCACTTCTTCCCGTCATTCTCTCTGCCTTCAGGCCGGCATGGTCCTATTCGACCATCCCGGGACGACGCAACCAGGTTCCGAAATCCTTCCTCCGCGCCTTCGCCTATATCCGACGACATCGCACTCGACGGTGGCGTCGATGGTGTTGTCGGGAATGTCTTGACGCTGTAGATACGCGCCGTCGCACAACCCGACGATCTGGATGGGACCGAACGGGTTGCTGCAGTCCGAACTCTTGTAGACCGGCACGATCGTGGTCCATTCCCCGTTCTGTTTCTTGGACTCGTAGAGCACCCTCATTTTCTCGAAGGCCGTCGCGACCGCACCGCCGATGAAGTTGAATTTCGTAACGCCGGCCTGCGCGGTGGGACTCTGGAATTGGCCGTTCACCAGGCCGCCGAGGATGGTCTTGAGCGTATTCGCGTTGGCCGGGTTGTCCTCGTACGTGTGCCAGCCCGCGCAGCCTTGCGCATTGGTCATCGTCTCGCCGGGCTGCGGTCCGGTGGGGAAGAGACGGATGCGTGCGCCGTTCGGGTCACGCTTGCCGCAAGGCGAATTTTTCGCCGTGAACCAGAACTGCGAGATCCCGACCGGAATGCCGATTGCTCCCGGCGGGAGTTCCGATCGGGGAAAGGGTGGCTGCAGAACTCGCGTGGATCGACATGCTGTCGGTGCCGATGACCCTTGCCAGCCGCGTGGCCACCGAGCCGTTGATGTTGTCGTCGCGGCGCGCGGTGACCTTGATGCCCATGACGCCGGTGTTGGTCGGGACGATTTCAGCCGAAACCGTGTCATACTTTCCGTAGACGATGTCCTCGTTCGTCCGTACGGTGATCGGGACACCGCCCGCCTTGTTCAGCAGCGAGAACGTATTCACCTTTGCCGCGATGCGCGCCTTGTCGGCCGCTTGAAACGGATAGGTGCCCCACGAACACGTAGAGTTGGGCTGACAATTCGCGCTCAGGTCGTCATAGAACAGCGCCAACTCGCGGGTGCCCGCCAGCGCACCGGTGTCGGCAACGTTCTGCAGCTCCGACTTGACGACCAGGCCGTAGCCGAGGTCGATCGCGAAGGCGGCGATTCCGATGATCGCCACGATGGCCACTGCCAACAGGATCACGATCGACCCGTTCTGTCGGCTTTCGCCGTTGATCATTCGCATATGCACCGCCACGTCTCCCTTTGAGTACGACACGCGGTGCGCGAGCCAGCGGCCGGAAGCGCCACCGAAGCGACGACTCCGTCACCGCGCCAATCGTGTCAAACCCGGACGCGTTCGTCCCCGACCCGGTCCTTGCTTGCCATCCTCCGGCAATCGGCGTCCCCGAACGCCCGATCCTCAAACAAATCATTCCATCTGCATGACGACCATAGCCGTCAGCGTCATGTTGCCCGCACCATCCAGCTTGAACGATCCCGGCATCAGGTGCCGAAAGCACCAGCAGGCTCGTCGGATACGTCGCGGTCACGGTCAGCGCCGTTCCCGCTGCACCGCCGGCTCCCACGGCGTTGACCACGGCCTTGCTCGAGTCCCAGCCGACGCCGTCGAGATACGTCTTTACCGCCGTCTCGATCTCAGCCCGCGTCTTCCGCGGAACCGTCGCGACGACGCCTTTTCGGGCGCCTTCGCGGACCGCACTGGTCAGGACCTGCTTGCGCCAGAACGCCGAGCCGAACTCGAAGATCCCGAACAGGATGAGCAGGATAATCGGAGCGACCAGAGCGAACTCGACGGCCGCGATCCCTTTCTGTCCGTCTTTTACGCGCAATCTCATGTTCGACCTCTGCCAAGCCCCATGACGACTTCGCGACCGCCGGCTGCGGCGGATCGCGATCACTGGCTCGAAAGTCCGCTGAGACCCACGAATGTATCGACCGCCCTCGTCGAACCCTTCTGTGTCTCGAAGCTCTTCACATAGGCAGCATCCACGTTCTTGGCGACGGCTCCGTCCAGCCCCGCCACGACCTTGCGGTTCTTGCCGGCTTCGGGATTGAGGGTCTGCGCCAGCTGCACCGCCGGGACCGCAGTCGGCCGAACGTCTTCGCGGGCCTGTCGCAGATAGCCGCAGCCTCCGAGAAGCGCGGCTCCGGCGACCGTGGCGGCCAGGAACAGGTGGAATGAGCGGTGGTTCGACTGTGCTTTCATGTGGTTTTCCTGCCTCACGGATTGACGTGGCCGAAGTCGCCGTCGAAGGAATGTGGCGCGACCGACGGTGCGCGCACGGCAGGCTCAGGATTGCGTAACGGTGCCGGTGAGACTTCCGTTCGCACCTCCGTTCGCAATTCTGTTTGCACGTAATCCTCGGGTTCTTCCACGGGTGCCGCGACGGCCGTCCGCTCGATCTTGCCGAGTCCGTAGAAGTCGAGGTCGTTCGGTTCGATGAAGTCGTCCGTCGGCATCGGCACGTACTCGTTCGACAAAGGCTTCACGAGGTGAGGCGTGACGAGGATGATCAGCTCCGACTCGCTCCTCTGGAACTCGGAAGAGCGGAACAGCGTGCCGAGGATGGGAACGTCGCCGAGCACCGGATACTTGGAGAGCTTTTCCCGGACGCTCGAACGGATGAGCCCGGCGATCGCAAAACTCTGCCCGTCGCGCAGCTCGACGACCGTGGAGGCCCGCCGTGTGGTGATGGACGGAACCACGAAGCCGTTGAGGACGATCGCGTTGGCGAAGTCGAGTTCCGAGACCTCGGGGGCGACCCTCATGCTCATCACGTTCCCGCCAAGAACCGTCGGCGTAAAATTAAGGCCGACGCCGAACTTTTTGAACATGATGGTCGTGGTTCCGAGGGCCTGCGGGACCGGCACCGGGAATTCGCCGCCGGCCAGGAAGCTTGCCTCTTGGCCGCTCAAGGCCACGAGTGTGGGCTCAGCGAGAATCTTCGCGAGGCCGTTTTCCTTGAGAGCATCGAAGAAGACGGTCCAGCTGTCGCCGCCACTGGTGAAGTGCAGCAGCGCATTGGCGGCAATCGGCACGAAGCCGAAGGGCGAGCCGCCGCTGGCTGCCGCCGTCCCTATGGCCGACGAGACGCCGCCGAGAGTAGTCGCGGCCCAGCTATTTCCGCTTTCGGATAAATAGCCGATGTTGATCCCGAGTCTTCGGACGAGGTCGCGGTTCATTTCCAGCGACCGGCACCTCGAGCATCACCTGCTGGACGCCGCCGACCTGGAGGAGGTTGACGACCTTGCCGGGCGCGTACGCCTCGGCGACCGATAGGACGTGCGCGAGGCGGGCGCTGCTGGAGACCGTCCCGGACATCGTGATGTGCTCACGGCTGGTCGAAACCCGGACGCCGGTTTCCCTCCGGGAAGAGATCGTAAATCTGGGACTTCAGCTCGCTGAGGTCCGGGTGCACGTTGACGCTATAGATCTTGTAGACCTGATCTTCCGCCTGCCAGAGCGTCAGGTTGGTCAGGCCCACACCGGCACCGGTCACGTAGATCTGCCGGGGAGAAAGAACCACGACGTCGGCAACCGCCGGGTTGGCGAGGGAAGCCCGGGTGATCGGAACCGCGCTCTCGACGACCACCGACTTGCCGAGCGTGATCTCCAGGCCGCTCGCAGGGCTGACGCCGGACGTTTCGGCGACCGAGTTCTGCACTGCGGCGGTCAGAAGCACCGGCAGAACGCAGGCGACAAGAAGCCGCCGCCCATGACCACGTTTTTCGAATGTCCCCACCTTCATCGCCGGCACCCCTTCTTCATCGCATACTTCCCGCGTTGCTACAGCAATTTCGGTGCCCGTGTCAGAACGGCACGAAAGGAAACTTCCTTGCCTCGGATCAACTGGACGCCGGGGGTCGCGCTGCCCCCGTTCTCCTCGCCGTCCGATCCGCCCTGGTAACTGCTGAGCAGCGATTCGATGGTCGCTCCCGGCGTCAGCGCTTCGTCCTTGGTGAGAGGGCTGCGCAGGGCCAGCCGGAACTTTCCTCGAGTCGATGCGAACGCCAGCTTTTCGGCTTCTGCCGGGGTGACTTCCAGCGTGATGACCTGCACCGGGGTCGCAGTTTCATCCTTGCCGGTCCGGACGAGCTCGGTCCCGATGGCAAGGACCAGGGTGTTGGCGAGGACCAGCTTGGTGATCCCCTTCGATTCGGTATCGCCCTTCTCGATCGCATCGACGGTGACGAACAGATCCACGTGGTCGTTGGCTTTGACGAAGCCGGCCACCCCGACCTCCTCGTCCACCCGAACCGACATGGCCCGCTTTGCCGGATCCACCAGGGCGGCTACGCCGCGGGTCGCATCCAGAGGGGCCAGTTTCGCGTACAGGATGGCTTCATTCTGCACGACGTCCACCACCGCGACCCGGCCGACCAGCGCGCTGATCTCCTCTGCCTTGAACACTCCGTTCGGAAGGGTGTCCACGGCCAGGCTGGCGGATGTGAGCATTTCCGCAGTGATGGTCGCTGCCGCGGGGAATATCGAAATTGGCGACCGCCACGTCCGCCTTGGCCGCGACTTCCTGGGGCGGGGCCTGGCCTACGGACGACTGGGCCCGCAGCCAGCGATAGGCGACACTGCTCGTCGAGAGAGCGATGATGGCAGCCAGACCAAGGAGCAAGAACGGACGATAACGACGCATAGACCCACCTCTTTCCGACCAACCTCTTAAACCAGTGCCCCGAGTACATGTTCCGTGGCCACCGCTAACGCCATTGCCATTGCGTAACGAAGCTTCGGGTAGGAACGGGGCGATCCGGCCAGCGTCGGCCTCAGCTCACCCCGTGACAGCAGCAGCGACGTCCCCTCGACCCGTACCTGCCGCCGCTCCGACCGTGTCCACCCGCGGACCCCCATGGAATACACAATAATTCCGAGGGCGTAAACACCCCCGATCAAAGTCGTGTAGACGAAAATCCAGAAGACCCGGTACGCTCCGACGAACGCGCCGATGCACGCCATGAGTTTGACGTCGCCGGCGCCCATGCCGCCCTTTGCGTAGAATCCGATGAGTAGCGAGAAGCCGGCGAGCGATCCCAGCACGCCGCCGAGGACGTGATGCCAGTCGCCGCCGGCGAACTGAAGACAGAAAGCCAGGACTGTTGCCGGGATGGTCAGCCAGTTTGGAATGCGCTGGTTATAGAGATCGGTGATCGCCGCGGTGACGACGGTCGCCGCGAGCGCCACCTGAATCGCGAAGTCCACTTAGCGTCTCCCCCCGGAGCCAAGAAAACACTCGCCCCGGCTTTTTGGGGCCGAGGCGAGTGATGTTCGGAGTGCCTGTTGGCGACGGACTAGCCAGCTTGCGACGTTCGAGAACGTGCTCGACAGGCTGGTTCCCACGGCGGCCATGGCCGCAATCGCCGCGATGGAGATGAGGGCTGCGAGCAACCCGTATTCGATCGCCGTCGCGCCACTTTCGTCCTTCATGAATGCAGTAAACATAACTCGTGCTCCTTTTTGTACGTTTCTTCGTTGAGTGGGATCCGTCTCGTCTGTCTTTCGGCAGTTCTGACGTCACCCACGCACGCATCATAGCAAGCGAAGTGCCATCCGCCAGCAAAATCGTACATGGGTTGCAAGGAATTCCGCCTGGTGCCCTTCCGCGAAAACGAGCGGTGTTTTCCCTGTTTACCGAGACGTTGCGTCGGCAATCGTTGCCTGCCGGGGCCGTTGCTCTTCTCACACCTGCCCCATGTGCAGCAAAACACCCGCAGTTCTGCACCACCCGGTCCCGCACCGAGTGCGGCGATGTTCCCGCAGTTGAGGGGGGCCGAGACAGCGGATCTTGCGGACAGCGGTCATCTCGGTCCCCCTTTCGTGGCCTCATCTTATGCCAACGCCCGGCCGGGCGCAATCGCGGCCCCCCGCCTTGATTTCGTCCCGCTGCTGAACGATACTAAATCTGGGAATTTGGATTGCGCCCAAATTAATTGGGGAATTGGTATTGTGTCCCCGATTTAAAGGAAATGACGACATGGCCGAACACATGGACCGCAGGGAATTCCTGAAGGTGAGCGGCGGCGCGTCCGCCGGCGCCCTCCTCGCGAATTTCAAGACCGACGGCGCGCTTTTCGAGAAGACGGAACAGGCGGCCCGGCCGGTCCGCCTCGGCGTCATCGGCACGGGGAACCGCGGCCGGTCGCTCCTCTCGAATCTCCTGCTCATGCCCGGCCTGGAATTTCCGGCCCTCTGCGACATCGACCTCGACGCCCTGGCCCAGGCCCAGGACATGGTCGTCAAGGCCGGGCGGCCCAAGCCGGAGGGATACTCGAAGGGCCCCGAGGACTTCCAGCGGCTCCTTTGGCGCGAGGACATCGACGCCGTCGTCATCGCCACGTCCTGGGATTGGCACACGCCCATGGCCGTCGACGCCATGCGCAACAGGAAGTACGCCGCGGTCGAGGTGCCGGCGGCCATGACCTTCGAGGAGTGCTGGGAGCTCGTCGACACCCACGAGGCGACGGGCGTCCCCTGCATGATGCTCGAGAACTGGAGCTTCCGCCAGGACAACCTGGCCCTGCTCAACATGATCCGCAAGGGGCTCTTCGGCGAGATCGTCCACGTCCAGGCCTCGCACACCCACGACTGCATCGACCACTGGTTCTTCAGCCCCGAAGGGAACATGCGCTGGGGCGGCCGCTACCTCATCAAGCTCAACCGCTCGCAGTATCCGACCCACGCCGTCGGCCCGGTCTGGCCCTGGATGGACCTCGGCTGCGGCGATTATTTCGACACGGCCGTGACCATGGCCAACCGCTCGCTCGGCATCAACGATTATTTCGGGCGCAAGTTCGGCGCCGAAGCATCCCTACGCCAAGGCGAAGTTCGCCCAGGGCGACGTCGTCACGACGCTCATCCGGACGAAGAAGGGCAACACGATCTTCGTCAAGTACGACATGCAGCTGCCGCGGCCCTACGACAACCAGTGGGAGCTCCAGGGCACGCGGGGCATCTACAACGAGCAGCGGAACGCCCTCTATCTCGTCGACAAGAGCCCCGCCTATCACGAGTGGGAGCCGTTCCCGCCCTACATGGAGAAGTTCGACCACGCCTGGTGGCGGAAGATGAAGACGGAGGCCGAGGCGGGCGGCCACGGCGGCACGGATTACCTGGAGCTGGCCCTCTTCGTCGAGGCCGCGCGCCGGAAGACGCAGACGCCGATCGACGTCTACGATTCGGTGCTGATGAGCGCCGTCATCCCGCTCTCGGAGAAGTCGATCGCCGCCGGCGCCGCCCCGGTCGAATGCCCGGACTTCACCCGCGGCAAGTGGAAGACGAAGAAGCCCGCCTTCGGCGTCGAGGGCTGAGGCCGGGCTAGACCCTGACCAGCTTTTTGACGAAGGCCGGGTCGACGTCGCAGCCGAGGCCCGGCGTTTCGGGCAGCGTCAGCGTCCCCGCCTGGACCGTCATCCCGCCGATGATCGGGTTCGTGACGTGCTCCGTGTTCCCGTCGAGGTCGGCGTAGACGATATTGGCCTGCGAGGCGACGACGTGGGCCGCCGCCGTGAGCGCCAGGTTCGATTCGATCATGCAGCCGACCATGCAGCGCATGTTGGCGGCGTCGGCGACGTGGGCGATGCGGATCGAGTTCAGCAGCCCGCCGGCCTTCATGACCTTGATGTTGAAGGTGTCGCAGGCCTCGGCCCGGATGAGCTTGACGGCGTCGGCCGGCCCGAACAGGGACTCGTCGGCCATGATGGAGATGGGGCTCATGGCGCGGACGGCCCTCATGCCGGCGTGATCCGAAGCCAGGACCGGCTGCTCGCAGAGCTGGATCGCCAGGGGCTCCATCTTGCGCAGGGCGTAGATCGCCTGGGGCACGCTCCAGCCCTGGTTGGCGTCGATGCGGATGGCCATCTTCGTGCCGACGGCGCGTGCGGATGGCCTCGAGCCGGGCGAAATCCTCGTCGGGATCGAGCCCGACCTTGACCTTGAGCGTCTTGTAGCCCATGTCGGCGTAGCTTCTTGGACTCGGCGGTCATATTTTCGAGCGTGTCGATGCTCGTCGTGATGTCGGTCTCGAAGACGTTCTTCGTCCCGCCGAGGAGGCGGAAGAGCGGCAAGCCGGCGACCTTGCCCAGGATGTCGTGGAAGGCCATGTCGAAGGCGGCGACCATGCTCGGGTTGGCGTGGACGAGGGGGCCGATCTGGCGCAGGAGGGCGTCGATCGCCAGCGGGTCCTTGCCGACGATCATGTCGCGGATGGCCTTGGCCGCGGCGACGTTCGTGGCCTGGGTCTCGCCGGTGATGGGCGGGAACGGGCAGGCCTCGCCGAGGCCGACGATGCCCTGGTCGGTGCGGACGCGGACGAGGACGTCGTTGGCCGCGTTCATGACGCCGATGGCGATGCGGAAGGGCGACGTGAGCCCGATGTCGAAGAGGTAGATCTCGACGTCGGTGATCTTGAGCTTCTTGGCCGCGGCGCGGGCGTCCTGGAGGGCCTTCGAAGGCAGGCCGTAGGCGTTGGAGCCGGCGGCCAGGGCGCCGAGGCCGAGCATCTTCAGGAATCCTTTGCGGGACAGGCTCATCGTTCCTCCTCGATCGTCGCGGGGATGTCGCCCTCCATTCTATAGAGCGGGCGGTCGATTTGACAAGGAGAACTTGCGGCGGCGGGCGGGCGGCGCGGCTCAGGTCCGGTCGAGCGGGGGCGCGGTCGCCGCGGGCGAGCGAGGCGAAGACCCCGGCGACGCAAAGCGCGGCGAAGAAGACGAAGGCGAACCGGGCGCTGCGGAGGAAGAGCGGGTAAACGGCGGGCTCGATCGGGACGCGGCCCATGAACAGGGCGAAGATCATCATGGTCGTCCCGGCGCTCATCATCTGGCCGGTCAGGCGCATGGTCCCGAGGGCGGCCGAGGCGATGCCGAGGTGGCGCCTCTCGACCGAGCACATGACCGCGTTCGTGTTGGGCGAGGAGAAGAGCCCGAAGCCGAGGCCGAGGCAGAACGAGGCTCCCGACGATGAAGCCGAAGCCCGTGTCGGGGCCGAGGAAGGAGAAGAGAAGGAGACCGGCCGCCGAGAGGGCCATGCCGGCGGAGGCGATGAGCCGCGGCTCCGTGCGGTCCGAGAGCCGTGCCGGCGAAGGGCGAGGCGAGGGCCATGACGATGGGCTGGGCGACGAGAACGAGCCCCGCCTTCTGGGGCGGCAGGCCCTTGATGTACTGGAGATAGAGGCTCATCAGGAAGGCGACGGCCGAGGTGGCGCTGTAGTTGAAGAGCGCGGCCAGGTTGGAGAAGGCGAAGATGCGGTTGTGGCGGAAGATGCGGAGATCGAGGAGCGGGTGTTTGGCGCGGAGCTCGAAATCGACAAAACCGGCCAGGGCGAGGAGTCCGGCGGCGGTCAAGGCGATGCCGGCGAGCGAGGGCAGGCGCGAGAAGCCGTACATCAGGGCGACCAGGCCGGCGCCGAAGACGGCCGAGCCGTCGAGGTCGAAGCCCTCGCCGCGGGCGTCGGCCCATTCGCCCTCGAGCCGGACGAGCGTCAGGACGAGGGCCAGGGCGGCGATCGGGACGGTGGCCCAGAAGACGCTCCGCCAGCCCCAGGCGTGGACGAGGAAGCCGCCGAGGACGGGCCCGAGGGAGAGCCCCGAGTAGACGGCGGCCGTGTTCAGCCCGAGGGCCCGGCCGCGCTCGCCGGGCGGATAGACCGAGGTCAGGATGGCGATCCCCGTGCCGAAGATCATGGCCCCGCCGAGGCCCTGGACGGCCCGGGCGAGGATCAGGGCAAAGCCGGAGGCGGCGAGCGCGCCGAGGACGGTCCCGGCGATGTTGACGACGATGCCGAGGGCGAAGATCCTCTTCCGGCCGACGAGGTCGGCCAGCCGGCCGAACGGGACGAGGAACATGGCCGCGGCCAGAGTGTAGGCCGTGAGGACCCAGCCCAGGGTGACGGCGCTCAGATCGAACTCCTTGCCGATGAGGGGCATGGCCACGTTGATGCCCGAGGCCATGAACGGGGTCAGGAACGAGGAGACCATCGAGACGGCCAGGGCCGTCCGGCGCAGCGATCGGTCGCGAAGCATGCGCTATGTCGGCTGTCGCCATATCGCCGGCCATTATACCGAAGCACGGCCGGTCAAACCGCGATCAGCGATGTCATGAGCAAAGAAGGCTTCTCCCGACTCCGAGCGTGGCTGATGGCTTGCGAAGACCTAGGTCTCTTACTTTTTCACTTAGCGGCGGCGGCCAGGGCGGCGCCGACGGCGGTGACGATCTGGGGATGCTCGGGGACGACGACGGGACGGCCGAGCCTCTTCGAGAGGAGGTCGACGAGGCACGGGTTCAGGGCGACCCCGCCGGCCATGATGACCTCGCCGGCCGGATCGAACCGGGCCGCGAGCGGGTAGACGCGGTCGGCGATGGAGCCGTGCAGGCCGAGGGCGATCGACGTCCGGTCGCGGCCGGCCGCGAGGAGCGAGATGACCTCGGACTCGGCGAAGACCGTGCACATGCTGCTGAGCGCGATCGTCTCGCCCGGCTTCGCAGGCCGCCCGCCCGAAGTCCTCGAGGGTGAAGCCGAGCAGCCGGGCCATGACCTCGAGGAAGCGGCCCGTGCCGGCGGCGCAGCGGTCGTTCATCTCGAAATCGGCGAAGGCGCCGGGGCCGTCGCCGAGGAGGATGACCTTGGAATCCTGGCCGCCGATGTCGATGACCAGGCCCGCCCCGGGCCGAAGGTGCCGGGCGCCGAGGGCGCAGGCCGTGATCTCGGTCACGACCCGGCAGTCGAGGTGGGCGTTCATGAGGAAGCGGCCGTAGCCGGTGGCCGCGGCCCTGGTGTAGTCGCGCCGGCCGAGCCGGGCCCGGACGCGCTCGAGGGAATCTCCGTCCGTATCGAAGACCTCGAAGCGCGCGACCGCTCCGCCGGCCAGCTCGACGATCTTGGTCGTGCGGGAGCCGAGGTCGAGGCCGAGGAAGAGGTCCGGCGCGGCCATGCCGTCCCTTCCCTACCGCCCCAGCCCTTCGAGGAAGGCGTCGACGCGGAGCCGCAGCTGCCCGGTGTCCTCCTCGGCATAGTCGGTCACGATCTTGAGGCTGGGGACTCCGGCCTCCTTCAGGGCCGCGGCGACGGCGACGGCCTCGACGTTGTAGGTGTGGCAATACTGGAGGACGTACTGGACGACCCCGTCAACACGATACTCGCGGGCGAGGCGGAGCGATCGGCGTCGATCCGCTCGTCGTTGGGCGAGAAGCAGGAGCAGTCGATCGTCAGATAGCGGTCGGCGATCGCGGCGATCTGGTCGTCGAGGCCGCCGTCGCGCTCTTCGACGAGGTGCTCGAGAAGTACCGCGTCCCGGTGCAGGTCTCGTCGCAGACGACGAGCGGCGCCCGCCGACTCGACGAGGTGCGTGGAGCTTCCAGTTGCCCATGACCGAGGGGCAGCCGGAGACCATGATGCGCTTGGCCCCGGCCGGGGCGACGCCGACGCCGCGGCGGACCCGGTCCTCGAGCTCGTCGTTGAGCGCCTCGAGACGCTCCGTGAAGCGGAGCGGATCGTCGACGAGGGCGCCCTGCATGACGACCAGGGCGTCCAGGCCGCTGATGGGCGGGTTCGCCTCCTTCCGGAAGTCGTTGAGCCGGGCCAGGGCCCGCCGCTTCCGGTTCATGAGACGGACGGCCGCGGCGAGCTTCTCCGGGTCGAGGGTCCGGCCGGTCAGCCCTCGAGCCGGGCCTTGAACTGGACGGACCTCGTCGTGCCAGAGGTCCCGGTCGCGGGGCCCCTTCTTCTGCGGCACCTCGAGGACGTGGAAATCGCCGCCCGCGGCCAGGATGTCCCAGGTCTTCTTCTTGGCGTCGCAGGTCGTCTCGCCGACGGCCAGGTCCTCGATCGGGCCGTAGGGACAGGTGTTGGACAGGGCCAGGCCCAAGGTGGACTTGACCAGGGGGCAGATGTCGCGCGGCAGCAGCTTCTCGGCGTAGGGGATGGACAGGGACGTCCCGCCGCAGAGCGCGACCGGGATCGCGCCGAGGGCCAGCACGAGCTCGTCCGGGACATAGACGCAGAACGTGCCGACGAACTTGTCGCCGGCCGCGCGCCGGTCGACGATCTCCTGGACGCGGTCGCCGTGGGCGCCGCGGATGACGCCGTCGAAGTAGGCCATCCGCTCCGGGCGGTTCGTCTGGGCCAGGACGGTCTTGCGAAAGTTCCGGTCGACGGAGTCGAAGATCTTGTGGTGGAGCTCGATGTCGAGCCCGAGCTCCTTCAGGAGCTCGTCGTGTCCGGACATGATCGCCTCTTCGCGCGCGCGGGCCGCTTTCGATTATCGGGGGTGACACGCCTGCGGCCGACCGGCCAAGAGGGGAGCGTATTATAGGCCAACCCCGGCGAAGAAAGAAAGGGTCAAATCCCTTCGGTTTGACCCCGTCTTATTTGCGGAGGAAGCGGCGCGAGATAATCGCGCGTTTCGGTGAGGCCGAGGGCCCGCGAGACGGCGAAGAAGAAGGCCAGGCCGATGAGGCCGGCGACGACGATGCCCGCCGCCGTGGCCAAGAACGATACCCCGAGCTCCGCGGCGACAAGCCGGTACAGGAGCCAGGCCGCTCCCCCGCCGGCCGCGGACGCGACGGCGAGCTTCCCGGCGTAGGCCGCGAGGGGCCCGAAGGCCATCGCGCCGATCTTGCGCGGCAGCAGGGCATAGAGGATGGCCACGTTGAGGATCGCGGCGAGCGAGGTCGAAAGCGGGAAGGCCAGGTATCCGATGACCCACATCAGCGTGATGTTGAGGATGAGGTTGAGGCCGATCGAGGCGAAGCTCGCGTACATCGGCGTCTTGGCGTCCTTGTAAGCGTAGAAGACGGCCGCCACGTTCCGCAGGGCCGAGGCGAACGGGATGCCGACCGTGTAGAGGACGAGCGCCGCCGCCGTGGCCAGCGTGTCCGCGGCGGTGAAACGGCCGCGCTCGTAGATGGCCCGGGTCAGCGGGATGGCCAGGCCGCAAATGAGGGCCGACGTCGGGACCGTCAGGAAGAGGACCATCTTCAGGGAGTCCGACAGGGTCGACTTGACGGCGGCGACATCGTTCTCCAGAACCATCTTCGACAGCGAGGGCAGGGCCACCGTCCCGACGGCGATGCCGAACAGGCCGAGGGGCAGGTGCATGATGCGGAAGGCGAAGCTGAGCCAGCTGACGCTGCCCTGGGCCAGCGGCGTGACCAGGATGGTATTGACCAGGACGTTGATCCGCGTTCCGGCCAGCCCGATCGCGACCGGGACGAAGAGCGCCATGACCTTCAGGAACTGCGGATCGCGGAAGTTCAGGACCGGGCTCCAGCGAAAACCCGAGCGCAGCAGCGACGGCACCTGGACGAGGAACTGCATCAATCCGCCGACAAGGACGCCGACCGTCAGGCCGAAGATGGGATTTTTGCCGTGGGCCACGTACCAGCCGAAGGTGAGAAGGGGAAAGAGGATGGAGAAGAGGTTGAAAACGGCCGGGGCCACGGACGGAATGAAGAACGACTTTTCCGTGTTGAGATAGCTCATGGCCCAGGCGGCCAGGCTGATGAAGACGAGAAAGGGGAAGAGGACGGCGGTCAGCTGCGTCGTCAGGTCGATCTTGCCCGGGACGCGGCCGAAGCCGAAGGCGATGACCTTGGCCAGAACGGGCGCCAGCAACAGGCCGGCGAGCGAGACGGCGCCGGTCACGACGAAGAGGACGTTGAAGATATTGGAGGCCAGGCGGTTCTGGGCGTCCTTGCCCTTGACCTTTTCGCCGGTCAAAACGGGGACGAACGCCGCCGAGAGGGCCGTTTCCGCGAAGAGGTCGCGGAGCAGGTTCGGGATGCGGAAAGCGACGTTGTAGGCGTCCACGGCGAAGCCGGCGCCGAACAGGCCCGCGATGACCGTCTCCCGGACCAGGCCCATGACCCGGCTCACGGCCGTCCCGATGGCGAAGGACCGCACGCCCCTCGAGATGTCTTCCATGCTCAGGCCATTATTCGATATTTGCGGCCGGGATGGCAAGGTCTATAATGAGGGGGACATGAGCTTCGACGATAAAGAACACGCGCCGGACGACAGGGCCTTGATCAGGGGCCTGGGCCCGGCGAAAGAGCTCTGGGACGCCTTCGTCCGCCACATCGCCGCGGAGTACGCCCCGGTCACCGAAGCCTGGGGGTTCTACAAGTCCTGGTCCCTGCGGCTCAAGCAGAAGAAGCGGACGATCGTCTACCTTCTCCCGCGGGACGGCCATTTCCTCTGCGCCTTCGTCTACGGCGGGAAGGCGACCGAGGCGGCCCGGCAAGCCAAGCTGCCCAAAGCGGTCATGACAGGAGATCGAAGACGCCCCCGTCTACGCCGAGGGCCGCGGCTTCCGCCTCGAGGTCAGAACGGCCAAGGACCTCGAGACCATGAAGACGCTGGCCGCGATCAAGATGGCGAAAGGGATCGATCGTCCATGATGAAAGCGGACCCGCTGTCGTTCCGCGGAGAGGCGCTCTTCGCGGCCGTGCTGAACACCGTCAGCGACGCCATCACGGTGATCGATCGAGACTTGAAGGTCGTCTTCCAGAACGAGGCCGTCCAAAAGCTCTATGGGGCCCGGGTCGGGGAGACGTGCTATGAGGCCTATCGCGGGCGCCGGGAGCCTTGCGAAAATTGCATCATCCTGGATGTCATGAAAGACGGGAAGCCGAAAAACGCGCTTCGGGATATCCAATTGCCGAACGGGAACATCCTCTGGATGGAGGTCTTTGCGGGGCCTTACAGAGATCAGGCAGGCGAGATCGTCGGCGCCGTCGAAGTCGTCCGCAACGTGACGGAGCAGATGCGGCTCTCGGAGACCTGCATGACGCTCCGCCGGGAGATCGAACGCCAGGCCCAGTTCCATAATATCGTCACCCAGTCCAAGAGGATGAAGGCCATCTTTCGCCTCATCGAGAGGGTGGCCTCCACGACGAGCTCGGTCCTGATCACCGGGGAATCCGGGACGGGAAAGGAGCTCATCGCCCGGGCCATCGTCTTCAATTCGGACAGAAAGGACAAGCCTTACCTGACGGTCAATTGCGGGGCGATCCCGGAGAACCTGCTGGAATCGGAGCTGTTCGGTCACGTCCGGGGGGCTTTCACCGGGGCCGTGAGAGACCATCAAGGCATCCTCGAGGCCGCCGACGGCGGCACGGCCTTTCTTGACGAGGTCGGAGAGATCCCTTCGGCGGCGCAAGTCAAGCTGCTCCGCTTTCTCCAGGAAGGCGAGAGCCGCCGGGTCGGGGAGGCCAAGGTCCGGAAGCTCGATGTCCGGATCATCGCGGCCACGAACCGGGATCTCGAAGAGGCCGTCCGGGACGGATCATTCCGTGAAGACCTCTTTTTCCGCTTGAACGTCATCCCCATAGTCCTGCCTCCGCTCCGGGAAAGAAAGGAAGACATCCCTCCGCTGGCCGCCCACCTTCTCCAGCGCCTCTGTGACGCGCATTCCCGCAACATCACCGGGCTCTCACCGGAGGCCCTGAGGGCGTTCATGAATTACCGCTGGCCGGGCAATGTGAGAGAGATGGAGAACGTGATCGAATACGCCTTGCACCTCACCGACGAGGGGAATCCCATCCGCCTGGAGCAGCTCCCCCCGAGATTATTCGCGGAAGCGGAGGCCTCGTGGAGCCCCCGCGATTGCGTCTCCATTGAGGACTACGCCAAACAAACCATCGCCCTGCTGCAGGGAGACCATTCCGAAGAGCAGATCGCGGAGACCCTGGGCATCAGCCGGAAGAACCTGTGGGAGAAGCGGAAGCGCTGGAACCTCCAAAGGCCAGGAAAGAAGGGCCCGAAGTCATAAGCGGGGCCGTGTCACCGAGGGTAATTCCGGACCTTCGAACGTGTTACCGTCGGTAACCCATCCTTGATCCATCCCCCGTCTGCGGGTCTTTTTTAAGACTCTTATTTTTCTTATTATCAATAATTTACCAGCCGTTGCGGCTGGCGTCTTGGCCGTGGCACGCTTCCCGCAAATAGAACCTGTGACAAGGTCGAAGAAATGGACAAGAAGAAGGATCAGCCGGGCAAGGTCAGCAGCTGCTTTGAGGGGCCGGCCGGCGCGGAGATGATGCTGAAGATCATGAACGCGGACGGGGTCGGCTCTCTTTGCGAAGAGATGATGAGGTCGTTGGTGAAAAAATGCGGCAAGGGCGAAGAGAAGCCCCGGGAAATGCCGAGGAAGAAAAGAAGGGCCGGCGGTCCGGCCCAAGAAAGAACAAAGACCAAAAAGGAGGTCCAAAATGATCGAATCTCTGATGAAGCTTCACAGTTGCGCCGATTGCCCCATCCGGTGCAAGGCGTCGAGGAAACCTCGTTCGCTCTTCGCGCGCATCCATCGGTGGCACGCGACCTGGTGGCCCGGCTGGAAGCTTACCAAGCCGAGCTTGGCGTCCGGGCGCCAAGGCCTGCCGCGAGCGTCTGAGGCTCAATGAAGATCGGAGGAATTGAAATGAACACGACAATGAAGGAATTCGGGGTCGCCGATCCGTCCGACAACCGTCGGCAGGCCAAACGCCTCGATGAGATCGCCTGGCCCTGGTCTTGATCATGACCGGGGGCTTTGGCTGGCTCCCAAGGCGATGTTCCCGGAAGGCGCGTGGCTGGTCGGCGCGGGGTTGATCGTGCTCGGACTCAACGCCGCCCGGCGCATCCGCGGCCTCAAGACGAGCGGCTTCGGCATCATCGTGGGCCTCATCGCATTCGCGGCCGGGATCGGCCGTATCATCGGCCGGGAGCTTCCGCTCATGCCCATTCTGCTCATCATCCTCGGCGCCGGACTGGTCGTCAGAGCCGCCGCCGGCAACGGGAACCGCGGGCGTGCCCGACGTCTCCTGAGGAGGCCGCGATGAACATCATGACCGTTATCGCCCATCCGAACCCCAAGTCGTTCTGCCACGCGATCCTGCGTCAGTTCGACGCGGGGCTCAAGGAGGCCGGGCACAGCAATGACATCGTGGACCTGTATGCGATCCGGTTCGACCCCGTGTTCAGGACCAGGGACTTTGCCAGCTATATTCATGACAGCATGCCCCTCGACATGCTGGAGCAGATGGACCTGATGAAAAGCATCATGGACTTCTGCGGCGGCCCCGTGCAGAGGTTCGTGGCCAGACGCTGGCTGAAGGGAAAGAGCCCGCTCGAGCTCGTGAAGGTCATCCGGAACCAGATGCCCAAGGACGTCGTCGCCCAACAGAAGAGGCTGGCTCAGGCCCAGGGACTGGCGTTCATCGCCCCGAACTACTGGATGAATTTTCCCGCCATCCTCAAGGGCTGGTTCGAACGGGTCTTCGCCCCCGGTTTCGCGTACAGTCTGACGCCGGAGGGGTGGCGCGGGGCGTCCGCGGGCCGGATCCCTCTCCTCCGTCACGAGAAGGCCTTGATCATCAACACGACCCATTTCGATGAAGAAACCTACCGGGGCGACTTCGGGAAGGCGATGGCCAACATCATGGATAACTGGGGACTCCGATATCCCGGCGTGAAGAAGGTCGAACACGCCTATTTCTACGGCGCGGACGTTTCGACCCCGGAGCAGCGGCGGGCCTGGCTCGATCGGGCTTATGAGATGGGGAGGGACTTCCGGGAGTGACGGCCGGCGGCTCCAGGCATATGGCGCCGAACCATCAACGTCTTCGCGTGAACATCATTCGAAGCGCCGGCATGCCGAGGACATGCTTCACGATCATGATCCCATCTTCCCCGCGACGCCCGTGCGATGGCCGCACCGGCCCCGACGAGGAATCCGCCGAACACCGCCGTCGCAACGCTCCGGCCTTCACGTTCTTCTGGCGCCCGGAACCGCCGCGGCTTTTTCGCCCGCGATATGGACGGCTGGATTCCGAAGCAGCTCCGAAGAACGCTGACGCCGACTCGGATAATTGCGCCCGGGCGGCAAGGTTTAGAACAGGGAAGTCACGACCTTCGACGACGCGGAAAATCCCCGCCTGCAAGGGCTTGGCCAGGGCTTGGTACCTGCGAAAACCTCTGGGACGAATTCGTCCGCCACATCGGCGCGCGACTTGAGGTTGCCCATCGCCGACTTGTAGAGGCATCCGCTGATGCAGCCCCCGGCCAACACCGTTCCGGCGCCGAACACGAGCCCCCGGCGATGTCGCTCACCCAGAGCAGCGGCTTGGGGCTCAAGGATACCCACCCGGCCAGGCTTGCGGCGGCGAAGCCGACCATCGAGACGAGGATGCCGACCCACAGGCCGAAGACCTTCCGTCCGTCTCTCATCAGGAGGACTTCGCTGAAGGCCGACGCTCCGCAGAGGTCCCCCTTCTGAAGGAAGAAGCCGAACAGCAGGCCGATGGGAAAGGCTGAAAGCACCCATCTGCGCGTGACGAGGGCCCCAATGAAGAAGCCTATCCCCAATATGACGAACATCCAAAAAGGCCACGGCCGGGATCGGGCCGCTTCTTGATTCGGATTTTCGCCGGCCATCATACATCCTCCTGCCTCGGCCCGGCCCTCAAGCTTTGACCTCGCGGGCCGCAGCGGCGGAAATATCTCCGCTTGAAATACAGCGCCACGTTGACCAGGCCGATCATCACCGGCACCTCGACGAGAGGCCCGATGACGGCGGCGAAGGCCTGGCCCGAATTGATCCCGAAGACGGCCACGGCCACGGCGATGGCCAGCTCGAAGTTGTTGCTGGCCGCCGTGAACGACAGCGTCGCCGCCTTGGGGTAATCCGCCCCCGCCTTCTTGCTCATGAAGAACGAGACGAGGAACATGACCACGAAGTAGATCAGCAGCGGCACGGCGATGCGCACGACGTCGAGGGGGATCTTGACGATAGCTGAGCCCTTGAGCGAGAACATGACGACGATGGTGAAGAGCAGGGCGATGAGCGTGATCGGGCTGATGCGGGGGATGAACTTCGTCTCGTACCAGGTCTTCCCTTTGAGCTTGATCAGGCCGAAGTGGGAGATCATGCCGGCCAGGAAGGGGATGCCGAGATAGATGAAAACGCTCTCGGCGATCTGCCGCATGGTGACATTGACGGCCGTTCCCGCCAGGCCCAGCCAGGTCGGGAAGACGGTGATGAAGATGTAGGCGTAGACCGAGAAGAACAGGACCTGGAAGATCGAGTTGAAAGCGACGAGACCGGCCGCGTACTCCCGGTCCCCCTTGGCCAGGTCATTCCAGACGATGACCATGGCGATGCAGCGGGCCAGCCCGATCATGATGAGGCCGTACATATATTCCGGCTTATCGCGGAGGAAGATGACGGCCAGGGCGAACATCAGGAGCGGCCCGATGATCCAGTTCTGGACAAGGGACAATGTGAGGATCCTGACGTTCTTGAAGACGTCGCCGAGCTCCTCATACTTCACTTTGGCCAGGGGCGGGTACATCATCAGGATGAGGCCGATGGCGATGGGGATGTTGGTCGTCCCGGACTGGAACTTGTTGATGAAGCCGACGACGCCCGGGACGAGATAGCCCAGCCCGACGCCGACCCCCATGGCCAGGAAGATCCACAGGGTCAGGTATCTGTCGAAGAACTTGAGCCGCGGGTTGCCTGGTGTCATGCGAGTTCTCCTTTTCTGTCTATCAGAGCGCGAACAGGAAGTAGAATCCGATGCCGATGATCAGGACGCCGGCGACTTTCTGGAGGACGCCGTGGGCCTTGCGAAGGCCTTTGGACTCGAGAAGCCCCTTGGCCGCGCCGACCGATGTTCCGGCGACGAGCACCAGGGCCGAGTGCCCCAGCGCGTAGACAAAAAGCAGGAATCCGCCATAAAAGACGTTCCCTTTCTCGGCCACAAAGGCCAGGAGAACGGCCAGGATGGGGACCGCGCACGGGGTCGAAACGACGCCGAAGAGCAGGCCCAGCAGGAAGGCGCCGATATACCCCTGCTTTTTCACCCGGATCCCGGTCGGAACAGGGATGTTCAATTTAAGGGCGCCGAGCAGGTGCAGCCCCATGATCAGGCAAACCCCGGCGACGACATATTTCCAGAACTGCCCGACATTCCCGAACATCCGTCCCATGAGAGCGGAGATGAGCCCGAGCACGGTGAAGGTGATGGCCAAGCCCAGGACGAAAAAGAGCGAAAAGACGAGCGAGCGCCTGACCGTCGTCGTCTCCTTGTTCCCCGCCACAACGCCCATCAGGAGCGGGATCATGGCCAGAACGCAGGGATTCAGGGCGGTCGTCACGCCGCCCAGGAAGACGGCGACGACCGCCAGCCAGGGGCTGTGCTGAAGGAGCGCGGAAATGTCGCCGAAGAGATTCTCCATCTCGCCTCAGATCACTGGATGCCGTGCTTCTTCAGGAGCGCGAGGATCTCCTCTTTGGGGAAGAGCCCGACGTGGCGGGCGATCTCCTTCCCCTTCTGATCCAGGAAAACCTGGGTGGGGATAAGCTGGACGCGATATCTCTCTCCCGGCGCGGGGTCCTTCCAGACGTCATAGAAGACGACCTGGACCCGGTCCGGAAACATGGCGGCGATCTCCTTCATGATCGGCTGCATCTTCTTGCAGGGGATGCACCGGTCGGCGCCGAGCTCCAGGAAGGTCACCTGGAATTTGGAGAAGTCGATGTCCAGACGGTTCGTGACCAGGACCTCGCCCTTGACAGCGAAGATCGGAGGCTGGGATTGGCCCGCGGGGACGGCGCGGGCGGCCGTTCCCACGAGGGCCGGGGCGGAGGGCCCGCGGTCCGCCCGGGATTCGTTGGCGCAGCCGGCCGCGAGGACCAGGGCCAGGAGCAGGACCGCCGGCGCGATGAAGGGTCTTGTCATGTCAGGCTCTCCTTGTCGTAATGGGATGTCAGCGAGGGGCTTCCTGGATCCAGGCCGTGATCTCTTCGAGCCGGGGGATCCGGCCCGAACAGACGACCTTGCCGTCGATGACGAGCCCCGGCGTCGCAAGGATGCCGTATTCCATGATCTTCTTGATGTCCGTGACCTTCTCGACGCTCGCGGCGACGCCGAGCCCGGCAAGGACGGCCCGGACCCTCCGCTCGAGCTCCTTGCAGTTGGGGCAACCCGTTCCCAGGATCTTGATCTCCAAATCGGACCTCCTCAAAGAATATGGTCTCCGGGGCCGTCAGAGAACGGCGTTGAAGACGTAGCCCACGATCATGATGCCGAGGCCCACGACCGAGGCGAAGACAAGAAGCAGCGGAACCTTCAGGACCTTGCGCAGGATGACCATCTCCGGAAAGGACAGCCCGATGACCGACATCATGAAGGCGAGCACCGTGCCCAGGGCCGCTCCCTTGCCGAGCAGGGCTTGGACGATGGGGATGATGCCCGCCGCGTTGGAATACATCGGGATGCCGAAGAGGACGGCCAGCGGCACCGCCCACCAGGCGCTCTGGCCCATGATCGAGGCCATGAAATTCTGCGGCACGTAGCCATGGATCGCCGCCCCGACGGCGATGCCGCCGAGGACGAACGGCCAAACCCGGCCGACGATGTCCTTGACCGAGTCCCGGCCGAAGCCGATCCGGTCCTTCCAGGTCAGTCGGGGTTCTTCCTTCTCGGCTGTTTCCCCTTTCGCCTGCCTCAACTCGAGGACCCAGGGCTCGACCCAGCGCTCCAGATGAAGACGGCCGATGACCCAGCCGGCCGAGAAAGCGATCAGGAGGCCGGTCCCCGCGTAAAGGGCCGCGACCTTCCATCCGAAGAGCCCGAAGAGGAGGACCAGGGCGACCTCGTTGACCATCGGCGCCGAGATAAGGAAGGAGAACGTGACGCCGAGGGGGACGCCGGAGGTGACGAAGCCGATGAAGAGCGGGACGGCCGAGCATGAGCAGAACGGCGTGACGACGCCGAGGAGCGACGCGAGGCCGTTGCCGGCCGTCTCGCGCCGGCCGGCCAGCATGCGCCGGGTGTGCTCGGGCGTGAAGAACGAGCGGACGATGCCGACCCCGAATACGACGACGACGAGCAGGAGCAGGACCTTGGGGGCCTCGAAAACGAAGAACTCCACGGCGGACGACAGATGGCGTCCCTCGCGGAGGCCGAGCAGCGCGTAGGTGAACCAGCTCGAGAAGGAATGGAGGTTCAGGTAAACCAGCGCCCACGCGGCCGCCCCGGCGAGGGTCAGGACGAAGCGAAGCCTCCCCCGTGGAGACGCGCCGCCCCGGTCCGGCGGGGATGCCGGCGTGTCCGTCCCGGTCGCAGGCCCGGATGACGGCCTCATGGACGCTCCCCTGCCGCGCCGGAGCCCGGCCCGGCCGAGGCGGCGAGTTCGGCCTCGATCCAGGCCCGGATCTCGTCCCGGCTCTTGCGGAAGCAGGCCAGCACCTCTTCTTCGGTCCCGGTGCAGGCCGCCGGGTCGTCGAAAGCGTGGTGGATCTGCTCTTTGCCGCCCGGGAAGAAGGGGCAGTCCGCCTGCTTGTCGTCGCAGACCATGACGACGTAGTCGAACCGGCGGCCCTCGAAGACGTCGATGCTCTTCGAGTGATGGCCGCTGATGTCGATGCCGATCTCGGCCATCGCCCGTATCGCGGCCGGGTGGACCCGGGTCGCCGTCGTCCCGCCGCTCACGGCCTCGAACCGGTCGCCGTAAAGGGCGTTGATCAGGCCCTCGGCGATCTGGGACCGGGCCGAGTTGTGAACGCAGATGAAAAGGATGGTCTTTTTCATATTCCCTCCGCCCGCAAGGGCGTCTCGCATCTGCATCCGCGGACATTTTCGCGGAGGCACGCTTCGAGCTTGAGCGCGTCGGCCTTCGCTTCGCCCGAGCTCTCGATGCGGTCTCGGAACGCGCCCGTCAAGAGGCCCTCGAGAGGGGGGCGGGCGGCTTCCGGCACGCGGTAGATGATCCAGCGGCCGTCCCGGACATCTTCGGCGAGGCCCGCCTCCCGCAGGACGCGCATGTGGCGGGAGACCCGCGACTGCTCCATCCCCAGGATGAACATCAGCTCGCAGACGCACAGCTCGCGCTTCCCCAGGAGCAGCATGATCCTCAGGCGCGTGGGATCGGCCAGGGCTTTGAAGACGGCGACGATATCTTTCATGGGCATTGGATGATCCCCTGGGCCCACAGGCATCCGCCGCAGGCCGGAAAGGTGTTGCCGTAGCAATCTTCCTCGTTCTTTTCGATGAGCGAACAGCCGCCGCAGACGTGGCAGGGCGAATAATCGAAGGCCTTGACCTTGCCGCGGAAATCCGTGTAGGCCGGCGAGCCCCAGATGTCGAAAAGGTCGCCCTCGCGGACGTTGCCGAACGCGTGGGATCGGACCCGCCGCTCGAGGCCGTAGAGATAGGTCCTATGGGCATGGAGGAGGCCCATGCAGGGGCTGACCGCGCCGTCCCAGCGGACAAAGGAGGCCCGCTCGTGGACGAACCGGCAGCGCCGGGCGTCGACGGCGACCCGGTTGCCCATGAAGGTCAGGTTCTCGAAACCCTGGAACAGGCTGAAGAGCGCGTCCTTGGTCGTGTTGTTGACGTCGATGCGCGGCAGGCTGAGCTCGGTCTTGCCCGGGGCGAAGGTGAGCGTCTCGAGCGTCAGCGTCTGGAGGCAAAGCATCTCCTTCTCCATCGCCTCGCTATACGGCAGGACGTGGCTGACCAGGATGCGCCGGGCGCCGACCGACCGGGCCAGGCGGTCGAGGTACTTGACGTCCTTGAGGTTCGTCTTCATGACGACGAAGGCGATGCCGATCTCGATCGTGTGGCCGTCGCGGCCGTTCCTCCGGGCGAGCCCTTCGACGTTCTCCAGGACGCGCTGGAGACTGGCCCCGGCCCGGATCGCTTCGAAGCTCTCTTCGGTCGTGCCGTCGAGGGAGATCCAGAGCGTGTCCAGCCGCTCACGAAGGAGGCCGTCGACGAGGGCCTCGTCGAGGAGCGTCGCGTTGGTCGTCATCTCGGCCCGCAAGCCCAGGGCCTTGACGGCCTTCACCATGCCGAGGATCGCCGGGTGAACGGTCGGCTCGCCGAAGCCGCCGAACATGACGGATTCGAGATGAGGGAAACGGACGAGCTGTCCGGCGAGGCGGTCGAACGTCTCCGCGCTCATGTCGCCGGCCGGCTCTTCCCAGGTGTTGCGGATGCAGGTCCGGCAGGCCAGATTGCAGCGCGAGGTCGGCTCGATGTACAGCCGGTTCAGGCTGTGGATGTTCGGCAGGATCTCGGCGCGGCCGTTCTTCAGCACGGCCTCGAGGCTGGAGCCGGGGGCGAGGCCGAGCTTTTTTTCGAGCCCGGCCGGGACGACGAGGCGCCCGTCTTCAACGCGGAGCTCCCAGCTGTCCTTGGCCCCGCTCTTGCGTGACGGGGCGGGACCCTTCTCGCCCTTTTCCATATAGGAAAGGAGCCCCGTGCCCTCAGGCATGGCCAAGGAGAACTTCTTCTGATCCTTCTGATTATCGGCCATATCAATATATGATGATATATTCATATATCAAATGGCCTCTCCTGTCAAGACGCGGGCGCATGCGTGCCGGCAAGCAGGCGAAGCGTTCTCCTGGCGTCGCTCCTGAACGCCGCCGCCATTGACACAGTCCGCTGGCCGAGTTATCTTCATGGCGAGACGGGATGGAGGGAAAGATGGGGGATGATCCGACTCGCACGCTCAGAGTCCCCGCCGCGGAGATCCAGCCCGGCCAGACCATCGCCGGCAAGTACCGCATCGTCGGCAAGCTCGGGCGCGGCGGCATGGGCGTCGTCTACGAGGCCGAAGACCTCCGCCTCGAACGGACGGTCGCCCTCAAGTTCCTGCCCGCCGGGCTCACCGCCGATCCGGAGGCGCGGGAGAGGTTCATCCACGAGGCCCGGACGGCCTCGAGCCTCGACCATCCGAACATCTGCACGATCCACGACGTCGACGAGACGGAGGACGGCGGGCTCTACATCGCCATGGCCTGCTATCCGGGAGAGCCCCTCAAGGACAGGATCGCCCGCGGCTCCCTCTCCCCGGCCGACGCGGTCCGCATCGCCGCCGAAGTCGCCGAGGGGCTGGCCAAGGCCCACGAGCACGGCATCGTCCACCGCGACATCAAGCCCGGCAACATCATGGTCACAACGGACGGCCGGGCCAAGATCCTCGATTTCGGGCTGGCCAAGCTGGCCGGCGAAGCCCGGCTGACCCGGCCCGGAACGACCGTGGGGACGGTCGCCTACATGTCCCCCGAACAGGCCCGCGGCGACGAGGTCGACGCCAGGACCGATCTCTGGTCCCTGGGCGTCATCCTCTACGAGATGGCCGCGGGCTCTCTCCCCTTCGGGCGGGACAGCGAGCGGGCCATCCTCCACGCCATCGTCCACGAAGAGCCGCGGACCGTGAAGGAGCTCCGGCCCGGCTTCCCGGCCGGGATCGCGGGCGTCATCCGGAAGGCCCTGGCCAAGGACCCGGACCGCCGCTACGCGTCGGCGAGAGAGATGGCCTCGGACCTCCGCCAGCTCGAGGCGGCCATGGGCGCGGCCGCCCACCCGAAAGCGAGAAGGCTGTCCTTCCGGCGGCGCCCGCGGCCCGTCTGGGTCGCGGCGGGCGCGGTCTCGCTCGCCGCCATCGCCGTCGCGGTCTGGCTCCTCGGACGCCCGGGCCTGGCCTTCGAGAACCGCGACAAGCTCATGGTCGCCGACGTCGAGAACCTCAGCGGCGATCCGGTCTTCGACCTGGCCCTGCGGACGGCCATCGAGGCCGGCCTGCAGCAGTCGCCGTACGTGGCGGTCTTCGACCGGGCCCAGATCAACGAGACCCTGAAGATCATGCGCAGGGACGCGGCGACGAAGATCGACGAAGCCCTCGGCACGGACGTCTGCCGCTTCGGCGGCGTCCGGGCCTTCATCCTGCCGCGCATCCTTTCGGCCGGCGAGGCCTACGAGCTCACGGCCACCCTGGTCGACCCGGTCAAGCGCCGTCACGTCGAGACGATCCGCGTCACCGCCCGGGGCCGGGAAGAGGTCCTGCTCAAGGCCATCGATACGCTCTCGGACAAGCTCCGCTCCCGCCTCGGCGAATCCCTGCGCAGCATCGGGAAAGCCAGCCGGCCGGTCAGCCAGGTGACGACCTCCTCGTGGGACGCGCTGAAGGAGTTCTCGGTCGGCCAGGCGCGGTGGCAGGAAGGGAAGTTCCAGGACGCGGCCAGGTTCTTCGAGCTGGCCCTCGCCAAGGACCCCCAGTTCGTCGAGGCCCACGGCTCTCTCGGACTCGTGCTCATCCAGTTCCTCCGGCAGGAAGAGAAGGGCCAGGAGATGTTGCGCCGGGCCCTCCAGCTCGCCCTGGCCCAGGACTATCCGACCCGCGATCTTCTGAAGCTGAAAGCCGTGAACCGGCAATTCGTGGACAAGGACCTGCCGCGGGCCCTCGACGAATACCGGACGCTGCGGGAGGTCTACCCGGACTTTATGCCGGCTTGGAACAACTCCGGGCGGATCATGCAGGCCCTCGGCCGCTACGACGAGGCCGCGGCCATGTACGAAAAGGCGGCGGAGACGGCCCCCCGCAATACGATCCCCCTGCAGAACCTCTGGTACCTCTACTATTACTATCAAGAAGGACGTCCGGGCGGCCGAAATGACGGCCCGGCGGTTCACGGCCATGGCCCCGGAGCTGGCCAATCCCCACTCGCTCCTGGGGTTCTCTCTGGCCGTCCAGGAGAAGTTCCCGGAGGCCGAAAGCGAGCTGAGGAGGGCCCTCGAGCTCGAGCCGGGTCATCCCTATGCGCTGCCCAACCTGGCCCACATGCTCCTCGTCGCGGGACGGGCCGCCGAAGCGTTCCCGTACTACCGGAAGGTCGCCGAGCTCGGCCGCGAGGGCGGAATGGGCGGAGACCCGGAGGTCAACGCCTTCGACCTGGCCATGGCGCTGGCGGAGGCCGGGAACCGGGACGAGGCCGCCAAGATCGCGGCGGCGGCCCAGGCGTCGGTGCTGAAGGATCATGGACCCGGCAAGCCGGACGCCGGAGACTACATCTGCCTGCTCGGCAAGCTCTGCGTCCTGAGCGGGAAGACGAACGAAGCCCGCGCCTACCTGAACAAGGCGCTGGCGGCCAAGGCCGATGACCCGGACAGCCTGGTCGACCTGGCCGGTCTCTACGCGTGTTTGGGTCAGGTCAAGCCGGCGGTCGACGCACTGGGAAGAGCCATAGAAAAGGGCCTTCCCGATCCCAGGTTCCCGGTCATCCTCCCGGACTTCCTGCCCATCCGCAAGGACCCGGAATTCCGGGCCCTTTTCAAGCTCGACGCGCCGGGCCGCTGAGAGTCCCGCTCTTAAGAACGGGCCGGCCAATGTTCCAATAGACCTGCCCGCTCAAAACGGTTAAGATTCCGACATGCGATCGCGTTAAATCGATCGTCCGTACGGCTCTGTCTGGCCGTGCTGATCCTCATCGGGTGCTCGGCCTGCGGCCGCGAGAGCCGTTCCGCGCCGGGACGGCTCCCCTATCGAGACCCGAGCTCGCGATCGACCGGCGCGTCGAGGACCTTCTCGGCGCGGATGACGCCGGAGGAAAAGTTCCGTCAGCTGTTCATGGTCGCGGGAGACCTCGACGCCGGAACGGACGCCTACAAGGACGGCATCTTCGGGCTCCAGGTCCGGTCGGCGAAGGATGCCCGGGGCGCGGCCGAGAAGATCGACGCGATCCAGAAGTTCTTCGTCGAAGAGACGCGGCTCGGGATCCCGATCGTGCCGTTCGAGGAAGCCCTTCACGGGCTCGTCGCGCCGGGGGCGACCGCGTTCCCCCAGGCGATCGGCCTGGCGGCGACATGGGACACCGGCCTGATGGCCGACGTCTCCGCCGCCGCGGCCGCGGAGACGAGGAGCCGCGGCATCCGCCAGGTCCTGTCGCCGGTCATCAACATCGCCCGCGACGTCCGCTGGGGCCGGACGGAGGAAACGTACGGCGAGGACCCGTTCCTCGCGTCGCGGATGGCCGTCGCCTTCGTGCGGGCCTTCGAGGAGCGCGGCGTCATCGCGACGCCCAAGCATTTCGTCGCCAACGTCGGCGCCGGCGGCCGGGACAGCTATCCCATCCCGGACGGCGAGCGCTTTCTGAGGGAGGTCGACTTCCCGCCGTTCCTGGCCGCGATCAAGGAGGGCGGGGCCCGGTCGATCATGACCGCCTATAACTCGTGGGACGGGCTCCCCTGCTCGGCCAACCCCCGGCTCCTCGGCGGCATCCTCAAGGGCGAGTGGGGCTTCCGGGGATTCGTCATCTCGGACGCCTGCGCGGTCGGGGGCAGCTTCAGCCTCCACCTCACGGCGGACTCCTATCCGGAGTCGGGGCGCCAGGCCTGGGAGAGCGGCCTCGACGTCGTCTTCCAGACCGAGATCGGGCACGCGGCGCTGTTCGGCCCGGCCATCACCGGCGGGAAGGTCGGCGCGAAGCGGATCGACGACGCCGTGCGGCGCGTCCTGCGGGCCAAAATGGAGCTGGGTCTGTTCGAGGATCCCTACGTCGATCCGGCCGAGGCGGAGCGGGTGAACGGAGCCCCGGCGCATCGGGCGCTGGCCAGGAGAGCGGCGCGGGATTCCCTGGTCCTGCTGAAGAACGACGGCGGGACGCTGCCGGTCCGGACGGACGGCGGTCCGAAGTCGATCGCCGTCATCGGGCCGGACGCCGTCGAGGCGCGGCTCGGCGGCTACAGCGGACCGGGCGTCGCGCAAGGTCTCCCTCCTCGACGGGATCCGGGAGCGGACCGCGGCGGCGGGGGCGGCCGTCCGCTACGCCGAAGGCTGCGGCCGGAAGGACGGCGGCGGCGGTGAAAGCGCGATCGGCGAGGCGGTCCGGCTGGCCCGCGCTTCGGACCTGGCGATCGTCGCGGCCGGGATCGAGGAAGGCGAGGCCCGGGACCGGTCCGATATTCGACTGCCGGGGCGGCAGGCGGAGATGATCCGGCGGGTGGCGGCGACGGGCACGCCGACCGTCGTCGTCATCTACGGCGGGAGCGCGGTCGCCATGTCCGAGTGGATCGAGGCCGCGGACGCCGTCCTCATGGCCTGGTACCCCGGCGAGGAGGGCGGCCGGGCCGTCGCCGACGTCCTGTGGGGCGACGCCGATCCCTCGGGCCGTCTGCCCATCACCTTTCCGCTGGCCGTCGGGCAGCTTCCTCTCGTCTACGATCACAGGCCGACCGGCCGGTTCGACGGCTACCTCGACCTTCCGGGCGATCCGCTCTTCCCGTTCGGTTTCGGACTGAGCTACACGACGTTCGAATACGCGGATCTGAGGATCGATCCCGGGACGATCGCGGCCGACGGGACGGTCCGGGTCGCCTGCACGATCACGAATTCCGGGCCGCGCGCCGGGGCGGAGGTCGCGCAGCTCTACGTCCACGACGCGCTGGCCTCGGTCGTCCGGCCCGTCCTCGAGCTCAAGGGATTCCGCAAGGTCTTCCTGGAGCCGGGCGCCGTCGACGACGGTCAGCTTCGACCTCGGCCCGAAGGAGCTCGCCTTGCTCGACGCGGCCATGAAAGAAGTGGTCGAGCCGGGCGAATTCCAGATCTTCGTCGGCAGCTCCTCGCGGGACATCCGCCTCAAGGGCGTCTTGACGGTCAGATAAGGGGTCACCTATACCTTTTTAATTTTGACGCTCGATTGTTAGGTTTGACCCCTCTATTCTTCCGCGACGGAACCGAGCATCCGCTTCTGGGCCTTCTTTTCGGCATAGGGGCGGGGGACGTAGACGGCTTCTCCGGTGATCGGGTCTTTGCCGGTGTGGTACATGCAGGTCGAGCGGGTCATGGGCGTCGGCGTGAAGATCTGGACGCCCTCGACCGGCTTCTCCCCGCCCCGCTCGAGCTCCCGCAGGAAATCGGCCAGCTCGCGGGCTTCTTTTTCGGACGTTCCCGGGTGGGCGACCATGAAGTAATACTTGAGGTGCTGGGGACGCGGGCGGCCGCGCTCGGCGCCTCTCCGGCCTCCGGCCCCGCCGCCGCCGCGGCTGACGCGTCGCTTCGGCGAACATCTTCCGGAATTCCTCCAGCCGGCGCCGGCCGCCGCTCTTGTTCATCAGCCGGAGGACCTTTTCGGAGACATGTTCGGGCGCGATCTTGAGCAGCCCGGAGACGTGATGGCGGGCCAGCTCGCGCACGTACTCGGGGCTCTCGACGGCCAGGTCGTAGCGGATGCCGCTGCGGACGAAGACCTTCTTGACGCCCGGGGACCTTGCGGGCGGCGCGCATGAGCCCGATGAGCCGGCGATGGGCCTCTTCGATCCCGGCCTCGTCCAGGCCGTACATGTTGGCCGTCGGGCCGCCGAGATCGTCGACGATGCCGCGCCACTCCGGATGCTTGGTCATGCGCCGGATCTCCTCGAGGATGGAGCGCTCGCTGCGGGAGACGATCCGGTCGCCCTGGTGAAGCGACAGGGAGCAGAACGAACAGCGGCCCCGGCAGCCGCGGTGCGTCTGGACCGAGAACCGGGCCATGCCCAGCTCGGGGAAGCTCTCGGGGATGCGGCGGGTGAACGGCAGGCCGTAGACGCGGTCGAGATCGGCGGGGGTATAGTCCGGCGCGGCGTATTGGACGACGAAGCGGTTGGCGTGCTTCTGGGCGATCGTCTTGCGGTTCGTGAGACGCTTCTGGGCCTCGCAGAACTTGTCCTTGTCGGCCTGGACCTCCTCGAAGGACGGGACGACGAGCGCGCCCTCGGGCGGCTCGGCGCGGACGACGGCCGTGCCGCGGATGCCGTCGAGCGTCTCGCCCCGGTCGAGCCGGCGGGCGATCTCGACGGCCTGGAGCTCGCCCGGCCCGTAGACGAGGATGTCGGCGCGCGTGTCGAGGAGGATGGAGCGGCGGACGTCGTCGCCCCAGTAATCGTAATGGGCGAAGCGCCGGAGCGAGGCCTCGATGCCGCCGAGGACGATCGCGGGCGCCCTTGTGGAGCTCGCGGATCCGGTTGGCGTAGACGATGACGGCCCGGTCGGGCATCCGCGAGGCGAAGGGCGCGTTCGGGTCGACCGACCGCTCGCGCTTGAGCGGCGTGTAGTTGACGAGCATGCTGTCGATCGAGCCCGAGGTGACGCCGAAGAAGAGCCGCGGCCGGCCGAGCTTGAGGAAGTCGTCCTTGCCCTTCCAGTCGGGGCACTCGATGACGCCGACCTTGTAGCCCTCGGCGTCGAGGACCCGGGCGATCATCCCGACCGGCGAGAGCGGGTGATCGGCGTACGGCTCCCCGCTGACGAGGATGATGTCGAAGCCCGTTCCCGATGTCGCGATCACCGTTCTATTCTACTTTATTCTCGGGGGACGGCGTAGAGGCCGAAAGACGGCGTTCCCGAGAAGGACGATCCCGGCGACGATCATCGGCACCTGGAGCCCGGCCCGGAAACCCAGCCACGAGAAGACCATGCTCCCCGCCATGTGGCCCGAGGTCTGGAGGGCCGTCAGGATGCCGGCGCTGCCGCCGATCGTCTTCTTCTCGAAGAGCCGCGAGATCGTCAGGACGACGAAGGCGCCCATGAGGCCGTCGCCGCACTCGTGGATGAAGCGGAAGAGGAACGAAAGCCGGAGGTCGCCGACGGTCATCAGGACGAGCCCGGCTCCCGAGAGGATCATGCCCAGCAGGAACAGGCGCCGGTTGCGGCCCGGGTCGTCCTTCAGCCGGGCGACCAGGAACGCCGCCAGGGCGAGGGCCAGGTAGGCCCCGGCCATATAGAGCGCGACCCCCGGATCGCTCAGGCCGAAGCGGGACCGGAGGAAGGGGCCGTAAACGGTGATCTCCGTCCCCCAATGGAGCGCCAGAAGGACGAGGAAGGCCGAGAAGAGGAGCGTCCGCTTGTTGAAGATCGTGAACCGGTATTCCCGGATCGTCACGGCCGTGAACTTCTCCTCGCCGAAGCCGCGCACGGCCAGCAGCATGGCCAGCGCCGTCAGCCCGGCCATGGCCCACAGGAGCGACCGGAAGCCGGCCACCCGGGTCAGCACGCTTCCCAGGAGGAGCCCGGCGGGCGGCCCGAGCGAGAGCCAGCCGATGAATCTGCCGTACTTCCGGTTCGAGTCCGGCTCCGAGACGTCCTTGTAAGTAGAGGCTGTTGATGGACACGTTGATGGCGCTGTTGGCCACGCCGAGGAGGAGGAACACGGCGGCCATCGGCGCGACGCTCCGGACGAAGCCGGCCGCGACGATCGCGAGCGACATCGACAGAAGCCCGCCGAGGATGACCTTCTTCATCGACAGCCGGTCGTTCAGCCAGCCCGTCGGGAAGGAGAAGACGATCGGCGCCGAGGCGAAGAGCGCGACGATGACGCCGATGGCCACGCCGTCGAATCCGAGCTCGAGGAACCGGAGCGGGGCCAGGAACGCGACGGTCGTCACCGCCATGGTGCGGATGAAATTGACGGCATGGACGCGTCGCATGCCGGACATTATACAAAAAAAGGGGGCGGCGCGGCGCGCCGCCCCCGGAAATTCGGGAAATGGTATTGTGTCCCCGATCTTACTTCTTCTTCAGGTCGACGTTGCCGCTGAAGCTCTTGAGGATGAGCGTGGCCCCGCCCTTGCCGACGGTGCCGCGGATCTCCTTCGGCGAGATCTTGCCGCTGACCGTGATCTCGAACTCGCTGTCGATGTCGCCGCTGAACGTGTTGGCCTCGAGGTCGAAGCCGGAGCCGGCCGGGATGGTCATGCGCACGTCGCCGCTGTGGGTCTTGAGCTCGTAGCGGCGCGCCCGCCTTGAGCTGGCCGGAGTAGGTGACGTTGCCGCTGACCGTCTTGATGTCGACGGTCTGGGCCTCGGACACGTCCTCGAGCACGATGTCGCCGCTCACGGCGTCGGCCTCGATCGATCCCTTGATCCGGGTGACGTCGATGTCGCCGGAAACGGCATTGAGGAACGCGTCGCCGACGATGTTCTCGATCGTCGAGGTCGCCGCTGACGAGCTTGATCTCGGCGCCGGCCGCGCCGCGCAGCCCGACGTTGCCGCTGACGGATTCGATCCTGGCCTTGCCCGCCGATCGCCGCGACCTGGACGTCGCCGCTGACCGACTTGATCTCGACGGCGGCCTGCTCAGGCACCCAGACCTTGTAGTTGACCGTGACGCTGATCGAGTCGCCGCCCCAGAAGCCGCCCTGGCGCTTGGGGTATTTCGTCTCGACGCTCACGCGGTCGGCCGTCGCCCGTGACCTCGATCGTCACCTTGGCCGCGTTCTCCTTGGCCTTCTCGAGCGAATCGGCCTTCGAGATCTTGACGGCCTCGATCTTGACCTGGGCGTCCTTCGAGGTCAGGATCTCGATGTCGCCGGAGACGTTGCTCAGATAGAGCAGTGCCCGTCTTCGACAGGGGCATCGTCTTGTCGAACTTCTCTTCGAACTTCTGTTCGGCCAGCGCCGGCGCCACGACGGCCACGGCGAAGAGGGCCGCGGCGACGAGAACGACCGGCCATTTCCTTTGGATGGTTTTGCTCATGATGTTCCTCCTTCGGGTTCTATCAGATGACGGTCCTGCCGACGGCGGCGTCCCGGTCCCTCTTCTGGAGGTCCAGGGCCGAATCGAGCAGCGTGAGCTTCTGGGTGTAGGCGGCCAGCAGATAATCCCGGGCCTCGAGGTCGTCCGGTTCCTCCAGGACGGCCCGGCGGCAGGCCTGGATCGTGGCGTCGATGACCGTCAGGTTGCGGTCGAAAAGCTCCGCGACCTGAGGCGCGAGCGCCCCCTTCTCCGCGGCGAAGGCCTCGCCGAGGGCCTTGATGGCCTGCTGATAATAGGCCTCGGCCTCGTCCAGCTTGGCCAAGGTATACGCTTCCCCGGCCTCGGGGCTCAGCCGGACCTCTTCGCGGCCCAGCCGCCGCCCGATGACGAGGCCCGAGGCGACGAGGATGAGGGCCAAGGCCGCCGCTCCCGCCCATTTGAGGGCCGGATGGCTCAGGCCGAAGAGCGGCCGCCGGACGATCGCCGCGCCTTCAGCCGGCGCCCGCACCGCCCCGGCTTCGAGCTTGGCCCTGACGCCCCGCCAGACTTCCGCGGACGGCTCGGGGGTCTCGAGCCGGGCCGCCCCCCGGACGATCTTCCGCAGATCCTCGCGGAGGACCCGGCACTCGCCGCACGCGGCGAGATGGCGCTCGAGCCGGGCGCTCTCCCTTTCCGAGAGATCGCCGTCGATCGCGCGGCTGATGTATTCCATGGACTTACGGCATGTCATCGTCGTTCTCCCTAGACCGCCTTCCTGGCCCGCAGATACTCCCGGACCTTGATCCTGGCCTTGAACAGCTGGGATTTGGAGGTCCCGACCGCGCAGCCGAGCCTCGAGGGCGATCTCCTCGTGCTTGTAGCCCTGGACGTCGTGAAGAACGAATACGCTTTTCAATCGCGGCGCCAGCGTCCGGATGGCCTCCTCGAGAGGCCCCTGGAGGTCCCTCTCGACCGGCTCGGTGCCCGGCTCCTCCAAGCGTCCCTCGAGATCGCTCAAGGGGACGAGCTTCTCGGTCTGGACGCGCTTCTGGCGGAGGTGGCTGTAGGCCGTGTTGAGGGCGATCCGGAAGACCCAGGCGGGGAAGGTGGCGGCATCGCGGACGTGCCGCATGTTGCTGAAGACCTTGACGAAGACGTCCTGGAGGAGGTCCTCGGCCGCGGCCCTGTTCTGGGCGTACCTGTAAACGAGGCCGAACACGGGCCCCTTGAACATCTCGTAGATGGATTCCATGGCCCCCAGGTCGCCCTCGCGCCCCCGGGCCACGAGCTCTTCCAGGCGGGCCTTGTCGGCCGTCCCCCAGACGGGGCCCTCGCCGCGCACCCGGTCCATCGCTAGGCTCGCCTCGAGGAAGGATTCGAATTCGGCATCGAGCCCATTATCCCCGATTTGGCCCTGGACCGCCAGGAGCAGGCTGGGCGCGAGCATCATGTTCACACCGGTATAGATGAAAACAGGGGGAAAAAGGTTGCCCGGCGGATCAGGGCGTCAGGGCTTGGACTTGAAGCCGGCCTCGATATGGGAGCCGTCGCAAAAGGGCTTCTTCCGGGACAGACCGCAGCGGCAGAGCGTCACCCGGTTCCGCCTCTCGTATTCGAAGCCGTCGGCCGACTCGACGGGGATCCCCCCCTTGACCCACAGAGGTCCGGACAGCCCCGTCCCGGGGTCCTCGATCAGGCCGATCCCCGGCTCGAGGGCGGGCTCGATGGCCGCTCCGCTCGCCTTGTCCCAGGCGACGAGACTTCCCGACGGACAGGCGCAGGCTTCTTCGATGGCCGCCTCGCGCTCCCCGGCATCGTCGGACTCCTCGGCGTAGGTCCAGGCGCCCTTTCCTCGATGACAGAAGCAGGCCTCCATGCAGAGCGCCTCGGACCAGGTCAGGTCGACCCCCGGGCCGACCGTCTTTTCCACATGCTCGAGATAGCCGTCCCGTCCGGCCGTCTCCGTCCCGTCGAACGCGGCTTCGACGTGGCTTCCGTCGCAGAACGGCGCGCGCTTCGACGCGCCGCACCGGCACAGGATATAGGTCTCTTTGCCGGGGATCGCCGGGCCCTCGTCCCATCTGGCCGGCTCGCCGTCGGGGCCGCGGACGACGCGCTCCTCCGTCAGCGGGACGTTCCCGCTGACGATGTAGGGGCCGTCCTTGGCCACCTTGATCCGGGGTTCGCTCTTGGCCTTATCGGTCATCGCGGTCCCTGTCCGCACGCCTCGCGCCTGTCATATCGCGCGCCGGCGCTGAAACCGGCGCGATCCCATCTTAAGGGACAGACCCGGCGGCTGTCAAAGAAAGAGGCTGCTGGGAGAGCCTATTTCTTGTTCTCGGACGCCGCGGATTTCTGGTCCTTCGCGTGGGATGTCCGGATCTCCTCGAATCCCTTCTTCAGCTCTTCCTTGATCTCCGCGGCTTCCTCGGCGGTGATCTTCCGGGCTTCCTCGAAGCCGCGGACGACGGCCCCGACGACCTCGGCGTAGGTCTCCTTCGTGATGACCTTCATCCGGCTCAGCTCCGCGCAGATCCGGTCGGTGATCTCCTCATAGTGCTTCTTGAGGTTGTCGCGCGTTTCCTTCCCGGACTTCGGGGCCACAAGAAGCCCCGCCAACAGGCCGAGCATCGCGCCGCGCAAGAAACCCATTTTCATGGCAAACCTCCCTGATATCCGATCTTCCGGCACTCAGGCCTTCCGGCATGCCGTCCCGAAGCGGGCGGAACGCCTCCAGACTGATATGCGTCCCTCATTTTGCAATCTTCGTGCCACAAGGCCTCGCCGGACTTACCAGAGGGGGCGATATCCGGGCAGACCCCCTCAGTATCGCGGCCCGGGATTCGCAGCCGGGAGACAGGACGGGCCGGCCCCTAAGCCGGGCCCCACTTCATCAGCACCGGTGGGATGAGGGCCAGGGCGGCGAAGAGGATCCAGAGGATGAGGAGCGGCACCATCCACTTGGCCCATTTCTCCCATCGCAGCCCCGCCAGCCCGAGGACGCCCATGGTCACCCCCGAGGTCGGCAGGACCGGGTTGATGTACTCGGCCAGCTGGAAGGCGAAGACCGACGTCTGCCGGGTGAGGCCGACGAGGTCGCCGAGCGGGGCCATGATGGGGATGGTCAGCGCGGCCTGGGCCGTGCCGGAGTGGACGAAGAAGTTGATGACGCACTGGGAGACGAACATGATCTGGGCCGAGATGACGGGGCTGAATTGGGAGATGGCCCCGGCCAGGCCGGCCAGGATGGTGTCCATGATCCGGCCGTCCTGGGCCACGATGAGGATGGCCCGGGCGACGCCGATGATGAGGGCGGCATTGATCATGTCCTTGGCCCCTTCGACGAAGGCCTTGCCGAACTCGTCGCTCTTGAGCCCGCCGGCGATCCCAGACAGGACGCCCATGGCCAGGAAGACCCCGCCGATCTCGGTGATGAACCAGTGCTTGATCAGGATGCCGAGGACCATGGCTACGAAGCCGGCCACGAACACGGCCAGCACGAGCCATTGGCGGACCGTCAGGGCTATCCGCTCGAGCACGGGCTTGTCGACGCTGAGCTTCTTCCTCTTCTCCTGGTCCTCGTCGTAGGTCGGGCTGAGTTGCGGGTTCTTGTGGATCCGGGCCGCGTAGCGCATGACCACGGCGATGGCGATGGCCGTCCCGCCGGCCCAGACCGCGAGCCGGTATCCCAGTCCCGAGTACATGGGCAGGCCGGCGATCCCCTGGGCGATGCCGACCGTGAAGGGATTGAAGAAGGCCCCGGCGAACCCGGCCGCCGCGCCGACGAAGCACATGGCCACGCCGACGATCGTGTCGTAGCCGAGCGACAGCGCCAGCGGCACGAAGATGAGGATGAAGGGCATGGTCTCTTCGCACATGCCCCAGACGCCGCCCCCCAGCGAGAAGATGAGCATGACCACCGGGATGAGCAGCACGCGCAGGGCCTTTTTCCGGCTGAACGTGAAGGTGATGTTGCGGATGACGGCGGTGATGGCCCCCGTCTGCTGGATGACGTTGAAGGCGCCGCCGACGATGAGCAGGATGGCGATGATGGCCGCGGCGTCCACGAAGCCGCGGACGGGCGACAAGAGCAGGCCTGGGAGCCCCTGCGGATGGCTGACGACACGGGCATAGGTCCCGGCCACGGGGACGGTCCGGCCGTCCTTCACGATCCGCTGATACTCGCCGCCCGGGACGATCCAGGTGGCGATCACGGTCAGGACGACCATGATGTAGATGAGGATGAGCGTGTGCGGCAGGCGGAGGGGCTTGCCTTTCATTTCGACGGCTCCTCGACCCGGCCCGCGGCGAGGTCATAGACGTCGCCGGCAAGAAGGACGTGCATCGTCAGGCCGTGGCCGCCGAGGTGGCCGTCGGGGGACTGGAACGTCTTGGCCCGGCGCGCGTCATAGACGATGACCTGGCCCTCGCCGAGGACTTCGTACTTGCCGTCGGGACGGACGAGGACGGCCGTCGACTCCTCGATGCCGACCCCGACGAGCGTCGGGTGCTGGAGAACGACGGCGATCAGGCGGTTGTGCCTGCGGCGGGTGACGAAGTGCTGGTCGATGACGGCGTTCCGGACGAAGCCGAAGCCCTCGGTGTGTTCGACGTCGTCGGCCAGGATGACCTCCCAGGTCCCCTCCTCGCCCTTCGTCCGCTTCTCGTTGCCGGTGATCATGAATTCGCTCATGACGGCCGCGCCGGCGCTCGTGCCGCCGATGACGCAGCCCGCTTCGTAGAGCTCCCGCATCTTGCTTGTGGATCGGGGTGGCGAGGAGGGCCGCGGTCAGGAGGGCCTGGTCGCCGCCCGAGAACCAGATGCCGCCGGCGCCGTCGAGGATCTTCTCGCTCCCCGGCCTCATGGCTTCCTCATGGGTCAGCTGGTAAGAGACGGCGTTGACCGCCCCATTCCCCTTGAACTCGGCCACGAGCTCCGGGCCGACTTCCTGGGGGACGCTGCTGGCCATGGTGAAGATGACGATCCGGCCCGTGGCGTGGGCCTCGGCCAGCTGGATGTAGCGCTTCATCAGCGGCGCGTCGCGCTCGCCGCCGCCGATGATGAAGAGATGCCCCTTGGGCAGCGCGGGGGCGGGAGATCTCGGAGAGCAGGCCGGCGCGGCCAGAGCGGTGAGGGCCAGGCCAGCGCTATAAGGACCGTTAGATTTTTTTTCACGCTTTTCCTCCCGGAGATCGGCGACCTCAGAAGGCGACCGTCAGAACGAGCGGCTGGCCCGGCTCGATGCGGACAGGCCTCGTCAGGATGACCCGGATCGTATCGCCCTCTTTGCGGACCGAGGCCGCGGCCGGGGTCCCCGTATGGAAGGTCTTGACCGAACGGATGCCCTTCCCGGCGGCCGCGGGCGGGAGGGTCAGATCGAGCTCTTTCAAATCGAGCGATCCGCCCCCCGCTTCGAGCGTCACCGCCATCCCGCTCCCCGCCTCGGCCTTTTGGGAATAGGTCCCCCAGCCCGAGCCGGCCGTCCAGACCGTCCGGAAATCGTCCGCGTTCATCTTCGGGTCGAAGCCCATTCTCATCTCGGGCCCCGAATAGGACACCCCCGCGAGGGCCAGCAGGACGCCCCAGGACGACATGGCCCGGGCGTAGTGGTGCCCGCATTCGACCTCGTTCCAGGGATTGCGCCGGAAGCCGTCGTAGCGGTCGCGGACCGCTTTGACCACGCTCAGCCCTTCCTGGAGGAGCCCTTCGTAGATGAGATGCGAGGCGACCTGGTACTCGATGCCCGTCCAGACCTCGTCGGAGTACGGGAAGGGCAGCGGCGGCCGCCCGCCCTTCGGCCAGGAGCAGAGGAGCAGGCCCTTCTCGTCGTTGAGCGCGTAGGTCCGCTGGACGTTGGAGAAGTTCCGGAAGTCGGGGAGGAAGTTGTAGTTGTAGATCGCCCGCAGCGACGACTGGATGCGCTCGGCGGGAAGGTAGCGCCCGAGGCCCGAGACCATGCCCAGCCACTGGCCGAGGAGCATGTCGGAGAGACAGCCCTCGCCGTACTGGTATTTCTTCTCCATGACCTGGTCGTACTTCTGGACGTAGAACTCGCCGTTCCAGAGGGTGGCATCGTAGGCCGCCCGGCCCTTGTTGAACATGGCCAAGTAGGCCTTGGCCGAGACGAGATCCCCCACGGCGGCGGCCATGGCCGCGCCGGCCTTGAGGGCCCCGAGATAGAACGCGCCCATCATGCTGTTCGGGCCGTAGAACTCGATGTCGTAGGTGTTGTGCTGCTCGCCCTCCATCAGGCCGTCGCGGTCGGCGTCCCAGGACTTCCAGGCGTAGTCGAGGGCCTTCTTGGCCTGCGGCCAGAGCTTCTTGAGCCAGGCCGTGTCGCCCGAGATCTGCCAGTCGCGGTAGAGGCAGATGATGCGGCCCATCTGGCCGTCGGCGGCCGGCTTGAAGCCCCACAGGACGCCGCTGCCGCGCGGCAGGGAGGTGCGGAAGACCATCGCCCCGTCGGGCTTGACGTTGGTGAGGAAGTCCGTCTCGCGCATGGTCCGCTCGAGCGAGGGGAAGAGGAAGGCCAGCGACTGGGCGTAGTTCCAGACGTGGGCGCAGTTGAGCGGACAGCAGCCGCCCTGGTCGCCGCACCCTTCGAACCCGAAGTAGTCCCCGCCCTCGAGCCGCATCCCGGTCGTCGTCCGGATGATCGCGGCCTGGCTCGAGACGGCGTCGAGGACGTAAGGCGGCAGCGTCGTCGCGAAGAAGGCGTCGTGGAAGGCCCGGCTTTCCTTCTCGAGCCGGCCGAGATTGGCCTGGAGGTACTCGGCGGCGGCCCAGGCGTCGGGGTGCTTCGCGGCGTAATGGTTCTTGAAGATGCGGCCGCGCTGCTCGGGGACGATGTCGAAATAGTTGAGGACGTTCGGGAAATTCCAGGACAGGATGAAGGGCAGGACGACCTCCCCGCCGGGGGCGATGGTGGCCGTGAGCCCGAGCGTCCCGACGTCGGTCTGCTTGTCGGGCGAAGGGGAGGCCTCGGCCAGGTCTTTGAGTTGGCCGTCGGCGGCGAAGTCGTCCCAGAAGATCTGGAGATCGTCCCACCATTCGCCGCGCACCCAGTGGGTGAGGTAGGTCACGTCGGGCCAGGGGGTCGTCGAGGGCCATCGTGCCGTAGGCGGCCGTCTTCCGGCTTGACCTTGCGCGAGGACATGGCCAGGCCGCGGAGCGTCGGGGTCGTCTTGATCTCGTTGACGTTCTGTCCGAACTTTTCGTTGCCGAGGCCGTCGACCTGTCCGACCCCGTCGTAGCCGATCGGGTTGATGACCGAGCCGGCGATGGTGACCTTGGCCGGGGCGGAGCCGGTGTTCTTGACCCGATAGCGCAGGACGAAGGCCGGGATGCCGGAATCGTCGGGCTCGAGCGGGACGAGGGGATTGAAGGCCTCGAGCGTGATCTCGAGCGGGACCTGGCTGTCGGAGAGCTCGACCTCGGCGAAGGGATATTCGCCCTTGAACCGGGCCTTCTCCATGCGCGGCAGGCCGGGCACGAAGACGCGGCGGAAGCCGAAGCCGGTCGTGAAGGGCGGCTCGAGCGGGCCCTCGAGGACGCGGACGAGCTTCTTCCCGGACTGCTCGCAATAGAGGGCGAAGAAGGAGAACGGCATGTGGACGCCCTTGCCGGGCCGGTTGAAGATCTCCCAGTCGCGGAGGTTGCCGCGGCCGCCGAGCGAGATCGTGCCCGTGCCGATGCCGCCGAGCGGGAAGGCGACCTCGCCGAGGGCCCGCCCCTCGAAGGTGCGCACCGGGCCGGAACGGAAGAGCTCGTCGCCGCTCTGGGCGGCCGCGACGGAGAGCGGCGAGGCGGCCACGACGATGGCGAAAAGGGATGTCCAGGCGAGAGCGCGGACTCTGGTCTTCATGGGCAGGCCCTCCTTGAGAGAGGTCGGCGTGTCAGCCTTCTTCTAAAGGAATGGTGCCGGAATGTCAATCGCCGGGGCGGGCGGGGTCACCCGGTGATCGTTTTGCCGCGCCGCTCGAGCAGGCGCTCGATCTTGCGCTCCATGTCGCCGTAGTGAGTGCCCTGCCAGAAGACGCGCTCGCATCCCGGGCAGACGGCGAACGACGCGGCGTGCTCGCCGACGTAGGGCGTGACGAGGTTGCGGGCCTTTTCCCGGCTCAACGGTTTGAGCGGCAGGTTGCAGGGGAGGCAGCGCGTGTTCGGCCGGACCTTGTCCCAGAGCGCGTACTCGTCGAGGACCTGGACGATCTGGTCCTCCCAATCGTCGCTGCGGACGAAGAGACGGTCGGGGCGCTTGGCCGTCCTCTCGATGAGCCCGGTGTCCCGGGTCAGGAGCACGCGCCCCTCGCGCCGGGCGATCTCGACGAGGTCCGGGTCGTCGGCCTTGGTGAAATAGAGGACGTCGAAGCCGAGGACCTTGAGCCACTTGGCCAGCCGGCCGAGCATGCAGTCGGCGACGAAGGTCATGGGGCAGACCTTCTAAAGGCCGAGGATTTGGACGGCCAGGCCGGAGAGGAAGATCATCAGCCCGGCCAGGGCGTGGGAATAGCGCTCGAGCTTGCCCAGCTTGACGAAGCTCGCCCCGTACGACGCGGCGGCGATGATGACGAGCATCGTGGCGATGGTCACCAGGCCGAAGGCCGCGGCGACGAGCACGACCCCGGCCGTGCTGTGGCGGGCCGCGGGGTACATGACGAGCGGAATGAGCGGCTCGCACGGGCCGAAGACGAAGATCGTGAACAGGACCCACGGCGTGACATTGGCCTTCTTGGGGCACTCGCCATGGGGATGGGCGTGCTCGGCGAGCTCATGGGAGTGGGTGTGGGCATGTTGGTGGACGTGCTCGTGGTCCGGATCGTGGGGGCCCTCGTCGGGTCCATGGGGATGGATCTGCGCGTCCTCATGGTCGTGGAGATGCGGATGGGTGTGGGCCTTGCCCCGCCAGGCCCGGCGCATGCCCCAGATGAAATAGGCGAAGCCGAAGCCGATGAGAAGCCAGGCCGCGATCGCGCCGCGGGCCGACTCGACGCCCTCGAGCCGGGCCACGGCGATCCCCAGGGCGATGCCCAGGAAGCCGAGCACGACCGAGCTCAGGATGTGGCCGAGGCCGGCCAGAAAAGCCACGAAGAGGGTCTTGCGCAGCTTCCAGTTGCGGGCCCGGCCGATGACGATGAACGGGAGGTAGTGGTCGGGGCCGATGACGGTGTGGACGAGGCCCAGCGTCGCCGCCGTGCCGGCCAGCATCCAGATCTCCCGGCTGATCATCGCACCTCCACCCTTGGGGACATGTACATGGTACTTGTCCCTGATACCCGCTTAGGGGACGTGTTTCCCAGGGACGCGTCCCCCGATTCCCGGCCCCGTTTTGGGGACATGTACCTTAGGTACGTGTCCCCCGACGCTTGCCCCGCCGCACCGGGCGAGCAACGGTAAAAAAAATGGTGGACGGTAGGAGACTCGAACTCCCGACCTCAGCGTTGCGAACGCCGCGCTCTCCCAACTGAGCTAACCGCCCACAGCCTGTGCTTGTAAGCTATTTATTATCTCATCTTTCCAAGGCATGCGCTCAAGCCCTTGACCATTTCAGGCCCCTGGAAAGCCCCCTCATGATAGCAGAACGGGCTTCCGCCTTCAACCGCCCAGGGGGCGCCCAATATCAGCATTGATCGAGAACTATTTCTCGACGATCCTGTATTCGTAGAAGCAGACGCCGCGGTCGGCGTCGAGCAGGAACAGCCGGTCCTTATAAATCCATATATTATCGACGAAATGGGTCAGAGGGATCGCCCCGAGCAGGACGCCGTCCGGGGCGAAGACCTCGAGCTTATACATATCCGTCTTTCGGAGGTCCGTGTCGCCAGCAACCTTCCGGGTCTCGCCGCGGTCGACCGACCCGGAGACCATGATGGTGATCTCCTCCTCCTTCCGGCTCTGCCGGTCGCAGGTCACCACCCAGATCCGGCCGGAATCGTCCGCGTCCAGGCCGCTCGCCACGGAATTGAATTTGGGATAGAAGGTCCGAGCTCCCTCCCGCCGGCCCTTCTCCACCATCTTAGCCGGATAATTCAGCTCCCGGTCCGCTCTCCAGAGTAACCGTCCGGCCGGCGAAAACTTCTCGATGCGATTCTGAAGGAGAAAGCAAAGGTAGATGTTGTCTTCACCGTCAATCGCGAAATCCCATGAGTTCCCCACGCTGTTCGCGAGCTCGTCCCCGAAGTCGAAAGGGATCCCCGAATGCGTGCAGCGGTGAAAGATCCGGCCCGAGCAGTTGGATCAGCTTGGGCCCGCCCCTGTTGCTGTGGACGGCGATCTGCCCGGAACGCAGGAGCCGCATCTTATTAAAATCCAAGTTGGAGATGGTCTTGAGGACTTCGCCTTTCGGCGTGAACACCTGGATCCTGCGCTGCCCGTTATCCAGGACACGGAGGCAGCCTTCGCCATCGAAGTCCAACGAGCCGGTAGCCATGAATTCCCCTGGACCCTGCCCCTTTCGGCCGACGGTCCGGAGGTAGCGGCCTTCGGGATCGAACACCTGGATGCGCTGATTCCGGCTGTCGGTGATGTAGATGTTCCCGGCGGCATCCACGGCCAGGTCCGCGGGCGAGTTGAAAGCCAGGTTCTCATCGTCCGAATCGACGTCGCCGATCGTCCGCACTAGCTCGAGCGAGACCTTCGGATCGCTCCCCCAGGCCCCGCCCTTGACGTTGTACACGATCCGGACGCCGTTTTCAGTTTCTATGCGCTGGGCCCAGGCCTCCGCCGAAAGACCGGCGCCGAGGGTCAGAGATGCCCCGTAGATAAGGCAAATAAGCCAAGACGTCGCGCCAGATGACTTCCGTTTTTCGTTTTTCGCCACGAACCAACCTCTCTATTTCGAGAATCGGCTGATCCTGTACTTTTTGATCGTAAAGACATCGTCCTGGTCGGACTCCGCGATCCAGAGGAAGTCGCCGTCGAGAACACATTGCCCAGGCCAACGGAGATGCCGAAGAGCCGGCTCGGGCAACTGGAGATAAAAGCTATCGGTGAATGTCCCGTTAGCATCGAAGACATCGACGAGCAGGCCCTTAGCCTTGTCCACGGTTGAGGTCACGCTCCAGATCTCCTCGGCGCGGGTCAGGACGATCTTGACGTCGTTTTGGAATGATTGCTCGGGCTGGACGATGCGCCTTCCCGCGATCATATTGCCTTCCTTTTCGATATCGGTGGGGGGATCGGGCTTTACCCGCGTGTAGGCCCGGCGGAATTCCCGGATGACCTTATTGGCAGCCGGATCGAAGACCTTAATCAGGTATTCGCTCGTGTGGCTGAGGGCAAGATATCGGTCTTTAAACGAGGCCGCGAGAAAAGCGCTCATTTCGTAGAATCCTCGCTCGTGGCCGTCGCCGCTCGTGTACATGTACGAAATGGTTGGGAAGGAAGAGAGGTCTCGGCTCTCCAGCGTCACGCCATCCAGGGCCAAGATCTTATGGTGAATCGTGACGTAATCGGGATCGCCTTTGGTAATCGGCAGATCGGCGGAGCTGATAATGAACGTCCGTTCGAGCGCCAAGAGAACCTTCGGGCGGTATTTGAAGCCCGTCAAGGCGCGGATCGGGAGCTCCCTTTCATATCTCCCGGAATAATCAAAGAACAATATCTTGTCAGGAGAGCTCGAATGCAGGATGACGTTGTTGGGGGCCGTCAGGCAGGCTCGAACATAGGACATCTCTCCGGGTCCTTGACCCGCTTTTGTAGAGATTGCGCACGAACTTGCCGGCTTTGTCGAATGCAGAACCTGGCGTTCGTCAAGCACGAAGAGCGATCCGTCCGGGGCGATCGTGAGGTCGCGCGGATTTTTGAAGTAATACTCTCTCGTCCCCTCGTCGGAGATGGCCAGTACTTCTTCGGGCACTACTACCCGCCCGGCGTTCGTCGGCCGTCAGGCTTGGCCGGATTCTCGACGATCTGGGCCCAGCCGATGGAGGCGATGGCGAGCAGGAACGTGCCCATGCCAGCGAGAATGCGTCTATTTCCCTTCATAACGGCGTCCCTCGTATCAGTTGACCTTCCAGGTCATGGAATAGCGCTTGACGTACTGAATCCCCTCGTCGTCTTGGACGATCGCATAGAGTTTGCCGTCCTTGAATACCAGGGGTTCGCCCGGAATCGAATAATCGCAGAGATAGCGCCCCTCCGGATCGAAGATGTTGAAGACGGAGACTCCCGATCGGGGATCCCTCTGCCAGGTTGAAACGTAGACGCGGCCGGCCTCATCGGCATAGACCCACGAGATGGGCGGCAAGTGCTTGGGGACAGTGATCTCATCCCGGGATTGGGTCCCGAACTGTTTCATTTGGCGGTCGATATCCAGGTCGGAAACCGGAACGGGATCGTAGGCCTTGATGATCTTCCGGACCAGGCGGCCCTCGGCATTAAAGACGCTGAGGAGGTAATCCTCCTCTCCCGAGGCACAGACGATCTCGCGGCCGTTGGAGATATCCCAACGGATGACGCTCACAAACAACCGAAACTTCGCGGACGGGTCCGGCATGGGCGAGAAGGCCAGGACCTGCTTCTGTTTGAGATCAGGTCCGCAAAGGACGACTTCGTAACGGGGCTTCTCTTCTTCCAGGACCATCCTGGTGCCAACGGCATCTCCGCTATCGAGATACTTGATGAAAGCCAGCGGCCCGACCGAGTTGTCTTGGCTGCGCAGGAAGTTTCCTGCCCGATCGAAAAAGGACAACCGACCCATTTCCCCCACTAGCATCTCTCCGGCGGGGGCGAGAGCGACGAAGAACGGGGCCTGGAACTCCCCCGGCCCTTGACCGCGCCTTCCGATCGAGCGAACATGCCGGCCGTCGCTGCCGAAGACATCGACCCGGGGCTTCCGTTGATCGAGCGTGATGATCGATCCCTGATCATCGACCGCAAGTCCTCGCAAACGGATGAACATGTATTCCTCGGCGCCCGCGGCCGTCCCGATCGTCAGGTCCTCCTTGAGCTCCAAAGCTCCTTGCGGATACATCGGAGTCGATGGATTTCGAACGACCACCACGCCATTCTCAGTTTCGAATGATCCCTTCCAAGCGGACTCCCCCCTACAGCCCCAAACGACAGCTAAGAGCGGCAAAATGGCTAGAAATATCCCTGTTTTTCGCATTCTGCCTCCTCTTTTTTGTATATCCCCTCCCCAAAGAGATATCCCTCGCAACGACAATAGTCAAGGCTCACAAGTGACAGGCCAGCCGCCGGGCCCTGCCGGTCCCGGCGCTTGACACTCGCAAGGGCCAGGGCTATCGTTGCATGGGGAAGTAGAGCATGAAACTCCCGCGGGCGGCGGCGCTTGCCGCCTTGATCCTGTTCACCGGCCTTGCGTGCGGGCGCTCTGAGCCGGAACGGGCCCGGGAAAGCCCCGCGGCCAAAGCCGCCCCGACCCCGGCCCCGGCCTCTGGCAGAAGGCGGTGGAGATCTATCGCGAGAACCGCGATTGGCATCCTGAGAAAGCGGCCGTCGTCTCGGAAGTGCGGAACGGCCGCAACAAGTTCCTCTCGCTCACGGAGATGTTCTTCACTCTCAGCCTTGGCGGCGGGGCGCCGGCGCAGATCCGTCTGGACCGGTCCCTGCGCAACGGCGTGGACACGACGGCAAAGACGAAGTCCAAGGCCAAGTTCCGCGACCTCCTGGAAGGGATCGTCCTCGGAGAAGATAACCCGTTCGCGCTTTCCATGTCCGATAGTCCTTTCGACCCCGATCGACAGGCAGCCGTCTCGGTCACTCGGCGCGAAGAGACGAAGGTCCTCCGCGGCCGTTCCTGTCGCCTTTTCGATTTCAGCTTCAGCCCGGGCTTGAAAAAGGGCGGACACCGGGTGACCTGGCTTGGCCAGGCGTGGCTCGAAGATCAAAGCGGCACGCCGATCGAGCTGGCGTTCTCGATCTCTCCCCTGCCGGGCAAGATCCGCAGCGTCCGGGTGGTCTATCGCTACGAGACGGAACCCGGACCATGCGTAGTGAAGGATATGGCCATCACCGGAACCGGCAGGTTTCTCTTCATCAAGAGACATTTCAAGGTGACCACCACCTTCAGCCAGTACCGGCGGACACCGTCGGCGGCTGACAAGCGCTGAGGAACCGGAGGCCCGATCCCAGGGTTGTCGTGCCTTCAATTCTTATTGTCTCCGGCGGGACTCTGGCATAAAATGCCCGAGGAGGGTTCGCCATGGGCAAGACCATCGTCGTCCTTCTGCTCATCGCCGCGGCCGGGTATTTCGTCTATCAGCAGGTCGGGCGGACGCCGTCCGAGGAAGAACAGCTCGTGACGCATCTCCGCGAGCGCTATACCGTCGTCGTCGACAAGTTCACCAGCGCCGTGGGCCGGTCGGGCATGATCGGCATGGACACAACGTTCGACACCGAGACGGCCGTCACCCAGATCCAGAAGGTCCGGGCCGAGCTGGCCGAGCTCAGCCGGAAGCTGACCGAGCCGAAGGCCATCAGCCAGGCCGCCGCGCTCTCGGAGAAGATCGAGGCCTTCTGCAAGAAGAACGAGATCCTCCGGCCTTGACGTACCAGCTCTTCGGCCGGTCCCCCCGCGCCGGGCGTCTGGTCCGGCGTCTGGACAAAGGGCGGATCGAAGCCGCGGTCGAAGAGACCGCGCGAGGGCATCTCGTCCGGGGCACGGTGTCGGGCCGCCCGGGCCGCGTCGAGGTCTTCCGGGCCCCGGCGCCCGCCGCCTTCCTTCTCAACAACTGGCAGTCTTGGGGACCGATGGAGCGGGTCACGCCTTCGACCCGATTCCCCGAGCTCGAGACGATCGTCCGCGACTACAGCCCCTATCTTTTCTCGCCGCTCGAAGGCGAGCTCCTGCGCGGCCCCGTCAGCGATTATTTCGCCGCCTGGGACGGCGGCCTGGCCGGCTTCCTGACCTCCCGCATCGGCCATCCGTTCTTCACCGTCGAGGGCGGCGATCTCGTCGGCTGGATCGATTACTTCGACGCCGAGTTCGAGGACCCCGTCGCGATCGAGCCTCTGGCGGTCCTCGAGGGCGGGGCCGTGGAGGGCCTGCTCGAGGCCTACGGCGGCCTCGTCAAACGGGCCCATCGCGTCCGCATCAATCCCTGGAACCCCGCCGGCTGGTGCAGCTGGTACCACTATTTCGGGAAGCTCGGCTGGCCGGACGTCCTCGAGAACCTCGAGACCGCCGCCGCCGACCGGAAGGCTTTCCCGTTCGACGTCTTCCAGGTCGACGACGGCTACGAGACGGACATCGGCGACTGGCTGTCGGCCAAGCCGGGCTATCCCGATCTCGGCGGCCTGGCCCGGGCGATAAAGAAAAAGCGGTTCCGGGCCGGGATCTGGGCCGCCCCGTTCAGCGCCGCGGAGACATCGCGGCTGTTCGCCGACCACCCCGATTGGATGGTCGCGGAGAACGGCCGGCCGAAAGCCTGCTACAAAGGCTGGGGAAAAACGATCTACGCCCTGGACACGACGCACCCTGAGGTCAAAGGCTGGCTCGACGAGACGGTCGGCGCGCTGCGAAAGGCGGGCTTCTCCTACCTCAAGCTCGATTTCCTGTTCGCGGCGGCCATGCCCGGCGCGCGGCGCAGGAACGTCACGCCGATCCAGGCCTACAGGGAAGGCCTGCGCGTCATCCGGCGGGCCGCCGGGCGGGACTTCGTCCTCGGCTGCGGGGCCCCCCTCCTGCCCTCGGTCGGGCTCGTCGACGGCATGCGCATCGGCGAGGACACGGCGCCGTATTGGAAGACCAAGCCGTCCGGCTTCCAGGGGCCGAACGCCTACTTCGCCCTCAAGAACGCCCTGATGCGGCAGTTCATGCACCGGGCCTTCTGGCTCAACGACCCGGACTGCCTGTTGCTGCGGGACCGCGAGAACGGGCTCACGAAGAACGAGCGCGAGCTTTACGCCCTGTCCGCCGGGGCCCTGGACGGCATGATCGTCGACAGCGACAGGCTCTCCCTCCTGGGACAGGCCGAAAAGGACCTTTTGCGGGTCTCCCTGGGGCTCAGGGGGGGCCGGGCCCGGGTGAACGGGCTTATGGGGGAATTCGGGGAAGACGTCTATCGGATCGGATCGTCAGGGGGTCCGGCCGGCGAGGTCCGCCTGGGCGGTCAATCTCTCCGAGAGGGAGGCCGATATGGGGGGGAAGGCGCTGCCGCCGCGCTCAGGGGCCTTTTTGGGGTAAAAAAAAGCCCCCCTTTGCCGCCTCACCTTTTTGGGGCCTCCGAGCCACACCTTCCTGTTCCCGCATAAGGAAATTTATTCCACCCACGGCAGAAGTCAATAGGATTCGTTGTAATGTCCTATTATGTCAGCATAAGTCATGCCCGGGATAGCGGTTTCCGGCCCCAAAACCCCCGTTTGACCCCCAATTGGTCAGGGTGTAACCTTTTATCCAAAGGGCGGTATTAACCGATGAACGCCGATCGATCCACGAAAGAAGAGAAGACCGGGCGCATGTCACCGACCGACAACGAGCTGATGGAAGACGTCAGGGACGGCCGCGTCGAGAGGCTGGCCGTCCTCTTCGAGAGATATCAGACCATGCTCTACAACTTCTTCCTCCGCCTGACGGGCAACCGGGCCGCGAGCGAGGACCTCGTCCAGGAGGTCTTCATCCGCGTCCTGAAGTACCGGGCCGGCTACCTCAGCGAGAGCCGGTTCAACGTCTGGCTCTTCCAGATCGCGCGCAACGCCCACATCGATCATCTCAGGAAGCAGAAGCCGGCGCTCTCGCTCGACGAGCAATACGCCGATGCGCCGAGCCGCGAGCCCCGGCCCGAGGCGGCCTACGAAGCCGACCGGGAAGCGGAGCTCGTCCGGCGGGCCCTCGACCGCCTGCCCGTCCAGAAACGGGAGCTCCTCGTCCTCTTCCGCTTCCAGAACCTCAAGCTCCGGGAGATCGCCGAGCTCATGGGGGTCCAGGTGGGGACCGTCAAGGCCCAGGTCCACCGCGCCCTCAAGGACCTCAGCCGGATCTACCTCGAGCTGCAGGGAGGGAACGCATCATGACCTGCGAAAAGACCCAGGAAAAATTCGCCGATTATCTGACCGGGGACCTCCCCGAGTCCGGCCGCGGCGAGGTCCGGGCCCACATCCTCGACTGCCCGGCCTGCCGCGAGGACCTCGAGAACCTGACCGTCGTCTGGGCCAAGCTCGGCGTCCTGCCGGAAGAACAGCCCGGCGGCGCCATGCGCGGCCGTTTCTACGCCATGCTCGAGGACTACAAGGACAAGCTCGAGGCCGAAAGGAAGACGGCCCGGCGGACCGCGATCCGGTCCCGCTGGGCGGAATGGTTCACCTTCCGACGCCCCGCCTTCGCCGCGTCGTTCTCGGCCTTCCTGCTCCTCCTCGGCGTCGGCGCCGGCTGGCTCCTGAACGGCGGCGGGACCGGCGGCGATCGTTTCGCCAGCCTCTCGCGCGAGGTCCAGGACATGCGCCAGCAGGTCGCCCTGTCCCTGCTCAGCAAGCCCTCGGCCTCGGACCGCATCCAGGGCGTCGGCTACAGCGCCGAGGTCGAGAACCCGAACGACACGACGCTCGCCGCGCTCTTCAAGGCCGTCGACAGCGATCCCAGCCCCAACGTCCGGCTGGCCGCCGTGGACGCCCTCTATCTCTTCCGCGACCGGCCCGGCGTGCGCGAAAGCCTGGTCAAGTCCCTGTCGGTCCAGAGCTATCCCCTCGTCCAGGTCGCGCTCATCGATTTCCTGGTCGAAGTGCGGGAGGCGCGGGCGATCGAAGCGCTCAAGAAGCTCATCGATGCCGGCGAGCTCACGCCCGGAAGTCAAGGCGCGGGCCGAGCAGGGCCTGAAGCAGATCACGGTTTGAGGAAGGCATGAAAAGAAAAGCCGGAATCCTCCTCCTTCTCGCCGCCGCGGCCGTCCTGGCCGCCGGCGCGGCGCAGCGGTGGACATCGGACCGCGACAACGACATGAAGTCCTTCGGGAAGGAGGACATCGTCAGGACCCTCAAGCTCGCCGACGCGGGGAAGCCCGGCGAGCTCATCGTGGACAACGTCTTCGGCCCGATCACGGTCGAGGCCTACGACGGCAAGGACATCCAGCTCAAAGCGCGGAAGATCGTCTACGCCCGCGACGAAGCCAGGGCCAGGAAGGCCGAGGAAGAGGTCAAGCTGGACATCACGGAAAAGGGGAACACCGTCGAGGCCTATGTCGACGGACCCTTCCGGGAGGACGAGAAGGGCGCGCGCAGGTCCGGGGTCCACATGCGCCGCGATCCCGGCTATCGGGTCTACTACGGCTTCACGCTCAAGGTCCCGGCCCGGACGAACCTCGTCCTGAATACCGTCCTCGACGGCGACATCGAGGTCCGCGGCGTCGAAGGGACGTTCGACGTCCGCAACGTCGTCGGGAAGGTCCGACTCATCGACGCGGCCGGCTCCGGCGAGGCCCAGACCGTGAGCGCCGGTCTGACCGTCATCTTCAGGCGGCACCCGGACGGCCCATGTTCCTTCAAATCGGTCAGCGGCGACGTCGAAGTCGATTTCCCCGGCGAGCCGTCGGCCGATTTCCGGTTCAAGACCATGAACGGCGAGGTCTATTCCGACTTCGACGTCACCCGCCTTCCGAAAGCCGTCCCGGTCCGGGAGGAGCGGGCGGAGAAGGACGGCAGGTTCGTCTACCGGAGCGAAGGCTTCACCGGAGTCCGCGCCGGCAAGGGCGGCCCGGAGATCAAGCTCGAAACACTGACAGGCGACATCCTGATCGCCAAGAGATCGAAATCATCGTCATAAACGGTCAAAGGAGATGAACATGAAAAAGAGAATCGCGAACTTCGCGGTCCTGGCCCTGCTCGTGGCCGGGACGTGCGGCTGGGCCGTCGCCCAGGCCAAGGAAGAGACACCCGACCGGGCCGTCGTGCCGCTTTCGAACCCGGCCAAGCCGGCCAAGATCGAGGTCACGGTCATGCGGGGCAGCATCACCGTCAAGGGCTATCAGGGCAAGGAAATCATCGTCGAGGCCCGGGTCCGAGAAAAGGCCCTCGCGGGCGTCGGCGGCTTCGCCGTCGGCGGTTCTATTCCACGGGCACGCCTTACGCCATCGCCGGCATGACGCCGCCCCCAGGGACACCTCCCGCTCCCGCGCCCATGGCGGCCAAGCCGGGCAAGATCAACGAGCGGGCCCAGAGGGAGGTCGAAGCGCAGCTCGCGGCCACGCTGGCCGACCAGGAGGCGCTGGCCAAGAGGATCGCCCGCGACTACGACCAGAGCGCCGGCTTCGCCGGCAACTTCTTCGGGGACAGCCAGAAAGAGCGCGAGGAGAAAGCCAAAAAGATCGCCGGCATGAAGCAGCTCTCCGGGTCGTCCTCGGGCCTCGAGGTCGAGGAAGAGGACAACGTCGTCCAGATCAACACCCAGTCCTGGAAAGCGGCCACCGACCTCGTCATCCAGGTGCCGGTCGCCTCGTCGCTCGAGATCCAATCCTCCATGGACGGCGCGGTCGTCGTCGAGGGCGTCAACGGCGAGATCGACATCAACAACATCAACGGCCCGGTGACCCTGAGGAGCGTCTCGGGGAACACCCTCGTCCACACCGTCAACGGCGACATCGACGTCGTGCTGGCGCGCGTCGCGGCCGACAAGCCCCTGTCCTTCAGCACCATGAACGGCGACATCGACGTCACCCTCCCGGGCGACGTCAAGGCCAACCTCAAGATGAAGACCGAGCAGGGCGAGGTCTACAGCGACTTCGACATCGACATGACCCGCCAGCCGTCCCGGTCGGAGGCGGCCGAGAAGACCGAGCAGGGCAAGTACCGCATCACCTTCGACAAGTCCCTCTACGGCGTCATCAACGGCGGCGGCCAGGAGATCGGCTTCAACACCTTCAGCGGCGACATCTACATCCGGAAAAAGAAGTAAGGCCCGGATCGCACACGATCATTCGGGGGCGGCTTCGGCCGCCCCCTTTTTTGGTTCATCTCTCGATTCCGGGTTTTCCCGCCCGCGCCCGCTTCCGGCTCCAATAGACGTAGGCGGGGATGCCCAGGGCGATGATGAGGAGCCCGGCGAACGAGTTCCAGAACGTCCCGATGAGGGCGTTGACCGTCACGAAGAGGGCGGCCAGGACGAAGAGCCCGGGCGTCACGGGATACCCGAGGGCCCTGTAAGGACGCGGCAGGTCGGGGCGCTTCTTCCGCAGGACGAAGACCGCGGAGACGGCCAGGCCCATGAAGATCCAGTGGCCGAAAACGACGTACCGGAGGAGCTGCTCGAACGTCCCGCTCAGGCTGAGGATGATGCTCCAGGTCCCCACGACGAGGATCGAGACGTGCGGCGTGTGGAACTTCGGATGGACGGAGGCCATCTTCCGGAAGAAGAGCCCGTCCTTGGCCATGGCGTAATAGACGCGCGGTCCGGTCAGGACATGGCCGTTGGCCGCGCCCATGATCGAGAAGAGGATGATGAAGGCCACGACCGAGGCCCCGATCGGGCCGACGGCCGCGTTCATCGCGTCGGCCGCGATCCGGTCCGACTTGGCCATTGCGGCGGCCGGCACGGCATAGAGATAGGCCGCGTTGGCCAGGAGATAGAGGAGCGTGACCAGGCCGCAGCCGGCGATGATGCCCACGGGGAGAGTCCGGGACGGGTTCCGGGTCTCGCCGGAGTTGAAGGTGCAGGCCTCGAATCCCTTGTAGGCCCATAGGGCGGCGACGAGGGCCAGCCCGAACATCGTGATCATGTCCCCTTTCGGCGCGTCGGCCGCCGGCCGCGTGAGGTTCCCCCAGTCGCCCTTGGCGAACAGAAGGACGGTCACGACGATCCCCGCCAGGGCGACGAACTTGAGCGAGGTCAGGACGTTCTGGAAGAGGGAGCCGCGCTTGACGCCGAGGATGTTGATCGTCATGAGGAGGACGATGAACAGGATGGCGGCCAGCTTCTGGACGATCGGCCCCATGTTCAGGAAGTGGGGCAGGTATTTCGAGGAGAAGGCCACGGACAGCGCGGCGATGCTGCCCGAATCGATGACCAGGAAGAGGGTCCAGCCGAAGAGGAACCCGGCCAGCGGACCGTAGGCCTCGCGGAGATAGACATAGATGCCGCCCGTCTCCGAGTAGGCCGCGGCGAGCTCGGCCAGCGAGAGGGCGCCGAAGACGCTCAGGAGCCCGCCCACGATCCACACGGCCAGGATGACGAGAGGCGAGCGGACCTGGGCGGCCACGGTGGCCGGGACGATGAAGATGCCCGAGCCGATCATCGTGCCGACGACGATGCCGACGATGCTCCCGACGCCGAGGACGCGGAGAAGGGCGCCGGAGGCAGGGGCGGCCCCGGCGGGCTGCTGCGCGATGGGTTGCGTTTCAGGGTGCGACATGGCGCTATCTTATGCAGCGGCCGCCGCGAAAGCAATCCCCAAATTGACAGGGGGAGCGATCTGGACTATGTATTCTGCGTATCTTCAGTCCCGATCACGTTCGCGCCCGGGAGGTTCGCCATGGCCGCAAAACATCGCCGTCTGGGATTCGCCGCCGTCCTCATCGTCATCTTCGCGGTCCTGTTCATCGTCAACCGCCGCCAGAAGCTGGCCGCCGAGACGGCCGACCTCATCCTCGTCAACGGCAAGATCGTGACCGTCGACGACCGCTTCCCGACGGCGACCTGGATCGCCCTCCGCGGCGACCGCATCTCGGCGCTGGGCTCGGACCCGAAGGGATTCAACCGCCACGTCGGCAGCGGGACCGAGATCATCGACCTCGGCGGCGCCCTGACCGTCCCCGGGCTCATCGAAAGCCACGGCCACTTCACCGGCCTCGGCCAATCCAAGACCATCCTCGACCTGACCAAAACCCGGTCGTGGGACGATATCGTCGCCCTCGTCGCCGACGCGGCCAAGAAGGCCAAGCCCGGCGAATGGATCCGGGGACGGGGCTGGCACCAGGACAAGTGGGACCGGGTGCCCGAGCCCAGCATCGCGGGCCTGCCGGTCCATGACGCCCTGAGCGCGGTCACGCCGGATAACCCGGTCCTGCTCACCCACGCGAGCGGCCACTCGTCGCTCGCCAACGCCAAGGCCATGGAGCTGTCCAAGATCACGGCGACGACGACGAACCCCGACGGCGGCGAGATCGTCCGCGACGCCAAGGGCCGGGCCATCGGCGCCTTCCTCGAAACGGCCCAGAGCCTGGTCCGCTACGAGGCCGGGCACGACACGCCCGAGGAGGCCACGGCCCGGACGCGCGAGCTCGTCGGGCTGGCGTCGCGGGAATGCCTGGCCCACGGCGTCACGACCTTCCACGACGCCGGCGCGTCCCTGTCGACGATCGACCTCTACAAGGCCATGGCCGAAGAGGGGGCCCTCCCCGTCCGCCTCTACGTCATGCTCGGGGCCGGAAGCAAGACCCTGGCCGAGAAGGGCCTGGCCTACAGGATGATCGGGGCCGCCGGCAACCACCTCACGGTCCGGGCCATCAAGCGGCTCATCGACGGGGCGCTCGGCGCGCACGGGGCCTGGCTGCTCGAGCCCTACGCCGACCTGCCCTCGTCGACCGGGCTCAACACGGAATCGATCGAAGAGATGAAAGCCACGGCGAAATTCGCCATCGAGAACGGCTTCCAGCTGGCCACGCACGCCATCGGCGACCGCGGCAACCGCGAGACGCTCGACATCTACGAAGAGGCCTTCAAGGCCCATCCCGACAAGACCGACCTCCGCTGGAGGATCGAGCACGCCCAGCACCTCAGCCCGGCCGACATCCCGCGCTTCGCCGCGCTCGGCGTCATCCCGGCCATGCAGGCCATCCACTGCACCTCGGACGCCCCCTGGGTCCTGAAGCGCCTCGGCGAAAAGCGGGCCGAAGAGGGCGCCTACGTCTGGCGGAAGCTCATGGACGCCGGCTCGAAGATCCCCATCGGCACCGACGTCCCGGTCGAGCCCATCGACCCGATGGCCAACTTCTTCGCCGCGGTGACCCGCCGGCTCAAGGACGGGACGACGTTCTTCCCGGGCCAGAAGATGACGCGCGAGGAGGCCCTGCGCGCCTACACGATCAACGGCGCCTACGCCGCCTTCGAGACGGGGCTCAAGGGCTCGCTCGTGCCGGGCAAGCTGGCCGACATCACCGTCCTCTCGCGCGACATCCTGACCTGCCCCGAGGACGACATCCTCACGACCGAGGTTCTCTACACCATCATCGGCGGCAAGGTCGTCTACCACCGGTAAACCGGGCGGCGGCAAAAAAAGCGCTTGACAATCGCCCTCATTTATCGTATATTTACGATATACGATTAGCGAGGCAGGAGACACCATGGCCCAAGCCAAGACGGCGCCCTTCGATCCGGAGCTCGTCCGCGCGGCCGCGCTGGCCAAGGCCCTGGCCCACCCGGTCCGCATCCGCATCCTCGAGATCCTGGCCGCGGGAAGGGGCTGCATATGCGGCGGGCTCGTCGACCGCCTGCCGCTCGCCCAGTCCACGGTCTCGCAGCACCTCAAGGAGCTCCGGGACGCCGGGCTCATCCGGGGCGAGATCGACGGGCCCCGCACCTGCTATTGCCTCGACCGGAAGGCCCTCGCCGCCGCCGGGCGGGCGTTCGCCGGCGTTTTCCGCCGTCTTTCGGCGATCCCAAAGAAGGAGACATCATGAGCATTTTCAACAAGAAAGCGAAGGAAGCGGAGCGCCTCAAGGAGCTCGTCCGCGACAAGTACGGCCGGATCGCCAAGGACGCGCCGGCGCCGGGGACCAAGCCCGCCAAGCCGGCGGCGGCTTCGAGCTGTTGCTGCTCCCCAAAGTCAGCCCCATGCTGCGCCCCGGCCCCTGACCCCTCCTCCGCCACCTATTACGGCGAGGACGTCATCGGGATCAAGGACGCTTACGCCAAGCTCGACGGCCACGTCGACGAAGCCGACCTCGGCCTGGGCTGCGGCCTGCCCACGCAGTACGCCGGGCTCGCTCCCGGCCAGACCGTCGTCGACCTCGGCTCGGGCGCCGGCAACGACGTCTTCATCGCCCGCGCGGCCGTGGGCGAAAAGGGCCGGGTCATCGGCGTCGACATGACGCCGGAGATGATCGCCAAGGCCCGGGAGAACGCCGGCCGGCGCGGCTTCGGCAACGTCGAGTTCCGCCTCGGCGACATCGAATCGCTGCCCGTCGACGACGCCGCCGCCGACGTCGTCGTCAGCAACTGCGTCCTCAATCTCGTCCCCGACAAAAAGCGGGCCTTCGCCGAGATCTTCCGGATCCTCAAGCCGGGCGGCCATTTCTGCATCTCCGACATCGTCCTCGAGGGGAAGCTGCCGGCCAAGCTCCAAAATCTCGCCGAGCTCTACGTGGGCTGCGTCGCCGGGGCCTTGTCCTACGAGGAATATATGGGCATCATCCGCGACACGGGTTTCGACGCCATCGCGGTCAAGTCCTCGCGCCAGATCGATCTTCCCGAAGAGTTCCTGCTCGAGAACCTCGGCCCCGACGGCCTGGCCGCTTACCGCGCTTCGGGCGCCTCCGTCTCGAGCATCACGGTCGTCGCCGAGCGGCCCCGCGCTTAGGATGCCCCAGGCGGGGCTCCCCCGCCGCAACGGACCGTCGACGGCTGGGGTATAATATCAGGGTGGAAATCCCGGAACACGGAGCGTCGAAAATGACTCGAAGAACGGCGGCACTCTGGATCGCGGCGGTGGTCATCCTCGCGGGCGCGGCGGCGCCGGGCTGGGCCCAACGCGGATACGACACGAGGCCCGTCCGGCTCTATGTCGACCTCGGCTACGTCAATCTCTTCAGCTACCCCAAATGGCTCAACCTCGGCCCCGAGCTGGAGATCCGCCTCGGCCGGAGTCTTCACGCTTCAATCCCGGACGTCTCGCTCTGGATCGGCCAGTCGGTCGGCAGGAAGGTCCAGGTCGTTCCGGGCGCGACCGTGAACGTCAGGTTCGATCGTTTCTTCGTCGGGGGCGGCGCCGTCGGCCGGGTCTCCGGACTGGCCCGAGAACGCCTCGCCGAGGCGACCGGGGCTGGCTCGTCCCCAAGGCCCAGGTCGGCTATCTCGCGGGCCCGACGCGGCTGACGCTCTGTCGATCTCTATTTGCAGCGCGACCAAGGACGTCGTCGCGGGGCTGACCATCGGCATGGGGATCGGGCGCCCGTCCCGGGATTGAGCCCGGGCCGCGCCGAAGGCTAGAGCGCTTCGAGAGCCTTGAGGGCCAGGCCGTAGAGCCAGCGGTGGGCCTTGTTGCCGTTGGTGAGGATGGTCACGCCCGTCTTCCGGTCGAGATTCCCCGCGAAGAAGGCCGTGTAGCCGTTGACGCTGCCGCTGTGGGCGATGATCGTCTGGCCGTTGAGCTGTCGACACCCACCAGGCCAGTCCGTAGCCGGAGGTCTCGTTGAGCCAGCCGCCGTTGATGGGCCCGGCGAACCGGTCGAACTGCCGCCGCGTCATCTCCTTGAAGGTCGATTCGGCGACGATGCGCCGTCCCTTGTAGACCCCGCCGTTGACGTTGGCGATGAGCCAGCGGGCCTGGTCCACGGCCGTGCTGTACACGACGCCGGCGGGCCAGGTGTCGGCCTTGACCCAGTCCACCGGCCGGAAGACGCCGGTCCGGCGCCGGACGGGCATATAGGGGATGGCCAGGCGCTCGGCCATGTCGGCCCGGGGCTCGAAGGCCGTGTCGCGCATCTCGACCGGGGCGAAGACGTTCGTCCGCATGTACTCCTTGAACGGCAGGCCCGAGAACTTCTCGACGAGGTGGGCGATGAGCGTGAAGGCGATGTTCGAATAGACGACCCGCGTCCCGGGGCGCCGGGCGAGCCGGGTGTGGCCGCGCATGTAGTCGACGAGCGAGAGCGGGCTCTGATCCTCCCAGACGGCGTGCCGCCCGAAATCGGTCGGCAGGCCGGAGGTGTGCGTGAGGAGGTGGCGGAAGGTCACGGGGTAGCGCTTGTTCTCGCCTTCGATCTTGAAGTCCGTGAGATAGTCGTTGACCCGGTCGTCGAGCTTGAACTTGCCCTGCTCCATCAGCTGCAGCAGCGCGGTCGCCGACATCGTCTTGAAGGTCGAGGCGATGAGATAGACGGTATCGCAGGCCGCGGGCGTTTTGACGCGGACGTTGGCCAGGCCCGCCGACCGCGTCCAGACGATGCGGTCCCCGGAGACGCACACGACGGCCATCGAGGGGATGCGGCCGATCTTGAGCGCGCGCTCGATCTCGGGATCGAGGCGGGCGGCCAGGCGCGCGTCGTCGACGGGAGCGAAGGGACGCGCCGCGTAGGGGTCGGAGACGATGGCCGGGCCGGCCATGGGCTCGCCGCCGTCCTCGCCCTCGAACTCGTCGGGCCCCGGCTCGAGGTCGTCGAATTCGCCGGGGAGGCCCGAGCCGAACTCCGGGCCCATCGAGGTCGAGGGGGCGCCGGCGCCGTTCCCGCTCTTGGCGTTCGTCCCGTTCGCGCTTTGGGGAACGTCCGGCCGGCCGCCGATGATCTTCGTGGCCACGAAGAGCCCGATCGCGCCGATGGCCAGGACGATGAGAGCGGTGTCGGCGGCGCGGCGGAGGCGCGAGGCGTGTTTCCCCGGCCTCGTCCGTTTCCGCGCGGGCCTGGCCATGGCGGTCATGGGATGATCATCCTCAGTCGTCGGAGAGGCCGGCGAGCTTGTCCTGGACGCGGCGCAGCTCGTCCTGGGCTTCCTTGAACAGCTTCGCTTTGAAGGCCAGCGTGTCGAGGGCCTTGGTCTCGTTCATCGTGCTCTTGAGACGCTCGAGGCGGGCCAGGATCTCCGCCTCGCGCCGGCGCAGGCGGGAGATCTCTTCCTCGGTCAGCGGCATCTTGTCCATGCGTTCACATCTCGGGCACCCATTGTAACCCGAAAGCTACGGGGCGAACAAGCGACGACCGGCCGGCCTAAAAAGAAGGGACCGGTTCTTCGCAAGGGGACATGTACGCTTAGTACGATGTCCCCCGTTTGGGGCCTTACGAAAACCAGGTCCCTTCCGTCTTTATTTGGCCAGACGGACGGTCTGCATCTCGAACGGCTTTAGCCGGATGGGGATGGACCCGGACTCGGTGCTTTCACGCCCCCCTCCGGCGCGCCGGGTCGTTATCCCCAGGAAGAGACCGCTGGACAGGCGGCCGTCCGCGGGTTCGCCGGCGATCTCGCGGAGCCGGACGACCGGCGTCCCATCCTCGTCAAGCCAAAGGGCCTGAACGATCACGTTCGCCGCGTCGACCGACAAGAACGACTCCTGGACGGACGTGACCGGGCCCTTGTTCCCGGCCGGGAGCCAGGCCGCGACGAGCGGCGTGTGGACCTCCCAGCCGAAGCGGGTCGAGGAAACGCGGTCGGATCTGGCCGGTCCGGCCCCGGCGGCCGCCGGCGGGCGGCGCGCTCGTCAGGCTGTAGCGGAACTCGACCAGCCCTTCCTGGCTGGCCTTGAAGTTCGTCATCCAGTAGTTGTTCATCGCGTAGGAGAAGACCCAGGCGTTGGCCGGGACGAACTTCGTTTGCCATTTCCCGGTGTTGATGTCGCCGAACTCGACGAGCGGCGCTTCGACCGGCGACCAGACGACCCGGGCGTCCTTCCCGGAGAACTCGACCCAGTGCTGGGCGGTCTGCCAATCGAGCGTCGTGCCCGGAAGCTGCTCCGTGCCCGGGGCCATGTCGGCGCCGGCGATCTCGAAGCGAACGCCGGGGGCGGAGCCGGCGGGCCCGACGGCGAACGGGAAGGCGAAATAGACCGCCTCGGGATCGAAGGTCTCCTCCTTGTTCAGGACGTTGACGAGGTCGATGCGCTTGATGTCGTCATAGAGGACGACGCGCTGCTCCAAGCTCGAGCACATCTTGGGCGCGCTCTTGATGACCAGGCTCGACGCGACCGGGCCGCGCTCGCCCGCCTCGGCCTTCGACGTCCCGGCGGACCAGCGGTGGAACGCCGCCCGCTTGGTCATGTCGTCGACGGCCTTTCGCCCGCCTTCGGGCTGCTCGTAGATGTAGGCGTTGAGCGGCCAGGGGCAGGTCCGGTCGACGAGCTCGCGGCCGAGCTCCTTGTCGAAGAGGCTGGCGATGCCGCCCGTCTTGGGATCGATCGTGACCCGATAGAATCGGTTCTCGATCGTGCCCTGGCGTGTCCCCGGCCGCCGGCTTCCCGGTCATGCCGGCGCCCGCGGCGGCCCCTCCGGTCTCGACGGCGAAGACGGCGTAGCCCATGGCCGGGAGGTCCTTGGCCAGAACGAGAAGGGCGTCGTCGCCCTGAAGCTGGAACTTGGCTTCGCTCCCGTTGCGCCGGTCGATGACGCGGAGCTTGCCCTTGGCCTCGCGCAACGGGCCCGCCGGGAGGGTCATGCGAACGACATCGGTCCTGGTCCAGGAAAGCGGGTTGAAGACGGCGAACTCGTGGGCGCCGCCGGCTTCGATTTGCCGGACCAGCGCTTCGGTCCCGCGCCGGAGAAGCGTCCGCGACGTCTCCCGCGCCTCATACGCGAAGCCGCTCTTCGCGGCCCACTGGCCGCGGGCCAGCTCCGACCAGGGCTCGTCGATCGAGTTGTAGGCCCCCCAAGTGTGCTCGTCGTAGAGCATCGACGACACGTGCCCGGCCCGGATCTCGGCGGCGGGGAACGCGAACGCGCCGGCTGGGCCGATCTTCGCCGCGATCGCCGCCACCTTTTCCGCCGTCAGGATCTCGTTGTGGGCGATCCGGTTGAGCCCCGTCTCGAAGGCGGTCGAGGCGACGCCGTCGGTCCAGTAGTCGGGCCAGCCGAGCTTGTGGACCGGGAGGGTCGCGCCGTACCTCTTCTCCATCTGCTCGAAGAACTCGCGCATCGTGGCCAGCCTCAGCTTCGGCGAGACGAAGCGCTCGTTCCATTCCTTGACCCGGTCGGAAAGCTGGCGGCCGGGCGGGCAATTGTCGGTCGTCCAGGCCCCGACGTTGAAGGCGATGATGTCCTGGGGATAGTCGCCGCGGCCCTCGAGCCTGGCCAGGTACTCGCCGACCTTGGGAGCGCTGCGGTCGACCGCCTCGTGCAGGGCCAGCTCGTAATTGCCGAAGAGATAGTGCTCGCCGTTCCAGTGGAGGATGCGGCTGCCGTCGGGCGACTCCCACCAGAAGGCGTTGGGCCGGCGCAGAGGGGCGCGGGAGCGCGTCTCGTTGATGCCGCTGGCGAAATACCGCACGCCGGCCTGGCGGAAGATCTGAGGCAGCGACCAGGCGAACCCGTTGACGTCGTTGTTCATGGCCGACCGGAGCTCGAAGCCGTAGCGGCGGGCCAGCTCCCGGGCCGCGTCCACGGACCGGACGATCTCCTCGTGGGCGAAGCAATCGGAGACCTGGAGATAGAGGGCGGACAGCTCGACCCGGCCGGCCTTGATCAGGGCCATGAGGGCCTTGACGTCGGCCTCGGGACGCGTCCGGATGAAGTTCTCCAAGGGCCAGGCGATCTCGATATTCCAGCGGAACTTGGCGTCGTCGGGGTAGCCCTCGGTCTCGCGGCAATACTTGATCACGGAATCGAGATATTCGACGTGATTGCGGGCCACGCGCGACTGGAGCTCGGTGTAGCCGATGTCGGTGTGGGAATGATGGAAGAGATAGACGCTCCAACGGCGCGCCGGGGCCAGCGCGATCTCGCGGCTGAGCGAGACGGGGGCGCCGGCCGCGGTCCAGCGGACCTCGAACCGCGCCGTGACCGGCTTGGTCGGGCTCGGGGAGGCGGACGTCGAAGCTGTTCCTCCCGGGGACGAGACGGAGAACGGCGGGCGTCCGAGGCTCGATGGGCTGCGCCGTCGACGAAGGCCTTGAGCGGCGGCCTCGGCCGGGACCGTCGCCGGGCATGTCGACGGTGAGGCGGACGATCCGCTTGGCCGCCGGCCCGTCGCGGACGAGGAGCGCGGTCGGGAGCGACCTCGAGACGGCGGCTCTTGGGCGGCGGCCCGGGCCGGGGCGGGCGGCTCCGGGGAGCGCGGCGAAGGCGCGGGCGCCGCGCCGACCAGGAGCAGAGACGGCGACAGCGCTCGCCGAGATCGCGGCTTTCGATCCCAAAGGGGACAATGTATTTTTTGGTCATGGGTCGTTCTCCTTCCCTGACGCGCGACGGCCTCGGCTCCGGCCGGGTCCGTGGGGCTAATCTAGCATGCGCGGGGAGGGCCGGTAAAGGGCGCGAGACCGGCGGTTTGACCGCCCGCGGCCGATATGCCATCATGATCTCTCGAGGTGCCATGATCGCTCACCGCAAGACCGCACGGACGCTCACGGCGCTGTTCCTCGCGGCGGCGCTCGGGTCCGGGGCGTGCGCCGCTCCGGCCGGGGCCGGAAGCCGTCCCGCCGCCGAGACGCAAAAGCAGAAGAAGAAAAAGGCGCCGGACGAGAAGAACCCCCAATACCAGTACGAGATGGGCGTCATCGCGCTGCGCTACGGCCTGCCGGACGAGGCCATCCGCTACGGAAAGCTGGCCGTCTCCCTCGACCCCGGCCACTTCGACGGCTGGAAGCTGCTCGGTCTCGCCTATTTCGACAAGGCCGACTTCGCCTTGTGCGCCGAGGCCTATGAAAAGGCCGCCGCGATAAAGCCGGGGGCCGCCGACGTCCAGAGAGGATTAGGCCTGGCCTATGTCGAGCTCAAGGAAGCGGAAAAGGCCGAGGCGGCCCTGAAGAGGTCTTTCGCGATCGACGCCGCGTACGAGACGGCTTACTATATCGGCAGGTTCTACTACAACGCGGGCCGTTTCGAGGAGGCCCTGGATTACACGCTCAAGTCCATCCAGAAGAACGGCAAGAACGCCGGGGCCTATAACCTCAAGGGCGTCATCCTGAACCAGCTCGGCCGCTACGCGGAGGCCGCCGGAAGCTTCCAGGCGGGTCTCGTCCTCGCGCCCGAGGACGTCAACCTGCAGGTCAACCTGGGCATCGCCTTGCTCAACAGCGGCGAGCCGGCCAAGGCGCGGGCCGTGTTCGAGGCGGTCCTGCCCAAGATCGAGCAGGAGGTGCTGAAGAAGCACGTCGAGGACTACCTCAAGGCCATCAAGGACGCCGGGAAGTAGGGCCCGGGAAGCGGCGCTCGAGCCGGCGCAGAAAAGCCAGCCCTTTTTCGACGAAGTCGCGGCCGTCCGGGCAAAGGTCCTGGAAGATGCCGCGCTCGAAAGCGAAATCCCCCAGCCGCGTGTTGTAGGTCTCGAGGCCGATCGTGCCGTCGAAGCCGATCTCGGCCAGCGTCCGGAAGACCGTCTCCCAGGGGATGAGCCCGCCGCCCGGGACGCCGCGGTCGTTCTCGCAGGCGTGGACGAGGGCGAGGCGCGGGCCGAGCGCGCGCAGGCCTGCGGCGTAGTCGCGGACCTCGGTGACGGCGTGGTAGGTGTCGAACGTGGCTTTGAGACCGGGGTGGTCGGCGAGCGCGATGAGGCGCATGAGCTGGGCGGGCGTGTTGACGAGGTGGGTCCGAAAGCGGCTCATGGGCTCGAGGACGAGAGTGACGCCGCGCGGGGCGGCGTATTCGGCCAGGGCGTGAAGGCCCTCGGCGGCGCGCGGGAGCTCGTCGGCGGGAGGGCGGCGGCGCTTGACGACGCCCGGGTGGCCGTAGAGGCAGCCGGCGTAGGCCCAGGCGCCGAGCTCGGCGGCGAGATCGACCTGGCGCTTGTGCCAGGCGAGGCCGAGGGCCCGGCCGGCGGGGTCGTCCGACGAGAGATCGGCGTCGAGCGGCCACGCCCCGCCGGGGCCGATGACGAGGTCGAGACCGAGCGAAGCGGCGCGGCGCGCGGTCAGGCGGGGGTCGAAGACGACGTCGTCCCCGACCGAGAGCTCGAACATGTCGAGACCCAGCTCGCGGGCGAGATCGAGGAAGCGGACGTCGGCGTCGGTCCAGCTGCGGGTGAAGAGATACGCGTGGGCCCCGTACTTCATGGGGAGAACATACCCCAGCGGCGCGGGCCGTTCAAGCGGGCGGGCCAAAGTGCTATGATGAAGGCATGAACTGGGTCACCGTCCACAGATCCAACGGAGTCACGGAGGCGGAGATCCTCAAGAACATGCTCGAGTCGTTCGGCATCCCCGCGCGGGTGAGCGCCGAAGCCGTCGGCAAGGTTCTCGGGATGACCGTCGACGGGATGGGGTGCGCGTCCCTTCTCGTCCCCGCGAACCGGGCCACGGAAGCCCAGGACATCCTGGCCGAGCATTTCACCGCCGAGGCCTGAGGGGGCCGCATTCGTGAGCCGTCGAGAGGGGGAAGGCCCCCGAAGGGTGTTACTATGAGAAGTCGCCGAATATCGGTGACCGCTTCGATCTGTGAGGACGGCATGACAAGAGAGAAAGGCATGAGGAAGGCGGCTGAGACGCGGCGGGAAAGGCCGGGCCGCGATGGCAACGGAATGGGGCCGGTCAAGGGAAGGCGCCGGGATCCCGCCGGGAAATGCCCCTCCTGCGGCCGGCCGGTCGGAGGCCGATCGAAGACCTGTCCCGCCTGCGGCGCGATCCTCGATCCCGCGGCTATCCGCCAGGCTTGAAAGACGGGGTCAAACCTATACCTTTTTAACTTTTCCCCCGAAATCTAAAAAGAGGGGGGCGAAAATTAAAAAGGTATAGGTTTGACCCCTTCTTATTTGAAGACCTCCCGGCGGAGGGAGGCCAGGGCGATGCGGGATTCGACGGGATTGACGCCGATGCCCGGCCCGTCGGGGACGCGGATCGTGCCCGGGCCGCTCAGCTCGATGAACGGGTCGATCAGGTCCTCTTTGTAATAGCGCCGGCTGGCGCTGAGAGTCGTTCGGGTACTTGAAATCCGGCAGCGTGGCGATGTGGAGGTTGTGGGCCCGGCCGATGCCGGACTCGAGCATGCCGCCGCACCAGACCGGGACGCCGCGCGACTCGCAGAAGTCGTGGATCCGGCGCGTCTCGACGACGCCGCCGACGCGGCCGACCTTGATGTTGATGACCCGGCAGCTGCCCATCTCGAGCGCCGCCCGGGCCGTGTCGAACGAAACGACGATCTCGTCGAGGCAGACCGGCGTCTTCATCTCCCGCTGCAGCTTGGCGTGGTCCCAGAGGTCGTAGGGCGCGAAGGGCTGCTCGACCATGAGCAGGTCGAAGGCGTCGAGGGCCTTGAGCGTTTCCATGTCTTTCAGGTTGTAGGCGCCGTTGGCGTCGACCTGGAGCATGATGTCGGGGAAGGCGTCCCGGACGGCGGCGCAGGCCGCGACGTCCCAGCCCGGCTTGATCTTGATCTTGATCCGCTTGTAGCCCTCGCCGAGATAATGCGCCGACCCGGGCGACGAGGTCCGCGAGCGAATCCTCGATGCCGCAGCTCACCCCGGCGTCGATCTCCGTGCGCACGCCGCCGTAGAGCTTGTGGAGAGCGAGGCCCGCCTTCTTCGCCTTGAGGTCCCAGAGGGCCAGCTCGATCCCGGCCTTGGCCATCGGGTTGCCCCGGAAGACCGCCGCCTCGCGGGCGTAGTCCTCGGGCTCGACGATGCCCTTGCGGAAGACGAGCGGGATGAGGAACTCCTTCATGACGTGCCAGGCCGTTTCGGTCGTCTCGCCGCTGTAGAGGGGCGCTTCCTCGGCGACGCACTCCCCCCAGCCGCAGACGCCGTCCTCGCAGACCTTGATCAGGCTGAAGGTCCGGTCGAAGGACCGGCCGAAGCTCGTCTCGAAAAAGTGCACGTAGGGGAGCTTGAGGAGAACGATCTCGATCCGTTCGATGGCCATGGCCGATCCTCCGCGTTCGTAATTCCCGCTTACAATATTCCAGGAAGGCCCCGAGTTCAAGGCGCGCGCGGCAGGGAGCGGGCCGCCCGGGGTCGATATTTTTTTGGAGAGGGCTTGACAAGCCCGAAATTCGTGCTATTATACAGACTAGTTTGTGTTACAGACCACAAAGGAGAAAACGCATGGTCGACATCGAAAAGATCGAAAAACGGACGGTCCAGAGCTTCTACGACGACGGCCTGTTCGAGATCGCCCTCGGGCCCGTCCTCCTCCTTCTCGGCGGCTATTTCTTCGCCCAGACCGTCCGTCCCCGAAGAACTCCGCCTCTGAGCTCCGGCGCTGAGCGTTCTGTTCATCCTCGTCATCCTCTCCGCCGGCTTCCTCGTCAGCCGCATCCTCCGCTTCCTCAAGCGCCGCATCACCTACCCGCGGACCGGCTACGTGGCCTTCAAGAAGAAGAGAGCCGAGCCCGAAGCGCCGCGCCGCGACCGCGATCGTCGGCGCGATCATCGGCGCGTCCGTCGCCGCGCTCTACGGCCTCTCGCCTTCGGTCAAGACCCTCCTCCCCGCCCTGAACGGCCTCCTTTTCGCGGTCGCCGTCCTTCTCTTCGCCCACCAGATCGGCCTCATCCGCTTCTACGTCCTGGCCGCCGCGTCGGCGGTCATCGGCTTCGCCATCACCGCGGCCGGGATCGGCGACATCAAGGGCATCGGCCTCTATCTACGGCCTCTTCGGCGCCGCGATCATCCTCTCCGGCCTGGCCGCGCTCATCGTCTACCTCCGCCGGTCCCCGCGCCCCGCCGCCGACGGCTCGGAGGGTCCCGATGCCCGCTGACGTCAGCGCCCTGGCCGAGATCGACCGCCTCATCCACGAGCCGGCCCGCCTCGCCCTGACGGCCATCCTCTCGGTCGTCGAGAGCGCCGATTTCCTCTACCTCCAGCGCGAGACCGGCCTGACCAAGGGCAATCTCTCCTCGCACCTGGCCAAGCTCGAGGAAGCCGGCTACGTGGCCATCGAAAAGACCTACCGCGGACGGGTCCCCCTGACCCTCGTCCGCCTGACCGGAAAAGGCGCCGCGGCCTACAAGGCCTACCGGGCCCGTTTCAAGAAATTCCTGGAGAAAACCTGATGTCCGAAGCCGTCAGCGGGAGGACCGTCAGGCGAGCTTGATGCCCTTGCGATGGGCCCGCCGCTCGTAAACGCCGATGATCCGGCGGGCCATGGCTTCCGCCGAGTACTTCTCGAGGACCGTCTCCTGGCCGCGGCCGGCGATCCGGGCGGCCAGGTTCCTGTCGAAATGGACCTTGAGGATGGCGTCGGCCAGGGCCTTGGCGTTGCGCGGCGGGACGAGGAGGCCGCTCTCCCGGTGGGTGATGAGGTCCCGGGCCATGCCGACGTCCACGGCCGCGGCCGGGAGGCCGCTGGCCATGGCCTCGATGAGGAAGCCGCCGAGGCCGTCGAGGTGGGAGAAGACGACGAACATGTTCAGGGAGGCGAGGATGCGCGGCTCTTCCTTCCGGAAGCCGAGGAAATACCGGACGCTGTCCATGTCGGGCGCGGCTTCGCCTTCCTGCGCCTCGAGGCGGACCGATCCCTCGCCGAGGACGACGATCTTGACCTTCGGCGCCTGGCCGCGGACGATGGCCGCGGCTTCGAGGAGCGCCTGGTGGCCCCGCTCGTCCTCGAGCGGCAGGACCGCGCCGACGAGGAAATCCTCGGGCCCGAAGCCGAGCTCGTCGCGGACGAAGTCGTCCGGGCGGCCGGCCGGTGAACCGCGAGAAATCCGTGCCCGGCGGGATGACCTCGACCCGGTCCTCGGGGACGCCGCCGCGCAGAAGGATGGAGCGGATGGCGTCGGTCCCGGCGATGACCGAATCGATCGACGCGAGCGGCAGACGGCCTTCGAGCGGCGACGAGTCCGCGGGACGCGACAGGATGCGCAGGGGAACCTGGGCCGCGTCCGCCGCCGCGAGGCCCAGCGTCGCGCCGAAGGTCTCGTGGAAATGGGCCAGCTTGCAGCCGTGGGCGCGCATGTGCCGGACGAGGCTCTTGCGGACGAGCAGCGCCAGGCGGCCGTGCATGGGCAGGCCGATCGTCGACAGCCCTTCTTCGGAGGCCCGGCGGAAGAGCTCGCCGCCGGGCTCGAGGACGAGATGATAGGCGAGGGTCTTCTTGCGGAGCTCGCGGGCGACGTAGAGGACCTGGCGCTGGCTCTCGCGCCATTCCCGGCCGGCGTCGACGAGGAAAAGGCTCACCGGGTCATCTTAGCACAGAGGGGACTGTCCCGGAAAGGACAGCCCCTAGCGGATGTAATCGCTCAGGGTGATGTTGCGCGTTTCCAGGGTCGTCCCGGTCACCTTGGCGATGTTGGCCACGGCGACGTTGTAGTCGACGAGGGCCCTCATCTCCGCCGACCGGGCGCTGGACAGGGCGTCCTGATACGTCAGGACGAAGTAGTTCGTCGACATGCCGACGTTGAGCTTCTTCATCTCGGCCTCGAGCTGTTTCTCGGCCAGCTCGCGCGCGATCCGGTAGGCGTCGACGCTCTTGGCCGCCGTCTCGAGCGTCCGGACGGCGTCGCTGACCTCGAGGAAGACCTGCTGCTCCTGGGTCTTGAGCCGGGCCTGGGCCTGGTCGAGATCGAGCTTGGCGTAGGCATAGCCGGCCTTGCCGATGACGTCGCCGATGGGGATGGTCAGGGTGACGCCGGCCGTCCAGTTGTTGTAGAGGAACTTGAACGAATCGCGGAAGGCCGCGCCCGCGCTGCCGGCATCCCCGGGCGTGGGGGGAAGCAAGGGGTTGTTGGGATCATAGATGAACTGCTGGCCGGAGAGGCCGGGGCTCATCTTCGTCAGCTGGAGATCGAGCTGGGGCAGGCGCTGGTTCTTGGCGATCTTGAAATTGACCGTCTTGGTCGCGATCGTCGTCTTGGCCGTTTCGAGGTCGGGCCGGGCGGCCATGGCCTGGGCGAAGGCCTCCTCGAAGGTGATCGCGTAGGGCCGGAATTCGGGCTTGTCGGCCGGGCACGAGCGATCTGGCCCAGGGCCGAGGGATCGACGCCCAGGTTGAGGAGCGTCCGGAGCTGGTCCTGGCTGCGCTTGACCAGGGCTTCGGCCTGGAGGATGTCGGCCTCGCGGCGGGCCACGGTGGCCTCGGCGTTGAGGACCTCGATCGGCGCCTTGGTGCCGACCTGGACCTCGCGCTTGGTCTTGGCCAGGAGGTCGCGTCCGCTCTCGAGGGCCTGGCGGAGCGTCTTCAGGTTCTCGATGCTGTAGACGAGGTTCCAGTAGCCCGCCTCCACGGAATAGACCGTGTTGATGAGGACGGTCTTGAACTGGCTGCGGGTGGTCTCGAAGTTGTTCTGGGCGACGATGATCTCCCGGCGGCTGACCGTCCAGCCGAAGTTCTTGAGCAGGGGCTGGGTCAGGACGAAGTTCAATCGGCTCTGGTAGGAGGGATTGAAGCTTTGGTAGCAGCTGATTGCTCTTCGAGTAATCGTAGCTCAGCGAGGCCTGCAGGCTGCCGCCGAAGGGGATCTTCTGGGCGATCGACGCGGACGAGCCCGTCGAATTGTTGATGTAGGTTTCAGCCGCCTGGAAAGGCCCGGTCGAGGCCTGCTCATAACGGTTCCCGGTCAGGTCGATCTGGAAAGTGGGCGTGTACATCTGCTTGGCCAACGAAACATTCGCGGAGGCAAGGCTGGGGTTGATGACCTCGGCGGCCACGTTGAGGTTGTTCTTGAGCGCCCTGACGATCGAGTCTTCGAGGGTCAGGGTCAGCTCCTTGGTCTCCTGGCCGAGGGCCGAGCCGCAGAAGACGCCCAAAAGAGCCAGTACGAGGAGAGCGCCGGGAATGCGTTTCGAGATCATGGGTTTCCTCCGGTCCGTAGAATCCACCTGTCTATTATATTACGCTTTTCCGGGAATTTCGTTCCTGATATAACCCCGGGCGGGCCGGATGCGTATAAATTATTGACTCAGGCGGTGAATTTTGGCCGCGGGAGTCGTTTTTTGGCCCGGATTTGGGCTATGATAGGTCCTTGTATGGAGGCTCGTTCATGAAGATCCGCAAGATCGCCCCTGTCCTGGCGGCCGTCCTCTTCGCCGTCGTCACCCTGGGCGCGCAGACCCAGGAATCCCAGAGCATGAAGCTCCTGCGCCTGAAGAGCGCCCAGCTGTCGCTCGAGCTCAAGAAGGCGGATTTCAACCGCTACCTCACGCTCAAGGAGGAGGGTCTCGCCTCCGAGGCCGACTTCGCCGCGCGGCAGACGGCCTATCTCCAGGCCCAGGTCGACTACCAGCAGGCCCTCATCAGCTTCATGGGCAGCGAGGCCCGGATCTCGGTCGCGAGCGCCGTCAAGTACCAGGACCGGGCCGGCAAGAAGTTCGTCCGCGTGGCCCTGCGCTACTCGTCGAAGGAGCTCAAGGAGCTGGCCAACCTCAAGATCAGCGCGGAGGACCTCTTTCCCCTCGACTTCATGAAGGAGCTCAAGGACGTCTACATCTCCCTCCTCTCGGAAGGGAAGGTCATTTCCGATCCCTACGAGAAGACGGTCGCCACGCTCCCGATCGAGACCGAGCGCGAGGTCACCTTCCAGCTCCTCAAGGACGTCGAGAACCTCGACGTCAGCGTCTCCTACTCGGGCAAGACCGAGACGACCTCGGTCTATCTCCAGAAGGGCGTCAGCGCCAACATGGTCACCGTCAACTCGGCCCAATTCTCCCAGGAGGCCGACCTCGAGAGCACCGCGACCTACGACCTGTCGCTCGAGAAGTTCAGCGGCGAGGCCAACGTCTTCAAGCTCGAGGCCGTCAACCTGCCGACCCAGATCACCTACGAGTTCAGCGACCCGACCACGAGCGCCCGCCTGTCGCAGATCAAGTTCAGCGAGGGCGTCACCAGCCTGAAGCTCCAGCTCAAGCTCTATCTCCCCAAGAACCCGGACGAGCGGGTCATCCTCGACAAGCCGCTCGAGTTCTTCGTCCTGGCCCTCGACAACGACCAGACGGAGAAGCTCCGCGGGCTCGAGACGGCGGCCGGAGGCGCGGGCGGGATCGGCGCCGGCGCGATCGAGACCCTCAACGCCGGCTTCGTCAAGCTCGAGCTCATCCCCCGCGGCGTGCCCAAGGTCGAGGTCCAGGCCGTCAACCTCTACCACGAGATCAAGGTCGGCGACACGATCAGCATGGACGTGACCATCCGCAACACGGGCACCCGCAAGCTCAACAATATCAGGGTCTTCTGCGACCTGCCGCTCAACTGGCGGGTCGAGATCGCGCCCGACCTCATCGGGACGCTCGAGCAGAACAAGGACGAGATCGTCAAGATCAGGTTCCTGCCGCCGGACGGGGTGTCCGTCGGCGACTACGAGCCGAAGATCCGGACCGACGCCCTGGCCGACAACCGGCGGGTCGAGTCCGAGGACAAGATCGTCCGCATCCACATCACGTCGAAGGCCAACGTCCTCGGCATCGGGGCCCTGGTGCTGCTCCTCGTCGGGCTGCTCGTCGGCATCGTCGTCTTCGGCATCAAGCTGACCCGGCGATGATCGATTCGGGGACGCATGCCGATCTCCCGATCCCGGCCGCGACACGGGACAACCAAAGACGCCCCGGCTGAGTATCATAAGGCACCTGCCGGAGAGACACGTAATCGGGTACATGTCCCGCATGCGCATAGGGAGGCAACATGACCGTTCCGCAACCCATCCTGAAGGCCGATGACCTGTCGAAGCGCTACGAGGACGGCGTCCTGGCCCTTGACCACCTGAACCTGGAGGTCCGACCGGGGGAGATCTACTGCCTCCTCGGGGCCAACGGGGCGGGCAAGACGACGACGATCAACCTCTTTCTGGGCTTCATCCCGCCGACGGCCGGCGCCTGCCTCATCAACGGCATCGACGTCGCCAAGGACCCGCTCGAAGCCAAGAAGTACGTCTCGTTCGTCTCCGAGAACGTCATGCTCTACGGCAATTTCACGGCCCGCCAGAACCTCGACTTCTTCGCCCGGCTCGGCGGCAAGACCGCGCCTGACGAAGGACGACTATTACCGGGCCATGCGCCGGGTCTCGCTCCAGGAGAAGGCCTTCGATCAGCGGGTCAAGAACTTCTCCAAGGGCATGCGCCAGAAGCTCGGCATCGCCATCGCCATCGTCAAGGACGCCCCGGCCGTCCTCCTCGACGAGCCGACCTCGGGCCTCGACCCCAAGGCGGCGTCCGAGTTCCTCGACATCATGGCCGAGCTCAGGACCGAGGGCAAGGCCGTCCTCATGTCGACCCACGACATCTTCCGGGCCAAGGAGATCGGCGACCGCGTCGGGATCATGAAGGAAGGGCGCCTGGTCATGGAACGGAACCGGGGCGAGCTCCAGAACGAGGACCTGAACCGGATCTACATCGACTACATGGAATCGGCGGGCCAGCCGGGAGCCTGACGCCGTGATCGGCACGATCGCCCGCAAAGAGATCCTGGCCAATCTTCTCGGCTACAAATTCTACGTCGTCGTCCTCCTCGCCGCGGTCCTCATCGGCACGAGCCTGTTCATCATGACCCGGGACTACAAGGACCGCCTCGACGATTACGGCCTCATCCGGCCCAAGCCGGGCGAGCCGATCGCCGTCAACCCGCCGAACCCCCTGGCCGTCTTCGCCAAGGGCCTCGACGAGTCCATGGCCCGCTCCTTCGAGGTCGAAACGACCGGCGTCACCGTCCGGGCCGGCCAGAAATCGGCCAACGCCGTCTTCGCCTTCTTCCCGACGCCGGATCTCCTCTACATCGTCCGGGTCGTGCTCTCGCTCGTCGCCCTGCTCTTCGGGTTCGACCAGGTCAGCCGCGAGAAGGAGGGCGGCACCCTCCGGCTGATGCTGGCCAACCCGGCCTCGCGCGGCGCGGTCCTGGCCGGCAAATGGCTGGGCAATTTCGTCAGCCTGGCCGTCCCCTTCCTGCTCGTATCGGCCATCGGCATCGCCGTCATCTCCCTCGACCCGGCCGTGCGCTTCTCATCGGGCCAAACCGGCCGGCTGGCCCTCATCCTGGCCCTTTCGCTCGTCTATATCGCCTTTTTCCTGAGCCTGGGCATCCTCGTCTCGGCGCTGACCCGCCGGGCCTCGAGCTCGCTCGTCATCCTGCTCTTCGCCTGGACGCTCCTCGTCTTCGTCCTGCCCAACCTGGGCACGCTCGCGGCGCGCCAGCTGGTCGACGTCCCCTCGGTCCGGGCCCTGAGCGAGAAGCGCCAGCAGGTCTGGACGCGGGAGGTCCTCCTCGGCATCCGCGGCGAGAAGGACTGGGCCGCCCGCGTCAAGACCATCAGCGCCGAGAACGACGCCCTCGAGGCGGACTACCGGGTCAAGTTCGACCGGCTGGTCGCCCTGTCCAAGAACATCAATCGCGTCTCGCCGGTCGCCAGCTTCGTCTATGCCGCGACGGAGATCGCCGGCACGGGCATCGGCGAGGAGGGCGCCTTCAAGCGGGAGGTCGTCCGCTACAAGAACGGCCTCATCGACCGGACGCTCGCGTCCCCCGATACGGGCCTCGCGGACGCGCCCGCCTTCCGCTACGCCTACCGGCCGCTCGGCGACGTCCTGGCCGCGGGAGCGCTCTTCGACATCGCCTGGCTCGCCGCGTGCGGCATCCTGTTCTTCGCCCTGAGCTATCTCGCTTTCATCCGCTACGACGTCCGCTGAGGAGGAGGAACCGCAACGGCCATGATCGCGACCCTCGTCAAGAAGGACTTCCTGACGAACCTCGTCTCGCCCCGCTTCGCGATCGGCTTCGTCCTCTGCCTCGTCCTCATCCCCTTCAGCATCCTGATCAACATCCGCAACTACCGGCGACCGCACGGCCCAATACCGGCTCGACCGGGACGCCGCCGAGAAGGCCACGACGGAGGTCCGGGTCTATTCCACCCTGCGGCCGGAGATCGTCCTGCCGCCCGAGCCCCTGAGCGTCTTCGGCAAGGGCGTCTCCGACCAGGTCGGCAACCGGGTCCGGATCTGGCTCGGAGACAAGCCCTTTCTCGCGGCCGGCAAGACGGCGGCCGGCGACAATCCGTTCCTGGCCTCCTTCTTCTCCGTCGATTTCGTCGACATCGCGGCCATCGTCTTCTCGCTGCTGGCGCTCATCTTCAGCTACGACGCCTTCACCCGCGAGAAGGAGGACGGCACGCTGAAGCTCCAGATGTCCAACTCGCTCAGCCGGTCGACCGCCCTGGCCGGCAAGCTCCTGGGCATCTTCACGACCCTCCTTCCGATCCTCGTCTTCTCCTTCCTGCTGAGCGGCGTCCTCGTCCTCCTCTCCCGAGATGTCGCCTTTTCCGCGGGCGAATGGGGCCGGATCGTCCTGCTCTTCGCGCTGAGCCTCGCTCTATCTCGCCGTCTTCGTGTTCATCGGGGTCCTCGTCTCGGCCAGGTCGCGGAGCTCGGTCACGAGCCTCGTCGTCTGCCTCTTTCTGTGGGTCCTCCTCGTCTTCATCATCCCCGTCGTCGCGGCCAACTTCGCCGAGAGCTTCGTCGGCGTCGCCTCCCGCGACAATCTCGACCGCGTCCTGAAGGACATCGACAAGGCCCGCGACGAGGAGATCAGACCGGGCGCTCAAGGCCCAGGGCATTCCCGAGGGATACAGCTGCTGGTGGTGCTCGACGGACGACGACGGTCTCGTCGAAACCTACGGCAACGACCGGGCGGAGTTCGAGAAATTCCGGCGGCGGTCCATGATCTCCGAGCCCATCCGGATCGCCTATGCCGACAAGAGATGGTCCTCCCAGAAGGCCTACCTGGACAGCCTCGCCCGTCAGGCGCGGGCGGCGGAGCGCCTGTCCCTCGTCTCGCCCGCCGGCGTCTTCCGGGCGGTCGCCTCGGCCGTCTGCCGGACGGATCTCGACTCCCATGAAAGACAGATGGACCGGGCCCGCCGGTACCGGGAGACCTTCGTCGGCTGGCTCCAAGGCAAGGACATCTTCGAATCGTTCCGCTGGATCACCCCGACCGACCCGGCGACGTTCCAAGACGGAGGACCAGCTCGTCGAAAAGCGGACCGGAGGCGAATTCAAGACCGAACGGGAGTACGAGGCCTGGGCCTCCACGCAGAAGGACGCCCGGGCCCGCTGGATCAAGCTCAGCAAGGTCAAGGTCCACGGCGACAGCCCGGATGACTTTCCCGTTCCTCGACATCTCCGACATGCCCCGGTTCCAGGACCAGGCCGGGTCGCTCCTCTCCGGGCTCGAATCCTCGGTCCCCAAGGCGGGCCTCCTGCTCGTCACGGCCGTCTTCCTGTTCGCCCTTGGCTACGTCGCCTTCATCCGCTTCGACGTGAGGTGAGCCGTGTTCCGAATCGTCCTCAAGCGCGAGATCCTCCACAATCTCTACAGCCTGCGGTTCCTCATCTCCCTCGCGCTCGTCGTCGCCGTCATGGCCGCCGGGGCGGTCTCGTTCGCCCAGAGCCACGCCGCGAGCCTCGAGAAGTACCGCCAGATCCAGGCGCAATACCTGGAGCACATGCGCGGGCTGGCCGCGTCGAGCGCCACCGCGCTGGCCGTCCGCCGGCAGACCTTCTCGCTGACGCCGCGGGCCAACGCCTTCATCACCGACGCCAAGGAGAAATACCTGCCGAACGCCATCGTCTTCAGCGCCTGGAACGTCTTCTCCTTTCAGAACAAGAGCGGCAGCGCCAATCCCTTTCTCAAGAGGTTCGACGAGCTGAGCTGGACGTTCGTCACCGCCCTGATCGTGAGCTTCATCGCCCTGCTCTTCACCTTCGACGCCGTCTCGGGAGAAAAAGAATCGAAGACGCTGGCCCTGTCGCTGGCCAATCCCGTCTCCCGGGGCACCCTCCTCGCCGGCAAGCTCGCGAGCGCCGTCCTGTCGGTCATGGCCATCGTGACCCGGGGGCGCTGACGAGCCTCATCATCGTCCTCGTCCTCGGCCCGACAGGCGTCTCGGCCGCCCTGGCCGTCGAGGTCCTGGGTTTCCTGGCCGTGACGGCCCTTCTCGCCGCGGCGTTCGCCGCGTTCGGCCTCTTTTCGTCGGTCGTCGCGTCGAAGCTCCAACGTCAGCCTGCTGCTGGCCCTCTCGTTCTGGCTCACCTTCGCGGTCGTCATCCCCAACTCCAGCACCTTCGTCGCCAAGACATTCTTCCCGATCGAGAGCTCCGAGACGGTCCAGAAGAG
>CAWJKR010000014.1:0-42211 GCA_963843505.1 Candidatus Aminicenantota bacterium | reverse complement strand
CCCCTGACGACCATCGTGCCGGCGAGGCCGTTGTTGATGGCCGGGTCATCGAGGTTCAGGCCCAAGTCGTGGGGCAGCGATACGCCGAAGAGAAGCGGCATGAAGTCCCAGAACTGGCCGTAGCCGCGCTTGCCGTACGAATACGTATTGCCGCGTATGGAATACTCGACCGTGAGCCCGGCAGTGACGATCTCCGGCGGGTCTCCTCTCCTGACGACCTGGACCCAGACCGTGTTGTAGGGCGGGAGGATGACGGCCTTGTCGTAGGTCGGGTTGAGGCAGTGCATGCCCAGATCGTTCCAGGCGAACGCGACATAAGTCATGTTGGCCGCGGGGATGGCCTTGGCGTTGACATCCCCGTCCCCGTCGCCGTTCCCGTTCCCGTTCGTGGTGCATCCCATGGGAATGAGCGCAACGAAAAGGGCGACCGCGATAAGGCTTGCTTTCCGGATGCTGGACCCTGTCATGTTTCCTCCTCCACCCGGTCAGGGCGTCTCTGGACGTTCAGATTTAGACCACAAACATGATCTGCGTCCCCGCTTATTGCAAAATTCGTGCCCAGTCCGTACAGGGGAAAAGGGCGGCGGCCAGGCGGCCCGGGGACCGGGGCCGGTGCTCCCCGGCAGGACGGAATCCCGGGGGACGGGATTGGCGCCCCGCCTCAGGGGGTGACCCCCACCTCCTGAGGCAACTTGAGGTGGCCGGGGCTTTTCGCTATAATACGGTTCCGACTGTTCGATTTCGGACCCTTGGGCGCCCCCACCGGAAATACCCCGAACATCCCGACAGGCGTGATTATTTATTCTCGACCAGAGTGAGCTGTCCATGACGACCGACATCGCCAGCATGCGCAACATCGGCATCAGCGCCCACATCGACTCCGGCAAGACGACGCTGACCGAGCGGATCCTCTTCTATTGCAAGAAGATCCACCGGATCCACGAGGTCAAGGGCAAGGACGGCGTCGGCGCGACCATGGACCACATGGAGCTCGAGCGCGAGCGCGGCATCACCATCACCTCGGCCGCGACCGAACGTCGAGTGGGCCGACCACTCCATCAACATCATCGACACGCCCGGCCACGTCGATTTCACCATCGAGGTCGAGCGGTCCCTGCGGGTCCTCGACTCGGCCGTCCTCGTCCTCTGCTCGGTCGGCGGCGTCCAGTCCCAGACGATCACCGTCGACCGCCAGCTCCGGCGCTACAACGTCCCCTGCATCGCCTTCGTCAACAAGTGCGACCGGGTCGGGGCCAACCCCCTGAAGGTCCGCGACCAGATCGCCGAGAAGCTCGGCCACAACGCCGTCCTCATGCAGATCCCGATCGGCCTCGAGGGCGCCTTCAGCGGCCTCGTCGACCTCGTGGCCATGAAGGCCCTCTACTTCGACGGCCCGGAGGGCGAGACCGTCCGCGATCGAGCCCATCCCGGCCGAGCTCGCCGCCGAGGCCGCGGCAAAGGCGGGAGGAGCTCCTCGACGCCGCCTCCCTGTTCTCCGACGAGCTCACCGAGGCGCTGCTCGAGGGCCGTCCGACCGAGGAGCTCATCCGGGCCGCCGTCCGCAAGGGCGTTCTGGCCCGCAAGCTCGTCCCGGTCTTCATCGGCTCGGCCTACCGGAACAAGGGCATCCAGCCCCTGCTCGACGCCGTCGTCCACTATCTGCCCGATCCGGCGGAGGTCGAGAACCGGGCCGTCGACCTCGACGCCGGCGGGGCGGAGCGCGTCCTCGCCGCCGACCCGGCCGCCAAGACCGTCGCCCTGGCCTTCAAGCTCGAGGACGGGCCCTACGGCCAGCTGACCTACGTCCGCGTCTACCAGGGCTCCCTCCGCAAGGGCGAGGAGCTCGTCAACACCCGCTCGGGCCAGAAGATCAAGGTCGGCCGTCTCGTCCGCATGCACGCCGACGCGATGGCCGAGATCGCCGAAGCCGGGCCGGGCGACATCGTCGCCCTCTTCGGCGTCGAGTGCGCCTCGGGCGACACCTTCTGCAGCCCCGGCCTCAACCTGGCCATGACCGCGATCTACGTCCCCGAGCCGGTCATCTCCCTGGCCATCGAGCCCGTCGACAAGGCCGCCGCCGACCGGGTGGCCAAGGCCCTCAACCGGTTCACCAAGGAAGACCCGACCTTCCGGACCCACGTCGACCCGGAGTCCAACGAGACCATCATCCAGGGCATGGGCGAGCTCCACCTCGACGTCTACGTCGAGCGCATGAAGCGCGAGTACAAGGCCGAGGTCAAGACCGGCATGCCCCAGGTCGCCTACCGCGAGGCCATCAGCCAGGCCGTCGAGTTCGACTACACCCACAAGAAGCAGACCGGCGGCGCCGGCCAGTACGCCCGGGTCATCGGCCGGCTCGAGCCCCTGGCCAAGGGCGCCTTCGAGTTCGTCGAACGAGGTCAAGGGCGGCCGCATCCCCCGGGAGTTCATCCCCTCCTGCGACAAGGGCTTCCGGGCCGTCCTGCGGAAGGGCCAGCTCATCGGCTTCCCGGTCATCGGCGTCCGGGTCGTCCTCAACGACGGCCAGTACCACCCGGTCGACTCCTCGGACATCGCCTTCCAGACGGCCGCCCAGGGCGCCTTCCGGCAGGTCTACGCGAAGGCCAAGCCCCAGATCCTCGAGCCGATCATGAAGGTCTCGGTCGAGGGGCCGTCGGAGTTCGCCGGCAACGTCTTCGCCACGATCAGCCAGCGGCGGGGCGTCATCGTCAGCTCGGTCGAGGACGGGACCTTCTCCCGGGTCGACGCCGAGGTGCCGCTGGGCGAGATGTTCGGCTACTCGACCGTCCTGCGCTCGCTGACCCAGGGCAAGGCCGAGTTCACCATGGAATTCCTGAAGTACGGCCGCGTGCCGCCGCACGTCGCCGAGATGCTCACGGAGCAGCACCTCGAGACCGAGCGGAAGAAAAGCCCAGAGATAGCGGAGGAGACGCCCATGACGCTCACGGTCAAGGAAGAACTCATCAAGCGCAGCCCCCTGCGGGTGCTCGAGAAGTCCATTTCCGGCGGGCTCGGGCCAGGGGAACATCGGCGTCCTGGCCAGCCGCAAGGGCGTCGGCAAGACGGCCTGCCTCGTCCACATCGCCGCGGACAAGCTCCTCCAGGGCCAGCACGTCATCCACGTCTCCTACGCCAGCCGGGTCGACCACATCGTCACCTGGTACGAGGACATCTTCAAGGAGATCGCCAAGAAGCCGAAGATGCGCGCCGCCCTCGACGTGTTCGACGAGCTCATCCGCCACCGGGTCATCATGAACTTCAAGCAGGACGGCGCCAAGACCGAGCAGGTCCTGCGCAGCCTCGAGGCCATGATCGTCCACGGCAATTTCCGGGCCGAGACCGTCATCGTCGACGGCCTCGACTTCGCCCAGGCCGGGCCCGACGACCTCCTGGCCAGTTCAAGGACTTCGCCGGCCGGCTCGGGCTCGAGGTCTGGTTCAGCGCCTCGCTCAAGAAGGAGGAGCCCCTGTTCGACGAGCGGGGCATCCCGTACGAGCTCAAGGGCTACCTCGGCGCGATCGACGTCCTCATCTCGCTCCAGCACCACGGCGACCACGTCCACTTCAACCTGGTCCAGGACCACGGCCGGCTGGCCCCCAAGGACCTCCGGCTCAAGCTCGATCCGACGACCCTGCTCATCGCCAAGGAGGTCCGCCCCCGCTCCCGGGCCTGAGGCCCTGCCGACGGCGTTTTGACTCGCCGCGGGCGGGTGTGCTATACCTGCCGCCTTGGCCCGGGGCCGCACCGGGCACCGCCATGACACCCGAAGAAGACACGCGGATCGCCTTCCCCCCGGGGACCCGTCTGGCCGTCATCGACCTCGACGGCACGCTCCTCAAGGGGATGAACGCCGAGAGGATCTTCTACCTCTACCTCCTCGTCCACGGCCACGTCGGCATCTTCCGCATGGGCGGCTTCCTCCTGTCCCTCGTCCGCGACACCATCCGGCTGGGCTTCCGCAAGGCCATCGGCTCGAACTCCCGCATCCTCAAGGGACAGACCCCCGGAGAGGTCCGGCCAATGGGCCAGCGCCTTCGGTCACGTCTTTCTGCGGAAGGCCGTCCCCGAGGACCTGCGGGCGAAGATCCTCAGCCTCAAGGCGGAGGGCTGCCGCATCGTGCTTCTGTCCGGGTCGCTGCAGCTCCTCGTCGACCAGCTCAAGGACCGGCTCGAGGCCGAGATCCTCATCGGCAACGAGCTCGAGGTCGTCGACGGGAAGCTCACGGGCCGGAAGACGGGGATCTTCCCCTACGGGCGGATGAAGCTCGACGCCCTGTTCCAGAGGATCGATCCGGAGGGCATCGATTGGGCCGGCTCCTGGGCCCTGGCCGACCGGATCTCGGACCTGCCCGTCCTCGAGCTCGTCGGGCACCCGGTCGCCGTCCACGCCGACCGCAAGCTCAGGCGCCTGGCCCGGAAGAGGGGTTGGGAGAACATCGCCGGCCGCTAGCCTGGATTCGTTTTGAATAAGCCCGGCTGGCCTGGCCTCAGAAGAGATAGCTCAGCCCGGCGAAGGTCCGGGTCTCCCGGCTGCCGTCCCGGACGTCCCCGATCCGGCCCCAGCGATGGATCCCTTCCACGGCGACGAAAGGCCCTGACGGGGACGGACGGCAGCCGCCAGCCGGCCTTGAGGAGGAAGCGGGTCGCGGGAATCGAAGGCGCTGACGTTGTTCGTCAGGTCGGCCTCGAACCGGTCCAATCCCTCCCAGGAATCCCAGACGTGGCCGCTGACGAGGCCGCGGACCCAGAGATTCCCCCAGTCGAGATCGACGCGCCCGGAGACGCTCGCCCCGTAAGCGTAATAGTAGCCGTAGTAGTTGAGCGTCGTCTTCATGCCCTCGATCGGGTGGGCGGCGGAATAGGCGTTGAAGGCGAAGGCGTTCATCATGGCGAAATCGACGTAGGCGTCGGCGACGGCCCGGACCTTCAGGCGCCGGCCGAAGCGCGTCCAGTCGACGACCGGCCCGACGAGGTGGGTCACCGTCATCTTGTCCCGGAAATCCGTCGGCGTCTCCGGCAGGGGCTCGAATCGGGCCCGATAGGCGCGGGAATCGTAGAAGACCGGCCTCTTGCGAAGATACGTGAGGGCCGATCCCAGCCCGATCGAGAGCGCGGAGCCCCGCCCCGAGCGCGTCGATGTCCTGGCGGTACCAGGCCAGTCCGACGATCCGGGCATAGAGGTCCACCTCCTCGGAGAGCTTCGCCCCTGCAGCTGGACGTCGGCCGCGGGCCGCTGCCGCAGGGCCACTTCCGCGGCGAGCTCGCTCAGCGACGTGTCCCGCAGGACCGTTTTGAAGGTCCCCTCCCGGCCGTATTCCGGGGTCCTGATGATCTGGGTCTCGAGGCTGAGAACGCCGGTGTCGAAGGCCCCCCGGCCTGTCTCCGAGGACATGGCGCCACCCGACGGAGAAGACGAAGTCGTGCCAGCCCGGACGAGGGAAGACCTTGGAGGCCGGGTTCTTCCGGTCCAGCAACTGGTTGATCTCGTTCATGGGGTTCATGAAGCCCAGGACCCTGAGGACCGGGGACTTGCTGTGGTGGAAATAATCCGAGAGCTGGAACCACGATTCGCCGAGAGACCAGCCGGCGAACGTCGTCACGAACTGGTCGTTGACCGAGATGACCTCCCGCCACTCCGAAACGTACTCGTAGATCGTCGAGTTGGCGAAGGCGGCCAGGAGCGATTGCTCCCAGGTGAGATAGTTCGTCCGGGCCATTTGATAATAGAGGGCCCCGCCCATGACGTGCGAAAAATTGGTCGTATAGCTGTTCGAGTCGAAGCGGATGGCTTCGGTCGTCAGGAAGCGGCGGTACTGGTCGGCGAAGGTCAGCTCGAACTGCCAGTCCTCGACCCACTGATGATAATTGCGCCAGTACTTGGCCGTGGCATAGACCGCCAGCAGGCCCATCTGGACCAGGGCCCGCCTCCATTTTCTGGGCATCCGGTCGACGCTCCCGGAGGCCGGGGCCAGGCGTTCTTCGGCCCGAGGGGGTCCGGGCGGCCAGGCTGAAGGCGACGGCAAGGGAGGGCCCGGCGGCCGGGGAGGCCGGACGGAAGCTCTCGGCCGCGCCGGCCTGACCGCGGCGGCGCCGGCCAGGAGGGCGGCCAGGGCCGCGGCCAGGGCTTTCCGCTTCAGGGGACGGCGCATTCTTTCCAGCTTTGTTTTTATCAAAATAGGGAATAAAATATGCCATTCGCCGAGGAGAGTCAAGAAATGCTCAGGGTCTTCCAAGCGGGCAAGCCGGCCGGCCCGCCGCCCTCGCGCCAGGCGCGCCTTCGGACGCTCGCCTTCCGGCTCATCGGCTATGCCGGCGTGGGCCTCTTCGTCTTCCTCATCGTCAAGACCGGCCCGAAGGAGATCCTGCGGGCCCTCGGCAGGCTCAACCTCGCCGAGATCGCCGCCCTCATGGGGCTCCGCATGCTCTACTGGCTGATCCGGGCCCTCAACTGGCGGGCCCTGCTCGTCTCCTCGGGGGAACGCGTCCCCTTCCGCGAGGTCCTCGGCGCCCGGATCGCCGGCTATGCCGTGAGCTATCTGACCCCGGCCGGGAACCTCGGCGGCGAGACCGTCCGCATCTTCTGCCTCGACAGCGTCGACCGCAACAAGGCCCTGGCCACGGTCGTCGTCGACAAGACCATCGAATTCCTGGCCGGCCTCTCGACCGATCGCCCTGTCGGTCGTCTTCCTCATCACCGAGTTCGCCCTTCCCCGGCGCCAGAAGATCGAGCTCTTCGCCGCCATCGCCGCGCTCATGCTGCTCCTGTTCTTCCTCATCCTCAAGCAGAAGCAGGGGCTCTTCACCTGGGCCCTGGACACCCTGAAGAAGATCAAGATCCGCATCCCCTTCTTCGAGAACCGGCGGGACAAGATCCTCGAGACCGACGCCCATATCTCGGACTTCTACAGCCGGAACACGGGGCTCTTCCTGGCGCTCTTCGCGTCCTATTTCGTCCAGGCCTGGCTCTGGGCGGCCGAGATCTACCTGACCTTCATCTTCCTCGGCGGCACGCACCCGACCTTCTTCAAGTGCTTTCTCATCGTCACCCTGGGGTCGTTCTATTCGTTCCTGCCCGTGCCGGGGTCGGTCGGCGTCTACGAGCTGACCTATGTCTCGCTCTTCGCCCTGCTGCGGATCGAGATGTCCGCGGGCATGGCCGTCATCCTGATCCGGCGGTTCGTGGGGATGGCTTGGGCGGGGCTGGGGCTCATCCCGCTCTTGCGGAAGAGGGCCCGGCGCGGCGGTCAGCGAACCTCCGGGGCCCTGCCCTTCCGAAGGAACCGGATGAGCTTGACGACGGTGCCGAGCAGGCCCAGCAGGAAGATCCCGGCCAGGAACCCGTCCGGCCGGCCGATGATCGAGAAGACGAAGATGAGGACGACGGCCAGGCTCTTGGCCTCGGCGCCCTCGCCGCTTTTCTCCAAGCGCGTATAGACGCTGTTGATGTAGTAGAGGTTGAGCTGGAGGAGATAGAGCCCGACCGTCACCAATCCGAAGGCGAGGAAGCGGACGTTCCCCGTGTACCGGAAATAGCCGAAAGAGGCCCCCGTCAGGACGGCCCAATCGGCGACCCGGTCGAGGAAGAGGTCCAGGTAGGCGCCGTAGCGGCTGGTCAGCCCCTTGGCCCGGGCCAGCATGCCGTCGGCGGCGTCGAAGACCGTCGACACGAGCGCCAGGCTTCCCCCCAGGGCGAAGATAGGCCGGCCGGGCGCCGAGAAAGGCCAGCGCCCCGAGCAGGGCGAAGAAGAACGAGGTCAGGGTCAGCTGGTTGGGGGTGATCGAGGTCGGGAAAACGGCCTTGACGATCAGGGAGGCCGGAGGCCGGATCAGGTACCGGTCGAACGGGAGGTACTTGCGGAGAAAGGGATAGGACGAGACGGTCTTCATCGACTTCCGGAAGTCGAACCCGTTCTCGGGAGTGCTCATGGGGACCTCGGACTTTTCCGACATATATATCCCACCCAGGGGGGCGGCGTCAAGGAGCCCGGGTCTCGGGGCGGGGCCGGTGCGGCGCCGGCGCCTGAAAATGGTATAATCGATGTCTGATCCACGGAGGTGAGCGAATGAGGAAACGAGCCTGGCTCCTGGCCGCGGCCCTGGCGGTCCTATCCCTGTCTCTCCCGGCGGCCTTCAAGAAGGAGGACGTCAAGGTCCACTCCCTCGACAACGGCCTCAAGGTCCTGCTCCTCGAAGACCACAATATCCCCAGCGTCGCCCTGTACACCTTCTTCCGCGTCGGATCGCGCAACGAGCGGCCGGGCCTGACGGGCGTCTCCCACTTCATCGAGCACATGATGTTCAACGGGACCCCCGCGATCGGGCCGGGCGAGTTCGACCGGCGCATGGAGTTCCAGGGGGGGCGCAACAACGCCTACACCGCCGACGACATGACCGCCTACACGGACTGGTTCCCCCCGGCCGCCCTCGAGGCCATGATCGCCATGGAAGCCGACCGCATCCAGGGGCTGGCCTTCGTGCCGGAGGTCTTCGAGTCCGAGCGCGGGGTCATCGCCTCCGAAAGGCGGCTCGGCGTCGACAACGACAACGACGCCCTCCTCGCGGAGACCGTCCGGGCGACGGCCATCATGGCCCACCCCTATCATTGGGACGTCATCGGCTGGATGAGCGACATCCTGAGCTGGCGCCGCGACGAGGTCATGGCCTATTACCGGACCTACTACGCGCCGAACAACGCCGTCCTCGTCGTCGCCGGCGATATCGATCCCGTCCGGACGCTCGAGCTCATCCGCAAGTACTACGGCCCCGTCAAGGCCTCCCCTCCCCCGCCTCCCGTCACCACGGTCGAGCCGCCCCAGCTCGGGACGAAGACCGTGGTCATGCGCAAGGAGGCCCAGACGCCGTCCTTCACCGCGGTCTGGCACGGCCCGAGCGCCAAGGACCCCGATTTCCTGCCGCTCTCGATCCTGGCCAAGCCTCTCCTCGAAGGCGAGAGCAGCCGGCTCTACCGCCGCCTGGTCCGCGAGGAGGAGCTGGCCATCGATGTCGGCGGCGGCATCGGCGAGACCATCGATCCCCATCTCTTCATGATCGACGTCAAGCCCCGGCCGGGCGCCGACCTCGACCGGATCGACCGGGTCATCGAGGAGGAGCTGGCCAAGGTCCGGAAGGACGGCATCACGCCGCAGGAATACGACAAGGCCATGAACATCATCCGCACCGACTTCTATCAGGGCCTGCAGACGGTCGCCGGCAAGGCCGATCAGCTCGGCGCGACCGAGCTCGTCTTCGGCGACTTCGCCAGGCTCTTCACGATCATGGACGACTACGCGGCGGTCAAGATCGAAAGGATCAAGGAGGCCGCGGGAAAGTACCTGGTCGAGCGGAACAAGACGGTCGGCAAGCTCATCCCCGAAGGAGGCGCGCAATGAGAGGCTCCACCCGGACGGTCCTGGCCCTCGTCCTGGCCGTCTCGGCCGCCGCGGCGGCCCTGCCCCTCCAGGCCGCCCGTCAGCTGCCGGCGCCCGAGAAGCTGGTCCTCAAGAACGGCCTCACGGTCTATCATTTCCGGAACGCCGACGTGCCCCTCATCAGCTTCCGGATGTTCGTCGGCGGCGCCGGCTCGGCCGCCGAACCGCCCTCGGCCGAGGGCGTCGCCGGAATGGCCGCCGCCCTGCTGATGAAGGGGACGTCGAAGATGGACGCGGACGCCGTGGCCGAAGCCCTCGACTTCATGGGGGCGAGCTTCGGCGTCGGCGCGGCCGAGGAATACGCCCAGGTCTACGCCGACAGCCTGGCCGAGCATTTCCCCCGGCTGCTCGAGATCGCCGCGGCCGTGCTCACGGACCCGGCCTTCGCGGCGGACGAGTTCGAAAAGGAGCGGGACCTCCGGATCGACGGCCTCAAGGCCGCCAAAGACAATCCCGGGCCAGGCCATCCGCTACTACTTCCAGAAGGCCTATTTCGGGGGCCATCCCATGGGCCATCTGGCCTCCGGCACGGAAACCTCCCTTGGCAAGATGACCGTCCAGACGGTCAAAGACTTCTACAGGAAGCAGTACCGGCCCGACCGGGCCATCGGCGCGGTCGTCGGCGACATCGACCGGGACGTCCTCGCCGGGCTGCTCGAGAAGACGCTCGGCCGAATGGCCAATCCGTCCGGGCCGGCGCCCGCGGCGGTCCTTCCCGCCCTGCCCCGGCCGGCCGGGAAGAAGCTCATCCTCATCGACAAGCCCGACGCCACCCAGGCCTACTTCTCGCTCGGGGCGCCGGGCTATGCCGTGGGAGACAAGATCACGGCCGCGGCGGCCGGCATGAACACGCTGTTCGGCGGCCGGTTCACCTCCTGGCTCAACACCGAGCTGCGGATCAAGCGGGGCCTGACCTACGGCGCCTCGAGCTCGGCCCGCAACTGGGCCGTGGGCGGCATCACGGTCATCGGCTCCTACACCAAGAACGACAAGATCGGCGAGATGCTCGACATCGTCTTCGATCTGCTGCGGAAGGCCAAGGACGGGTTCGGCGCGGAGGAGACGGAGAGCGCCCGCAACTACATCCTCGGCCAATTCCCGCCGAGCCTGGAGACCAACGCCAGCAAGGCCGGCGCCTATGCCCGGCTGGCCTTCTATAAGCGGGGTTTCGACGAATACGACAAGTACCTCGGCGAGATCGGCAGGCTCACGCCGGAGGCCCTCAAGGCCGCCGCCGCGAGGCTCCTGCCCCGGGAGGATTACGTTCTCGTCGTCGTCGGCAAGGCCGCGGAGATCAAGCCCCTCCTGGCCAAGTTCGGGACTTGGCAGGAGAAAAAGATCACCGATCCCGATTTCTAGAGAGCCGGCCGAGGGGAGGGAGAGACCCATGACCACGCGAAACGCCTTTGTGACGGCCGCCCTCATAGGCCTTCTGGCCGGGGGACCGGTCCTGGCCGCCGGCCAGGACCAGGAGAAGATCGCCCTCCGCTTCGGCCCGGCCGAAGGCACCCTCATCACCTACAGCCTTTCCAGCGTCATCAACGTCGACGGCAAGAACTTCATGGGCATGGACCTGGGGCTGAACGCCGATTCGCGAGGCGAGATCCGGCTCCTGGCCAAGCCCTCGTCGCGCGATACCGTTCGGACCGACCTGACCAGCCCCGGCATCGACGTCAACATCCGCCTGCCCGAAAAGGTCATCTCCCAGAAGCTCGGCGCGACCAAGGGGCAGGCCCTCGAGGTCGTCTTCAACCGGACCGGCAAGGTCGAATCCATCCTCAACCCGGAGGTCCTCGGGGGCGGCAATCCCTTCAACGTCTCCATCCCCCAGCTCCTGCGCGATTACTTCCCCGCCTTCCCGGCCGAGCCGGTGGGCCGGGGCGAGAGCTGGCTCGAGAGCCGGCGCCTGACCATCCCTTTTCAGGGCATCGACATCCAGGTCAACCTGGCCATCACCTATACCCTCGACGACATCCTCCCGGCCGACGACGGACGGCTGGCCATCATCTCGGCCGTCTACAAGGTCGGCGTGTCGGGCGCCAAGGACCTCGGCGACGCCCAGGGCGTCTTCGAAGGCGAGGGCGCGGGAGCGGGCTCGCTCCAGGTCCATGTCGACAAGGGCTATTTCTCCGAGTATCGCGTCGATTTCAAGACGGACGCCGCGTTCGTCATGAAGAAGGGCCAGGACCGCCTGGCCGAGTTCCCGTTCTCGTTCTCGGCCTTCGCCGAGATCGTCCTGATCGGCGTCCAGGCGCCGGATCCCGTTATCCGCCGGCTCCCTCGATCCTGACCCAGCGGCCGAGGGCGGTGAAATAAAGCCCGGATTCCTTCACGTTCTCCCCGGTGATCTTCGACCAGAACCGCGTGTAGAGCCTCACCTGGGGCCGGTAATGGTCCGCCAGGACGGCCAGGGCCTTTTCCTTGTCTTCCTCCGCGGCGCCCTCGAGGGCCGCGGGCAGCCGATCGGTCTTGTAATCGGCGATGACCCATCCGTCGTCTTCCTTGAAAAGGATGTCGACGGCGCCGGAAAGAAAGACGGGCGCCCCGGAGGCCGCCACCACCGGCTTCCCGCCGGAGGCGGGGACGGGCCCGACCGCCGCGATGAGATCTTCGTATTCGGCGTCGCCGGGACCGACCTTGACCGTGAAGGGCACTTCATAGAGGCGGCGGCCCGACCGCATCGCCCTCAGCCAGAAGGGACTGCCGATGATGCTCGCGACGTGGGCGGCCAGATCGCGCGCAGGCGGCGGGGTCCCGCCCGGACGCGACGAGGACGTCCCGGGCCAGGCGAAGAAGTTCGTCGCCCGTGGCGCCGGGCGCCTTCTCCCGCCAGGCTCCGCCCAGGGTCTTCAGCATGACGTGGACCTCGGAGCCCCAGAGCCCGAGCCCGCCCTTGGCCCACTCGGGAGCCTCGCCGGCGCGCTTGGCGAGCGCGGTCACGGTCTCATGAAGCGACGAGGCCGTCGAAGCGCCGGCCATCTTCCGCCTCAGCTCCTCCCGGCCCTTGGTCACTTCGGCCGGCTTGACGGCGGTCTTCTTCTTCCCGGGAGGCACGGCGCAGGACATCGCTCCGCCCGGCGCCGGAGAGCATTCCGGGAGCTCCTCCAAGCCCTCCAGTCCCCGTTCGAGCGGGCCCCAGGCCTTTTTGGCCCCGAGGTCCCCGGCATAGCCGCTGATGACCAGGAGGTCGCGGGCCCGCGTCGCCGCCACATACATCAAGCGCTTCTCCTCGGCGTCTTCGTATTTCAGCTCTTCGGCGGCGCTCTCCTCCCAACCGGCGGGCTGCGAAACGGTCCTCTTCTGAAAGCCGGAGGGCTTGATGAAGCGGAAATGGCCGAGCGGCGTCCCGCCCGTCCGGCGGACATGCTTGTCCGGCTCGAAATCACCGACGCCGGCCGGGTTGGCCAGCCATACGACCGGGGCTTCGAGCCCCTTGGCCTTGTGGAGGTTCATGAGGCGCACGACGTCGCGGCGTCCGGGCTCGAGGCTCATCTCCTCGACGGGCTGGGCGCCCACCCATTCGGAAATGAAGGCCACGGCGGCGGCGAACGAGGTCATGTCCTCGCTCTCGCGGCCGCGCAGGACTTCGACGAGCTTGAGGACGTTGCCGGCCCGGCTGCTGCCCATCTCGGCGGTGACGAGGTGGCTGAGAAGGCCCGATCCCTGGAGGATCATCTCGATGGCCACGGAAGGAGGGACCCGGGTCGTGAGCTCGCGCCAGCCGCGCAGGACGGCGAACGCGCTTCTGGCCCGGGCGGACCCGGCCGCCGTCCCGGCTTCAGCGAGGTAGCAGAATCCGCCGCCGGCGGCGCGGTGGGCGATGAGGTCCTGGTCGCTGAGCCCGAAGAAGAGACCGCGCAGCGCGGCCACCGTGGCCACGGGGTCGTCGGGGTCATCGAGGGCCAGGAGGAGGTTTTGGACCTCCTTGATCTCGGCGTTCTCGGAGAAGGCGTCGCTGCCGGCGATCTCGAAGGGGATGCCGATCTCCTCGAGCCGCCTGGCGTATTTTCCCATCCGGTCCTTGTAGCGGAAAAGGACGAGGAAGTCGCCGGGCCGGGCCGGCCGCGTCCCGCCCGCCCCGGCGTCGAGGCGGAGGTTGCCGGCCAGGGCCCAGCCGATGAACCCGGCCACGCGCGCGGCGTCGGCCTCGGCGATCCCCTCCTTGGCGTTGCGGGGCACGGCGGGGACGGTCGTCCGGCGCACCCCGGAAAGCGTGCCGCGGCCGGGACCGCGCACCGTCTCGAGGGGCATGAAGGCGGCCTGGTAGGCGTCCGCGGCGGCCGGGAACGCGCCGCCCGTCCGGGGGTCGAAGAGAGGATCGACCCAGTCGGCGATCGGGCGGAGGGAACGGAAGTTCGCGCTCAGGGCGAGCGTCTCTCCTCCGGAGGCCTCGATCCTGTCTTTGACGAGATTATAGATGTCGATGTCGGCCCGCCGGAAGCGGTAGATGGATTGTTTGGGATCGCCGACGAGGAAGAGCGAACCGGGGGCGGGAGCGAGCCGGGTCCAGTCCTTCTCCGTGTCCGAAGTGCCGGTGAGCAGGAACAGGATCTCGGCCTGGATGGGATCGGTGTCCTGGAATTCGTCGACCAGGATCGGGTGGAAGCGCTTTTGGAAGTAACGGCGGACCTCGGGATTGTCGCGGAGGAGCCTGGCGGAGAGCATGAGCTGGTCCTGGAAATTGAGCCGGGCCTCGGCCCGCCGCTTCTCGGCGTAGAACCGGATCGCGGGCCCGAGGAAGGCCAGGGCCCTCGTGTGCCGGAACTCGCGCCATTCGCGGATCGCCGGACCGGCGGTCTTCTCCTGGAACGACTCCGCGGCGGCGAGAAGCCGGAGCCCGTCCTCCTTATCGGGCCAATAGGTCTTCTTGCAGCAGAGCGTCTTTTCGAACAGCTCGACCGATTCCATGAGCCGCCGGCCGTCGGTGAAGCCGATGTTGCGTCTCCTCCGGAACAGCCGGATGAACAGGTTCTGGAGCGGGTCCCGGCCCTTCTCCGGCCTGTCCCTCGGGACGAGCGCCGAGGCCAGGTCGATGAGCTTTTCGAGGTCCCGGCGGACGGCCCCGAAATCGGGCGGCCCCGTCCGGCCGGGGACCGGCTCGACGTCCGGGAACCCGGCGATGGCCTTGAAGGCGGCTTCGAGGTCGCCGGGATCGAGCCCGGCCTCGTCGAGGCCGCGCAGGGCGGCTTCGTTCTCGAGCCGGGCCTTGGCCTGGTACTCGTCCCAGCTCTTTTCGAGCAGGACGCGGTCCTCGTGCTCTTCGAGCTCGCGGAACTCGGGGTCGACGCCCGCTTCGACGGGGCGCTCCCGCAGGAGCCGGGCGCAGAACGAATGGATCGTCCCGATGAACGAGCGTTCGAGGCCGGTCAGCGCGGCGTCGAAGCGGCCCCGGACCCCGGCGTCCGTCTCCGCGAGCCGGGCCTGTTCGAGGGCGACCTGGAAGCGGCCGCGGAGCTCGGCCGCGGCCTTCCGGGTGAAGGTCACGGCGGCCAGCGTGTCGATCGAGGCGCGGTCCGCGGCGAGGAGGGCGATCATCCGGTCGACCAGGCTCTTTGTCTTGCCCGAACCGGCGCCGGCCTCGACGAGGAACGTCGTCCCGAGATCGCGGCTGATCCGGTCGCGCGCGGGCTGGTCGGGCGGCGGCGTCTTTTTCGCGGGCGTCATTTGTATTCGTCCAGCTTGTCGTAGGCCGCGAAGGCCTCGGGGTTGGCATCGCGCTTGCGGCCGCAAGAGCCCGGACCTCCGGACACGCAGACGCGGCGGTAATCGCAGTAGAGGCACTTGGCGTCGGAGCCGGCGAAGAAGTACCCTTTCTCGATGAGGGCGAGGAGATCGGCGAGGAGGAGCCTGAGCCGGCGCCGGTCGAAGTCGCCGACCATGATCTCGTGGCCCTCGCCCTTCCGCGACGGGAAGAGATAGCCGCTCTCGACGACCCGCGGCGTCCGGCCCGGCCGCTCCCGCGACAGGATCTGCTCGAGCGCGACCGCGTAAAGGGCGGGTTGGAGCGTCCGGCCCCGGCCGAAATGGACGAGGTCCTCGTAGGGCTTCGAGCTCCCGGTCTTGTAGTCGATGACCCGGTAGAGGTCCTGACCGATCTCGTCGACGCGGTCGATGAAGCCCCGGAGCCGGAACGAGCGCCCGTCCGCGAGCCCGATGGGCTCCCGGTCGATCTCCTTCTCGAACTCGAGAGGCCGCCCCTTCAAGTCCTCGCGCTTTTCCTCGGCGGCCATGAAGATGTCGAGCGTCTCCAGGATGTCCCGCCGCTCGCTCTCGAAGATGCCGTCGGAGGGGGGCGGGACGGTCCGTCTCGTCCCCGCGATCTGCTCGCCGGCGATCCGGGCCATGAGCGCGCCGTGCCGGCCGGCGCGGACGTCCTCGCGCTTGGCGGCGACCTCGGTCATGAACTCGCACAGGATCTCATGGATGAGGCTGCCGCGCTGCAGCGGGTCGAGCCAGCGGGACCGGTCGAAGGCGACCTCCTCCGGGGGCTGGACCTTCAGGACGTGGCGCAGGAAGTAGCCGAACGGGCACTTGGCCAGGAGCTCGAGGCGCGTCGCGGACATGACCGCCGACCGCCCGGACACGGGATCGACCTCGTGCGCGGAGGGGCCCGATGTCGACGAGCCCGTCGTACGCGGTCAGCGCCTCGCCGTCGCGCGCTTCCAGGGCCGCGAGGCCCGCGGCCAGGTCGGGGAAATTGGCCGCGACCGTCCGGGGGCCGTCGGGCCGCGGCTCGGCCGTGAGCCGGTCGAGCCACCAGTCGGCCTCGTCGAAGGCCCGGCCGGCGCCGCCGGGCAGGAAGCCCGACGCTTCGGCGAGCGACTTTTCGAGCGCCGCGTAATCGAGGTCGGCGTCGCCCCGCAGAAGCCGGAACGCCTGGAGCACGACCGACGAGGGAAAGGACTCCCGGCCCTCGACGACGTCGTAGGACGGATAGCTCAGCACGACCCGGCCGCGAAGGGAGGCGAGAACGGCGGCCAATCCGTAGAGACGGGCGCGGAGAACGTCGGATGAGGTCGGCAGGGAGGCCGAGATCGCGGCGCGCTCCTCGTCGAGGAGAACGGGATCCTGAAGGCCGCGGCCGGGGAAGGCCGCTTCGTCGAGGCCGGCGACGAACGTGACCGGCCTGCCGCTGAATCCCCCCGACGACAGGCCGGCGACGTGGAGGCGGCCGGGCATGGGCGGCGACGCGCCCACGCGGAGCGACGCGCCCGCGGCGCGGATGAGGTCGAGGGCCTCTTTGAGGGACAGGGCCGGGAACCGGCTTTCCTCGACGAACTCGTCGAGCCGGTCGAGGAGCGCTTGGCGGGCCCTGGCGTCGAGGTCGGAGCCGGCCTGCGAATATTCCCGGATGAGCCGGGCGAAGGCCTGGCAGAGAAGCCGGAGATCATACTTCCCGGCGGCGTCAGGCTGGGGGATGGATCCCAGGATCCGGCCGATCGCCTCCGAGATCCTTTCGATCTCCGAGACCGCCGCGAGATAGTCCGCCCGCCGCCCTTCCGCTTCCTCGCCGGCTTCTCCGCCCTCCCCCGCCTTGAGGGAGGCGAGGTCGGCCTTCTTGCCCTCGCGGAGGGCCGCGAGGCGCTCGACGTAGCGGTCCCGTCCCCAGCCGATCATGGCGTTTCGGAGATGCCGGCAGGCGGTCCTCGCCGGAAGAGGGCCGCCCGAAGCGCCGCCCGGGAGGAGGAGGTCGCCGGTCTCGAGAAGGCGGCAGAGCTCGTCGCTCGAAAAGCCGGCGGCCAACCAGGCGGCGAGGCCGAAGAACAGCCGGCCGGGCGAGGTGAAGCAGACAGGAATGCCGTCCCCGAACGTGACCGGCAGATTCGTCCGGGCCGAGAGAAGGAAGAATACGGTCGCGTGGGGCGACCCCGGCGGCGCCAGGACTTCCGCCTGGTCGAAGGGGATCTTCTCGGCGTAGAGCCGGCGCAGGATCTCCCGGCACTCGTTGGCCGGCCCGAGGGCCCTGAAGATCTCGATCCGGGTCTCCTTCCCGGCGGCAGGCGCCCGGCGCGGCTCGAAGAACCACGATAAGCGTCCCGCGGAGGAGAGGTCCGCGGGTCCGGGAAGGGGCCAGCACAGGGACGGCCGCTCCAGGCCGATGACGGCATCGCCCGGGACGAGGACGAGGCGGCCGGCCGCCGCGGCCTTGACGAGGTCCGCTTCGAGCCGGCGAGAGCCGCGTGTCGGCCGGGCAGAGGACCCACGCGGGACCGAAGGGCGCCGGGGTCGAGGCCTTGACGGCGGCCGTGAGAAGGCCGGGAAGATCGAGAAGGCCGTCCGCTTCGAGGGCCCGCTCATAGCGGCCGAGAAGAAGGGCGATCTCGCGCCCTTTCCGTTCGACGAGGAAGCTCCCGGGCCGGATATCGGCGCCGGTCAGGCCGTCCAGCCGGAGCTCGCGAAGGGCCCGGTGGAGCGACCGGGACAACCCCGGAGAGGCCCCGGCCAGGACGAAATAGTCGAGCTTTCCCTCGGCCAGGAGCTCCCGGAAGAGCCTGTCGGTCAGGGCGAGCTCCGCCGAAGAGGTCATGGGCTGGCCGGCCGCCCGTCCGCCGGGCCTGGTCAGGATCTCGGCGGCCAGGGCGGGGATCGTGAGGAAGCGGAGGTTGACCCAGGAGCCGGATTCGCGGGCCAAGGCCTCGCCGACCTGCCGGCCGGTCACGAACGACGGGCAGATGAAGATCTTCTCGTCGAGCGGGTGTTCGCGGCAGAACGCGGCCAGGAACCGGATCGTCGCGTTCATCGCGCCTCCGGCATGCGATAGAGGATGACCCTGTGGTCGCGCCCGCCCTCGCCGGGCACGACCTCGGTCCGGACGATGCGCCCGTCCCAGCCCGGGATCTTATAGTCGTGAGAAACGATGCGGGCCCCGGGGCGAAGGTCCCTTTCGAAGAGGGGCGACAGGGTCTCGAGCGATTCCGGGAGGAGATAGAGCATAAGGACCGTGGCCTCGGTCAGGCTGGCTTTGGTGGCGTCCATGCGCAGGAAGCGGACGAGCCTCGTGACCCCTTCCCGCTCCGCGGCGGCCTTGCACTCCTCGATGAGCGCGGCGTCGAGCTCGATGCCGACGGCGCGCGCAGCCGCGGGTCTTGGCCGCGGCGATGACCATCCGGCCGTCGCCGCAGCCGAGGTCGTAGACGACGTCGTCGGGACCGACGGCGGCGAGATCGAGCATCCGCTCGACGACCTCCGGAGGCGTGGGGACGAAGGGGGCCAGGTCGGCGGCATCCTCCCGGCCGTGGGAGCCGGGATAGACCCTGATGACGTTCGTCTCGTCGTAACGGAAGGAATAGGGCTTCCCCGGATGGACGAGATAGGTCGTCGTGCGCCGGCCGCTGTCGAACGAGATCTCGACCGGGAGGTCCGCGGCGATCCTGTCGACCGCGCCGACCGCCAGGGTCCTCGTCCTGCGGAACGCGCGCATAGGGACCGGGCATGATCGTGTAGACGATGGGCTTCTTGGTCACGTTGCGGAGGGTCGCCTCTTCCCGCGCCGCCGCCGGCGCCGCGGTCCGGGGGGAGAGATCGATCCGGTTCTCCGCCTCCCGTCCCGGCCGCCCGACGAACAGGGCCAGCACGGCGAAGACGAGGAACGCGACGGCGACGAACGCCTGGACGGCGCGCTTCACGGCTTGCTCCCCGGCGCGCTGCTGCCGATTCTCATCGGCTCCAACTTAGAACAGGCGGGGACCGGAAGTCAACGGACCGGAGGCGTCAGAACAGGACGAGCAGCAGCGCGATGATCCGCCAGAGTCGCCAGAAGCAGGATCCGGACAACGGTCTTCATTTTCGGTCCTCCCGTCCTTCGCGGAGGCGTCCGGCCTTCCGGACCGCCTCCTTGAGGACATATTCCATCTGGGCGTTGATGCTCCGCATCTCGTCGGCGGCCCACTTCTCGAGGGCGTCGTAGAGCTCGGCGTCGAGCCTCAGAAGGAACTTCTTCTTCTCGCTCACGGCTCACGATCCGTCAGGTGTAGAGCGTCCCCGTATTGACGATGGGGTGCATCTCGGTCTCCGAGACGAGGGCCACGAGGAGGTTGTTGACCATGGCGGCCTTCTTCTCCTCGTCGAGCTTGACGACGCCCTGGGCCTCGAGGCTCCGCAGGGCCATCTCGACCATGCCGACGGCGCCGTCGACGATCTTGGCCCGGGCGGCGATGATGGCCTCGGCCTGCTGGCGGCGGAGCATGGCCTGGGCGATCTCCGGCGCGTAGGCCAGGTGCGACAGCCGGGCCTCGACGACGTGGATGCCCGGCCACGTCGAGCCGGTTCTGGACGTGCTCCTTGAGCTTGCCGGCGATCTCGTCGGGGTTGGCCCGCAGGGACTCCGTGTCCTTGTCGTGGGCGTCGTAGGGGTAGTGGGTGGCCAGCTGGCGGATGGCCGTCTCGCCCTGGATGGCCACGAAGTTCTGATAGCTCTCGACGTTGAAGATGGCCTTGGCCGAATCGACGACGTGCCAGACGACGACGGCGGCGATCTCGATCGGGTTGCCCAGGGCGTCGTTGACCTTGATCGTCTCGCTGTTGAAGTTGAAGATGCGCAGGGTCACCTTCTTCTTGACGACGAAGGGATTGGTCCAGAAGAAGCCGGCCGTCCGGGCGGTGCCGACGTACTTGCCGAGGAAGGTGAAGACCTTGGACTCGTTGGGGTGGATGAGGAAGAAGCCGCCGAAGGTCATGAAGACGAGGATGCATCCGAAGACGGCGACGATCATCCCGGCTCGTCGGGCCGGACCATGTCCGACGTGGGCGACAAGATACCGGCCGCAGAAGAAGAAGACGACGAGGTCGATGGCGGCCATGAGCAGGCCGTTGACGCTGAAGATGGTCTTTTCCTGGATGTCTTTCATGCGGGCCTCCTTTAAGGCGATATCACTATAATATCAATACGATATTAGTGTCAAGAAGTTTTCCGGGCCAAAAAAAAGGCCGCCGGGGGTTCCCGGCGGCCCTTAAGGCGTTTTTAATCTTGATATTAGGCGAAAAAGTCGCCCGGGACGGCCCTCAGGCGGCTGATATCCCGGACCTTGTCGGCGAGGTCGAAGCCTTTGGCGCAGACGGCCGAACAGGAAGCGCAGGAGCCGCAGGGGTCGGCCGCGATGTCGAGAGAGCCGACGAGCTCGTGGGCGGCCCGGAGGTTCCGGTAGCCGTAGGCGTACATGTAGCTTCTCATCAGGTCCGGGATGGGCAGGCCTTTCGGGCAGCCGGCGAGGCAGTGCCCGCACTGCTGGCAATAGAGGCCGGCCACCTGCTCGCCCATCCGGAGGTCCTTGAGGTCCTGGGGCGTCAGGGTGATGTCGGAGACGACGGACCAGTCCTCCTTGAGCTGATCGAAGGTCGTGAAGCCCGGGACGGCCGTCGCGACGTTCGGGTCGTTGAGGACCCACTTGAGGGCGGCCCGCATGTTGATCGGCTGCTGTTTCTCCTTGTCCCAATAGGCCCCGGCCTGTGTTTTCATGGCCACGATGCCCAGGCCGGCGGCGGCCGCCTCGGCCACGGCCTTGCGGACCTCGTCGCGGTGGTCCTGGTTGAAATTGTATGCGGTCAGGATGACGTCGTAGGCCTTGGTCTCGACCGTGGCCCGGATGACGGCCGGCTCGTTGCCGTGCGTGGTGATGCCGATGAAGCGGGCCTTGCCCGCCTTCTTGGCCTTCTGGAGGGCCCCGATGACGGCTTCGTTCCGGACGTGCTCGGGGTCGGTGTTGTTGTGGAGGTACAGGATCTCGACGTGGTCAAGCCCGAGCCGCGAGAGGCACTCGTCGAACTTGTCCAGGAAGGCCTTTTCGACGCCGGCGGCGTCGAGGCCCTGCATGGACCTGTCCCTGTTCGGGCCGGGGACCTTGGTGGCGATCATGAAGGAGTCGCGGGGCCGGCCGGCGACGACCTGTCCGATCATCTTCTCGTTCTGGCCGCGCTGGTAGCCCCAGGCCGTGTCGAGCAGGGTGATGCCCGTTTCCAGGGCGGCCTGGACGACGGCGGGATTGTCGGCGTTCATGACGCCCATGCTGACGACCGGGACCTTGAGCCCGGTCTTGCCCAGCGTGCGGATGATCGGCTTGGCGCCGGCCGGCGCGGCGGCGGCCTGGGCCGTCCCGCCCGCGCCGAGGGCCGCGGCCTTGACGACGCCGGGCACGGCGCCGACCGCGGCCAGCCCGGTCAGGCCCGTCTTGAGGAACGCGCGTCTCTTGAGTTCGGCTTTGTTGTCCGTCATTCTCTTCTCCTCGTTCGAAGGCTCGCGGCGCGCGCCGGCCGCCGGCCGGTCTTCCGCCGCGATACCGGTCGTCCCGGCGTCCATTGTAGCGGAGGCCCGCCGATTGTCAACGGCAGGCCCGGCCGCGCCGCCGTTTGACTTTCCCCGCGGCGGGGCTATATTCCTGTTTAACATGAGACGCATATCCCCGCGCCCCGGATCGGTCGTCCTGGCCGCGTTCCTCCTCAGCCTCCCTTCGAGAGGCCAGATGACGGCCCCCCCGACCGGATTCCCCATGAAAACGTTCTTTTCGGTGCGCTCCGCCATTCCCGACGGCACCGTCCCGGACGTCCTCCGCGAGCAATTCGAGAAGGACGACGGGGCGCCGATGCGGTCCGTGGCCGTCGACCTCAACGGCGACGGCCGGGAGGAGAAGTTCGTCCTCTGCGGCGTCCCCTCCGCGGCCGGGGGCTACCAGTGGCTCGTCTTCGATCAGGTCCGGGGAACGGGCCGCGGCATCGTCATCGGGGCCATGATCTTCGTCGGCCGTGAGACCGACGGCGGCTATCCCCGGCTCGAGACATACTGGAGGCAAGGCGGGGACATGTCCGTTGTCTCGCGGTACAAGTTCGCCAACGGCCGCTATGTCCGCTCGGAAACCCGGGCCCTGTCCCTCTGGGAAGCCAGCGAATTCTTCCGCGCCAAGGGGCCGCTCGATCTCGAACGGGAGCTCGCCGAGATCAAGTAGCCGAGCGATGGCCCCGCGATCCCGAGTCCTCCCTTTCATCGCCGGCCCGGTCATCGGACTGACCGTCCTCGCCGCCGCGGCCTGCCGGCCGTCCCGGAGCGGCGACGGCCCGGGCGGCCGGCCTCTGAGGATCGCCGTCATCCCCATCGGCACGACCCACGAGTTCTGGAAATCCGTCCATGCCGGAGCGCTCGCCGCCGCCCGGGAGCTCGGCGTCGAGATCATCTGGAAGGGCCCGCTCAAGGAGGACGACCGCAACGAGCAGATCCAGATCGTCGAGACCCTGGCCGGCTCCGGCGTCGACGCCCTGGTCCTCTCCCCGCTCGACGACCGGGCCCTGATGCGGCCGGTGGCCGAGGCCCGCCGGGCCGGCATCCCCACGGTCATCTTCAACTCGGCCCTCCAGGGCGAGGAGCACGCCGCTTTCATCGCCACCGACAACTTTCTGCGGCGGGACGCTGGCCGCGAGGGAGATCGGGCGGCGCACCGGCGGCCGCGGCCGGCTCATCATGGTCCGGCTCATGGTGGGCGTCGAGGGGACGACCAAGCGCGAGGAGGGCTTCCTGGCCACCCTGAGGGCGGAGTATCCGGGGATCGAGGTCGTCTCCGAGAACCAGTACGCGGGGCCGTCGACGGAGACGGCCTACCAGACCATGGAGAACCTCCTGGCGCGGTTCGGGCCGGTCGACGCCGTCTTCACCCCCAACGAATCGACGACCTTCGGCTGTCTCCGGGCGCTCCAGGACCATGGCCTGGCCGGCAAGATCGTCCATGTCGGCTTCGACGCGTCCGAGAAGCTGATCGAAGCTCTGGCCAAGGGCGAGCTCGCGGGGCTCGTGCTCCAGGACCCGGTGGCCATGGGCTATCGCAGCGTGAAGACCGCGGTGGCCATCGTGCGCGGCGAGCCCTACGCCAAGACAGAATCCACGGCCGTCGTTCTGGCCGTCCGCGACAACATGAACGAGCCGGCGATCGCCCGGCTCCTTCGGCCCGACCTCTCGATCCTCGATGAGGGGAGATGAAGGAGAACCCCATGATCAAGTTTGTCCTGTTCCTCGCCGCCGCGGCCTCCGTTTCCGTCCTCGGGCTCGCCCTCCTGGCCGCGCCCCCGCAAGGCCGGCTCCACATCATCTCCTCGAGCCACCAGGACATCGCCTGGATGGACTCCCCGGAGAAATGCATCGACTTCCGGGACAAGAACTGCATCACGCCCGCCCTGGCCATGATGGCCAAGGACCCGGCCTACTCGTTCACCATGGAGAACATGCTCAACCTCAGGGAATACCTCGAGCGCCATCCCGAGCGGGCGGGACGAGGTCGTCCGCTTCACCCGCGAGGGCCGGATGGAGTGGGGCGCGACCTTCAACCAGCCCTACGAATCCCTCCTCAGCGGGCGAGCAGCTCGTCCGCGAGACCTATTTCGGCCGCCGCTGGCTCAAGAAGACCTTCCCCGGCGCGGACGCCCGCGTCTACTTCAATCCCGACGTCCCCGGCCGGGCCGCTGCAGATGCCGCAGATCCTGGCCAAGGCCGGCATCCCCTACATGGTCATGAGCCGCTATCACGAGGGCTTCTACCGCTGGGCCAGCCCCGACGGGACCTCGGTCCTGGCCTACTCGCCGGGCCATTACGGCAACGCCGCGGCCTATCTCAACGCCAACGCCGGCCGAGGGAGCCAAGGCGATCGCGGACAAGGTGGCCAAGTGGTCGGGCTATTACGCCGCCCGTGGCCTGCCCGCCGAGTATCCCGCTGCTCAATTCCGTCGACTTCTCCCAGCCGACCGACTTCGGGCCGCTCATCAGCTTCTGGAACGGGGCCGGTACGGCGACGGACGCCGTCAGGCCGGTCATGCAGTATTCCACGGCCCGGCGCTTCTTCGAGGCCGCTCGACGTCAAGACGGCCAAGCTCGACACCATCACCGGCGAGCGGCCGAACCTCTGGCTCTACATCCACGGCCCGACGCACCACTGGGCCATATCCGCCCAACGCGAGGCCGGGACGGCTCCTCCCGGCGGCCGAGACCTTCAGCACCGTCCGCGACCTGCTCGACGGAGACTTCGACGAGCTATCCGGCGGAGCGCCTCGATGCCGCCTGGGAAGCGGCCATCTATCCCGACCACGGCTGGGGCGGCAAGGAAGGCCAGATCACCGACCGCCTGTTCCGCAAGAAATACGAGTTCGCCCGGGACGAGGGCCGGCGATGCTCTGCAGACGGCCCTGGCTGCGATCGCCGGCCGGATCGAGACCAGGCCGCCGGCCAAGGGCACGCCCGATCGTCGTCTTCAATCCGCTGTCCTGGGCCCGTGACCGGCTCCGGTCGATCGTGCCGGCTCCCGGCGTCGACGGAGCATTCCGCATCGTCGACCGGACGGCCGGGAACGACGTCGCGTATCAACTCCTTCCCGCACCGGACAGGCGTGGCGCCGGGCCCGCGCCTCGGTCGAGTTCATCGCCGACGACGTCCCGGCCCTCGGGCTACAAGACGTTCTACCTCGCTCGAGGACGAGCCCGCGAAGCCGCTGGCCAGCGCGTCGAACCGGCCGCTGACCTCGGAGCCGACGTCATCGAGAACGCTTTCTACCGGGTCGAGCTCGTCGCCCGGCGGCGTCAAGCCAGCGTCTTCGACAAGGAGCTCGGCCGCGAGGTCCTGAACACCGAGCAAGTTCCTCGGCTTCGAGGTCTTCACCATGCAGTCGGTCGGCAACGGCGCCGGCGAGTTCGGCCGCGTCCAGCAGCCGACCATGGAGGGCTTCGACAAGCTGAGCCGCCACAAGCCCGCTGGCGTCTGGTACCCGAGCGCACGAATCGGGTCCGGTCAAGACGGTCTTCGCGCTCGAGCCAGGCACTCGCCGAACTGCACGGTCCGCCGAGAAGCTCATCGTCTACAACGACGATCAAGCGGATCGATTGCGAGGTCGCGCTCCTCGGCTTGGGACGGCGACCCCTACCGCGAGTACCGGCTGGCCGTGCCCGTCGCCGCGGACAGGGGGCAGGTGGCCTACGAGATCCCGCTCGGCGTCGTCGAGGTCGGCACGAGCGAGATCGCCGGGCACGGGCGGCCCGGCCTACGGCAACCTCGTCTACGACGAAGCTCTGCTCGGACATCCGGCCGCGGGAGGTCCAGAACTTCATCTACGCCGGCGACGAGGCCTTCGGCGTGACGCTTACCGACGAGCGTCGCCGTCAACGACTACAAGGATCCGACGCCGACGACCCGGTCCCCTACCCCGTCCTCCAGCCCATCCTGCTCGCCTCGCGGCGGAGCTGCCACGGCGAAGGGCAACTGGTACCTCCAGGAAGGCGACCACCATTATCGGTTCTCGCATGACGTCAGCCACGGGCGCCGGCTGGCGGAACGGCTACGAGCGCGGCATCGCAGCCAACAATCCCTTGATCGCCGTCACGGAATGCCCCGGGCCGCACGAGGCCGCTTATCTTCCGGAATCCATGAGCTTCCTGCCCTTCTGTCCGCGCCCAACGTCCTCGTCAGCACGATCAAGAAGGCCGAGGATGACGATAGCGTTGTTCTCCGCGTCTATGACATCGAAGGCAAGGACGCCGAAACAACGGTCGGCCTGTTCGTCCCTCTCAAGACGGCGGCAGAAGACAAACATCATCGAGGAAGAGGGCACGCCGCTCAAATTGACGACGCACGGCTTAACCGTTCAGGTCGGCCACCACGCCGTCGAAACGTTTAAGCTCGTGCCGGATTGGGCCAAGCGCTAGGCCGGGTCGCGGGACCGGCAGCGGACGCGGCGGGGCTCAGAACCCGGATCGCCGCGGCCTGTCCCCCGCTCCCCGTCCCGTGAGAAGAACGGCCGCCTCCGGGCGTCCTCTTTCATGACAGAACATGAAGGGAGGACCTCATGAAGAACAAGCTCAGCCCGGAGGAATTCGTCAAGCTGGCCATCGGCCGCTTGCGGCTCGAGAACTACAAGGGCATCCACTCGGTCTACAGCGGCTTCAACGACGCCTTCAAGAGCTACTTCGACGGCGCCAATCCCATCGACGCGACCGGGGAGCTTTCCCGGCTGGGCAAGATCTCGCTCCGGCCGGTCAAGGGCGGGGTCATGCTCTATCTCCCGGGCGACGGGCCGGAGATGAGCCGCGGCGACATGGCCCTCAAGAAGATGGGCCTGCTCGAAAAGGCCTGATCCCCGGGCTCCGCGTCCGTTTGCATTTTTCAGCCCGGCGTTCCATACTCCTGCCAAAAAGGAGGAGCCGATGGCGCGTTGGACTCGACGGAGATTCCTGACGGGAGCGGCCCAAGCGGCCGCGGCGGCGGCGGCCGCGGCGGCGCGGGGTCCTGCGCCGGCGGGCCCGGCGGAGCCCGGAGGGGACGGGACGGTCTGCCGAGGGCCGGCACCTGGAAGTGCCGCTCGACGGACGCTGGCTCTTCCGGACCGATCCCGGCAAGCGGGGAGAAGCCGAGGCCTGGTTCGCGCCCGAGGCGTCGGCATCGGGATTGGCGAGGAGGTCGAGGTCCCCTCCACCTGGCAGGTCTCCGAAGAGACCGCCGGCTACCTGGGCGCGGCCTGGTACCGGCGCGAATTCGAAGCGCCGGGACTTGGAAAGGCCAGGTCGTCCGGATCGAGTTCGAGGCCGTCTTCCATACGGCCGAGGTCTTCGTCAACGGCAAGAGGGCCGGCGGTCACGTCGGCAAGGGCTACACGGCCTTCGCGCTCGACATCACCGTCGCTTCTCGAACTCGGCCGTCGCAACACGATCGCCGTCCGGGTCGACAACTCCTTCTCGCCGGCCATGCTGCCGAGGAACGATTCCTACGATTGGACGCCCGACGGCGGCATCACCCGGCCGGTCCGCCTGATCGTGACGGCCCCGGTCTATATCGAGTACCGTCTCGGTCGACGCCGTGCCCGACCTGGCCGGAGGCCGGCCACGCTGACCGTGAAAGCCGTCGTCCGCAATGCCACGGACGAGCCCGGCCCGGATCGACCTCGGCGTCCGCGTCATCGACGAAAACGACGCGGCCTCGCCGTGGCCGGAGCATCCGGGCCGTCCTCGCGGCGCGAGATCCCCGCCGGAGACGACGCGCGAGGTCGCCCTGCCGGCGATCCGTGCTCAACGACGTCCGCGGCTCTGGCATTTCGACCATCCCCACCTGTACGTCCTGGAGGTCTCGATCTCCCGAAAGGGCGAGGTCCTGCATCGGCTGTCCGACGACCTTCGGCGTCCGCAAGATCGAGGTCCGGGGCACGGAGTTCCTTCTCAACGGCGAGCCGGTCCGGCTGGCGGGCGTCGAGCGCATGGCCGGCAGCCATCCCGATTTCGGCATGGCCGAGCCGGCCTCCTGGATCGCCCACGATCACGACGACCTCAAGGAGCTCAACTGCGTCTTCACCCGCGTCCACTGGCAGCAGGACCAACGGGTCATGGACTATTGCGACCGGAAGGGGATCCTCATCCAGGTCGAGGTGCCCACCTGGGGCCCCGGGACCTTCCTCGAGCTCGAAGCGGGCCGAGCTCGACGCGCTCACCGCGAACGGGCTCGAGCAGCTCCGCGAGATGATCGCCCGCGAGCGCAACCACCCCTGCGTCTTCTCCTGGGGCCTGTGCAACGAGGTCGACGGCCAGAACCCGGTCGCGCAGGATTTCGTCCGGCAGATGCTCCGCGAGGCCAAGCGGCTCGACCCCGGCCGGCTCTGCTCCTACGCCTCGAATTCCCTCCAGACGACGCCCGAGCGCGATGTCGCCGGGGAGATGGATTTCATCGAGTGGAACGAATACTACGAGACCTGGTTCGGCGGCGACCCGGCGACGATGCGCCGGAACCTCGAGGCCATCCACCGGGCCTTCCCCGACAAGCCGGTCGTCATCTCGGAGTACGGATACTGCGCCTGCACCGCCGACCGGCCCGAGGACGACGCCCGCAGGGCGGAGATCCTCAGAGACCCACAACGCGGTCTTCCGCGACTATCCGTGGGTCGGCGGAGCGATCTTCTTCGACTACAACGATTACAGGACGCACATCGGCGACAAGGGCCTCGGCGTCCTCAAGCAAAGGGTCCACGGCGTCGTCGACGTCTTCGGCGCCCGCAAACCCTCCTTCGATGTGCTTCGAGGGGAATCGAGCCCGATCGGTTCCCTCGAGATCAGGCCGGACGGCCGGGCCCTCGTCGCCGTCGTCAGGACGCGGAAGGACCTGCCCGCCTACACGCTCAGGGGCTACAGGCTCCGCTGGACCGTCTACGGGAATGGCGGCATCCCGCTCGAGCGCGAGGAGGCGCCTCTCCCCGACCTTGCGCCGGGATCGCATATCCGAGACGCGCTTCGAGCCGAAGAGCCCCGGCGCGGGGAAGAGTCATGGTCGAGGTCGTCCGGCCGACGGGCTTTTCCGCGGCCGCGGCCGTCGCCAAGCTCTAGGCCTCGATCGCCCCGCCGCCCGCGGTCAGAGGGAACGGGCGAACGCCTCGGCGAGGGCGAGATATCTCCGGAAGGCCCGCCTGGCCTCTCCGCTTTCGCGCCGCCCCGATCGTCGGAGTCGACGAGGAAGAGCGCCTCGACGAGCAGCCTGACCAGGGCCCGGTAGCACTGGTAGAAATCCGCGAGCTTCCGGAGCCCCTGGTCGCCGGAGCATTCGACATAGGCGTCGACGAAGCGCTCGGCCAGGCCCCGCTTCCCGCAGAATCGCAGGTCCATGGCCAGGTAGGCGACGTCCGCGGCGACGTCCGTGGCGGCCAGGGCGGGATTGAACTCGACGGCGTCGAAGATGTGGACCTCCCCGCCGTCGATGAAGATGTTGCTCATCCTCAGGTCGCCGTGGCAATGGCGGATCCTCCCCTGCCGGATCCGCTCGCGGAAGAGATCGGCATGGTCCCCGAGGAATCCCTCGACCTTCGCCCTGATCCGGTCGAGGGCCAGGCCGGCGGCGAATTCCTTCTCGATGAGCGGCCTCAGCTTGAACGCGTGGGCGAAACCCTCGCCGATGACCCGGGGCGTGCCGAACCGGGGCGGCGCGACCTTGGCCCGGCCGTGAAAATCGCAGAGCGTCCGGACGAGGCGCAGGATCTCGTCCGTTCCGACGGCGCCCCTCGCGACCAGGCGGTCCAGGCGCGAGGCTTGCGGCATCTCGCGCATCTCGACGGCGTAGTCGACCGTCCGCCCCGGGCCGCCGAAGCTCACGGCCCCGGCGTCGTCGCGCACGGCGACGACGCCGTCGTAGAGTCCCGGGCTGAGCCGGGAGTTGATCTGGACCTCCTTCCGGCAGAAGGACCGGCGCCGTTCGGGCGTCCGGTAATCGACGAAGCTGAAGCGGACGGGCTTCTTGATCTTGAAGGCGTGGGCCCCGTCGAGGAGGACCCAGCTGATATGCGTCTGGATGAGCCGCATCGCCCGTGTCCGGCGGAGCGGGACGATGATCGCCCGGCGCCGCTCGACGACCCGCATGGCGTTGGCCAGCGCTCCGATGTCGCTTCTCCAGGTCCGCGGATCCGCCGTGTCCACCGTGAAATGCCGGCCCCGGACCGGCTCGAACGACCTGCGGATGAAGCCGTGGACCTCGAAGCCCGCCGGCCGGACCCCCTTGGCGGCGCGGAGCCGCCGCTCCATCCGGCGCTTGACGATCGGAACGGGCGAGACGACCTCGACCGTGAAGACGGAAGCTCTGCTTTCGCGGCCGGCCGCGGCGGCCTCCCGCCTCAGGCTCTCGAGGTAGAAGGTCCCGTCGAGGACGACGCTCCGGCCGGCCGCGAGCGCGCTCTTCGCCCGGGCGAACATCCGCTCGTAGACGCCGCCCTTTTCGGCCCGCGTGAAGCCCGGCCGGCCGCGGCGCTCCGCCCTGATCTTGTCGGTGCTCAGGACAACGGCGCCGGTCTCGCGGGCGAGCGCGGCGGCGACCGTGCTCTTGCCCGTCCCCGGCAGGCCTGTCAGGACGATCAGCATGGCCGAGCTCTCACCCCAGTCCGGGGACCGGCGACCGCTATTCCGGGAGGACCGGGCTGAGCCCGGCCACGAGGTCATCGAGGCTGCCCGAGATCTCGACCAGGGACTCCTCCATCTCCTCCTGCGCGTCGGTCCAGGCGGCGTCGGACACGGTCTCGAGCTCCTCGGATCTCGACCGGGCGGCCTTCAGCTTCACCCGGAGGTCGTCGAGCTGGCCGCGGAAATCCCCGATGTCGTCCCAGCCGGACGATTCCATGTCCGCTTCGAGCTCGTCCAGCCTCTCCTCGAAAGCGCCGATCTGCTGGAGGATGTCGGCGACGTACTCCTCCCGCGTCTGCCGGGGCAGGTTCAGTCCCTCGGGGCAAGCCGCCCCTTCCGCCGGTTTCTTCTTCTTGGTCGTGGCCATTCATTCCTCCTCGAGATCCAGCTTGAGGGCGATATAACCCATGATATCCTTGAGCGCGATGACGCCGGCGAGCTTGCCGTCTTCGGCGACAATAAGCCGGCTGCGGCCCGTCTTCTGCATCAGGGCCAGGGCTTTCATCACGTCTTCATCGGGACCGATGGTGTTCTCCGGGGAGCAGCCGCGGGCCAGCTCCCCGACGCTGTGAGAAGCCCATTCCTCGCGGCCGAGCGCTTTGACCTGGTCGAGGGTGACGCACCCGACGAGCTTCCCGCCGTCGACGACGGGATACAGCTTGAAATGGGTCTTGTAGATGTAATCCTCGACGAGCTTCGCGACGGAGGTCGACGGCTCCAGCGTGACCGGGTCGGCGGCCATGAATCTCCGGACCGGGACGCCCTCGAGGGCCCGTCGGAAGAGCAGCTGCTGGTAGGACGACCGGGCCGCGCCCCGCACGAACATCCCGATGATGAGCGTCCAGAGCCCGCCGACGGAACGGCTCATGGAAGAACTGGAGGGCGCCGAGGACCATCAGGGCCGCCCCCAGGCCGGCCCCGACGGAGGCGGCGACGCGCGTCGCCCGGCGAAGATCGTTCCAGGTCCCCCAGAGCACCGCCCTCAAGACGCGGCCGCCGTCCAGCGGAAAGGCGGGAATGAGGTTGAATCCGGCCAGCAGCGAAGTTCAAGATAGCCGAGATAGTTGAGGACGCCCGTGACAGGGGTCATGGGCCTCGAGCCGGCCAGAAGATAGCTCAGGCCGAGAAGGACCGCGGCCAGCACGACGCTCGAGATCGGCCCGGCCACGGCCAGGAAGAACTCGGCCTTCGGGCTCTCCGGCTCTTCGCCCATCTCGGACACGCCGCCGAAGAGGAAGAGCGTGATGCCGCGCATGTGCACCCCGTACCGCCGGGCGACGAGGGAGTGCCAGAGCTCATGGAAGACGATGGAAAAGAACAGGCCCAGCGCGCCGGCGACGGCCATGCCCCAATACGCGGCCGGGTCGAGGCCCTTGTACCGCGCCGGGAAGTAGCCCTTGGCCAGGCTCCAGACGACGAGCGAGCCCAGGATGAGCCAGCTCCAATCGACCTTGATCTCGAAGCCGAAAACGCGGAACAAGGTCACTGTTTTCCCGAACATCCAGCCCTCCTGAAGGTTCTTCAGGCCTATCCGCCCTTTCTAATCCAAAAAGCGTGCCAAGGCCGCCAGGGCGGAAAAACGGGACGCGCCCCCGAGAAGGCCGGCGCGCCGCTCCGGAAAGCCCGGGCCGGGCATCCGGCCGGGCAGGAAAATATCCCGGGGAACGGGACTCGGGCCTGGCGGGGAGGCCGGGCCGGGGCGCCTCGCCCCCGAGGCCGCCTTGGCACGAATCTTGTATAAAATACTGATAAATATTGGTCTTTTTCCGTCTCAAAGGAGGGACCATGGCAGAAAAACCCCTGAGTCTCTGGGAGATCGCGCGTTCGCGCGGTCACTCACGGCGCGATTTCCTGAAGTTCTGCGGCTATCTTTCCGCGGCCCTCGGGCTCGAGGCCGGCCAGGCCCGGGCCCTGGTCAAGGCCATGGACACCAAGCCCCGGCCGCCGGTCCTGTGGTTCCATTTCCAGGAGTGCACCTGCTGCAGCGAGTCCTTCATCAAGTCGTCGCATCCTCTCGTGGCCGATATCCTCCTCGACCGGATCTCCCTCGACTATTCGCAGACCCTCCAGGCCGCGGCCGGCGAGCAGGCCGAGGCGGCGGTGGCGGAGACGATCAAGAACTTCCCCGGCCAGTACATCCTGATGGCCGAAGGCTCGGTCCCGATGAAGGACGGCGGCATCTACTGCACGATCGCCGGCAGGACCGCCCTCGACGGCCTCCGCGAAGCGGCCGAGAAAGCGATGGCCGTCGTGGCTTGGGGCAGCTGCGCGTCGAACGGCTGCGTCCAGTCGGCCGTCGCCGAACCCGACCGGGGCGACGCCGATCCACAAGATCCTGCCGAACGTCGTCAACGTCCCGGGCTGTCCGCCGATCGCCGAGGTCATGACCGGGGTCGTCGCCCACCTGCTGGCTTTCGGCCGGCTGCCCCAGCTCGACTCCCAAGGGCGGCCCAAGGCGTTCTACTCGACGAGGATCCACGACTCCTGCTACCGGCGGCCCTACTACGACGCCGGGCTGTTCGTCGAGTCGTTCGACGACGCGGGGGCCAAAAAGGGCTACTGCCTCTATAAGATGGGCTGCCGCGGGCCGCAGACGTACAACTCCTGCGGCATCATCCGCTGGAACGGGAGCACGAGCTATCCCGATCCAGTCGGGCGCGCCGTGCATCGGATGCAGCGAGGCCGGCTATTACGACGCCGGGCCGTTCACGAGGTCCCTGCCGGCGTTCCCGGGCTTCGGGGTCGAATCGACGGCCGACAAGCTGGGGATGTATCTCGCGGCCGCGGCCGGCGGAGGCGTCGCCGTCCACGCCATCGCGACCAACATCCGCAAGCGCCGCCTGATCAGGAAGGAGCTCGAGGGCAGCCTCAAGGACAAGGACCTCAAGGCCGAAAAGCCGGCCGAAAAGAAAGAAGGAGGTGCGTGATGGCCCAACGCATCGTCGTCGATCCCATCACCCGGATCGAGGGGCATCTGCGGATCGAGGCCGACGTCGACGGCGGGCGGATCACCGACGCCTGGTCGTCGGGGACCATGGTCCGCGGCCTGGAGATCATCCTCCGGGGCCGTGACCCGAGGGACGCCTGGGCCTTCTGCGAGAGGGCCTGCGGCGTGTGCACGACCGTCCACGCGCTGGCCTCGGTGCGCACCGTGGAGAACGCCCTCGGCATCGCCGTGCCCCCCAACGCGGAGCTGGTGCGGAACCTCATGTTCTGCGCCCACTACCTCCAGGACCACGTCGTCCATTTCTACGTCCTCCACGCCCTCGACTGGGTCGACGTCGTGTCGGCCCTGAGCGCGGACCCGGCCCGGACGGCGGCCGTCGCCAAGTCCCTCTCGGACTGGCCGAAGAACTCGGAGGGCTATTTCAAGACCGTCCAGGACAGGGTCCGGACGCTCGTGGCGAGCGGCCAGCTGGGCATCTTCGCCAACGCGTATTGGGGCCATCCCGCCTACAAGCTGCCGCCGGAGGTCAACCTCCTCGGCGTCGCCCACTACCTCGACATCCTCGAGTGGCAGAAGGAGATCATCAAGGTCCACGCCATCTTCGGCGGCAAGAACCCCCATCCGCACTACCTCGTCGGGGGCGCCTACTCCGCGGTCGGGCCGGAGAACGCCATGACGCTCAACGCCGAGCGCCTGGCCCTCGTCGGCAAGCTCATCGACGACGCCATGCAGGATCGTCGACCAGGTCTACATCCCCGACCTCCTCGCGGTGGCGTCCTACTACAAGGACTGGGCCGCGATCGGCGGCGGGGTCTCGAACTACCTGAGCTACGGCGACCTGCCGACGCGCGGCATCGGCGATCCTTCGGGATTCAAGTTCCCGAGGGGCGTCATCCTCGACCGCGACCTCACCCGCGTCCACGAGGTCGACGCGGCCGACCCCGGCCAGATCACGGAATCCGTCGCCCATTCCTGGTACGCCTACAAGGGCGGCGACGCGGCCGCCCTCCATCCTTGGGAGGGGGAAACGGACTTCGCCTACACCGGGCCGAAGCCGCCCTACAAGAACCTCGAAGTCGAGGGCAAGTACTCCTGGCTCAAGACGCCCCGCTGGAAGGGGCGGGCCATGGAGGTCGGCCCGCTGGCCCGGCTCCTCGTCGGCTACGCCGCCGGACAGCCGGACATCAAGCAGGCGGTCGACGGCGCCCTGGCCCACCTGGGCGTGCCGGTCGACGGCGCTCTTCTCGACCCTCGGCCGGACGGCCGCGCGCGGCATCGAGACCCAGCTCATCGCCCGGTGGATGAAGGAGTTCTACGACACGCTCGTCACGAACATCAAGAACGGCGACACCCGGATGTTCAACGGCGAGAAGTGGGACCCCGGGACCTGGCCGGCGGAGGCCAGGGGCGCCGGCTTCACCGAGGCGCCCCGCGGGGCCCTGTCGCATTGGATCGTCATCAAGAACGGCAAGATCGCGAACTACCAGCTCGTCGTCCCGACGACCTGGAACGGCTCGCCGCGGGACGCGAGCGGGCAGAGGTCGCCCTACGAGGCCGCCCTCATCGGGACGCCCGTGGCCCGCGCCGACCAGCCCTTGGAGATCCTGCGAACGATCCATTCCTTCGACCCCTGCATCGCCTGCGCCGTCCACCTCTACGATCCGCAGGGGAAACGCCTCCACCAGGTCCGGGTCGTGTAGGGAGGGCCGCATGGACAAGAGCGGACACGCCGAGTATTACCAGGTCTATGTCTGGGACCTGCCGCTCCGGTTCTTCCACTGGACCAACGCCGCGTGCGTCTTCGTGCTCGGCGTGACGGGGCTCATCATGGGCTCGCCCCCGCCTTGGGGAGGACCGGCGGTCGAGGCCTCCGGCCGCTATCTCTTCGGGTCGGTCCGGTTCGTCCATTTCGCCTTCGCCTACCTCTTCCTGCTCAACTTCCTGGGCCGCGTTTATTGGGGGTTCGCCGGGAACGACTTCGCCCGTTGGAAGAACTTCTTTCCCCGCACGAAGGCCAAGCGGAAGGAGGTCCTGCAGGTCCTCTGCCTCGACATCTTCATGATCTGCAAGCTGCCGGTCCTGTCGATCGGGGCCAACGCCCTGGCCGGCATCATCTACTCCGCGATGTACCTCGTCGTCCTCTTCCAGATCCTGACGGGATTCGCCCTCTATTCGGTCATGAGCCCGGCCTGGTTCCCCCGTCTCTTCGCCGGACTCATCCCCGTCTTCGGAGGGCTCGAGCGGCCTGCGGCAGTGGCACCACATCTTCACCTGGGTGTTCGTCGCCTTCACGACCATGCACATCTACCTGTCGTGGTACCACGACTATCTGGAAGGCCGGGGAACGATCTCCTCCATGATCGGAGGCTGGAAGTTCATCGAGAAGTCGAGCTTCCCCCAGGTCCGCTGAGGAGGCGCCGGACGCGGTCCGCGGCTTCGCGGACCGCGCGCCCGACGGCGGGCGAGAGCTCGAGCGAGGCCCGGTCGGCCTCGGCGACCGAGACGGTCAGAAGGACGATGTCGGGCCGCGAGCCGGACAGCGCGAGGGCGTCCAGGATGTTCTTCAGCCCGACGTCGTGCGGGGTCAGGGCGGGGGGATAATCCTTCGAGAACGCGGGCCGTGACTGGCTCACGGTGCCGGCGGGCCGCCCGTCGGCCGCCGCATCGACGATGACGACGAGGCCGGCGCCGTCGAAGAACGGGAGAAGCTGGAACCCGGCCGTGCCGCCGTCGACGAGCTCGACGCCGGGGATCCCGCCGCGGCGCTCGAGCTCTTCCACGACGCGGACGCCGACCCCCTCGTCGCCGAGGAGGATGTTCCCCAGTCCGAGGACGACGGTCCTCGACGGCCGTTCCGGGCTCTCGTTCGCCGGTCACATCCCGGCCGGGGCGGCGGGCGCCGCCGCCGGCTGTTCCTCCATATACTGGATGTAGAGGTCGGTCAGGTCCTCGTGGGCCAGGTCCTGGACCGTCTTCAGCATGACCAGCTTGCCCTTGCGCATGAAGCCGATGCGGTCGGCGATGAGCTTGGCCCGGAAGATGTCGTGGGTCGACATGAAGACGGACTTGCCCTTGTCGCGCATCTGGACGAGGATCTCCAGGAACTCCCGGCCCGACTGGGGGTCGAGGCCCGAGGTCGGCTCGTCGAGAAGGACGTTGGCGGCGTCCTTGACCAGGGCGATGGCGATGCCGAGCTTCTGGCGCATGCCCTTGGAGAAGTTCTTGATCCGGCGGTCGAAGGCCTCCTTCTGGAGACCGACCCGCTCGAGGACCTCGCCGTAGTCCTTCTTTGTCAGGTTCCGCTTGCCGGCCAGCTTGCTGAAGTAGTCGAGGTTCTGGATGGCCGTGAAGTTGCCGTAGAGCATGACGTTCTCGGAGACGAAGGAGACGTGCCGCTTGGCCTTGAGCGGGTCCTTGGCCACGTCGATCCCCTCGACGAGGGCCTGGCCCGGACGTCGGCGGGATGAAGTTCAGGAACAGGTTGATGGTCGTCGTCTTGCCGGCGCCGTTGGCCCCGAACATGCAGAAGATCTCGCCCGGCTCGACCTTGAAGCTCAGGCCGTCGAGGGCCAGTTCGCCGTCCTCGTAACGCTTGGTCAGGTTGATGGCTTCGAGCATGGGGATCCTCCTTAGCGGACGTCGTAATGCAGGAACGAGACGTAGGCGCCGACGAAAAAGATGATGATCATGACGAGGAGCAGGGCGAAGTCGGGAATGGCCCGGACAAGCGATTTGCTGAGCCATTCCGGCTCGTAGACGTGCTGGGGCATGTTGTCGAGGCTGATCTTGGTCTGCTCGCCCGTCTGGAAGTTGATGCTCTCGCCCATCTTGGAGTTGATCCATTTTGTGTAGATCGGCTTGTAGGTCCGGACCGAGGCCAGGAAACGGTCGAACTCGTCGACCCCCGTCCGGGCCAGGGTCATCGAGCCGAAGGTCAGGGCCGAGGCCGGCGAGATCCGCGACAGGTTGACGGCCAGGCTCTGCTGGGCCCTCTTCTTCTGCTGGTAGTCGCGCTCGAGCGCGGCGTTGTTCTCGTCGATCTTCGTCGTCAGCTCCTGCTGGTAGTCCTGGATGATACTGCTTGAACTTGTCCTGCCAGGCCTTGGGGTCCTTGACCGCGTCGGCCTGGTTCTTGGTGACCCAATCGCGGACGTCCTTCTGGCCCTCGGTCTGGATCTGCTGGAGGAAGGCGTCCTTCTTGGCCGTGATCTCGTGGACCGAGGGGATGGGCCGGACCTGGCCGGCGGTGATGACCGCGGCCTTGGGGATGACCATGACGATGATGACCCAGACGAAGAGGAGGACGAGGAAGCTCGTCGACGAGCGCGAGGTCCGGGCCGAGACGAACAGTCCCAGGCAGAAGAAGACCGAGAGATAGAGGAAGAACATGAGGAAGATGAGCATCAGCCGGGCCCAATCCTGGCCGCCGAGCGAGACGTCGGGCACGATGAGGAGGAAGAGCAGGCTGAGCAGGAGCGGGACGAGCAGGGGCAGGAGCAGGCTGATGTAGCCGCCGATGGCCTTGCCCAGGATGAGCCGGTCGCGGGGGACGTCGTTCGACAGGGCCAGCTTCAGCGTCCCCTTCTCCTTCTCGCCGACGATGGCGTCGTAGGTGAAGAGGATGGCGAAGAGGCTGAAGACGATCTTGACGATGAACATGAGGTCGAGGGCGCCGAAGACGGCGAAGACCGGGTTGCTGCTGTACTTGGACTCGACGAGGTTCGGGTCGGCGGCGATGTTGACCGGGGCGACGCGGCCGACGGCCTCCTCGATGCCCGTGACGACGGTCCCGAGGACCTGCGGCGGCTTGCTGACCTTGACCCCGATCCCGGCGAGCGAGCTGTAGTTCGGCTGGTTCTCCATGTTCTTCTTGTTGAGGGCCAGCGAGGCCGTGTACTCCTTCTTCTCGGCCCGGTAGTTCGGCACGCCCGTGTAGACCGAGAGCAGGATGAGGATGGTGCAGAGAAGAAAGGTGAAGACGAATTTCGGGCTGGTGATGTTGTCCAGGATCTCTTTCTTGATGATGTCTCGGAGCATGCCGGCCTCCCTCGAAAGATACGTGGATAGGGGGAACCCGCGCGCGGGTTCCCGCGGTATTATACGTCAAACCGGCCCGGCGGTTCAATGAATTTGGGAATCAGGGGGATTGTCCCCCTGATTCTTCGGCGGGCCCCGGCCCGTCGGCGCTCAGATCACTTACCGGGATCGAAAAAGAGCCCGAAGAGCCTAAAGCGCTCATACGGGAAAATCGGCCAGATCAGGTCCCTGGCTCTAAGAATTCGCACACGGACTTTCGTCGCCTCGACGGCCGGGAAGCGGAGGAACTTCTTCCAGCCGACCGTTGTGCCTCGGGCGATCTCCTTCCAATCTCTCCCGTCCCAGACTTCCAAAGAGAAGGATTCGATCCTCTGCCCCCACCGGATATCCTCTCTGATCATAGCGATATTGAAAATCTTCGAGCCGTCGAGGTCATATTCAAAATCCCAGCGAGTCATATTATTATAAACCAAGCGGGCTCGCTCGGTGTCTGGAATTCCATCCTGGATAACCCCTGATTGAACCAAAAACTTCGCCCCTTCGGCAAGGTTGACGGCAAACGTTGCCCGAAGCCTGTCCCCCAGCTCCTTGAGCCGGCGGGCGTCGTTCTCGTGGATGCGGCCGCGCTTGTCGGGCGGGATGTTGAGGAGAAGCTGGGCGTTGCCGCCGACCGACGTGTAGTAGATATCGAGGAGATGGTCGAGGGTCTTGACCTTGTCGTCCTCGGCCGCGTGGTAGAACCAGCCGGGCCGGATGGAGACGTCGACCTGGCCGGGGTACCAGAGGAGCCGCCCGCCCAGCCTGCGCGACCTCGGCGATCCTGTCCGAACGAACCGAGGTCCTTGGCCTGGGCGTCGAGATGGGCGATGCCGCCGGGATTCTGTCTCGTCGGGCAGGTCGTCGAAGCCGACGACGGGGATGACGCTCCATTCGCTCTCCCGGGTGACGCCGGCCTCGTTGCCGATCCAGCGGGCGTCCGGCCCCATGATCGAGATGACCGCGCCCGGCTGGAGCTCGCGGATGAGCGTGAAGTAGCCGGCCCAATCGTAGACCTGGCGCTTGCCGTTCGGGCCCTCGCCGCAGGCGCCGTCGAACCAGACCTCGGAGATCTCGCCGTAGTTCGTCAGGAGCTCGCGGAGCTGGTTCTTGAAGTGCTCGTTGTAGCGGGGCGAATCGCCGTAGCTCGGCTCGTGGCGGTCCCAGGGCGAGAGGTAGACGCCGAACTTCAGGCCGCCCTTCCGGCAGGCCGCGGCGACCTCGCCGACGACGTCGCCCTTCCCGTCCTTCCACGGCGAATTCTTGACCGAGTGCTCGGTGAACCGGCTCGGCCAGAGGCAGAAGCCGTCGTGATGCTTGGCCGTGACGATGAGCCCGCGGATCCCCGCCGCCTTGGACCGCCTCGACCCACTGGTTGGCGTCGAGGTCGGTCGGGTTGAAGAGCTTCGGGTCCTCCGTCCCCTCGCCCCATTCCCGGTCGGTGAACGTGTTCATGCCGAAGTGGACGAAGGCCTGGAACTCGAGCGCCTGCCAGCGGAGCTGCCGCTCGGACGGCACGACGCGCGCCGCCTTCTGCGCCGAGCTCGGCGATCGTATCCATCGGGCCCGATCTCGACGGGACCGGGCACGGGCTCCTTCGCGCCCGGGTCGGAGCCTCGGGCTGGGCTGGGCGTGACCTCGAGCATCCGGCCGCATGAGGAGGCGAAGAAGACCGCGCAACGAGAGGATCGATTCGAATCGAGACCCGTATCTCATGGCCTATCCTCGACCAGGCACTCGGCGAGACGCGACCTCACTATACAACAAGAGGGGGACACGCGCCAAGGCGACGTCTTCCCGATAACGAGAGGGACACGTCCTCAGGGGGCTGTCCGATCGGCCGCCTGAGCGCCGTCCCGGCCTCGGCTCGCGGCCGTTGGGGAGGTCCGCATCGCGGCGTTGACAACGCCCGGGGCGTGAATTATGCTCCCTCGCGGAAAAAAGGACCCCCGCCGTCCCGGCCGAAAGGAGAGCGCGATGGCCCCCGTCATCACCCTGAACGCCGTCGATTACGCCATCATCGGCGGCTACATCCTGGTCATGATCCTCGTCGGCTACTCGCTCAAGAAATACATGAAGACGGGCGAGGACTTCTTCCTCTCGGGCCGCTCCCTCCCCGGCTGGATCACGGGCCTGGCCTTCCTCTCGGCCAACCTCGGCGCCCTCGAGGTCATCGGCATGGTGGCCAACTCGGCCAAGTACGGCATCGCCACGGTCCACTTCTACTGGGTCGGCGCCATCCCGGCCATGGTCTTCCTGGGCATCTTCATGATGCCGTTCTACTACGGCAGCCGGGTCCGGACCGTGCCCGAGTACCTCAAGCTCCGCTACAACGAGGCGACGCGCGGCCTCAACGCCATCTCCTTCGCCATCATGACCGTCCTCATGAGCGGCATCAGCCTCTACGCCATGGCCCTGCTCTTCAAGCATCATGCTCGGCTGGTCGCTCACACGGAGCATCCTCTTCGCCGCCGTCGTCGTCCTCCTCTACGTCTTCTGGGGCGGCCTGTCCTCCTCGATCTACAACGAGGTCATCCAGTTCTTCCTCATCTGGCTCGGCCTCCTGCCGATCGTCTTCCTCGGGCTCAAGCAGGTCGGCGGCTTCGCCGGGCTCGCGGCCAAGCTCCAGGAGCCGCTGCTCCACGCCATCAAGTACCTCGGCACGAGCAACAACCCGCTCGGCGTCGACTGGTTCGGCGTGGTCATGGGCCTCGGCTTCGTCCTGTCCTTCGGCTACTGGACGACCGACTTCCTGGTCGTCCAGCGGGCCCTGGCCTCGAAGAACCTCAACTCGGCCCGGATGACGCCGATCATCGCCGCCTTCCCCAAGATGCTCGTCCCCATCATCGTCGTCATCCCCGGCCTCGTCGCCCTGCTCGTCCTGCCCGAGTTCAGCCAGGCCGCCCTGCCCACGGCCGACTACAACTCGGCCCTCATCCTGCTCATGAAGCACTACCTGCCCAACGGCCTCCTGGGCCTGGCCATCACGGCCCTCCTGGCCAGCTTCATGTCGGGCATGGCCGGCAACGTCACGGCCTTCAACACCATCTGGACCTACGACATCTACGGCACCTACATCAAGAAGGGCCAGCCCGACGCCCACTACCTCAAGGTCGGCAAGTACGCCACGGTCATCGGCGATCGCTCGCATCAGCGTCGGCACGGCCTACATCGTCCAGTCGGCTTCCCGAACCTGATGGACTACATGCAGCTCATCTTCTCCTTCTTCAACGCGCCGCTCTTCGCCACGTTCCTCCTGGGCATGTTCTGGAAGGGGGCCACGGCCTGGGGCGGGTTCTGGGGCCTGCTCGTGCGGCATCCTGACCGCGGCCGGCCACTACATCCTCTACAAGGCCGGCGTCCTGACCTACCACAGCGACATGGCCGCCAACTTCTACCAGGCCATCTGGGCCTGGCTGGCCGACTTCGTCGTCACGATCGGGGTCAGCCTCTTCACGGCCAAGCGGGATCCGAAGGAGCTCGTCGGCCTCGTCTTCGGCCTGACGCCGAAGCCCAAGGCCGATGCCCGCTGGTACGCCCGGCCGGCGGTCTGGGGGACCCTGGCCATCATCATCGCCATCGTCCTCAACGTCATCTTCTGGTGATCGGGACCGGGACCCTCAGGAGCGAACCATGAACGACAACATCGAAACGAAGGACCAGGGAAGCGGGCATGAGCCAGGGCCACGTCCTCGACCTCAAGCTGCCCATCGGCTGGCTCCTCAGCGCCTACGGCGTCCTGCTGACGGTCTACGGCCTGCTGACGAAGAAGGAGATGTACGCCATCTCCCTCGGGATCAACCTCAACCTGATCTGGGGGATCCTGATGCTCGCGATCGGCGGCGGGTTCCTGCTGACCGCCCTCCGAAGCAGGGCGGGCGAAGAG
>CAWJKR010000013.1:0-279319 GCA_963843505.1 Candidatus Aminicenantota bacterium | reverse complement strand
GATGGCCCCCGTCATCACCCTGAACGCCATCGACTACGCCATCATCGGCGGCTACATCCTGGTCATGGTCCTCGTCGGCTACTCGCTCAAGAAGTACATGAAGACGGGCGAGGACTTCTTCCTCTCGGGCCGCTCCCTCCCCGGCTGGATCACGGGCCTGGCCTTCCTCTCGGCCAACCTCGGCGCCCTCGAGGTCATCGGCATGGTGGCCAACTCGGCCAAGTACGGCATCGCCACGGTCCACTTCTACTGGGTCGGCGCCATCCCGGCCATGGTCTTCCTGGGCATCTTCATGATGCCGTTCTACTACGGCAGCCGGGTCCGGACCGTGCCCGAGTACCTCAAGCTCCGCTACAACGAGGCGACGCGCGGCCTCAACGCCATCTCCTTCGCCATCATGACCGTCCTCATGAGCGGCATCAGCCTCTACGCCATGGCCCTGCTCTTCAAGATCATGCTCGGCTGGCCGTTCACACGGATGCATCCTCTTCGCCGCCGTCGTCGTCCTCCTCTACGTCTTCTGGGGCGGTCTGTCGTCCTCGATCTACAACGAGGTCATCCAGTTCTTCCTCATCTGGCTCGGCCTCCTGCCGATCGTCTTCCTCGGGCTCAAGCAAGTCGGCGGCTTCGCCGGGCTCGCGGCCAAGCTCCAGGAGACGCTGCTCCACTCCATCAAGTATCTCGGCACGAGCAACAACCCGCTCGGCGTCGACTGGTTCGGCGTGGTCATGGGCCTCGGCTTCGTCCTGTCCTTCGGCTACTGGACGACCGATTTCCTGGTCGTCCAGCGGGCCCTGGCCTCGAAGAACATCAACTCGGCCCGCATGACCCCGATCATCGCCGCCTTCCCGAAGATGCTCGTCCCCATCATCGTCGTCATCCCCGGCCTCGTCGCCCTGCTCGTCCTGCCCGAGTTCAGCCAGGCCGCCCTTCCCACGGCCGACTACAACTCGGCCCTCATCCTGCTCATGAAGCACTACCTGCCCAACGGCCTCCTGGGCCTGGCCATCACGGCCCTGCTCGCGAGCTTCATGTCGGGCATGGCCGGCAACGTCACGGCCTTCAACACCATCTGGACCTACGACATCTACGGCACCTACATCAGGAAGGGCCAGCCCGACGCCCACTACCTGAAGGTCGGCAAGTACGCCACGGTCATCGGGATCCTCGCCTCGGTCGGGACGGCCTACATCGTCCGTCGGCTTCCCGAACCTGATGGACTACATGCAGCTCATCTTCTCCTTCTTCAACGCGCCGCTCTTCGCCACGTTCCTCCTGGGCATGTTCTGGAAGGGGGCCACGGCCTGGGGCGGGTTCTGGGGCCTGCTCGTGGGCATCCTGACCGCGGCCGGGCACTACATCCTCTACAAGGCCGGCGTCCTGACCTACCACAGCGACATGGCCGCGAATTTCTATCAGGCCATCTGGGCCTGGTCGGCCGACTTCGTCGTCACGATCGGGGTCAGCCTCTTCACGGTCAAGCGCGACCCGAAGGAACTCGTCGGCCTCGTCTTCGGCCTGACGCCGAAGCCCAAGGCCGAGGCCCGCTGGTATGCCAGGCCGGCGGTCTGGGGCGCCCTGGCCATCGTCATCGCCATCGTCCTCAACATCATCTTCTGGTGATCGGGCCCGAGACCCATTAGGAGCGCAATCATGAACGACACCATCGAAACCAAGGACCAGGGTTCGGGAATGGGCCAGGGGCACGTCCTCGACCTCAAGCTGCCGATCGGCTGGCTTCTCAGCGCCTACGGCGTCCTGCTGACGGCCTACGGACTGCTGACGAAGAAAGAGATGTACGCGATATCTCTGGGGATCAACCTCAACCTGATCTGGGGGATCCTGATGCTGGCGATCGGCGGCGGTTTCCTGCTGACCGCTTTCCTGAAGAGGGGCCGGAAGAAGCCCTGACGGACCGCCTCTCTTATTCGCGGTTCTCGCGCAGCTTGATGTAGATCGCCGAGCCGCCGCCGGCCTCGTCGCCCCGCGAGTGGACGTCGAAGAGGGTCTTCTGGCTGTTGATGAGCTGGGACAGCTGCTTGAAGCCGTACGTGCGGGGATCGAAGCCCGGGATCGAGCTGGCGCAGGTAGAAGCCGATCTCGCCGAGGTTGGCCCAGCCGTCCTCGTGGACGGCCATGTCGAAGGCGCCCTTGAGCAGCGGCACCGGATCGAACTTGGCGGCCGCGTCCGCGCGGTCCTCCTTATCCTCGTGATCCTCGCGCTCCTCTTTCTGCTCCCGGGTCTCCTTGCCGCCGCCCTTGCGCGCCGCCCCGCCGCGGTCGCGCCGCCGCGGCTCCCGCGCCTCGCGCGTCCCGGCCCCGGGGGACGAGGTTCTCGGTGTAGATGAAGATGTTGCAGCCGTTGACGAAGGCCTTGGGGGTCGAGCGCTTGCCGATGCCCATGACGAAGAAGCCCATCTCCCGGATCCGGGTCGCCAGCCGCGTGTAGTCGCTGTCGCTCGAGACGATGCAGAAGCCGTCGACGAGGTGGCCGTGGAGGATGTCCATGGCGTCGATGATCATGGCGCTGTCGGTGGCGTTCTTGCCGATGGTGTAGCGGAACTGCTGGATGGGCTGGATGGCGCTGTCGTGGAGGGCGGTCTTCCAGCCCGACATGTTGACCGTCGTCCAGTCGCCGTAGATGCGGCGGATGGTCACCAGGCCGTACTTGCCCGCCTCGGTCAGGATCTGCCCGATGAGCGAGGGCTGGGCGTTGTCGCCGTCGATCAGCAGGGCGATCTTGCGTGTTTTTTCTTCGATGAACGGCTCGGCCATAGCGGTGTCCTTTCTTCGGCGGTCGATTCCCGCCTTATCTTATCCTATTTCGGGGACGTTCAACCGCGCCTCTCAGACCGTTCCCTCCGGGAACGTTCCGTCCGGAACATCTCCGGAGACATCCGGTCCTGTCCCCGATCCTCAGGCCTCTTCGAGAACCTTGCCAGCCGAGGGCGTCGGCCAGCTCGAAGACCGGCTTCTTGAGGTCGCCGTAGACGGTCACCCGGTGCCAGCCCCACAGGTCCCACTCGCCGAAGAGCTTCTCGATGTCGCCGACGGGCTCGACGGCGAGCTTCGTCCGGCAGGCCCGGTCGTCGGGGGAATTGGCCACGGCCTTGCCCTGGTGGAAGAGGATGAGCTTGCGCTCGGGCGAGAACTCGACGGTCGTGGTCATGTAGCCCAGGGGCAGGATCGAGCGGACCGCCGCGCCCTGGCGGTCCTCCGAGTGGGTCAGGATCTCGATGGGATTCGTCGGGCCGGCCGGGCCGAAGGGCTTGTTCGAGGCGACGCAGTGCGCATAGATGATCTGGCGCGCGGCCGTGTCGATGACCGGGTCGGAGATGTATCCGGGCCGGCCGTCCGTCAGGGCGTTCATGGCCACCATGGACGCCGCCGACCGGACGTCGCACTCGCAGCCTCCGATCAGGCCCTCGTTGTTGAGCTCGTGGAAGCCGAGGCAGGGATAGGCGTGGATATGGCCGCCGTAGAAGCCCCCCAGGCAATTGATGGTGATGGCGTTCGCGCCGTGCTTCTTCAGGACCGCCTTCTGGCCGAGATACATGGCCGCCGAGGTGAGGAGCGTGTCGCGGCTGACCCCTTCGACCCTGGCCGCGGTCTTCTGCCAGCGGTCGGCGATGGCCGCGGACTCGTCCTTGTCGGCCGCGGCCCAGGCTTCGTTGACCTCGGCAAAGGGAACGTCGAGGACTTCGATGCCCATCTGCTCCCGGATGGCCGGGGCGATGCCGGGCCAGCTGCCGCCGACGGCCAGGATCTTCGAGTCCTTCATTTTCTTCAGGCAATCCCCGGCCGACAGGCAGGCCAGCTCGTCGGCCGCCACGGCGGGGTCTCCGGGGGCCGGCGTTCCCGCCCGCCGGGCGGACGCGACGAGGGCCCCGAAATCGGCGGCGGCGCCGCTCTTCTTCACCTGGGCGAAGGCGCGGCAGGCGGCGATGAGGTCCTCCGGCCGCGACGACGCGACGAAGCCGAGGTTGGCCGTTCTTCTTGCGCAGGAACTCGGCCGTGTAGACGAGGAACCCGCCGCTGCCGCCGTACTGGAAGTCGACGTAAAGGGTGGGCTGGCCCGACCCGGCGATCGTCTGGACGACGCGGTTCCAGCAATTGAGCTGGACGACGACATAGCCGTCCACGGGCGTCCGCGCGTCATCGGCCAGGATCTTCTTGGCCTCCTCCTCGCCCTTGGCCATGGCCGTCGCGAATTCCCAGCCCGGGAAAGCCTTGGTCAGGGTCACGGTCGTCCGGTCCATGACCGGCTGGAAGTCGAACCCCACGTTGGGCCAGTCGGGCCCGGGCTGGACGACGGCGTGGAGGGCGTAGATGACGCGCAGCCGCAGCTTTTCCGCCCGCCCGCAGGCCTGGAAGAGCCCGGCCGGGGCGAGGACCCCCAGGGCGCCGGCCGAGGCGGCCGTGATAAAACGGCGCCGGCTCAGGGGACAGCCGGTACAGCCGCGGGATCCGTGTCGTTCGTCCATCGGGACCTCCTTCTCTGTGTCGTCTTGATGGCGCCGCGTTCCGCCGTCCGGCGCAGCCCCGATGCTAATGCAGGGGCGAAGGGGATGTCAAGGAAATGGGGAATTGACCGGGCCCGGAGAAAACCGTTTATAGTAAGCCCGCATGAGGACCACGACGCGACGGGGATTCCTCGGAGCTTCGCTCGCCGCGGCGGCCGCCTCCGTGGCCCCGGCGGCGCTGGGAAGCTGGCTGGCCCCGGCGTCCTGCCGCGGGCCGAAGACGGCGACGCCCGGCCCGGCGCCGGGATTCGAGCTCGGCCTGGCCTCCTACTCCTTCCGGGAATTCGGGCTCGACGAGGCGCTGGCCATGGCCCGGCGGCTCGGCTTCAGCCGGATCGCCCTGAAGGACATGCATCTGCCTCTCGACAGCCCGGACGACAAGATCCGGGCGACGGTGGACAAGGTCAGAGCCTACGGCCTCGTCCCCTACGGCTGCGGCGTCATCTACATGAGCACCGAGGCCGAGGTCGACAGGGCTTTCGCCTACGCCGGGGCCGGCGGCATGGGGATCATCATCGGCGTCCCCGACCACTCTCTCCTCGGCCGGGCCGAAGAGAGAGTGCGGGAAACCGGCATCAGGCTGGCCATCCACAACCACGGTCCGGGCGACCTCCGCTACCCCACTCCCCGGTCGATCCTCGACCGGATCGCGAAGCTCGATCCCCGGATCGGCGTCTGCCTCGACGTCGGGCACTGCGCCCGCTCGGGGCTCGACCCGTCCGAGGAGGCGATCGGCTGCGGCTCGCGCCTCCTCGACATCCATTTGAAGGACGTCACGGCGTCGACCGCCGACGGCGTCTCCGTCGAGGCCGGCCGGGGCGTCATCGACTTGCCGCGCCTGATGCGCACGCTCCGGTCGATGGGCTACCGCGGCACGGCCGCTTTCGAGTACGAGAAGGACGGCCGCGACCCGCTCCCGGGCCTGGCCGAATCCGCCGGCTACGTCCGGGGCATCCTGGCCGCCCTGGACGGAGGCCGCGGATGACGGAGGGACCCGCGGCGGCGCCGGCCGCCCCGTCCGCGGTGAAGGAGCGGCTGACCAGCCTCGACGCCTTTCGCGGCTTCGACATCCTGACGATGGTCTTCGTCAACTACATCGCCGGCATGGCGGCCATCCCCTTCATCCTCCGGCACGCCGGAGCGGACCAGAACGTCTTCACCCTGACCGACGTCGTCTTCCCCGGCTTCCTGTTCATCGTCGGCGTCTCCATCCCGCTCGCGCTGACGAAGAGGCGGGCCGAAGGCCGGTCCGCCTCCGCGCTGGTCGGGCACGTGCTGGTGCGGACGCTGGCCCTCCTTTTTCTGGGCGTCCTCCTCGTCAACGAGGACCGCTTTTCGGCGGCGGCGACCGGCATGAGCAAAGATCTCTGGTATTTCCTGGCCACGCTGGCCGTGTTCGGGCTCTGGGCTGTCGTGCCGGAAGGGGCCTCGGCGAAAAAGAAACGCCTCCTCCTCGGCCTGAAGATCGCCGCGGCGATCGCCCTCGTCGTCCTCGTCCTCGTCTTCCGGGGCCAGGGCGAGGACGGCCGGGTGACGGCGCTTCAAACGTCGTGGTGGGGGATCCTGGGCATGATCGGCTGGTGCTACATGGCGGCCAGCCTTCTCTTCCTGGCCTGCCGCGGCAACAGGACGGTCCTGGCCGGGGCGATCGGTCTGATGACCGCCCTCTATATCGGCGGCCGGCACGGGGCGCTCGACTTCCTCGGCCCCGTCAACGGGTTCCTCGACGTCGCCAGCCTCTTCGGCTCCCACGCGGCCGTCGTCACGGCCGGGATGCTCGCCGGGACGATCTTCCTGCCGGGGACCGACATCGCGACGCCTGGCCGGCGCATGCGCTTCCTGGCCGTGCTCGGGACGGGACTCGTCCTGGCCGGATACGTCCTCAGGCCCCTTCACGGCTTCAGCAAGATCCACGGCACCGAGTCCTATGCCCTGGCCACGGCCGGCCTCTGTTGTCTCGCCTTCCTGCTTTTTTATGCCGGCCTCGACGTTTACAAGGGGAAGAGAGCCGCGGCGCTCATCCTCCCGGCCGGGAAGAACCCTCTCCTGGCCTACCTCCTGCCGGGGCTCATCGGCAACGCGGCCGGCCTCCTGGGGGCCGTCCTCCATGCCGACATCGGCCGCCTGCTCTGGCCGTTCTACGGGACGGGCGGGGTCGCCGGCATGCTCAACGCCGCGGTCATGACAGGGATCGTGCTCGTCCTCACGGCCGTCCTCACCCGGGCGGGGCTTCGCCTGAAGCTGTGAGGGCTTCGCGGCCGGGCCGCGGCCGCTTATTTGGGGAAGTAGCCCAGGGGGCTCGTCACCTGGCATTCCGCGCGCTTGACGGTGACGTCGATCGTCCGGAAGCCGCCGCCGCCGGCGGGCGAAGCCTCGGGCATGAAGGAGAGCAGGTAATAGTCGGCGGAGACCTCGGCGGCGTGCTTGAACGCCGCCGACGGATTCTGGGAGACGCCGACCGTCCCTCCGGTGGCCCGGGCGATCTCGACGAAGCCCGGGAAGGTATCCTCGGACTGCTCCCGCATCGTCGCCCCGAAGACCCGCTGGTTCTTCTTCTCCATGAAGATGAAGTGGAAATCGATGCCGGCGTCGGCGAAGGCCCTCTTGACGGCTTCGGCCTGGAAGGTCTTCTCGCGCTTGTAGAACTGGAAGAGGTCCATCAGGTTGCCCAGGATATCCGGCTTGTCCTGATAATCGCTCATCAGCCTGTTCATGGCCGCCGGGCTGATCTCGGGCCGGTACTCCCGCTGATAGAAGAGGATGACGGTCTTCTGGCCCGGGACGGACTTGAGCGAGCCGGCGAAGGACAGGAGCTTCGCTTCGTCGACGAGGCGGATGCCCTCGAGCTTCATGAGCGACTGCCGGTAGCGGTCGATCTGCATCTCGAGCCCCATGCCGCCTTCCGCTTCGGTCGTCAGGTCGGATTCCATGTCCTCCTGGAAGTTCGTCGTCGTGCCCGCGATGGCCCTCGTCAGGCGCCGGAGCTCGCCGAGGAGCGCCCGGTACTCGCCGGAGCCGCGCAGGATGTCCTTGCGCAGGACGTCCTTCATGCTCTTTGCGATCTCGGCTTTCGACCTCTGGGCCAAGGCGTCTTTGTGCAGATGGTAGGGCTTGAACGGGGTGATCATGGTCAGCGAGTCGCCCGGCTTGAGGACGGAGCCGAAGAGATGGTCGATGGCCCCGGCCATGGTCGGGTCCCAATCCACCATCTGGAAGAGCACCGTATAGGAACGGTCGAAATGGACCGGCGCGATGTCCGGCCCCTCCCGGCGCGCGACCTGGCCGTTCCTGACGAGGGCCAGCGAGCCGAGCGGCCGCGATGCCCCCGCCTCGAGGATGACGAAATCGCGGAGAGTGAGGTCGTCGACAAAACGGCCTTCCCTCGAGACATGGACGCGGACCTCGACGGGCTGGGGGGAGAGGCGTTCCGCCTCCTGGGACGGCCCCGCCGAGAGGAAGCTCCCGAAGGCCGCGCCGGCCAGGACCGCCAGGATCGCCAGGATCGGACGCCGCATGTTCATTCCGGTCTCCATTCTCATCTCATCTATTCTACCATAGCCGCCCCGCCCGCGGGGGGGCGTCGCCCCAGAGCTTCGGGGCCGCCGCGCTTCATGGTAAGATAAGAGGAGGGAGGGATCCCCATGACCAAGACGAAACCCTTCGTCCCGCTGCTCTTCGCGGTCCTGGCCGCCCTTTCGGCGACCGATCTCGCCGGAGCCAAGAAGCTCGACCCCGAAAGCGAGAAGTTCTACCAGACCGCCCGGCTCATCATGACCAAGGAGGAGACGAAGATCTTCCGCCTGCTCCCGGACGCCCCGAGCCGCAAGGAGTTCATCGCCGACTTCTGGCTCAAGCGGGACCCCGACCCCGACACGCCGGAGAACGAGTATAAGAACGATTTCGACGCCCGCATCGAGTTCGTCGCCAAGCGGTTCAACAAGGAAGGCGGGCCGGCCTACAACACGGACCGCGGCCGGGTCTACATCTTCATGGGCCCGCCCGACAAGGTCGAGGAATTCCCCCCCTCGAGCGGCCAGTCCGGCGGCTTCATGATCTGGTGGATCTACTACGACGACAGGCTGGGCGTCCAGTTCACCGACGAGACGGGGCGACGGCCGCTACCGGATCACCGACTACGACGGGGACTTCTTCGGGGCCATGGACCTCGTCAAGCTCGGCCGCAACGTCCGGGCCGACGACGTCTTCAGCCGGAAGTTCCTCAAGTTCGAAGCGTCGTACGATCCGGGTCCCGGGGAGATCGAGGTCCGCCTCCCGGTCAAGGGCCTGATGTTCCGGGAGAACGACGAAGGCCGCCTGCAGATCGACCTGAGGTTCCTTTTCTACGTCTACGCCGACGGGGGGGCCAGGAAGGAGAGCTTCTCCGACGCCCGCTCCATCGCGGTCACGGACGCCGAGCTCGAGGCCATGAAGACGGTCGACCTCCGCTTCCCGCGCGCCCTCGGACCCGGGACGAGCTACGTCGACGTCATCGTCACGGGCAAGGAAGGCATGAAGGGCAAGATCCGCCAGATCTTCGAGTTCAAGGTCGCCCGATAGGGATCATCCGGCCCATCGCGTCAGTTGACACGGCCCCCCGGGCTCCGTTAGTATGCCCCTCGAGGCACGGAACATCACCATGGCATTCAAGCTCTTTCCCAAGGACCATAAATTCTTCGACCTCTTCCGCGAGGACGCGGCCAACCTCAGGAAGGGCGCCCTGGCCCTCCAGGAGCTCGTCGACCACTACCCGGAAAAACGCGAGGACGTCGAGAAGAAATACGAGCACATCAAGGCCATCGAGCACGAGGGCGACAACCTGACCCACGAGCTCTTCACCCGGCTCCGCGACACCTTCATCACCCCGCTCGAGCGCGAGGACATCCACGCCCTGGCCAGCGGCCTCGACGACGTCCTCGACTGCATCGAGGGCGTGGCCAGCCGGATGTGGACCTTCAAGCTGGCCCGGCCGACGCCCGAGGTGAAGAAGCTCGTCGACGTCATCGTCAAGGCCGTCGAGCAGATCTTCGAGGCGGTGGACCATCTCGAGAAGCTGGGGCACGTCCACGCCTTCTGCAAGCAGATCAACATCTTAGAATATGAAGCCGACGTCATCTGCCGGGAGGCCATCGCCGAGCTCTTCGAGAAGTCCGAGACGGCCGCGGAGCTCAAGGACCTCATCAAGCTCAAGGAGATCTACACCCGGCTCGAAGTCGCCGCCGACCGCTGCGAGGACGTGGCCAACGTCATCGAGGAGATCATCCTCAAGGCCAACTGAGCTTCATGCCTAGCGCCGGTTTCCTCTTCGTCATTTTCATCGTTCTGGTCGCGTTGGCGTTCGACTTCACCAACGGCATGCACGACGCGGCCAACTCCATCGCCACCGTCGTCTCGACCCGGGTCCTGTCGCCGCGCCTGGCCGTCCTCTGGGCCGCGTTCTTCAATTTCGTGGCCTTCCTCATCTTCGGCACGGGCGTCGCCCACACGATCGGCGCGGGGATGATCGACATCTCCGTCGTGACGCCCCCGGTCATCTTCGCCGCCCTCCTCGGGGCCATCGGCTGGAACATCTTCACCTGGCTCATGGGCCTGCCGACGAGCTCGTCCCACGCCCTCATCGGCGGCTACGCCGGGGCGGCCATCGTCAAGGCCGGCCCGGGGGTCATCATCGCCCACGGCTGGTTCAAGACGCTTCTGTTCATCTTCGTCGCCCCCCTTCTCGGGATGGCCCTGGGTGTCCTGTTCATCACGGCCACCACCTGGATCGTCCGGAAGGGGAACCCGACCCGGATCAACAAGGCGGCCCGCCGGCTCCAGCTCCTCTCGGCCGCCCTCTACAGCCTGGGGCACGGCGGCAACGACGCCCAGAAGACGATGGGCATCATCGCCAGCCTGATCTTCGTGTCCAGCACCGATCCCGAACAAGGTGTTCCACATCCCGCTCTGGATCGTCCTCTCCGCTCACGCCGCGATCGCCATGGGCACCTTGTCCGGGGGCTGGCGCATCGTCAAGACCATGGGCCAGAAGATCACCAAGCTCCGGCCGATCGACGGCTTCTGCGCCGAGACGGCCAGCGCCATCAGCATCTTCTTCGCGACCCACGCCGGGGTGCCCGTCAGCACGACCCACGTCATCACCGGGGCCATCTCCGGCGTCGGCGCGGCCAAGCGCCTGACGGCCGTCCGGTGGGGCGTGACCCTGAAGATCGTCTGGGCCTGGATCTTCACCATCCCCGGCGCGGCCTTGACCGCGGGCGTTTTCTATTTCCTGATCAGCCTTGTCGACAAGTTCATCGTTTAGGAGAGGGACCGTCCCATGCGAAAAGCGATCTTCGTCCTGGCGCTTCTCGCCGCCGTCCTCTCCCCTCTCGCCGCGCCCGGGCGGGCGGCGGAAGCGGCCCGGGCCCGGGACATCCTCCCGGCCAAGGGCCGCGTCGCGTCGAGCGTCGCCGCGATCCGCGACCAGGCGGCCCTCAACGCCCACTACTACCTCGCCGACGAGGCCGTTCTCGGGCTCGGCCGGAAAACGGACGCGGCCTTCGCCCGCTATCGAACGGAGGCCGGCGAAGCGCTCCTCCTCGTCGTGGTCTATCCCGCCGCGGACGAGGCCGGGCGGGTCTACGAGCGCTTCGGGCGGGACTTCTTCTCGGCGGCGTTCGATCCGGGAACGCCCCGCTTCGTCGAGATGATCGAGACCGGCGACTGGGCCGGGGCCGCGAAGAAGGGCCCCGTCCTCATCGTCGTTTTGGAGGCGCCGGACCGGGCGGCCTGCGACGGCCTGCTCGGCCGCGCCGAGGACAGGGTCCCCGCCGCCAAAGTCAAATGACCCGGACCGTCCGTCCGGAGGGAGGAACCCCCGCATGACCGATCAACCGACCGTCAAGCCCAAATTCCCGGCCACGTTCTGGACGGCCAACACCATCGAGCTCTTCGAGCGGGCCGCCTACTATTCCATGGCCTCGTTCATGGTCATCTACCTGAAGGAATCGCTGGGGATGAGCCCGGAGTTCGCCACCTTCCTCAACGGCTCCCTCCTCTGGGGCATCATCTACTTCATGCCCATCCTGTCGGGCACGCTGGCCGACAAGTTCGGCTTCAAGCGGTCGCTGTCCGTGTCCTTCGTCCTCATCTCGCTCGGCTACTTCATCATGGGCAACGTCCAGCGGCTCTGGCCCGGGCTGATCGGCAAGGGCGCGGCCGAAACGGTCGACTTCACCGTCCCGGTCGTCCTGGGCATCGTCCTCATCGGCCTCGGCGGCTCGATCGTCAAGCCCTGCATCGCCGGCACCGTCCAGAAGACGGCGGGCACGCGGGCGACGCTGGCCTTCGGCGTCTTCTACATGGTCATCAACATCGGCTCGATCACCGGCCGGAGCGTGTCCTATTTCATCCGGACGAGCCTGGGCATCCCGGCCATCTTCACCTACGCCGCGACGCTCGTTCGCCCTGATCGGCCTCCTCGTCACCCTGCTCGTCTACAAGGAGCCGGAGTACGTCAGCGACGGCATCAAGGACGGCCAGCAGGTCCGGAAGCGGACGCTCGGCCAGGCGCTCGGCGGGCATCTTCATCGTCCTCGGGAACCTCAAGTTCCTCTTCCTCATCCTCGTCCTGAGCATGTTCTGGTTCCTCTACATCCAGCTCTACAACCTCATGCCCCTGTTCATGCGCTACGTCGACCCGAACGCCCCCATGGAGCTCTACACCCTGGCCAACCCGATCATGATCGTCTGCTTCCAGCTCCTCATCACCCGCCTGGTCAAGCGCTGGCTCCCGGTCAAGACGATCATGCTCGGCGCCATCGTCGTGACCCTGGGGATGCTGGTCAACGTCCTGCCGCCCCTTCTCTTCGCCGACCCCAACGCGAAGACCGGCCTGCTCGGGCTGAGCCTGCCCATCGCCGGGATCTTCATGATCGTCTCCATCGCCTCGATGGCCGTGGGCGAGATGATGGCCTCGCCGCGCGTCTACGAGTACATCGGGGCCATCGCCCCCAAGGGGCAGGAAGGGCTGTATCTCGGCTATCAGAGCCTGCCGATCGCCCTGGCCAGCATCATCGGCGGGCCGATCGGCAGGCGGGCTGTTCGAGCGCTACATCGACACGCCGCTCAAGGAGGGCCGTCCGGTCGACACGGTGACGATGTGGCTCATCATCGTGGCCATCGGGGTCCTGTCCGTCATCGGGCTGTGGATCTACGACCGGGTGGTCGTCAAGGACAAGAAAAAGGGCTGACGCGGACCGTCGCTATTTCTTCTTGGCGGGAACGGGCTCGGGCTTCGGATGGACCTGGGTCCCGTCGTCGCAGGGCAGGTCCTCGTCATAATTGCGGGCCATCTCGGGATGGGGTTGCGTCGTGCAGAACGGCAGCGGCTCCATCTCCTTCTTGCAGCACAGCGGGATCGGACTTGCCCTTCTCCACCGTGACTTCTGCTTGCCGCACACCGAACACGTATAAGTGATGCTGGACATGGGCCCTCCTCCCGTTCGTCGTTTCGCGTCCCCTCTATCTTAGCATCTCGCCCCCGTCCTCTCAAGCCGCCGGGAGCATGTGATCCCCGAGTCCCCTCCGCGGCCGCACGCGTGAATTGCCGGGTGGATCGAAGTTGACAGGTCCGCGGGGGTTCCTGTAGTGTCTTAGGGAGCGAACCCATGAACCCGAAGAAGAACCTCGTCCTCGGCAACTACCGCCTCCTCGAGAAGCTCGGCGAGGGCGGCATGGGCGTCGTCTGGAAGGCCCGCGACCTCAAGCTCGACCGCGACGTGGCCGTCAAGTTCCTGCCCGAGGGCGCCGTGGACGATCCCGAGCGGCGGGCCTTCTTCGAGCGCGAAGCCAAGGCCGTCGCCGCCCTGAGCCATCCCAACATCGTCACCATCTTCGCCGTCGCGAGGCGGAGGGCACGATCTTCTTCACCATGGAGCTCGTCGACGGCCAGCCGCTGTCGAAGCTCATCGAGCCCGGCGGCGTCTCCCTCGACCGCTTCCTCGAGCTCGCCCTGCCGCTGGCCGGCGCCGTGGCCGCCGCCCACGCCCGCGGCATCATCCACCGCGACCTCAAGCCCCAGAACATCATGATCGACGCGACGGGCACGCTCAAGATCCTCGATTTCGGCCTGGCCCGCATCCTCCTCCCCCTCCCCCGGTGCCTCGGCCGGGATGACGGCAGCACGGCCACGCTCGACGCCGATTTCGCCGGGACGATCGCCTACATGTCGCCCGAGCAGCTGCGGAGCGCGCCCGCTCGACCATCGCACCGACCTCTTCTCCCTCGGCGTCGTCCTGTTCGAATGGGCCACCGGACGCCTCCCCTTCGGCGGCAAGACCGGCCCGGAGAGGATCGCCGCGGTCCTCAAGGACGAGCCCCTCTCGGCGTCCGAGCTCAATCCGCGCCTGCCGCGCCAGATCGACCGCATCCTCCGTCACTGCCTCGAGAAGGAGCCCCGCTACCGCATGGCCTCGGCCCGGACCTCCGCGACGGAGCTCGAGGCGCTTCGGCAGGCCGGCGGCCGAGGGCCGCGCAGCGGAGCCGCCGTCGATCGCCGTCCTGCCCTTCGCCGACATGAGCCGGGAGAAGGACCAGGGGTACTTCTGCGACGGCATCGCCGAGGAGATCATCAACGCCCTCTGCCGCATCCAGGGCCTCCGGGTCGCCTCCCGGACCGGCTCGTTCCAGTTCAAGGGCGCGGCGGCCGACCTCCGGGAGATCGGCAACACGCTTCGCGTCGACAACGTCCTCGAGGGCAGCGTCAGGAAGTCCGACAACCGGCTCCGGATCACGGTCCAGCTCATCGAGGCCGCCCGCGGCTTCCATCTCTGGTCCGAATCCTACGACCGGGAGCTCCGCGACGTCTTCGCCATCCAGCAGGAGATCGCCCGCAACGTCGTCCGCGCCCTGCAGGTCACCCTCAGCCCCCAGGAGAAGGGCGCCCTGGCCGAGATCCCGACAAGCCACGTCCAGGCCTATGACTACTACCTGCGCGGCCGGAGCTTCTACTACCGCTACGGGCGTCACGACATCGAATTCGCCCTTCAGCTCTTCTCGCGGGCCATCGAGCTCGATCCCGGATACGCCCTGGCCCACGCCGGGCTGGCCGACTGCTGGTCGTACATCTATCTCTACTCGGAGAGGAAGGACGCCGTCCGCGATCAGGCCGAGGCCGCCGGCCGGCGGGCCGTCGGAGCTGGCCCCGGAGTCCGCCCAGGCCCAGGCGTCCCTGGCCGTGGCCCTGTCCCTCGGCAGCCGCAAGGAGGAGGCCCAGGCCGCCTTCGAGACAGGCCATCCGGCTCGACCCGACGCTGTTCGAAGCCTGGTACTTCTACGCCCGCCACGCCTTCGCCGGCGGCGACATGCCCAAGGCCGCCTCGCTCTACGAGGAGGCCATGCGGGTCCGGCCCGAGGACTTCAACGCGCCGCTTCTCGTCGCCCAGGTCTACCAGGAGCTGGGGCGCCCGGAGGACGCCCGGGCCGCCCGGCGAGCGCGGCGTCGCCCTCGTCGAGAAGCACATCGACCTCCACCCCGACGACGCCCGGGCCCTCTACATGGGCGCCAACGGGCTGGTCGCCCTGGGCGAGAAGGAGAAGGGCCTCGAGTGGGCCCGGCGGGCCCGCACGCATCGACCCCGACGACCCGATGCTCCTCTATAATCTCGGCTGCATCCACTCCCTGGCCGGCGACCTCGAAGAGGCCATCGACTGCCTGGAGCGGGCCGCGGCCGGCGGGCTCCTCCAGAAGGGCTGGTACGAGCACGACGGCGACCTCGATCGCCCTGCGCGGCCACCCGCGGTTCAAGGCCCTGCTCGAGAGGATGTGAGAAGGCGCGCCATGGGCGATCCTCGTCAAAGCCACCGGGCTGACCAAAAAATACGGCGACCTCGTCGCCGTGGCCGGCATCGACTTCGAGATCCGCGAAGGCGAGTGCTTCGGCTTCCTCGGCCCGAACGGGGCCGGCAAGACGACGACGGTCCGCATGATCCACTGCGTCTCGCCCGTGACGGCGGGGACGCTCACGGTCGGCGGCCTGCCGTCCGGGATCGACAACCGGGCCCTGAAGAAGATCACCGGGGTCATCCCCCAGGAGATCAACCTCGACATCGACCTGACCGTCGCCGAGAACCTCATCATCTTCGCCCGCTTCTTCGACATCGGCCGCCGGGAAGCCAAGGCCCGCATCGCCGAGCTCCTCCGCTTCGTCGAGCTCGAGGCCAAGGCCGAGAGCAAGATCTCGGACCTGTCGACGGGCATGAAGCGGCGCCTGCTCATCGCCCGGGCCCTGATCAACCGGCCCCGGCTCATCGTCGCCGACGAGCCGACGACGGGGCTCGATCCCCAGGCCCGCCACCTCATCTGGCAGCGGCTCCGCCAGCTCAAGGCCCAGGGCGCGACGCTCATCCTGACCACGCAATACATGGAGGAGGCCCAGCAGCTCTGCGACCGGATCGTCGTCATGTACCAGGGGAAGATCCTCAAGGAGGGCACGCCGGGCCGGCTCGTCGAGGAGGAGATCGGCCAGGAGGTCGTCGAGGTCCGGACGCCGCCCGAGGACGACGCCCGGATCCTCGGCCACATCGCCGGCTTCGACTGCGCCCACGAGCGCGTCGGCGACACCCTCTACTTCTACTGCCGCGACGGGCACGGCCTGATGAAGAAGCTCCTCGAGCTCGACCTGCCCAACACGCTGAACCGGCCGGCGACCCTCGAGGACGTCTTCCTCAAGCTCACGGGACGGAGCCTCCACGAATGAGCCTGTCCTACCGCATCTCCTACGTCTTCCTGAGGAACCTCTATTCCTACAAGAGGTTCGTCCTCCCGACCTTCCTCGTCAGCCTGGTCGAGCCGCTGTTCTACCTCATCACCTTCGGCGTCGGCATGGGCGCCTACATGGGCGCGTTCGGCGGCCAGCCCTACCTCCACTTCCTCGTCCCCGGCGTCCTGGCCTCGGCGGCGATGATGTCCTCGTCGTTCGAGTGCCTCTACGGGACCTACGTCAAGATCGTCCACGAGAAGGTCTACGATTCCCTCATCGCGACGCCCGTCTCGGCCGACGAGGCCGTGGCCGGCGACATCGCCTGGGGCTCGTTCCGGGGCCTCATCAGCGGCTCCCTCATGATGCTCGTCGCCCTGTTCATGGGCGTCGCCCCGGCCTCGGTCGTGGCGGGCCGCCCTCCTCCTCGTGTTCATGGTCTTCGTCGGCATCCTCTTCGGCTCGCTGGCCATGATCGTCACGTCGGTCGCCCCGAGCTTCGATTTCTTCAGCTATTACACCGAGCTCGTCATGACCCCGATGCTCTTCTTCTCCGGGGTCTTCTTTCCTCTCGACAACTTCCCGGGCTGGATGAAGACGTTCGCCGAATTCCTGCCCCTGACCCACGCCGTCCGCATCTCGCGCGCGGTCTTCACCGGCGAACCCGCGCCCGGGCTCGGCTGGAGCCTGGCCGGTCTGGCGGCCTTCGCGGCCGTCATCTTCCTGGTCTCCATCCGCATGATGCGCAAAACGACTCATCAAATAGGAGCGCCCTATGGCACCACGGTCTCTCCGCGCCGCCGCCGCCGCGGTCTCGATCGGCTTTCTCCTCGTCGCCGCCCCGACCGGGGGGAGCGTCGCCCCGGCGGCCCAGGACAAGGAGACCGTCGGGCCCAAGGGGCTGGGCCGGACGGTCCTGCCCGTCAACCAGATCGTGACCCCGTACGGCACCCAGTCGACGCTGCCCGGGCTCCGGCCCCAGGCCCTGGCCCTGTCGCCCGACGGGAAGCTCCTGGCCGTCGCCGGCAAGACGCACGAGCTCGTCATCCTCGACCCCGTCACCGGCCGGATCACGCAGCAGATCGTCCTCCCGGCCGAGGAGCAGGAGGAACAGCATCCCGAGGTCGTCTCGCCGATGATCCTCGATGCCGACGAAGAGGGCCAGCTGAGCTACACGGGCCTCATCTTCGCCCCCGGCGGCCGCCGGATCTACATGAGCAACGTCGACGGCAGCATCAAGGTCTTCGGCGTCGACCCGGACGGGACCGTCGAGCCGTCGCACACGTTCCCCCTGCCCCTCGCGGGCGCGCCCCGGCGGGCCGAGGAGATCCCGGCCGGGCTGGCCGTCACGCCCGACGGCCGGCGGCTCTACGTCTGCGGCAACCTGTCCAACCGCCTCCTCGAGCTCGACGCGGAGACGGGCGAGGTCCTGCGGACCTTCGACGTCGGCGTCGCGCCCTTCGACGTCGTCCTCGCCGGCGGCAAGGCCTACGTCAGCAACTGGGGCGGGCGCCGGCCGCTGCCGGGCGACCTCACCGGACCGGCGGGACGGGGCACGGAGGTCCGGGTCGACCCGGTCAGGCACATCGCCAGCGAGGGCTCCGTCAGCGTCGTCGACCTCGCGGCGGGGGCCCTGAAGACCGAGATCCTCGTCCAGCTCCACGCCTCGGCCCTGGCCCTGTCGCCCGACGGCCGTTGGGTCGTCTGCGCCAATGCCGCCTCGGACAACCTCAGCGTCATCGACACGGCGACCGACACGGTCGCCGAGACGATCTGGGCGAAGTCGAGCCCGGCCGATCTCTTCGGCGCCTCGCCCAACGCCCTGGTCTTCTCGCCGGGACGGGAAGACGCTCTACGTCGCCAACGGCACCCAGAACGCCGTCGCCGTCGATCAAGTTCAAGCCGCGCGGGCGGAAGTCCGCTCTGAAGGGGCTCATTCCCGTCGGCTGGTTCCCGGGCGCGCTCGCGCTGGACGGGCGGCGCGGGACGCTCTATGTCGCCAACATCAAGGGGCACGCGGTCGAGCCCGCCGAATCCAGGCCGTCCGGGGCCCCGGGCTTCAACTCCCACAGTACCACGGCTCGGTCTCGTTCTTCCCGGAGCCGCGGCAGAAGGCGCTCTGGGACCTGACCGGGATCGTCAACACCAACTTCCGCCGCGAGCGGATGCGCCAGGCCCTGCAGAAGCCGAGGCCCGGCCAGCCGGCCCGGCCCGTCCCCGAGCGGATCGGCGAGCCGAGCGTCTTCAAGCACGTCGTCTACATCATCAAGGAGAACCGGACCTACGACCAGGTCCTCGGCGACGTCGCGCGCGGGCAACGGCGACCCGGCGCTCTGCATCTTCGGCGAGAAGGTGACGCCCAACCAGCACAAGCTCGTCCGCGACTTCGTCCTCCTCGACAACACCTACTGCAGCGGCATCCTCAGCGCCGACGGCCACCAATGGTCGACGACGGCCTTCGGCACCGATTACCTCGAGCGGTCGTTCGCCGGCTGGCCCCGGAGCTATCCCGACGGCATGGGCCCGGACGAGATCGACGCCCTGGCCTACGCGCCGAGCGGCTTCATCTGGGACAACGCCCTGAAGCACGGCGTCTCGCTCTGGAATTTCGGCGAGTTCACGATGCAGGCCTGCGGCTGGAAGGACCCCGAGCGCAAGGGCGACCCGCAATGGGCGGACTACTGGGACGAGTACCTCAACGGCCGCGGCGAGGTCCGGATCGGCAGCACGCCGGCCATCCCCTCGGTCGCTCCCTTCTCCCCGACCGACACGCTCGGCTGGAACATGGACGTCCCCGACCAGTGGCGGGCCCGCTACATCGCGAACCAGATCGCGGCCTGGGACAAAGAGGGCCGCATGCCCCAGCTCATCTTCGTCTGCCTGCCCGACGACCACACGAGCGGCACGAGCGAGGGCTCGCCGACGCCCGAGGCCTGCGTCGCCGACAACGACCTCGCCTTCGGCCGCATCGTCGAGGCCTTCAGCCGCAGCTCCTTCTGGAAGGAGACGGTCATCTTCGGCATCGAGGACGATCCCCAGAACGGCTGGGACCACGTCAGCGGCTACCGGACGACGGCCTACTGCGCCAGCCCGTACACGAAGCGCGGCGCCGTCGTCAGCACCCAGTACAACACGACGAGCCTGCTCCGGACGATCGAGCAGATCCTCGGCCTGCCGCCCATGAACCAGTTCGACGCCACGGCGACGCCGATGTTCGATTGCTTCACCGAGACGCCGGACTTCACGCCCTTCGAGACCGTCGCCCAACATCATCCCGCTCGACACGATGAACCCGCCCAAGGACAAGATCGCCGACGCCCTGCTCCGGCGGCACGCCATCCAGTCGGGGCGCCTCAACTTCCGCGCAGATCGACGCCTGCCCCGAGGACACGCTCAACCGCATCCTCTGGCACGCCGTGAAGGGCAGCGCCGCCCCCTATCCCGCCTGGGCCGTGACCCTCGTCGATGACGATGAGACCGGCAGTGAGCGAATTCCTAGGAGCGATCATTAAAAGCGCGACGGAGCGGCTCGGAGCAGCGCTTTTAAGAAATGTCTTAGTGAGTTTGAGAAAAAAGGGGCTTCCCCGGCCCGTGCGTCTGATGTAAAATCGGCCCCGAACGCCGGCACGATAAGGAGCGGACATGGGCGTGCTCAAACCCCTCGACTGGATCATCATCCTCGCCTATTTCGCGATCATCCTCGGCCTCGCCTGGAAGGTCATGCGCGAGAAGCAGAAGACCTCGACCGACTACTTCCTGGCCGGCCGCCACCTCGGCTGGCTCATCATCGGCGCGTCCATCTTCGCCTCGAACATCGGCGCGGAGCACCTCGTCGGCCTGGCCGGTTCCGGCGCGACCGACGGCGTGGCCATGGCCCACTACGAGCTCCACGCCTGGTGCCTGCTCGTCCTCGGCTGGGTCATGGTCCCGTTCTACATGCGCTCGAAGGTCTTCACCATGCCCGAGTTCCTGGAGCGGCGCTTCTCCCCGGCCGCCCGGACGGTCCTGTCGCTCATCTCCCTCGTCGCCTACGTCCTGACCAAGATGGCCGTCGGCATCTTCGCCGGCGGCATCGTCTTCAGCGTCCTGCTGCCCGAGATGAACTGGTTCGGCCTCGACAGCTTCTGGATCGGCTCGATCCTGGTCATCCTCATCACCGGGCTCTACACGGTCCTCGGCGGCCTCAAGGCGGTCGCCTACACCGAGGCCATTCAGACCTTCATCTTCATCATCGGCTCGGCCCTGGTGACCTACTTCGGCCTGAAGGCCCTCGGCGGCTGGGGCCAGCTCCGCGAGATCGTCGGCTCGGAGATGTTCAACCTCTGGAAGCCGCTCGTCCCGGCGGGGATCGAGGGGACCTGGGCGCCGGTCAAGGAGGCCGGCCGGATGGCCTGGTACTTCAACGACAACTACCCCTGGATCGGCATGCTCTTCTGCGCGCCGATCATCGGGCTGTGGTACTGGTGCACCGACCAGTACATCGTCCAGCGCGTCCTCGGCGCGCCCGAACGAGCGCGAGGCCCGGCGGGGCTCGCATCGCCGCCGGCTTCTTCAAGCTCCTGCCGGTCTTCCTCTTCATCATCCCGGGCATGATCGCCTTCGCCCTGGCCAAGAGCGGCCTGAACCAGCCCCTCCAAGCAGGAGCTTTTCGGCGGCGGGACCGAGCTCATCCGGGCCAACGCCCAAAAGGCCTTCCCCATGCTCGTGGCCAACGTCCTGCCCGTCGGCGTCCGGGGCCTGGTCGTGGCCGGATTGCTGGCGGCGCTCATGAGCTCGCTCGCCGGGGCCTTCAACGCCGCCGCGACCCTCTTCACGATGGACTTCTACCAGCGGCTGCGGCCGAAGGTGACCCAGGAACGGCTGGTCTGGATCGGCCGTGTGGCCACCGGGGTCATGGTCCTCATCGGGCTCCTGTGGATCCCGGTCATCCGCGGCGGCCGCGGCCTCTACGATTACCTCCAGGGCGTCCAGTCCTACCTGGCCCCGCCCATCTTCGTCGTCTTCTTCTTCGGCGTCTTCATGAAGCGGCTGAACGCCAAGGGCTGCCTGGCCGCGCTCGGCACGGGCTTCGGCCTCGGCCTCTTCCGCCTGGCCGTCGACACCCCGGTCAAGCTCATCCCGGGATTCGCCTACGCCGAGGGCTCGTTCCTCTGGATCGTCAACAACATCTTCTTCCAGTACTACAGCCTGATCATCTTCCTCGTCAGCGTCCTGGTCATGATCGTCGTCAGCTACCTGACCGAGGCGCCTTCCTACGAGAAGATCAGCGGGCTGACCTACGGCACGATGACGGCCGAGCAGAAGAAGGAGACGCGGGCCAGCTGGCAGGCCCGGGACGTCATCGGCTCGGTCATCGTCCTGGCCCTCATCCTGGCCGCGTACCTCTACTTCACGGGGTGAGGTGGGCGGAACGCGGGCGCGCCGGGTGAGGGTCCGGGCCGGCTCGTGGCGAGCCGCTCGATCTGTCCTCGCCTGGCTCCTGTCGCCGCGGCTCGCCGCTCTCCGCCTTCGGCCCGCCTCCAGAGCCTCCCCGGAAAGGCGCAGGAGAGCCGGCGCTCGGAGATGGTCGCCCCGGGCGTCGAGCACATCGAGATCCGCCGCGGCGATTTCTCGGTCGGGCTCGGCCCGGACCGTTGGGTGATCAACGTCCTCGTCCTCGATCCCTCGAGGACGCGGCTCGCGCTCGGCCGGGCCCGGGACAGGCTGGCCGGGACCGAGACGACGAGCTCGATCGCCCGGCGGCTCGGCGCGCTCGCGGGGACCAACGGCGGCTACTTCCGGACGGACGGGCCCGTACCGGGGCGAGCCGGCCGGGATCGTGCTCCGGGCGGGCAAGGTCCTGAGCGAGCCGTCCCGCAAGCGGCCGGGACTCGCCGTTTCCGGCAAGAGCGCCCGAACGCGGCTGGCCGTCGTCGACGTCCAAGTCCGGGCCGAGGTCGTCGTGTCGAAAAGCGTCCGCCGCGGGATCGACGCCGTCAACCGTCCCCGGCTCGACGACGAGCTCATTCTTTTCACCCCCGAGCTCGACCCGACGACGATGACCGGACCGGGCGGCATCGAAGCGGTCATCGAAAGGGGCCGCGTCTCGGCCCTCATCGACGGCAAGGGCGGCGCCGCGATCCCCCGCTCCGGCTGGGTCCTGTCGGCGAGCGGCGCCGCGGCGGCCTGGGTCCGGGCCAACCTCCGGCGCGGGGCCCGGCTCGAGACCCGATTCGATGTCCGGCTCGATCCGCGGCCCGATTTCACGGCCGATTTCGTCGTCGGAGGCGGACCGCGCCTCGTCCGCGGCGGCCGGCCGGCGGCGGGGCGATCCCGGGATCTACGGCTCCGGCTTCGCCGACGCCCGGCATCCGCGCACGGCCGTGGGCGTGCGGGCCGACGGCCGCATCCTCCTCGTCACGGTCGACGGCCGCCAGCCGGAGAAGAGCGTCGGCATGACCATCGCCGAGCTCACGGCCCTCCTCATCGAGCTCGGGGCCGTCGAGGCGATCAACATGGACGGCGGCGGTTCGACGACCATGGTCATCGACGGCAAGGTCGTCAACAGTCCCTCCGACCTCACCGGCGAGCGGCCGGTCGGCGACGCCCTGCTCGTCTTCGCCCGCTGACCGCGATTGACGCGTCCGTGAGCGGCTGGTATATTCCCTCTCTTGCGCATCGACCATGTCCCGTCATCCGAGGAGGCCCCATGGAACGAAAGACGCTGAAGAGCTTGTCGAGGACCTTCGTCCTGCTGGCCGTCGTCCTGACGCTCGCGAGCGCGGCCGGATCCGCCGCGGCGGCCAAGAAGCCGCTGAGCTACGACGCCTACAACGGCTGGCGGTCCGATCCAGGGAACGCAGCTCTCGCGCGACGGCCAGTGGCTCGTCTACGCGCTCGCTCCGCAGGACGGCGACGGCGAGCTCGTCGTCAGGGACCTCAAGACGGACAAGGAGTTCCGGGCCGCGCGGGGACGCCAGCCGGTCATCACCGTCGACGGCAAGTTCGTCGTGTTCGCCGTCGCCCCGCTCAAGGCCGAGGTCGACAAGGCCAAGAAGGACAAGAAGAAGCCCGAGGAACAGCCCAAGAGCGCTCTCGGCATCATGGACCTGGCCACGGGCCAGGTGACGACGGTCGACCGGGTCAAGAGCTTCAAGCTCCCCGAGGAGTTCGGGCTCCTTCGTGGCCTATCTCCTCGAGCCGCCGCTCAAGAAGCCGGACGAGAAGAAGGACGAGGCCAAGCCCGAGGCCAAGGCTGAGGCCAAGCCGGAAGCCAAGCCCGAGGTCAAGAAAGAGGAAGGCCAAGGCCGAAGAGCCCAAAAAAGAGGAGAAGAAGAAGGAGCCCGGCACGGAGCTCGTCGTCCGCGAGCTCGCGACCGGCAAGGAGACGAGGATCGCCGAGGCCGTCGAGTACGTCTGGAACAAGCCCGGGACCTGGCTCGCCTATGCCGTGTCGTCCAAGGTTCCCGCGAACGACGGCGTCTTCGTCGTACGAAGCCGTGACGGCCAGGACCATTCCCCTTCTCAAGGGGCTCGGCAACTACAAGAACCTCGTCTTCGACGAGAAGGGCCTGCAGCTCGCCTTCACGAGCGACCGCGACGACTACAAGTCCGAGAAGTCGGCCTCCAAGCTCTACCTGTGGCCGGCCACGGCCGCGGCCGCCGTCGAGCTGGTCCCGGCCTCCGCCAAGGGCTTTCCCGCCGGGCATGGCCGTCAGCGAGAACGGCCGGCTCCAGTTCTCCAAGGACGGCGGCCGGCTCTTCTTCGGCATCGCCGACGCCCCCAAGCCGGAGCCCAAGGACGCGCCCGAGCCGGTCAAGGTCGACATCTGGAACTGGAAGGACCCCTACCTCCAGCCGATGCAGAAGGCCCAGGCCGAAGAGGACAAGAAGCGGACGCTGATGTGCGTCATGCACCTCGGGCCGAAGGAGAAGAGGTTCGTTCAGCTGGCCACGCCCGAGGTCCCCGGCATCGCCCTCTCCGAGGACGCCAAGACCGCCCTCGGCTCGTCCGACCTCGCCTACCGTCCGCTCGTGTCCTGGGACCAGGGCTACGAGGACGTCTATGTCGTCAACGTCAACGACGGTTCGAAAAAGAAGGTCCTCGAAAAGACGCCCGGCGGCGCGCGCCTCTCCCCCGGCGGGGCCTGGGCCTATTATTTCAGCCAGACCGACGACGCCTACTTCACCTACCGCATCGCCGACGGCAGGACCTTCAACCTGACCGGGAAGCTCGGCGTCAGCTTCGATCGACGAGGATGGACGACACGCCGGCCGAGCCCAGGCCCTACGGCGCGGCCGGCTGGACCGAAGGCGACAGGTCGATCCTCATCTACGACCGCTACGACATCTGGGAGATCTCGCCCGACGGCGCGAAGAGCCGGATGGTGACCAACGGGATGGGCCGTCGCGACAAGCTCGTCTTCCGCTACGCCCGCCTCGACCCCGATCAGCCGGCCATCCCGGCCGGCCGGACCGCTCGTCCTTCTGGCCGCGAACGACACGACCCGGGCCACGGGCGTCTATCGCGTCGACCTCTCGGCGCCGACGGCCGACCCGGCCAAGATCGTCATGCTGGACAAGCAGCTCGGCGGCCTCCTGAAGGCCAAGAACGCCGACGTCTACGTCCACACCCAGCAGCGCTTCGACGAATTCCCCGACCTCTGGGTGAGCGGCCCGGACTTCGCCGCCGCCGCGCAAGGTCAGCCAGCGCCAATCCCCAGCAGGCCGAATACAACTGGGGCCAGGCCGAGCTCATCGAGTACACCAACGCCGACGGCAAGGTCCTGCCGGCCGTCCTGATCAAGCCCGAGGACTTCGACCCGTCGAAGAAATACCCGCTCATGGTCTACATCTACGAGACCCAGGCCGCTGGGCCTCCATCGCTACTATCGCGCCCTCGCCGGGCACGAACATCAACTTCACGCCGCTACGTCAGCAACGGCTACGTCCTCCTGAGCCCGGACATCGTCTACGAGGTCGGCTACCCCGGCCCGAGCTCGCTCAAGTGCGTCATCCCGGCCGTCGAGAAGGTCCTGGACATGGGCTTCATCGACCCGAAGCGCGTCGGCATCCAGGGCCACAGCTGGGGCGGCTACGAGATCAGCTACATGATCACCCAGACCGACATCTTCGCCGCCGTCGAGGCGGGCGCCTCGGTCGTCAACATGACCAGCGCCTACGGCGGCATCCGCTGGGGCACCGGCATGTCGAGGGCCTTCCAGTACGAAAAGACCCAGAGCCGCATCGGCGCCCCGCTCTGGGGCCGGGCCCTCCAGTTCATCGAGAACTCGCCGCTCTTCTGGGTCGAGCGCGTCCACACGCCGTACCTGACGATCCACAACGACGAGGACGACGCCGTGCCGTGGTACCAGGGGATCGAGTTCTTCTCCGCCCTCCGCCGCCTCGGGAAAGAGGCCTACATGTTCAACTTCAACGGCGAGAAGCACGGCCTCCGGGAGCGGGACAACCAGAAATATTGGACCGTCCACCTCGACGAGTTCTTCGACCACTTACCTTCTCGGCAAGCCCGCGGCCGGAGTGGATGGAGAAGGGCGTCCCCTATCTCGAGCGCGGCAAGCGCGACATCGACGCGCTCTACAAGACGGCCGAAGAGAAGAAAGCGGAAGAGCCGAAGAAGTAGCCGGCGTCGGGAGGCCCGGGCGACCGGTCAGCGGACCTCGAGGCCGACGATGGACCGGGCCGGGACCGTGACCGTCGCCCGCTGCGAAGTCGATCGAAACGGAGATCGCCGCGGGCCCGGACGCGGCGTCGTACTCGGCGGCCCCGATGCGCCGGCCCGTCACGCTTCCCGGGATGGACGGCAGGTCCACCGGACCGCGAGGGACTGGTCGGACTTGTTGACGAGCAGGACGCCCAGTCCGTTGCCCGCCTTCCTCGCCGCGTACCCCGTCATGACCGAAGGCCCGACGTCGAGCTCGACCGTCAGGACTTCGACGGGCGTCCCCGGGTCGGTCGACGACAGGGTTTGCGCCGCGAGGGCCACGGGTCCGTAATTGCGCGTGGGCGCGGGCGGCGTCGCTTCGCTGTCGATAAGGGCGTGCGGGTCCGTCCCGGGGTGGAGATGGATCCAGACGTTGGCCGCGTCCGCGCCGACGAGGGAGACGCCGAGGGCGTCGGCCAGCCACAGCCCCTGCTTGATCGTGAACTGGTCGCGGGTGCAGCCCGTGTCCCAGATGGCCGCGTTCATCTCGTTGACGGCGATCTTGACCCGGCCGAGGCCCCGCGAGGCGAGCGAAGCGCGGATCGTCTCCAGCTCGCCGGCCATGTCCTGCGGATCGTCGAGGTCGATCCCGTTCTGGTTGCTGTTGGAGATCCAGCCCCCGTAGTGGTGATAGCTGACCCAGTCGAGAAGGCCCGTGGCGCCGAGGAGCGCCAGCCGGTCGAGGAAGCCGTTGATCCAGGTCATGTTGAAGCCGGAAACGACCGGCCCCATGGATCGGGCCGTCGGATCGGCCAGCTTGACGGCCCGGACGAGAAGGACGAAACGGTCGGTGTACTCGTTGACGCTGAGCATGGGGTTCCATGAGCCGTCGTTCTCGTTGCCGACCTCGTAAAAGGCCCCGGGGAAGCCCTCGGACACGAACCTCTGGGTCAGGGCCGCGGCTTCGGAGGCGGCGTCATGCGGCTGGCCGTCGATCGTATGGTCGAAGGGATTGAGGGAGAACATGGGGACGGCGCCGATGGCCTTCAAGAGGGCGACATATCGGGTGACGTCCGTGCCCCAGCTCCAATCCTCCCAGACGAGGTGATCGTTGCCGCTGACCTTCTGCGTCACCCAACAGTAGTTGTTGGAGATGTTCCCGCCGGGGAAGCGGCCGACGGAGGGACGGAGGGCTTTGAGGAGGTCCTGCGTCGGCGTCCCGAGCTTGGTGTTGGAGACCCAGGCCCCGAAGTTGGCCCCGAAGATGAGACCGGGCACGACCTCCCGGACGACGGAGCCGCCGCGGACCGTCACGACAACATCGGCCCCGGGCTCGGGCGTCGTGTCCGATTCGCAGGCGGAGAAGGCCGCCGCCGCCGCGAGCAGCATGACGAGAACCCTGGACCTCGTCGTCATCTCACCCTCCGTGGGCCGGAACCTTACTTGAAGGCCCAGGCGATCATCTGGTCGTCGGGGGCCCCGAGCGGACGGCCGTCGAACCCGCCGAGGAACTCCCAGCGGGCGAATCCCGCCGCGGCGAAGAGCAGCTCGAGCTCGAAGCGGTAGACCCAGCGCTGGGCCGTCGAGAACTTGTGGACGGCCTTCGGGCGCTCCGCCGCGTCGAGCTCCCAGATCTCGACCACCGAATCCTGCCTCTGGCCGACGATATCCTTGCGTGCGGTTGTCCCACATCTGGAGCTTGCCGCCGCCGGGGAGCGGCGACCTCGTGTTCGAGGACGGCCTTGCCTTCCGGCTCCAGCCAGTAGGCCGGGCCGGGATAGGACATGTGGATGACCAGCGCCCCGCCCGGCTCGAGGGCGCGGAAGGAGGCGCGCAGGCAGGCCAGCTGGTCAGGGATCGTCTCGCAGTGGGCGAAGCCGTTGAAGCCGCAGAAGATACGGTCATAGCGCCGGCCCGTCTCAAAGTCCCGCATGTCGGCCACGTCGGCCCGGACGGTAAGCCCGGCCGCCCGGGCCTTATCCTTGCAGCCGGGCGATCATCTCCGGGCTCTGGTCGAGGCCGTCGATGTCGACGCCGGCCTTGCGGACCGGCAGGAGGACGCGGCCCGTGCCGCAGGCGATCTCGAGCACCGGGCCGGCCGCGGCCTTGGCGGTCTCGACCCAATACGGGACATCGAAGTCGAGCGAATCGAACATGAGGTCGTAGAGCTCGGGCGCCACGTAGGGGGAAGGATGGCGGACGTCGTTCATGATGGGCTCCTCGCGGCCATCATAAGGGAGATGAGGCGGTCATGCAAATATGGTATCCTGAGGCCGTCGAAACCGCCGCAGGAGGACGACCATGGCCATCCCCATCTTCCAGGTCGACGCGTTCGCCGACGGAGCCGTTCAAGGGCAATCCGGCGGGGGTCTGTCTCCTTCGCGGGCCGGCCGAGGCGTCCTGGATGCAGGGTGTGGCGGCCGAGATGAACCTCGCCGAAACGGCCTTTCCCCTGCCCGAGGGGGACGGCTTCCGGCTGCGCTGGTTCACGCCGAAGGTCGAGGTCCGGCTCTGCGGCCACGCCACCCTGGCCACGGCCCACATCCTCTGGGAGCAGGGCCTGCTGTCCCCGGACAAGGAGGCGCGGTTCCAGACGCTGAGCGGCCTCCTCACGGCCCGGCAGGGACGGCGACCGCATCGAGCTCGACTTCCCGGCCCGGCCGCCGCTCCCGAAGCCGCCGGACTGGGCCGACGCCGTCGTCGGGGCCCTGGGCATCAAGCCCGTCTATATCGGCATGAGCGCCGAGGACATCCTGTTCGAGGCGGCGGACGAAGAGCGCGGTGCGGTGCGCCCAGCCCGACTTCGCGACCCTGCGCTCGCTGCCGGCCCGCGGCGTCATCGTCACCAGCCGGTCGGCCGACAAGCGCTTCGATTTCGTCTCCCGGTTCTTCGCGCCCGCGGTCGGCGTCGACGAAGATCCGGTGACCGGGTCCTCCCACACCGTGCTCGTGCCCTACTGGGCGGGGCGGCTGGGGAAGAAGGAATTCACGGCTTACCAGGCCTCGGCCAGGGGCGGCATCCTCTATCTCCGCCTCGACGGCGACCGCGTCAAGATCGGAGGCCACGCCGTGACGGTCATCAAGGGCGAGACTCGTCGTTTGAATCCAAAAGGCGTGTCGATGAGCCAGGCCTGAGACGGGCGCATCAAAGGATCGCGACTCGGACCGGGACGGGCTTGAGGACCCGGGCCAGGTCCTTCGGGTCGAGGCCGACGAGAAAGCCGCGCTTCCCGCCGTTGATGTAGATCCTCGGCAGGTCGAGGATCGAGGCCTCGACGTAGATGGGCAGGGGCTTGCGCAGGCCGAAGGGCGACGTCCCGCCGACCATGTAGCCCGAGTGCCGCTCGGCCGTCTCCGGCGCGCACGGCCGGACCGACTTGACCCCCAGCGTCCTGGCCAGCTCCTTCGTCGAGACCTCGCGGTCGCCGTGCATGAGGACGACGAGCGGCCGCTTCGTGTCGTCCTCCATGACGAGCGTCTTGATCACGGCGTGCTCGTCGACCCCGGACTCCGCGGCGAAGGTCGCGGTGCCGCCGTGTTCGACATAGGCGTAAGGGTGGTCCGTGAACTCGACTCCCGCCTGCCGGAGGGCCCGCACGGCCGGCGTCATCGGGGTCTTGTCGTGTCCCATCAGCCCCGGAATTCCGGCTCGGTGTGGACGAGGACCTGGTCGATCGCGGCGATCTCGCGTTTCAGGGCCTCCTCGATCCGCGAGGAGAGCCTGTGGGCCTCGATGACCGGCAGGTTCGGGTCGAAGCCGCAGTGCAGGGAGACCGAGAGCCGGTCGCCCTGGCGCCGGACGAGGATGTTGTGGCAGCAATCCCGCCCGGCGATGCCGTCCGTGATCCGCTTGACCCGTTCGACGAGCGGCGCCTCCTCGGCCGTGACGTCCCGGCCGTTCCCGACGCCCGTGCCCCGCGATTCGATGTGGGTGTTGACGCGCACGATCTTCGGGATGTCCGCCCGGAGGTCCTGTTCGACGTGGCTGGCCAGCGCATGGGCCTGGTGCAGGAGGAGGTGGTCGTCGACCTCGATGTGGAGGTCGACGTGGACCTCGCCGTTGTCCTCGTGGACGCTGATGTTGTGGACCGGGATCTGGTTCCGCTCGGCGATGGCCCGGATGCGACGGGCCATGTTCTCCCGCTCGGTCTCCCGGGGATCCGTGTGGATGACCACGTCGGCGCCCGGGACGAGGTCCTGGATCTTGGCTTCGACGCCCTCGGCGATGGCGTGGGTGCGCTCGAAGGACAGGTTCCGGTCGACCTCGATGGTCATGTCGATGAAGATCCGGGGACCCGAGCGGCGGAGGCGGACGTGGCCCGGATTGATGACGCCTTCGACCTCGTCGGCGGCGGCCACGATCTTGTCCTTGAGGCCGTCGGGGGCGCGGTCGAGGAGGACGTCGATCGTCCGCTTGCCGAGCCGGTAGCTGACGAAGAACACGATGATGGCGACGCCCAAGGCGGCCAGGGCGTCGGCCCGGCCGAGGAAAGCGGCGCGACCGGGGAAGAGCTTCTGCCCCACCCAGACGAGGACGAGGCCGCCGAGGACGACGGCCGAGCTCCAGACGTCCGTCGAGAAGTGCAGGGCGTCGGCCTCGAGGGCCTGGCTTTGGTGCTTCTTCGCCGCGCGCAGGAGCATCCGGGAGCGGCTGACGTCGACGACGATCGAGACGGCGATGACGAGGAAGGCCCACAGGCTCGCGTCCACATGGACCTCGCGGAAGAAGATCCGCTGGACCGCCTCGTAGACGATCCAGGCGCAGGTGAGGAAGAGCAGCACGGTCTCGATGAGGGCCGAGAAATTCTCGACCTTGCCGTGGCCGTAGGGGTGGGCCTCGTCGGCGGGCCGGTCCGAGACGCTGACGGCGACGAAGGTGATGACGGCGGCGACGAGGTCGAGACCCGAATGGGCCGCCTCGGCCAGGATGCCGAGCGAGCCGCTGAGGAGGCCGACGGCGAGCTTCATGCCGGTCAAGCCCAGGGCGGCGACGACGGAGCTTCCGGCCGCGCGCTTTTTTTCGTTCCGGGTCATGTCGATAGCCGTCGGTTCTTGGGTGTGCATCGGTGGCCGTCCAGGCGAGACCTTATGTTATCACGGCCGGGGGGCCGGGGCAACGCCGGCGCGGCCGTTGACAGCGCCGCGCGCCTGGTCTATATTTTCCGCGCCTCGTACCGGCATCTCGCGCCAAGCCGCGGCCCAAAGGAGGGACGTCATGGACGCCGTCGCGCTCGCCCGGCTTCAATTCGGGCTCACGGCCGGGTTCCACTTCCTCTTCCCGCCGACGACGCTCGGGCTGTCGCTCCTCCTGGTCATCATCGAAGGGCTCTACGCGAGGACAAAGACCGAGGTCTACAAACGGCTGTCCGTCTATCTCGTCAGGATCCTCGGGACCGTCTTCGTCATGGGCGTGGCCACGGGGATCGCCCTCGAATTCGCCTTCGGCAACAACTGGGCGGCCTACTCCCGGACGGTCGGCGATATCTTCGGCGCGCCCCTCGCCGCCGAGGTCGTCTTCTCCTTCTTCCTCGAATCCGTTTTCCTGGGGATCCTCGTCTTCGGACGGGACCGCGTCTCCGCGAAAGCCTACCGGCGTTCGGTCTTCCTCGTCTTCCTCGGCGCCCACCTTTCGGGGCTGTGGATCATCATCGCCAATTCCTGGATGCAGACGCCGGCCGGCTTCCGCATGGAGGGCGGCCGGGCCGTCCTCGACAACTTCTGGCAGGCGGCGTTCAACCCCTCGACCGTCGTCCGCTTCGTCCATACGATCCTCGGCGGCTGGACGACCGGGGCCCTCGTGGCCATGGCCATCGCGGCCTGGCTCATGCTGAAGGGACGGTCCGCCGCGGCGGCGACCGCCCTCATGAAGGTCTCGCTCGCCGTGTTCGCCGCGGCCGCCATCCTCCAGCTCGGGTCCGGCCACGCCCACTCCATGCAGGTCACCAAGACCCAGCCGGAGAAGATGGCCGCCTTCGAGGCCCAGTGGCAGACCATGGACGGCGCGCCGTTCACCGTCTTCGGCATCCCCGACGAGAAGAACGAGCGCGTGCTCCTGGCCGTCCGCATCCCGAAGATGCTGAGCATGCTCGTCCACCTCGATCCGGACGGCCGGGTCCTCGGCCTCAACGAGTTCCCCAAGGACGAAAGGCCGCCGGTCTTCCTGCCCTTCGCCGGGTATCACCTCATGATCCTCTTCGGCCTGCTGTTCATCCTCATGGGCGCGGCGGGCGTGTGGCTCCAGATGAGGAGGAAGCTCGGCGGGAGCCGCCGCTACCTCAAGCTGCTCCTCTTCGCCGTCCCCCTCCCCTATCTGGCCAACGAGACCGGCTGGATCGCCGCCGAGGTCGGCCGGCAGCCCTGGGCGGTCTACAAGGTCCTGCGGACCTCGGAGGCCGTGTCGGCGGTCGTTCCCGCCGGCAACGTCCTGTTCTCGATCATCGCCTTCGCCGTCATCTACGCCTTGATCGGCGCCGCCGGGCTGGCCGTCATCCTCAGGACGATCCGCCGGGGGCCGGATGAAGACGCCGCCGGCGCGGGGAAAGGCGGGGCCTGATGGAAACCTGGGACTTCCTCCGCGAACATCTGGTTCCTGCTCATCGGCGTCCTCCTCGCCGGCTATTCCGTCCTCGACGGCTTCGACCTCGGCGTCGGCGCGCTCCTCCCATTCCTGGCCAAGAACGAGGACGAGAAGCGGACGCTCATCGGGGCCGTCGGCCCGGTCTGGGACGGGAACGAAGTCTGGCTCCTCGCCGGCGGCGGGGCCCTCTTCGCCGCCTTCCCCCTGGCCTACGCCACGGTCTTCAGCGGCTTCTACCTGGCCATGATGCTCGTCCTCTTCGCCCTCATCCTGAGGGCCGTCTCGCTCGAGTTCCGGGCCCACGACCCGGCCCGCGAGAGGACTCTGGGAGGCGGCCTTCGTCGGCGGCAGCGCCCTGCCCGCCCTCCTCTTCGGCGTGGCGCTCGGGAACATCGTCGTCGGGGTGCCGCTCGACGCGCGGACGGAATTCACGGGGAGCTTTTTCACCCTGCTCCGCCCGCTTCCCCTCGTCTTCGGCCTCCTCGGTCTCTGCGCCTTCCTCCTGCACGGGGCCGCCTACGCGGCCCTCAAGAGCGAAGGGGCCCTGCGCCAGAGGGCCCGAAGAACGGCCCTCACGCTGGCCGCGGCCTTCGGGGGAGCGTTCGTCCTGTCGGCGATCATGGTCCGGATCTATCTGCCCGAGGCGCTCAAGAGCGTCCCGGCCTGGGCCTTCTCGGCGCTCGTCTGGCTGTCGCTCGCGCTTGTCGCGGCGGCCGTGAAGAAGGGCCGGGACGGCCGGGCCCTCTTTTTCTCCTCGGCCGCTTTTCTCGGCCTATGGGGGATCGTCGGCGCGATCCAATACCCCGTCCTCGTCCGGGCCACGGACCCGGCCCTGAGCCTGACCGTCGCCAACGCCTCGTCGAGCGCGCTGACCCTCAAGGTCATGCTCATCGTCGCCGCTCGCCGGCATGCCTCTCGTCATCGGCTATACGGTCTTCGCTTTCCGCGTCTTCAAGGGCAAGGCGGACGCGGCCGGCCCGGGGTATTAGACGGCGGACGCAACCTTCGCCGCGCGCGCGGCGTATTCATTATTGAAAAGCCGGATTGTATTCGCGCGAAAAATCCGGTATGCTGTCGACAAGTTCCATCCTGATATGGAGGACCGCATGAAAAAGCTCGCCGCGATCGCCGGTCTCCTCCTCGTCGCCACCTTCGCCGCCGCCCAGACGGCCACGGTCCTCTCAGGACCCTTCGACGAGGCGCTGGCCAAGGCCAAGAAAGAGAACAAGCTCATCCTTCTCGATTTCTTCTCGAGTGGCTGAGGGGGCTGCAGACTGCTGGTTCAGCAGTTCTACAACAATCCCAAGTACGCCGATTTCCTCAACACCGAAGTCATCGTCTACCGGGCCACCCGCGGCGACAAGATCGGTGACGCCGTCTACGAGAGATTCGCCATCAACGCCACGCCGACCGAGCTCTTCGTCGACAAGAACGGCCAGGAGGTCGACTGGATCGTCGGCTACGGGCCGCCGGCCGACAAGTTCCTGGAGAAGGTCAAGAAGTCCCTGGCCGGCATCGACACCTACGGCGACCTGAACGCGCGCTACGCCAAGGACCCGAACAACATCGAGGTCGCCTTCAAGCTGGCCGAAAAGTGCGGCAGCCGCTACTCGCCGGAGATGGAAGCGAAGGCCAAGGAGCTCTACGAGAAGATCGTGACGCTCGACCTCGGCGGCCGGACCGGGTCCTATTACGACGAGGACCTCAAGGCGAACGTCGCCTACGTCGAGGGCGCCGAGTTCGCCCTGGGCCAGACGGCCGCCTTCGGCCGCAAGCCCGATCCGGCGCCCCTGCGGGCCTTCATCAAGAAGCACCCGACGAGCCCGCTCGTCAAGAACGCCTACTCCTACCTCGCCTACTACTACGGCCAGCAGGCCTCCAAGGAGGACGCCGCCGTGTTCTTCGACGAGTATGCGCCAAGTTCCCCGGCGAGAAGAGGGCCCTCAGCGCGGCTACATCGAGCGCATCATCCGGGACAAGGACCCCGTCGACAAGGGCCTCGCCCTGGCCGAGAAGCTCAAGGAGATGACGGGCTATCCGCAGAACCCCGACTATCAGAGCTATCTGGCCCAGCTCTACGTCCTCAAGGAAGACCCGGCCAAGGTCGACGAGGCGTACGGCAAGGATTTCGCCGACGATTACGTCTCGACCGCGATCTTCGCCCTGAACGGTTACGCCAATTTCTGGATCGAACAGGGCCGCAACCTCGAGAGCGCCGAGGAGATGGCCGACATCATGGCCGCCGCCATCGGGGCGGCGAAAGACGTCCCGCCCTACATGTGCGGCCAGGTCGCCGGCCTCTACACCAAGCTCAAGAAGACCGACAAGGCCCTGGCCGTCTACGGCCCGGGATTCGCCGAGAAGTGCCGCGACGACCAGTCGGCCCTGGCGAGCTACGCCAGCTTCTGGAACCGCCAGGGGACGAATCTCGAGAGCGCCCTCGGCGCGGCCAAGCGCTCGGTCGAGCTCACGTCCGACTACTACAACAACTTCACCCTGGCCAGATCCTGTTCAAGCTGAAGAACTATCCCGACGCCCTCAAGGCGGCGGAAAAGGCCGTCGAACTGGTCAAGCCCATGGCCGCCAAGTACGAAGGGTTCCCGATCCAGCAGTACGAGAACCTGGTCAAGCAGATCAAAGAAGCCATGGCCAAGTAGGGTTTCCCGGGGGGACATGTACCTCTGGTCCATGTCCCCCTTTTTTTTGCAATGTCCCCGACAGGGACACGTGCCTTCGGTACATATCCCCGTCCAGGTTTGACAACCCCCGAGGGCTCACCTATGATGCCTTCAGGCGGGTCATGATGAAAAAAGCCGCGTGCCTCTTCCTCCTCGGCGCCGTGGCTTCTGTCCCTCGCTTTCGGGCAGGCCGGCCTCGCCGCGCCAGGCGCTCGACGAGCGCGTCCGTCAGTTCCTCGAAGCCCAGAAGGACCAGTGGCGCGAAGAGAACGTCACCGAGAGCGACGGCAAGCTCCTCTACGATCTCATCCTCAAGAAGGGCTACACGCGCGCCCTCGAGATCGGGACATCCACCGGGCACTCGGGGATCTGGGAGGCCTGGGCCCTGAGCAAGACCGGCGGCACGCTCATCACCGTCGAGATCGAGGAGTTCCGGCACCTCGCGGCGGCCCGGAACTTCAAGGCCTCGGGGCTCGACGGCTTCATCGACGCCCGCTTGGGGGACGCCCGCACGATCGTCGGGGAGATCGACGGACCGTTCGACTTCATCTTCATCGACGCCGACAAGAACTGGACCCCGAACTATTTCAAGGCCCTTCTCCCCAAGCTCGCGACGGGCGGCTGCTTCGCCGTCCACAACGTCACCAGCCTGGGCTACATGAAAGGCATCCGCGATTTCCTGGCGACCGTGCGCGGCCTCGACTTCATGGACACGACGATCGAGACGGCCGCGAGCGGCGGCATCTCCTTGAGCTTCAAGAAGAAGAACCCGGCTTGACCCCGGGCCTCATCCCTCATAAGATTCCCTGGACACCTCCGCAAAGAAGGAGCCCCCCATGAAGCACTCGGTCGCCGCGGGCGCGGCGCTCGCCGCCGCTCTCGCCGTCGCCTTGGCCGCCTCGCCTCCCCCCGTTTTCCCGGACGACGCCCTTTCCGGGCAGGTCCTCGAGGGCCTCAAGCTCTCGAGCCGGGTCCTCGGACGGGATGTCGCCTACGCCGTCTACCTGCCGCCGGACTACGCGACGTCGACCCGCCGCTATCCCGTCGTCTACCTTCTCCACGGCTACACGGACGACGAATCGGGCTGGATCCAGTTCGGCGAGGTCCAGCTTGGCCGCCGACCGGGCCATCGCCGCGGGAGATCCCGCCGATGATCATCGTCATGCCCGACGGCGGCGTCACCTTCTACATCAACGACGCCGCGGGCAAGGTCCGCTACGAGGACATGTTCGTCCAGGAATTCATCCCCCATATCGACGCGACCTACCGCACCCGGCCTCAGCCGTGAATTCCGCGGCGTCGCCGGTCTGTCGATGGGAGGCTGGGGCACGCTGGTCCATTCGCTCCGGCATCCGGATCTGTTCGCCGCCGGCGCCGCCTTCAGCGCGGCGGTCTGGCCGGACGACGACATCCTCGGCATGAAACAGGAAGAATTGGGACGAGCTCCTCGGCCCGCTCTTCGGAGCGGCCGGGCTCGCGGGCAAGGACCGTCTGACGCCTCATTTCCGCAAGGTCAGCCCCCTCGATCTTGGCCAAGACCCTGCCCGAGGACTCGCTGAAGAAGGTGCGCTATCTACATCGACTGCGGCGACGACGATTTCCTCATCAAGGGGAACTGCGCCCTTCATCTGGCCCTGATGGACCGCAAGATCCCCCACGAGTTCCGCGTCCGCGACGGCGGCCACACCTGGAGCTACTGGCGGACCGGCATCGTCGACGGCCTGAAGTTCATCGGCCAGAGCTTCCACCGATGAGCGCCGGCTTCCGCGAACGGCTCCTCAGGGGCGACCGGCTCATCGGGACGCTGCTCAGCCTGCCCTCGCCGGAGCTGGCCGAGATCGCCTCGGAGGCCGGCTTCGACTGGCTCTTCCTCGACATGGAGCACGGCGGCCTCGAGGCCGGGGACGTCCTGCGCCTGGTCCAGGCCGCGCGCGAGCCGTGCGCCTGCCTCGTCCGCATCCCCGAGAACCGCGAGATGTGGGTCAAGAAGGCCCTCGACTCCGGCGCCGCCGGCATCATCGTTCCCCATGTCAACGGCGCCGAGGACGCCGCCCGGGCCGTCGACTGGGCCAAGTTCCCGCCCGGGGGCGGCCGCAGTGTGGGCTTCAGCCGGGCCAACCGCTATGGGGCCCGTTTCCAGGAGCACGTCGAGACGGCCAACGCGGAAACGGTCGTCGTCGCTCAGGTCGAGCACATCGACGGGGTCCGGGCGATCGGGTCCATCCTCGGCGTCTCCGGGGTGGACGCCGTTTTCATCGGCCCCTACGATCTGTCGGCCAGCTTGGGCAAGCCCGGGCGGATCGAGGATCCCGACGTCGGGACGGCCATCCGGGCTGTCGCGTCGGCGTGCGCCGCGAAGGGCGTCCCTGTCGGGATCTTCGCCCTGGGCCTGCCCGCCTCGGCCAAGGCCCTCGAGGACGGCTATACCCTCGTTTGCTCGGGGATCGACATCGGGCTCTACTCCCGGTCCGTCGCCGGCATCGTCAAGGAGCTCAAGCCAAGAAAAACTTGACAGCCCGAGCGGTTATATACTAGATTTTGTGTGGATTAGCATGGGCTCCTACAAGTTTTGGGGCTGGACGCGCGCGTTTCGGAGCCCGGTCAATACCCCGGCGCCGGCGGTTCTGGCCCGACTAATATTCGTTCCTGCCCAGGGAGGTCGGACCTTAGATGGCCCGTGAGCAAACAGAGAAACCCAAGACGGGGGCCTTGCCCGTCGTCCTCGTCGTCGACGACGACCTCGGCTATCTCGATAAGCTCCAGAGGGCGCTCAGGGACATCTACGCGGTCCACACGACGACCAGCGGCGTCGAAGCCATCCACCTGATCAAGGCCCTCCCCGAGGTCAACGTCCTCGTCGTCAACGAGGACCTGCCCCGGATGAAGGGGACCGAGCTGCTGCGGTTCCTCAACGAGATCTTCAAGAATTCCGACGCCATCATCAAGATCCTGCTGACCGAGGGCGCCTCGAACGGCGCGACGATCGATCTCGCGAGCTACGGCCGCATCGATTGCTGCCTGCCCAAGCCGTCCGACCCGGCGGCCATCCGCCGGAAGATCAGCTTCCTCATCGCCCAGCGCTCCCGCGAGAAGCGCTCGTCCATGCGCGTCACGCTGGACGCGTCCCACGACGTCCGGATCGAGACGGGCCCTCTGGGCGAGGCCAAGCTGGTCAACCTCAGCGAGAACGGCATGTTCCTCAAGACCCTGTCGTCCTCCCCCGAGGGGGCGGCGGTCCCCCTGGACATCGCGCTGCCCGACGGGCGCCACTACACCGTGAACAGCCGCATCGTCCGCGAGGACGCCGACCTGGGGGGCGTCGCCGTCGAGTTCCTGTCTCTCGACGACGCCAGCCGCCTGTCGCTCCTCCAGTTCATGTCGGATTACGTCGCCATCCGCGACCTCGACGAGCTCAAGCTCCGCTATCCGTTCCTGAGGACCGACGAGATGGTCCTGTTCACGGACTCGGTCAAGATCGAGTCCCTCATGCGCGAGGCCCTGGCCCGCCAGGTCGAGATCGCGGCGGTCCCGGCCAGGTCCGGCAATCCCGAGATCCTGTCGTTCGCCGAGGTCCGGCCGCCCTCGGTCTGCCTGCTCTCCGGGGAGAAGCTCGACGTCAAGTTCAAGACCTCGGACCTTCTCTTCGTCTCCTACCAGGTCGGCTACGCGACCTACAACTTCGAGACCATGATCTCGCGGATCTCGCCGGACGGCCGGACCCTCGTCTGCCTCTACCCGCGGGTCATGTTCTACTCGGAGAAGCGGGCCGAAAGGCGCATCACCCCGGCGGGCGACCTGAGGGTCGAGATCCCCCTGCCCGCCCCCTTCGACCGCAAGGTCCGGGGCCGGATCACCGACATCAGCCCGAACGGCATGAGCTTCGTCGCCAACGGCGAGACCCCGGCCCTGCTCAAGGGGACGCCGATCGAATCGATGGCCATCCTCGACGGCGACCAGGTCCTCTGGCGGGAGACCGGGGAGGTCCGTCACGTGGCGCGCGCGGAGAAGGACGAAGGCCCGGGCATGAAGTACGGCGTCCAGTTCGGCATCAGCCGCATGAGCATCCAGTCGGTCCATGCCCCCGACGCGGATTTCGCCCGGCGCGGCGAGGAGGCGTGCGAGAAGACCGGCCGGCCGCGGCCCGTCGCCGCTGTCCGCCGATTCCGTCCGGAACGCGTCTGATGGCGCCCCACGTCCTCCGGCTCGAGAACCGCCGCGGCGAGGAGATCGTCGGCCTGCTCAATACGTCGCTGCCGCTGGACGACAAGCCCGTCCCGGTCGTTGTCATCCCCCCGGCCTTCGGCAAGACCAAGGAGACCCTCTTCGGCCTGGCCCTGACCCTCGTGCGAGAATTTCCGCCTTCTGGGCAAGCCCCTGGCCGTCGTCCGGTACGACGGGATCCGAAGGAAGGGCGAGAGCCACAAGGACCCCGAGGCCTCCGAGCCGCCCTACGAGATGCTCAACACGAATTTCAGCCAGGGCGCCGAGGACATCATCACGGTCCTCGACTGGCTCCAGGCGCAATCCGACGCTCCGGGCCTCCTCCGTCATCCTCCTGACCTTCTCGTTCTCGGCCCTCGAGGCCAGGATCGTCCTGCGGGACGAGGCCATGAGGCGGCGGGTCGATTACTGGATCGCCTGCATGGGGACCCCGGAATTCCGCGACCTCATGGTCCGGATCAACTGCGGCCTCGATTTCCTCGAGCATTACCAGCTGGGCATCAAGCCTCGGCGTCATGCCGGTCCTCGGCAACCTGGTCAACGTGGATTCCTATGTCGCCGACGGCGTCGTCAACTCCGTGGCCACGCTCGAGCAGGCCCGGGAGGACATGCGCCACCTCGACCTGCCGATCACCTGGATCTACGGCCAGTTCGACAACTGGGTCAAGTCCGAGTTCATCCGGGACGTCATGAGCGTCCAGGTCGACGCGCCGCGCGAGGTCATCTCCGTTCCCATCGGCCACAACGCCCGGACGTCCAAGGAGGGGCTGCGGCTGTTCGGCACGATCACCTCGCTGATCTACCGCTTCCTTCACAAGCAGCTCATCCAGCCGGTCATGCCCGGCCGGAAGGACATGGAGGTCATGCGGCGGGCCGAGAAGGACCGGCTGCCGCCGCGGAAGCTCAAGAACCGCATCAAATACTGGCAGCGCTACCTCATCGGCGACGACAAGCTCCTCGGCTTCGACGTCATGGCCCTGTCCGACGACTACCAGCAGCTCATGGGCGACCAGCTGGCCGCCCTGGAGCTCAGGCCCGGCGACCGGCTCCTCGACCTCGGCGGCGGGACGGGGAACTTCGTCGAGCACCTCCTCGTCGCGCGGCGGCGAGCTGCCCTCCCAGATCACGATCGCCGACCTCATCCCCGAGGCGATGAAGAAGGCGTCCCGGAAGCTCACCTCCCGGTTCCCGGTCCTCCGCGAGCCGGGCCGATTCGACTTCGTCGCCCTCGACCTCGAAATGAGCCGGTATCTGGCCGTCCGCCGCTTCCTCGACGGCGAGGTCGGGAGCTTCGAGGAGATGGCCGACAAGGTCGAGAACCTGACCCTCGAGAGCGCCGATCAAGATCCAGGAGGACTATTCCCCCCGGCTCCACCGGATCCTCCGCGGCGAGCGCATCACCCCGGCCCTCGACGACTGGCTCAAGACCCGGTTCGATCTCCACGAATACCGGATCATCATCGATTTCAACCGGCGCCGCCCGGTACGTCCGGGGACTCTCCCCGGCCAAGCCGGTCCTGCGGCGGCTTCTCCTGCCCGGAACGCTGGAGGGGACCTTCCACCTGCCGGTCAAGGCCGGGTGCTACAACAAGATCCTGATGAGCCTCGTCCTGTCCTACATCTTCAACCCGGCCGAGACGCTCAGGGAGGCCCGGCGGATCATCATGCCGGACGGCCTGCTCGTCCTCTCGAGCATGCGGCCGGACACGGACGCCTCCGGACCGTTCACGCGCCTGCTCGAAAAGATCGAAGCCATGCCGGCGGAGGCCCTGCCGCCGGAGCGCCCGAAAGCGCTGCTCATCGAATCCCTCCGCGTCTTCCTCAACGACGCCCAGGAGCTCGTGGACCTCGAGGAAGCGGGGACCTTCGATTTCTTCGATCCGGAGAAGCTCGAGACGCTCCTGGAAGAGACCGGATGGGAGATCAGCAGGGTCATCCCGTCCTACGGCGACCCCGCCCCAGGGCTACGTCTGTCGTCGCCAGGCCGAGGAATCGCCCATGCCTAAAACTTCGAGCCCGCTTTCGAAGAACGACTGTATACAGGAATACGACCTCAAGGGCCGGGTCCGGACGGCCATCGTCCTCAGCATCATCCTCTATCGTCTCGTTCCTCGCTCCTCGACTGCGATCTACACGCCCGCAGTATCTCGCGACCTTCCTCATCATCCGGCTGGCGGTCCTGGCCGCCCTGGCGATCGTCCTGCTCGTCATCGCCAAGCGCGTCCAAGACGCAGCGCGGCTTCCTCAACCTGGCCATCGATCCTGGCGGCCTCGTCGACGCCGTCGGCATCGCGATCATGATCCAGATCCTGGGCGGCTTCCTGACGAGCTACTACCAGGGCCTGAACATCATCGTCATGGGCATGATCGTCGTCGTCCCCCTGGCCTTCCGCGATCACATCATCCTCTACGTCTCTGATCTGGGCCATCTACGCCGTGCCGAGCTTCATCAAGGTCATCGTCGGGCAGGCCGCCATCGTCGTCGACGGGGCGACCATCGAGCTCTGGCGGTTCGTCTTCAACAACCTCTTCTTCCTGACCTCGATCATCGTCGTCGGCGCCTTCGGCTCCTACTATCATGGACAGCATCCGCCGCCGCGAGCTCCGGAGCCGCATCGAGCTCGAGGAGACGACGGTCCAGCTCCAGGAATCCAACCTCAAGCTCAAGAGCCTCGACGAGCTCAAGACCCAGTTCTTCGCCAACGTCAACCACGAGCTCCGGACGCCGCTGACGCTGATGCTGGCCCCGCTCAAGGCCGCCCTCGAAGGCCGGATGGGCCGCCTGACGCCGGCGCTCAAGGACACGCTCGAAACCATGCAGCGCAACGGCTACAAGCTGCTCAAGCTCATCAACAACCTCCTCGACCTGAACAAGCTCGAGGAGGGCAAGATGCGGCTCAAGGTCAAGCCGGTCAACCTCGTCGAATTCATCCCGCCCCTCCTCGCCTCGGTCAAGCCCCTGGCCGACCAGAAGCTGATCCGGCTCTATTATCCAGCACCCGCCCCATCCCGTCGAGCTGACCCTCGACCCGGACCAGTTCGAGAAGGTCATCTTCAACCTTCTGTCCAACGCCCTGAAGTTCACCAACAAGGGCGGCAAGATCACGATCTACGTCGAGGAGAAGGACGACGTCGTGGTCATGACGGTCGAGGACACGGGCATCGGCATCCCCGACAACATGCTCGAGACGATCTTCGACCGCTTCTCCCAGGTCGACGGCTCCAAGTCGCGCGCCCAGGAGGGCACCGGGATCGGGCTGGCGCTGGCCAAGGAGATCGTCCTCGTCCACAAGGGGACGATCCACGCCGAGAGCGAGCTCGGCAAGGGCTCCCGGTTCATCGTCGAGCTGCGCAAGGGCGAGGAGCATTTCGACGAGGACGTCCTCGACCGCCGGTCGGAAGACCTGCCCATCGGCCTCAGGCGGCGCCTCACCGACACCGAGGAGCCCCGCGTCCAGGACATCGTCACCGATTTCCGCCGGCTCCAGCTCGTCGACCTCGAGAGGGTCGACCTCGGGAGCGGCCGCGTGGACGAGGCCAAGGTCCACGACGCCCTGATCCTCTGCATCGACGACAACCCCGAGGTCCTCAAGCTGATGAAGATGCTCCTGGCCGACGAGTTCGACCTCGAGCTCGTGACGTCGGCCGAACAGGGGCTCAAATTCCTTCGCGACAAGAACCCCGACCTCGTCCTCTGCGACGTCATGATGCCGGGCATGGACGGCCACGCGTTCTCCCGGGCGGTCAAGGCCGACGAATCCCTCAAGCACATTCCCATCATCCTCGTGACCGCCCGCACGGGGGCCGAGATGCTGAACGAAGGCATCCAGGCCGGGGCCGACGACTACATCTCCAAGCCCTTCGATTCGACCGAGCTCAAGGCCCGCATCCGGTCCCAGCTCCGCATGCGCCAGATGGAATCGGAGCTGGCCCTGGTCAACAAGAACCTCCGGATGAGGACCTCCGACCTCGTCGAGCAGCAGCGATCGCTGTTCCTGTCCACGGTCAAGTCCCTCGCCTCGGCCATCGACGCCAAGGACGAGTACACGCGCCATCATTCGACCCGGGTCACGGACTTCTCGCTGAAGATCGCCGCCAAGATGGGTTTCAGCGAGAAGGAGCTCGGCGACCTCGAGCTGGCCGCCCTGCTCCACGACGTCGGCAAGATCGCCGTCCCCGAGAGCATCCTGAACAAGCCGGGCAAGCTGACCGACGAGGAATTCAAGCTGATCAAGGAGCATCCCGTCCGCGGCGAGGCCATCCTCAGCCCGGTCATCGAGCTCAAGGAGATCGGCCGGGTCGTCCGGGCCCACCACGAACGCTACGACGGCACGGGGCTACCCCGACCGGCTGAAGGGGCGGGAGATCCCCCTCGGCGCGCGGATCATGACCATCGCCGACACCTACGATTCCATCACCTCGGAGCGTCCCTACCGGAAGGCCGCCTCCCACCGCTACGCCGTCAAGGAGATCATCAGCTGCTCGGGGACGCAGTTCGATCCCGAGGTCGTCGAGAATTTCCTGGAGATCGCCGGGACGTTCGTCCAGGGCAAGGACCAGGACAAGGAGCCGTCCGGGGACGGGGCCTAGGACCGCCCCGTCCGGTCCCTCGGGCGAGAGCCGATAGATCGAGAGGATGAGCATGCAGGTCGGGTATTACGCCCTCAGCCTTTTCGCCGGGACGGTCGTCGCCGGGGCGGTCGCGGTCATCGCCTGGAAGCGCGCCGTCACCTCGGTCGGGCGGTCCCTGGCCGTCCTGATGGCGGCCGTCTTCCTCTGGTCCCTCTCCGCGGCGTTGGAGGCGGCCGTGGCGGGCCTGGCGACCAAGGTCCTCCTTTCGAAGATCGAGTACATCGGCATCGCCTCGGTCCCGGTCCTGATGTTCCTTTTCGCCCTCCGCTTTCTCCAGTCCGGCAGGAAGCTCGGGCTCATCAGGTCCCTGGCCCTGTGGATCATCCCGCTGGCGACGATCGTCCTGACCTTTACGAACGAGCGGCACCATCTCATCTGGTCCGCGTACTCGCCGGCCACGAGCCTGCGGGACCATCTTCTCGTCTACGAGCACGGCCCGTTCTTCTGGGTCCATGCCGGCTATTCGTATCTCCTCTTGTTCGCCACGACCGTTTTCCTGCTCCTGGCCTATTTCCGCTTCAAGGGCGTCTACCGCAAGCAGGCCGTGGCCCTCCTTCTGGCCTTCCCCCTGCCCTGGATCGGGAACGCCGTCTATCTCGCCGGACAGGCCGGCGCCCTGAGCGGTTACGACTACACGCCGATCGGCTTCGCCTTCTCCGGGTTCTTCCTCCTCTGGGCCATGTTCCGTCTCCAGCTCGTCGACATCGTGCCCGTGGCGAGGGAGCGGGTCATCGACAGCATGGGCGAATCGCTCCTCATCCTCGACGACGCCGGGCGGCTGGCCGCCACGAACCCGGCCGCCCGCAAGCTCATCGCCGAGGTCGGCGGCCCGGCCGAGGACGTCCCCGAAGCCAAGCTTCTGGGCCGGCCCGCCGCGCAGCTCTTCCCCGGATGGCCCGCGCTGGCCGCGCCGCTCGGCGCTCCGACAGCCTCGGAACGGAGTTCCCCCTCGTCGAGGACGGGCGAACCCGGTTCTTCGACCTGCGCCTCTCGCCTCTCCTGGGCCAGGGCACGGTCGTCACGGGATGGGTGGCCGTCCTCTACGACATCTCCCGCATCAAGAGGGCGGAGACCGCGGCCGTCGAGGCCCGCAACGTCGCCGAGACGCTCCGCGAGGCCGGACTGACGCTGAGCTCGAAGCTCGACTTCAAGCAGATCTCGGCGCTCATCCTCGACCTCCTCAAGCGCGTCATCCCCTACGACATCGGCGCCTTCCTGACCGTCGAAGGGGCGGAGCTGAAGCTGGCCGCCATCAAAAGGCCCGCGGATTCCCGGAACCTCATCGGCGAGACCTATCCCGTGGACGGGGCGCGGCTGTGCAACAGGCCGTTCAGAGCAAGCGGCCGATGATCGGCAATATCTCCAGCTTCGAGGATATCCTGGTCCCGCTCCGCCCCGGCCAGGACGTCAGCTCCTTCCTCGGCGTTCCCGTCGTCTTCCGCGACCGCGTGACGGGGCTCATCGCCCTCTACAACTCCGGCGAGCGGCCCTTCACCGAGGAGGACAGCCAGGTGGCGGAGCTCTTCGCCAGCCAGGTCGCCATCGCCCTGGAGAACTCCCGCCAGGTCGAGCTCAAGGAGAAGCAGGCCGTGACGGACGAGCTGACCGGGCTCAACAACCGCCGCGCGTTCGCCTCCATGGGCGAGAGGGAGGTCGTGCGCGCCCGGCGCTACCAGAGGCCCCTGTCCCTCATCCTCTTCGACATCGATCACTTCAAGAACGTCAACGATACCCACGGCCACCTCATCGGCGATAACGTCCTGCGTGTCCTGACCGAGCTCGTCACCAAGACGACCCGGGGGACCGACATCGTCTGCCGCTACGGCGGCGAGGAGTTCATCGTCCTCATGCCCGAGGCCGGCCGGGAGGAGGGATTGGCCATGGCCGAGCGCCTGCGGGAAGAGATCGCGCGGATGAGGGTCGTCACGACGACGGCCGAGCACGCTCTCGCTGACGGTCAGCCTGGGCGTCGCCGAGCTGGGGCCCGACGTCGGCGGAGAACCTCGAGACCCTGATCGCCCGCGCCGATCGGGCCATGTACGAGGCCAAGGCCGCGGGTCGCAACACCGTCCGCGGCTGAGCCTGCCCCCGGGCCGGGGCTATGCTATAATGAACCCCTTTTTGGAGGCATGATATGGTCCACATCCAGCCTTTCCGGGCGGTCCGCCCCCGCAAGGATCTCGCCCATCTCGTCGCCGCCCCGCCCTACGACGTCCTCACGTCCGAGGAGGCGCGGGAGCTCGCGGCCGGGAACCCCTACTCGTTCCTGCACGTCGGCAAGCCGGAGATCGACCTGCCGCCGGGCACCGACCTCTATTCCGACGCCGTCTACGCCAAGGGCAAAGAGAACTTCGACCGCTTCCTCCGCGAGGGGACGATCGCCCAGGACAAGACCCGCGACTTCTATATCTACAAGCAGGTCTGGGGCGAGCACGTCCAGGTCGGGCTCGTCGCGGCCGCGTCCTGCCAGGACTACCTCGACGACGTCATCAAGAAGCACGAGCTGACCCGGATCGACAAGGAAAACGACCGCATGCGCCACATCGAGACGCTCGGCGCGCAGACGGGCCCGGTCTTCCTGACCTACCGCAGGACCGACGCCGTCGACGCCCTCGTCGCCGAGGGCATGAAGAAGGGGCCCGAGGTCGATATCACGACCTACGACGGCGTCCGGCACATCGTCTTCGTCGTCGACGATCCGGGCCTCGTCGGGAGGATCCAGGCCGCCTTCGCCGGGCTCGCGAACCTCTATGTCGCCGACGGCCATCACCGCTCCGCGGCGGCGACCCGGATCAAGGTCAAGCGCGACCGCGAGCGGCCGGGCCGGACGGGCCGCGAAGAGGACAATTTCTTCCTGGCCGTCATCTTTCCCCACAGCCAGATGAAGATCCTGCCCTACAACCGCGTCGTCCGCGACCTCAACGGGCTCGAGCCGGCGGCCTTCCTGGCCAAGGTCGGGGAGAAGTTCACGGTCCGGCCCGACGGCCCGAAGGCCCCGGCCAAGAGCCGGGAGTACGCCATGTTCCTCGAGGGACGCTGGTATGGCCTCGAGGCCAAGCCCGGGACGTTCGACCCGGCCGACCCCATCGGCTCCCTCGACGTCTCGATCCTGCAGACGAACCTCCTCGCGCCCATCCTCGGGATCGCCGATCCCCGGACGGACAAGCGCATCGATTTCGTCGGCGGCATCCGCGGCACCGGCGAGCTCGAGAAGAAGGTCCTCTCGGGCCAGTTCCGCGTGGCCTTCTCCCTCTTCCCGACCACGATCGAGCAGCTGTTCTCCGTGGCCGACGCGGGCAAGGTCATGCCCCCGAAATCGACCTGGTTCGAGCCCAAGCTCAAGGACGGGCTGGCCGTTCACATGATCGACGAATGAGCTCCGCCGTCGCCCCTTCGCTCGTATCCCGGATCCGGGAAGAGGCCGGGGCGTATTTCCGGAGCGCCCGGGGCAGCCACGACTGGGACCACACCGAGCGCGTCTACCGGCTTTGCCTGAGGATCGGGCGCAAGGAAAAGGCCGACCTCGGCGTCCTCAAGCTCGCCGCCATCCTCCACGACATCGGCCGCGAGGAAGAGGACCGCTCGCACGGCCGGATCTGCCACGGCCGGAGCGGCGCGGCGCTCGCCCGCGGCATCCTGGAGCGCCACGGCTGCGACGCCGCCACGGTCAAGGCCGTCGCCCACTGCATCCGGACCCACCGATTCCGGAAGGGCGGCGCGCCGCGGACGCTCGAGGCCCGGGTCCTCTTCGACGCCGACAAGCTCGACTCGATCGGGGCCGTCGGCGTGGGCCGGGCCTTCCTCTTCGCCGGGGAGATCGGGGCGCGCCTGCACGACAAGACGATCGAGGTCGGGAAGACCAAGCCCTACACGCGCGAGGACACGGCCTACCGCGAGTATCTGGTCAAGCTCAGCCGCGTCCGGGACCGGATGACGACGCGGGAAGGCCGGCGGCTGGCCGCCGGGAGGCACCGGTTCATGGCCGCGTTCTTCGCTCGCCTGAACAAGGAGACGGACGGGGTCGTCTGAGAATGGCCTGGCACCAGGTTTACGATCCGCTCGGCGGCGTCCTGCTGTCGACGCTCGTCGCCGCGCTCCCCATCGCTCTCCTGCTCGGCGGCCTGGCCCTCCTTCGGCTGCGGGCCCATATCGCGGCCCTCCTCGGGCTCGGGGCGGCCCTTCTCGTCGCCATCGCCGCCTTCGGCATGCCCGCGGGCATGGCCGCGCGCACGGCCGGGCTGGGCGCCGCCTACGGCCTCTTCCCCATCGGCTGGATCATCCTCAACGTCATCTTCCTCTACGACCTGACCTGCGAGAAGGGCTATTTCAAGATCATGCAGGACAGCCTGACCGGCATCACCCGGGACCGGCGCCTTCAGCTCCTGCTCATCGCCTTCTCGTTCGGCGCGTTCTTCGAAGGCGCGGCGGGTTTCGGCACGCCCGTCGCGGTCACCGCGGCGATCCTCATCGGGCTCGGCTTCGCCCCGCTCGCCGCGTCCGGGCTGTCGCTCATCGCCAACACCGCGCCCGTGGCGTTCGGGGCCCTGGGGACGCCCATCGTCGCCTTGGCCGGGGTGACGGCGATCGACGTCCGGGAGCTGAGCGCGATGGTCGGGCGGCAGCTGCCGTTCTTCTCGCTCATCATCCCCTTCTGGCTCATCTGGGCCTTTTGCGGCTTCAAGAAGATGAAAGAGGTCTGGCCGGCCCTCGTCGTGGCCGGCGTCTCGTTCGCGGTGCCCCAGTTCCTCATCTCGAACTTCCACGGGCCCTGGCTGGCCGGCGTCGGCGCGGCGGTCATCTCGATGGCCTCGCTCGTCGTCTTTCTCCTGAAATGGCGCCCGAAAACCGTCTGCGAGAACGAGGGCCTCGCGGTCGGGGCGCCTTCCGGGCCGGCCCCGCAACGGCACCCGGCCGGGGACCTGGTCCGCGCCTGGCTGCCCTGGATCGTGCTGAGCGTCTTCGTCTTCCTATGGGGCATCCCCCAGATCAAGGCGCTCCTCGACGGCGTGTCCGTCGTCCGCTTCCCGATCCCGGGCCTGGACCGGCTCGTCTATCGCGTGCCGCCCGTGGTGGCCAGGGAGACGGCGGAATCGGCGGTCTTCACCTTCAACTGGCTGTCGTTCACGGGGACGGGGATCTTCGCCGCGGCCGTCGTGTCGGGGTTTCTGATGGGGTTCACGCCGCGCCGGCTCATCCGCGCCTACGGCCGGACGCTCAAGCGGGTCAGGTTCTCGCTCCTGACCGTGGCCGCGATGCTCTCGCTCGGCTACGTGACCCGCTATTCGGGGCTCGACGCGACGCTCGGCCTGGCCTTCGCCCGCACGGGCGTCCTCTATCCCTTCTTCGGGACGATGCTCGGCTGGCTCGGCGTCGCCCTGACCGGATCGGACACGTCGTCCAACGTCCTCTTCGGGAGCCTGCAGAAGATCTCGGCCGAACAGCTCGGCCTGAGCCCGGTGCTCATGGCCTCGGCCAACAGCGCCGGCGGCGTCATGGGCAAGATGATCGACGCCCAGTCGATCGTCGTCGCCTCGACGGCCACCGGCTGGTACGGCCACGAAGGCACGATCCTCCGCTACGTCTTCTTCCACAGCCTGGCCCTGGCGGCCCTCATGGGCCTCTTCGTCCTCCTCCAGGCCTACGTCTTCCCCTTCACCGCGCTTGTCGTCCGCTAATAGAGGCCAGGGGTTTCCCTTCTCCCTTCCTTCTATGTCTCACCTTGCGCTAGAGGCGTCGGGACCGTAAAGGAGCTGGCGGAGAGAGGAGCGAGAACGCGGGGCGGTGCTGTGACCGCCCCGAGATCCCCGTGAGGGAAGGGGGACCCGCCGGAGGCGGGGGAAACCGCATACGGAGGTTTCCGAGGCGCGGGGATAAGGGGCGGCCCAGCGCCGCCCAAAACGCGTTCTTGCGAATCTCTACGCGGCCGTCTTACCCGACGATCTTCTTAGCGCCCTTGTACTTGGCCTCGACCCGCTCGCAGGGCAGGTACTCGTTCTCCATGGCCCGGTAGTCCTTGAGCCCGACGAAATCGGTGTACTCCTCGAACGAGGAGACCCACTGCGTCTGGCCGGGCAGGGTGCCGGTCGGCGAAGCCTTGAGGGCCTTGAAGAAGGCGACGAGGGCCTTGTGGGCGACCATGATGGAAGCGACCGGGATGGAGACGCGGCCGACGCCCATCTTCTTCAATTCGGGGATGGGGATGAGCTCGGTCTTCATGCCGGTGACGGCGTCCATCAGGTTGACCGAAAGCGGGCCCTTGATCGACTTGACCGCCTTCTCGATGTCGGCCCGGCTCTTGATGCCGTCGATGAAGGCCAGGTCGGCCCCGGCCTCGAGATAGATGTTGCAGCGCCGGATCGCTTCGGCCAGGCCCAGGCCGGCGAAGACGTCGGTCCGGGCGTTGATGATGAAGTCCTTGTCGAGCCGGTCCCGCACGGCGGCGCAGGCGCGGATCTTCCCGGCCATCTCCTCGGCCGAAATGACCTCTTTCCCGGCCATGTGGCCGCAGCGCTTGGGGAAGACCTGGTCCTCGATGTTCATCCCGGCCAGGCCCATGGCGATCAGCCGCTCGGTGACCCAGGCCGCGTTGACGGCGTTGCCGCCGCCGGTGTCGATGTCGGCCATGACCGGGATCGAGACGGCCTGGGTGATGTTCCAGGACATGTCGAGGACGTCCTTCATCCGGAGGAGTCCGACGTCGGGCTTGGCGAGATAGGACCCGGCCAGGCCGTAGCCCGAGATCTGGATGGCCTCGAACCCGGCCTTTTCGATGACCTTGGCCGAGAGGGCGTCGTGACAGCCGGGCACGGCGACGGCCCGGCGCTCCATGATGGCTTTGCGCAGGATTCTTGATTTCTTCATGTTTATTGGCTCCTCGCGAGAATAACGGTCCCTCATTTTACACAATCCGGGGCTCGGCCGGAAGGGGGCGGGGATTCTCATCCGGAGGCGGCCGTGCTAATATCCCGTCGACCGGACATATCGGGCGGAGGTCCCCATGATCGAAGGCATCACGATCGAGCCCTTCCGCGGCGACTATGAGGGGCTGGAGCGCATGGCCCACGCCTCGTGGCGCGACGAGTATGGGGCGGCGTCGTTCCCCAATTTTTACAGGCCGGCGTTCCTCCACTATCTCGTCGACCGGATCCCGGCCGACAAGCGCGACCTCCTGCTCGGCGCTTACAAGGACGGCGAGATCGTCGCCTTCCTGGCCAACCTGCCGCAAAAGTTCCACTTCGAGGGCCAGATCCTCAGCGGCGTCTACAGCTGTCTCCTGGTCGTCCGGAAGGAATATCTTCGCAAAGGCGTCGCCCTCGACATCATCCGCGCGGCGGTCGGGCTCAACAAAAGGTATGGCTTCGATTTCTCCCTCCTGACCCTCGAGACGGGGCACCGGTCGACGAAGATGATGGGCAAGTTCATCGCGGAAGGCCAGCGCATCGAACGGATCCGCAAGTCCGGGGTCATGGCCCGCGTCCTCGACCTCGACCGCGTCGACGCCTCCGAAGGCCTCAAGGGATACGAGAAGGCGGCCATCCGCCTTCTCGGCGCTCACCGCCCGCCCAAGCCCGCGACGGGCCTCGAGCTGCGGGACTATCGCGCCGCCGACCTCGACGCATGCCACGCCCTTCTCGACCGCTACAAAGACACCGCCCGCCTGGCCCTCGCCTGGGACAAGCGCGACCTGGGCCTCGAGCTCGACTGTCCCGGCGTCGCCCGGACCCTCGTCTGGGAGAAGGACGGCCGGGTCCGGGCCATGATCAACTTCATCCGGCACGACCAGCTGGGCCGGACGGTCGAGCGCTACGCCTGGATCAACCACGTGGCTTTCCCCGATCTTTCCGGTCGCGAGCGGACCGCCTTCCTCAGGGCCTACCTCAACCGCATCCGCGAGGAAGGCTTCATCGCCACGGTCGATTTCGGAAAGCGCGGCTGGCCGGCCGGGCCGTTCTATCGGGCCCGCTTCATCCCCTACCCGCGGGCCGTCAACCTCGTCTCATGGACGTTCAATCCGGAGATCTCGATCGCCGGCATCCCCGTCGTCTACGAGATCCAGGTCTAAAGGGGAAAATTCACGGGACACGATCCCTTTTCAAGAGAAAAGGGTCATGTCCCGAATTTTCCGCTCGTTGACAGGCCGTTTCTGAACTGATAAAGATGGGGACTAACGAACATGGCATCCGCAGCTGAGCGTTGGGTCGAGGACCAGGAGAGGCTGGCCAAGCCGGCCCGCGTCTACTGGTGCGACGGATCGGACGGCGAGGCCTGGCGCCTGCTCGAGATCGGCCTGAACGAAGAGCGGCTCAACGGCCCGGTCTTCCAGCCGCTCGATCACAAGAACTGGCCGACGGCCTACCTTCATCGCTCCTCCCCGACCGACGTCGCCCGCGTCGAGCATCTGACCTTCGTCTGCCATCCGACGAAAGAGGCCTCGGGCCCGAACAACAACTGGATGGAGCCGTCCAAAGCCAAGAAGCTCATGGCCGCGCTCTCGGACGGCTGCATGGCCGGGCGGACGATGTACGTCATCCCGTACATGATGGGCCACCCCGAGTCGCCCTACGCCAAGGCCTGCATGATGGTCACCGATTCGGTCTACGTCGCTGTCAGCATGCGCATCATGACCCGCATCGGGACGGGCATCCTCGAGAAGCTGCGCAACCGCGAGGACTTCATCAAGGGCTTCCACTCGATCGGCACGCTCGATCCCGACCGCCGCTACATCATGCACTTCCCCGAGGAGGGCCTGGTCTGGAGCGTCGGCTCGGGCTACGGCGGCAACGCCCTGCTCGGCAAGAAGTGCGTCTCGCTGCGGATCGGCTCGTTCCTCGGCTACAAGCAGGGCTGGCTGGCCGAGCACATGGTCATCATGGGCATCGAGGACCTCCACGGCAAGACGACCTACATCACGGCCGCCCTGCCCAGCGCCTGCGGCAAGACGAACCTGGCCATGATGGAATCGGCCCTGCCGGGCTACCGCGTCTGGACGCTCGGCGACGACATCGCCTGGCTCAACATCGGGCCGGACGGCCGGCTCTGGGCCATCAATCCCGAGGCCGGCTATTTCGGGGTCGCGCCGGGGACGTCGATGAAGACGAACCCCAACATGATGAAGACCATCAAGCGCGGGGCTTTCAATCCGACGCTGTTCACCAATGTCGCCCTCAATACCGACACGAACGAGCCGTGGTGGGAAGGCATCGACGGGCCCGTCCCGGAGCACCTCCTCGACTGGCAGGGCAAACCGTGGACGCCGGCGACGGGGACGAAGGCCGCCCACCCCAACTCCCGGTTCACCGCCCAGATCGTGAACTCGCCCATGCTCGACAAGGAAGCCGAGAACCCGCGGGGAGTGCCCATCTCGGCCATCATCTTCGGCGGTCGTCGGACCCAGCTCATCCCGCTCGTCCTCGAGAGCTTCAACTGGTCGCACGGCGTGTTCATGGGCGCCCGCATGGGCTCGGAGACGACCGCCGCGGCCACCGGCCAGGTCGGCGTCGTCAGGCGGGACCCGATGGCCATGCTCCCCTTCTGCGGCTACAACATGGCCGACTACTGGCGCCACTACCTCAACATGGGCAACCGCATGTCGAGGCCGCCGCGGATCTTCGGGGTCAACTGGTTCCGGGTCGACGACCGGGGCAAGTTCATCTGGCCCGGCTTCGGCGACAATATGCGCGTCCTCAAGTGGGTCATCGACCGGGTGACGGGCGCCGTGCCCGCCCGGGAGACCCCGGCCGGGCTCGTGCCGCGGCTCGAGGACTTCGACATGACCGGGCTCGACCTCCCCAAGGACAAGCTCGAGAAGCTGTTCGAGGTCAAGATCAAGGAGTGGAAGTCCGAGGTCGACGGGATCAAGGACTTCATCAAGCCCTACAAGGGCCGCCTTCCGGCCGAGATCCGCGAGCAGTACGAGAAGCTCGAGCGCCAGGTCCGCTCGGCGCGGTGAGCTCTCCCCGCCCCCGCGCGGAGCGAGGGCCTGTTCTTCGCGGCCCCGGACTTGCGAAGACCCGGTCCCTTCTGTCTTCGAGCTAAACAGGAACGGGGTTCGCTGAGTATTCTCTACGGACCAAGCGGAGCCGCAGCATGTCCGACGGATCTAAAAGACCGTTGCCGGGGCCGTGCGCCAGACTGTTCCTGGCGGCGTTCGGGACCCTGTTCCTGATCGCCCTCCTGGCCGTTCCGGTGACGACCAAGAGCTCACAGGTCCGGCAGGACCCGCAGTCGAACATCATCATCCGGACGACCTACCCCCGGACGACGACGATGTTCCTGCCGAGCTACCTGACGGCCAAGGCCCGCGCCGCGGAAGCTGGGGACATCCGGCTGAGGTCCGCTCAATGGTTCGGGACCATGGGGGTCGTGGTGTTCTTGGGGATCCTCGACTACTTCGTATTCTGCCGGCTTCTCCGGCGCCGGCGCCGGGTCCCCGGGGAGATCTGATCTCAGATCGCGCCTTCGTGCGACACGACGGCCTCCCCCGCCCCACCATCGACCGGCCCGAAGAATTCCTGGCCTCGCGGGGCGTAGAACAGAAAAACGGCCAAGGCCAGGACCCCGGTGAAGACGAACGGGAACTGGATGCCGATGACGTCCGAAAAGACGCCGGAGACGAGCGAGACGAGCGCCCCGGAGACGAGCTGGATGTTGCTGACCCAGCTGAAGGCCATGGTCTGGCCGGACGCGGGCACGGTCGAGCCGACGAAGGTGTGGAGCGAAGGATAGGTCATGAGGAGGAAGCCGCCGAAGAGCCAGGAGGCCGGCGACGGCCAGGGCCTTGGTCGGGGCGAAGCCGAGCAGGAAGAGCGCCGCGGAGGCGCCGCCCAGGCTGGCCAGGAAGACGGGCTTGCGGCCGAACCTGCGGCTCCAGACGCCGTAGCCGTAGCCGGTGACGGTCCCCAGTCCGATCCACAGGGCCAGGAACAGGCCGGTCTGCCCCATGGGGATGCCGTACTTGTTGTGAAGGAGGGAGGGGGCGTAGTAGACGGCGACCGACCAGCCCGCGCCGCCCAAGAAGAAGCCGGGGACGAAGCGCTTGATGGAACGGAGCGAACGCCGCCAGTCCGCCGGCTTGAGCGACGGCCTCTCCTCGCTCCGCGACGAGACGCCCCGCAGGGCCCAGCTGCCGAGCCCGGCCAGGACGAGGCCGAAGACGGCCCAGACGAAGAGCGGCGTCCTCCAGCCCCAGCGCTGGGCCAGGAAGCCGACCGTCAGGTAGGCCAGGCCGACGCCGAGATTTCCCGAGCCGCTCTGGATGCCCATGGCGTCATCGAGCTCGCGGCCCGATCCGGCCCGCGACTTGGAGACCCAGGCGATGACGATCGGATGGTAGAAGCTGGCGAAGACGCGCATCAGCAGGAAGAAGACGAGGAGCATGCCGTAGGTCCGGGCCAGGGGGGTGACGGCCAGGGACGCGCAAAGGCCGAGCCCGCTGAGGATCATCAGCGTCCGGTACTCGCTCCGGAACGAGATGCGGACGACCAGGAACTGGACGAGGAACGACGTCAACAGGCCGAGGTTGGACAGGACCCCGATCTGGGAATAGTTGGCGATGAGGAAATTCTGGGCGAGGAGAAGCGGGAAGACCATCGGCGTGATGATCGAGGCGGCGTCGGTCAGGGCGTGGAAGAGCGATGCGGAGAGAAGGATCCGTTTCTTCATGGGAGCGAGGCGATGATCGCGGGAGACTCTCCGGCTCAGCGCCTTTCGTACGATTCGATGATCGACTGGTAGACGAGGGCCTTGAACTTGGCCTGGGCGTCGCTCCCGGTCGCCGGCATGAGCTGGGTCATGAACACGGCGACGAGCTTCTCGGCCGGGTCGACCCAATAGGTCGTGTGGTAGGCGCCGCCCCAGCCGAAGGCCCCGACCGAGCCCGGTTCGCCGTTCCGGCCGAGCTCCTTCGTCACCCAGAAGCCGAGGCCGAAGCCGTCGCTCGCCGTAGAGATGGCCGACGTGGTCGGCGGTCATGAGCTCGACCGTCTTCGGGCTGAGGATGTGGACGCCGCCCCACTCCCCGCCGCTCTGGAGCATGAGCAGGAAGCGGGCGTAATCCTCGGCCGTCGAGAGGAGGCCGGCGCCGCCGGCATAACAGATCCGCGGGCCTTTGACATAAGCAGATGTCCTTGGGGTCGGCGACGGGCTCGGCCTTGCCGTCCTTGCCGATGCCGTAGACCGCGCTCAGGCGGGACGTCTTGTCCTCCGGCAGGAAGTACGAAGTGTCGGCCATGGAGAGCGGCTCGGTGATCCGCGTCCTGACGAAATCGGCCAGGCTCATCCCCGACACGACCTCGACGAGATAGCCCAGGATGTCGGAATTGTAGCCGTAGACGAACTTCTCGCCGGGCTGGGCGTCGAAGGGCAGCTTGGCCAGCTTCTTGACGATCTCCCCGACGGGCTCGGCGCGGTCGGCCAGGAACCAGCCCTGGATCCCGGCGGCCTTGTAGAGCGCCTGGGCCGGGCCGTAGCCGTAGGAGATGCCCGCCGTGTGGGTCAGGAGGTCGCGGATGGTGATGGGCCGCTTCGCCGGGACGATCTTGTAGCCCGGTCCCTTTTTGGACCCGTCGGGAACGGCCACGGTCGTCGTCTTGAACTCGGGGATGTACTTCGAGATGGGGTCGTCGAGCAGGATCCTGCCCTCTTCGAACAGGATCATGACGGCGACGCTCGTGATGGCCTTCGACTGCGAGGCGATGCGGAAGATGGCGTCCGTCGGCATGGCCGCGCCCGTCGCCGGATCGAGCTTGCCGAAGGCCTGGAAATAGGCCACCTTGCCGCCGCGGGCGACGAGCGTCACGGCCCCGCCGAGCCGGCCCTCGTCGACGTATCTCTGCATGACCTCGCCGATCCTCGCCAGCCTCTGCGTCGACAGCCCGACCACCTCCGGCCGCACCCGCGGCAGGTCGGCCGCGAAAGCCGATAGCGCGACCCCGCACAGAACGGCTAATATGAAGAATCTAAACGAATTTATTGCGATTCATGCGGGCCTCCGTCGATCACGCGATCTCCCCTGCTTATACCAGAACACCCGTCACGGCCGTCAAAGCCTATCACGAGCTTGAGGCGCAGGCGATCCGGGACTGTCCCGAGGCCCGCCAAGCCTGCCGAGTAGTGTCTTGTTTGCGCATCCTGTTCTCCGTATAATTGGCCCGCCATGAGCGAGGCGTTCTCCGCGAAAGGACGATAACCATGCACCTTCAACTCGTCGATTGGATCATCGTCGCGTTCATCCTGCTGATCTGCTTCGGTCCCGCCCTGTTCTTCCGCAAGCGGTCGGGCAAGAACACCTCCGAGTTCTTCGCCTCGGGCCGGGCCGTCCCGTGGTGGCTGGCCGGGCTGTCCATGGTGGCCACGACCTTCAGCAGCGACACGCCCAATCTCGTCACCGACATCGTCCGCCGCAACGGCGTCGCCGGCAACTGGGTCTGGTGGGCCTTCACCCTGACCGGCGTCGCGACGGTCTTCTTCTACGCCCGGATGTGGCGCCGCTCCGAGGTCCTGACCGACCTCGAGTTCTACGAGATCCGCTATTCCGGCAAGGCCGCCAGCGTCGTCCGCGGCTTCCGCTCGGTCTACCTCGGGCTTCATCTTCAACTGCATCATCATGGCCACGGTCAACCTGGCCGCCTGCAAGATCGCCGCCGTCCTCTTCGGGTTCGAACGCTGGCAGACGCTCCTCTTCGTCGGCCTGCTCAACGTCGTCTTCGCCGCGGTCACCGGCCTCTGGGGCGTCCTGGTCATCGACATGATCCAGTTCTTCGTCAAGATGACCGCCGTCATCGCCGCGGCCTACTTCGCCGTCCGGGCCGTCGGCGGCATGCCGGCCCTCATCACCAAGCTCTCGGCCACGCCCGGCCCCGGCGGCATCAACTTCCTGAGCATGCTGCCGAACTTCAAGAGCAACTGGGACCTGGCCATCGCCATCTTCATCATGCCCCTGGCCGTCCAATGGTGGGCGGTCTGGTACCCGGGGCCGAGCCGGGCGGCGGCAGCTACATCGCCCAGCGCATGCTGGCCTCGAAATCCGAGAAGGACTCGCTCGGCGCCGTCCTCTTCTTCAACATCGCCCACTACGTCCTCCGGCCCTGGCCCTGGATCCTCGTCGGCCTGGCCTCGATCATCGTCTATCCCGCAGCTCTCGGACATCCAGAAGGCCTTCCCCCATCTCGACCCGAGCCTCATCGGCCACGACATCGCCTATCCGGCCATGCTCAAGTTCCTGCCGGTCGGCTTCATCGGCCTGATGGTCGGCGGGCTCATCGCGGCCAACTCCTCGACCAACCTGACCCACCTCAACTGGGGCGCGTCCTATCTCGTCCACGACTTCTACCGCCGCTTCATCAACAAGACGGCCACGGAAAAGCACTACGTCATGGTCGGGCGGCTGGCCACGATCGTCCTGTTCTTCTCGGCCGGCGCGATGGTCTTCGTCCTGGACACGGCCAAGGACAGCTTCGACATCATCCTCCAGGTCGGGGCCGGGACGGGCCTGCTCTACCTCGTCCGCTGGTTCTGGTGGCGCGTCAACGCCTGGTGCGAGGTCAACGCCATGGTCTCGTCGTTCGTCTTCTCCATCCTCCTCCTCGTCCTGCGCAAGTTCGGCGTCTTCATCCCCACCCACTACGCCCTGCATCCTGACGGTCGCCGTGACGACCATCAGCTGGATGCTGACGGCCTACCTCGGGCCGCAGACGGACCGCGAGAAGCTCATCGCGTTCTACAAGAAGGTCCGGCCGTTCGGCCCGGGCTGGAAGAAGATCCGGCAGGAGGCGGGCATCTCCGAGGCCGAGGCCAAGGCGACGCTGCGAGAGCTTCCCGCTGGCCCTCGTCGGCTGGGTCTCCGGATCGCTGACGATCTGGTCGGCCCTGTTCGCGGTCGGCAACGTCCTTTACGGCCGATGGGTCTACGCGATCGTGCTCTTCGCCGTCTTCCTGGCCAGCGGCCTTGTCCTGCTCGAGTCATCATGACCGGCTCTGGCCGAGCGGGAAGAGCGGCCGCGAAGATCGACCCCGGCGGGGTGATGTGAGCCGCGGCGCCGGCCGGCGCCGCCCGGAAGCCTCAGAACTGCGTATTGAAGACCGGCAGGACGCGGAGTCCCTTGGGATTGTCGCGGACGATGTTGACGACGCCGATCTGGAGCCCTTTGTCGATCGTCCAGGCGTAGTTGACGATGCCGATGCTGAGCCCGTTGAGCGTGCCGCGGATGTGATTGAAGGAGCTCGCGGCCAGTCCCGCGAGCCGCCCGCCCTTCTCGATCCGGATCATGGCGCCGCCGACGAAGACCCCCCTGAGGTCCTTTCCGCCGGCGCCGATGCCGCCGATGACCAGTCCCCGGATCTCCGGCGCCCCGGCGGCCAGGCCGCAGATCGCCAGGCCCGTGAGCCGCTCGCCGGCCCCGGCGCCCAAACCCGCCGATGACGATGCCGGTCAGGTTCTCCCCGCAGCCGGCGCCCAAGCCCGCCGATGGCCAGACCGACCATGTCCTCTCCGGCACCGGCGCCCAGCCCTCCGATGACGATGCCCTTGAGGTCCTCTCCCGCGCCGGCGCCCAGGCCGCCGATGAAGATGCCCGTGACGTCCTCGCCGGCGCCCGCGCCCAGGCCGCCGACGGCGATGCCCTTCAGGTTCTCTCCCGCGCCGACGCCCAGGCCGCCGATGGCGATCCCGTACAGGTTGTCTCCCGCCCCGGCGCCCAGTCCGCCGATGCTGATGCCCGTGACGTCCTCCCCCGCGCCGACGCCGACGCCGCCGATATTGAGGCCGATCATGCTCTTGTCGGCGCCCGCCCCCAAGATCCCCAGATGAACGCCGCGGAGGCGGCCGCCGCCTGGGATGATCCCGAGCGAGAGGCCGGTGATGACCGCGTCCTTGTTGTCCTTTCGAGGCGTCCACAGGGTGACGTTGACGCCCGTGACGCGCCGGACGTGGCTGTCGCGGAAATTGAAGCGGAGCCCGGTGAACGTCTTCGAATTGCCGAGGCTGATGCCCCAGTCCTTCGAGGGGAAATCGAGGCTCTGGGCGAAGAGACCGCCCGCCAAGGCCGGGCCGAAGAGGATCATCAGGACGAGGATCCGCGCGGGGGCCGTGAGGTCGACGGTGTTCCGTTTGATCGATCGCATGGGTTGCTCCCTGAATCTAGTAAGGCCGCAATTCTACACCCGTTCCATTGGATTGGACGAAACGGGACCGAAAAAGGTTCCCGGTCGGGGTGCGTTGACGCGTCCCGGCAATCTCCGTATAGTGGAGGCGTATCTTCCCCAAAATCCGGCATCTGGAGGGAACGATGTCTCAAACCCCGCAAAAATCGAATTGGGGCCCGGTCCTTGTCCTGGGCAGCCTCTGGGGACTCTCGGAAGCGGCCTTGGGCATGTACCTGCGCCAGTGCGCCTCGACCGTTTCCGGCTCGGTCATGACCGGCGCGGCCCTCTTCTTCCTGGCCGCGGCCTGGGCGGTCTCGCCGCGGATCAGGACGACCGCCCTCATGGTCGGCGTGGCCGCCGGCTTCAAGCTCTTCGACGCCCTGCTCCTGGGCCTGCCCGTCCTTCACGGCGCCATCGGCAACCCGATCTTCGCCATCGTCATGGAGGGCGCGGCCTTCGCGCTCATCGTCAGCGTCGTCAGCAAGTCCGTCGCCGGGAAGGCTCCCGGACAGGGGCTCGCGGGCGGGCTTTCGGCCCTCGTCGCGGTCAACCTCTTCCCTCTGGTCAAATACGCGACGGGCGTCGCGCCGTGCGTCACCGGCACGTCCTACCCGCTCTCGCTCTACTACGCGCCGATCGCGGTCGCCCTCGCGGCCGTCACGGTGCCGCTGGGCCTGCGGGCCGGGGCCGTCCTCGCCGGGCTCGAGAGCCGCCCGGTCCGCCTGCGCTGGCTGTCCCCCGCCGCGATGGCCCTCTCCCTCGGCGCCCTGGCCCTGCTGAGGCTCCTCTAATCCGGCCGCCGGAGGAGAACGCTCATGGAGAAGAAACCCGACAGGAAGGCTTCGAGCGGCGTCAGCCGCCGGGATTTCATCAAGGGCATGGGCACGGGCGCCCTCGGCACGGCCGTCCTGCCCCCCCTCCTCGGCCAGACGATCGTGACCAGGAAAGGCCGCGTCCCCGTCTACGAGAAGAAGACGATCACCCTGACGGTCAACGGCCGTCCGGTCAGCCTCGAGGTCGCCGCGAACGAGACGCTCCTCGACGTCCTGCGCGACAGGCTCGACCTCACGGGCGCCAAGAAGGTCTGCGACCGCGGCGAGTGCGGCGGCTGCACCGTCCATCTCGACGGCGAGCCGGTCTACGCCTGCATGATCGCTCGCCATCCGCGCCGACGGCCGGACCGTCCGGACGGTCGAAGGCCTGGCCGAGGGCGACAAGCTCCACCCCGTCCAGGAGGCCTTCATCGAGAAGGACGGCTACCAGTGCGGCTTCTGCACGCCCGGCTTCATCATGGCCAGCGCCGGCCTTCCTCGAGAAGAAGCCGGCCCCGTCGCGCGACGAGATCAAGCAGGCCCTGTCCGGGAACCTCTGCCGCTGCGGCAACTACGCCAAGATCTACGACGCCGTCGACGCCGCCGCGAAAAAGCTGAGGGGGGCCTGACATGAAAGCAAAGTACGTCCGAGCCCGACGACGCCAGGCCAGGCGCGTCCGGCAAGGCCGCGGCCGGCACGCCCGCCGACCGAGCCGGCCCCCGAAGCCCGATTGCGCATCGGCAAGCCGACCCCGCGATCGACGGCCGCGAGATCGTCACGGGCCGGGCCAAATACACCCATGACGTCAAGCTCCGGGGCATGCTCATCGGCAAGATCCTGCGCTCGCCGCGGGCGGCGGCCGAGATCGTCTCGATCGACCTCGCCCCGGCCCTGGCCGTGCCCGGGGTCATGGGGGCCCTCAAGCTCGCCGAAGGCAAGGTCCGTTACGCCGGGCAGCAGGTCGCCGCGGTCGCGGCGGTCGACGAGAGGACGGCCGAAAAGGCCCTGGCCCTGATCAAGGTCGAGTACAGATCGCTCCCCTTCGTCGTCGATTGGGAGAAGGCCCGCGACGCGAGCGCCCCGCAGGTCCGCGACGGCAGGCCCAACGTCGAGAAGATCAACGAGTACAACCGGGGCGACGTCGAGAAGGGCTTCGCCGAGGCCGATGTCGTCGTCGAGAGGACCTATCGGACCGGCTTCGAGGTCCACAACCCGACCGAGACCCACGGCAGCGTCGCCGTCTGGGAAGGCGACCACCTCATCGTCTACGATTCGACCCAGAACATCCACAGCGTCCGCGACGGGCTGGCCCGGGCCCTGAAGGTCCCGGCGGCCAACGTCACGGTCATCAAGAACTACATGGGCGGCGGCTTCGGCAGCAAGCTCGGCGTCAACGACTACACGATCGCCGCGGCGACGCTGGCCCGTCAGGCGGGCCGGCCCGTCAAGGTGCTGCTTTCGCGGCGCGACAACGCCGTTTGCGTCGGCTACCGGCCGTCGTCGGCGCAGACCTACAAGATCGGGGCGAAGAAGGACGGCACGCTGACGGCGCTCCAGCTCACCAACGTCGCCTCGGGCGGCATCGTCGCCGGCGACGACGTCGCGGAGCCCCTGGTCGACATCTACAAGTGCCCGAACTGCAAGGCCTTCGAGGAGACGGTCTATACGAACACCGGCGGTTCGCGGGCGATGCGGGCCCCCGGCCACACGCAGGGGGCCTTCGGCCTCGAGGGCGCGATGGACGAGCTGGCCGCGGCGCTCGACATGGACCCGCTCGAGCTGCGCAAGAAGAATTATTCGACGAAGAACCAGGGCGACACGGGCCTGCCCTATTCGAGCAAGGGCCTCGACAAGTGCTACGAGCTCGGGGCCAAGGCCATCGGCTGGGAACGGCGCAACCGCCGGCCCGGCGAAGGGGCGGCCAACGGACCGTGGCGGCGGGGCATCGGCGTCGCCTCGAGCATCTGGTGCGGGCGCCGGCGTCCCGGGGACGCTGGCCGACATCGTCCTCTATCCGGACGGGAGCGTCGAGGTCATCTGCGGCACCCAGGACATCGGCTGCGGCACGCGGACGCACATGGCCGTCGTCGCCGCGGAGACGCTCGGCCTCGAGCCCAAGGACATCACCGTCAAGCTCGGCAATTCCGATTATCCCTGGGCGCCGGGTTCGGGCGGCAGCCAGACGACGCCGTCCGTGGCCCCGGCCGTGCGGGACGCGGCCCTCAAGGCGGTCGAACGGCTCAAGGCGGTCGCGGCGGCCCGGCTCAAGATCGAGGCCGGCGATGTCGTCATGGCCGGGCAGGACATTCGCGTCGAAGAGCGGATCCGGCCAAGTCGGCGGCCTTCGCCGACGTCTTCCGCGATCTTCGCCGGGAGACGGTCTTCCACGGCGAGCGCGGCGGCATGCCCATGGACCAATTCGCCTTCAACACCTTCGGCGCCCACTTCGCCGAAGTCGAGGTCAACGTCGAGACCGGGCAGGTCCATGTCCTCAAGTACGCCGCGGCCCAGGACAGCGGCCAGGTCGTCAACAAGCTCACCGCCGATAGCCAGGTCATCGGCGGCATCACCCAGGGCCTGAGCGCCGCCCTCTTCGAAGAGCGGGTCATGGACGACGCGACGGGAAACCCGGTCAATCCGAACCTGCGCGATTACAAGATCGCGACCTCGCTCGATATCCCCGAGATCACGCCCCTCTTCGTCGACGTCTTCGACCCGCGGGCGAACAACCTCGGCGTGAAGGGGCTGGGCGAGCCGGCGCGCGTGCCGAGCTCGGCGGCCGTCGCCAACGCCGTGTTCAACGCCATCGGCGTCCATGTCCGCGAGATCCCGATGACCCCCAAACGCGTCCTCGAGGCCCTCAAGAGAAAGGAGTCCGGGTCATGAGAGACTTCAAGATCGCGGAGCCGAGGACCGCGGACGAGCTGGCCGCCCTGCTCGCCGAGACGACCGAGACGACGGCCCTCATCGCCGGCGGGACGGACCTCATCGACGAGCTCAAGAGCGGCGTCGCGACGGCGGCGCTCGTCGTCGACCTGCGCGGCGTGGCCGGGCTCGCGGGCGTCGCGAAGGAGAAGGACGGTCTTCGGATCGGGGCCATGACCCGGGTCGTCGATCTGGCCGAGGACGCCGCCGTGGCCCGGGAATACCCGAGCCTGAAGGAAGCGGCCCTGTCGCTGGCGACGCCGCAGCTGCGCAATATGGGCACGGTCGGCGGCAACCTGTGCCAGCGGCCGCGGTGCTGGTATTACCGCGACCCCGAGGTCGTCTGCCGGAAGAAGGGCGGGTTCAATTGCTTCGCCTATCAAGGGAGGAACAAGTACCACTGCCTCTTCGGCGGGAGCGGCTGCTTCATCGTCTTCCCGTCGGACCTGGCCCCGGCCCTGATCAGCCTGGGCGCGAAAGCGGCCATCGGGACGGCGAAAGGCGACAAGGTCATCCCGCTCGAGGAGTTCTACGCGCTGCCGGCCGTCGACGTGACCCGCGAGACGGTCCTCGCGAAGGGGCAATTCCTGAGGAGCGTCTGGGTCCCGGCGCCGAAGAGCGGACAGAAGGCGGCCTACGTCAAGCTCAAAGAGCGCGGCACGTGGGACTTCGCCCTCGTGTCGGCGGCCGTCGCGGGCGTCGTCAAGGACGGCGCGTTCGTGGAGATATCGATCGTCATGGGCGGCGTCGCGCCGGTCCCGTGGCGGCTGAAGAAGGCCGAGGACATCTTGCGGGGCAAGCCGGTGACGGAGGCGCTCGTCCGCGAGGCGGCCGACGCGGCGCTGAAGGACGCGGCGCCCCTGCGGGAGAACGGCTACAAGGCCGACCTCCTCGCCGCCGCGCTCAAACAGGCGGTCATGGCCGTGGCCGCATGACCTACAGCTTCCCCAAGCTTCTCGAGACGCTGGCCGCGAGGCCGGAGCGGCGGAACGGGGGCTCGTTCTGGCGACGATCGTCGAAACCGACGGCTCGACGCCGCAGGTCGTGGGGTCCTCCGCCATTTTCTCGAGCGCCGGGCTCATCGCCGGCACGGTCGGCGGCGGCCTGCTCGAAGCGCGTGTCGAAGCGGCCGCGGGCGGATCTCTCGGCGACGGAAAGGCCCGGCTCGTCTCGATCCGTCTCGACGCCGATCCCTCGGACGTGGAAGGCGCCATCTGCGGCGGCGCGGCCAGGGTCCTCGTCGATCCGGGCGTTGGAGCGGCCAGGGGCGTCTTCCAAAGCGCGCTCGAAGGCTTCCGGAAGCGGCAGGCGGGCGCCCTGGTCAGCCGCATCGTCGCGGGACAGGGCGACCGCGTCGCCGTCGAACGAAGCTGGCATCCGGCGGGGTCGCCGGTCCTGCCCGGCGACCCCGTCGCGGGCGGCCTGCGCCGGGCGTCCTCGAAGAGATCATGACGGGCGGGACGCCGCGGCTCCTCGCGGCGGGAGGGCGGATGACCTTTGTCGAGCCGGTCCTGCCGCTGCCGCGCCTCATCATCGCCGGGGCGGGCCATGTCGGCAAAGCGGTCGCCCGGCTCGGCCGGCTCCTCGATTTCAGCGTGACGGTCATCGACGACCGGCCCGAGTTCGCCGACGTCAAGAACGTCCCCGACGCGGACGAGATCGTCGCCGGGGATATCGGGGAAGCGGTCCGCGCCGTCGAGGATTCGCCGGACAACTATTTTGTCATTGTCACCCGGGGACATCAGAAGGACGCCGAGGCGCTGCGGGCCGCGCTCGGCCGCGGCGCCGCCTACGTCGGCATGATCGGGAGCAAGCGGAAGATCGAGCTCATGCACTGCGAGTTCCTCGAGAGCGGCTGGGCGACCGGCGCGGAATGGGACGCCGATCCACGCGCCGATCGGCATCGAGATCGGGTCGAGGACGGTCGAGGAGATCGCCGTCAGCATCGCCGCCGAGCTCGTGCGGGTCAGGGCCGGGCGAAGGGGGACGGGCCGGCCATGATCTGGGCCGTCGTCCTGGCCGCGGGCGAGTCCCGGCGGATGGGGACCCAGAAGCTCCTTCTTCCCTTCGGGGACACGACGGTCGTGGCGGCGGTGGTGAGGTCGGCCCGGGCCTCCCGCGCCGGCCGGACGCTCGTCGTCCTCGGCGCCGACCGCGCTGCCGTCCGGCTCGAGCTCGAGCCGCGCGGCGTCGAATTCGCCGTCAACGAGGACTATCAGCTCGGCATGCTCTCGTCCGTCCAGGCCGGCTTCCGGGCTCTTCCCGCCGACGCCGCAGCCGCCGTGGTCATGCTCGGCGACCAGCCGTTCCTCCCGTCGCGCGTCATCGACGCCGTCATCGGGGCCTACGAAGAACACGGCCGGGGCATCGTCATCCCGGCCTTCCAGGGCCGCCGCGGCCACCCCGTGCTGATCGACCTCAAGTACCGGGGCGAGGTCCTGGCCCTCGATCCCGCCGACGGCCTCCGCCGGCTGATGCGGGCCCACCCCGGCGATATCCTCGAGGTCGAGGCCGGCGACGCCAACATCCTCCGCGACCTCGACACCCCCGAGGACTACGCCGCCCTCCCCAAGCCCAGCTGAAAACCTTCTCCTCGAAGCCCGAGACTTGACCCCTAGTCTTGATTGACTCCCGGGGAGAGAAGCCCTAACATAGCCGAAGCCTGAACAGGACCGAAGGAACGAGATGAGCAAACGGTCCTTTCGATCAAGCCGGTCTTCCTTGTCGCGGCGATGGCGCTGCTCGCGGCGCATCCGGCCGTCGGCACGCGACTGAGCACGCCGCTCCCCCAGGCGGGCCCGGCCGCTCGCGGGCCGCGACGTCGACCGCGGGCATCGAGCTTCCCTGCCACCGCATCCCCAACCTGCCCGAGGCCGCCGAATGGTATTTCGCGCCCGACGGAAAGTATCTCATCGGCAACGCCAAGGGACCGCGAGGACGCGGCCTACCATGTCTACGTGGCGAGCTTCGACGGCGCGGACATCCGGCGGATCAACGGGATCGGCGAGGACGCCTGCTCGTATTTCTTCCCCGACGGCCAGCACATCCTTTGGACCTCCACGCGCGACTGGCCCGACCTCCCCAAGGGGAGTTGGCACGACGCGAACGATTACCCCCAAGGCGCCGAGATCTATTCTTCGGACACCCACGGCGGCGTCCGTCAAACGGCTGACGACGAACCGGGTCTACGACGCCGAATGCGTCGTCGCGCCGAACAGCCGCTGGATCCTCTTCGGCCGCCAGGTCGACGGGAAGATGGACCTCTGGACCATGGCCCTCGACGGCTCGGACCAGAAGCAGATCACCTTCACCGACGATTGGCAGGAGGGAGGGGCCCAGATCCTGCCCGACAGCGAGACGATCATCACCCGGGCCTGGAAGCGCCAGGACCAGGATAAGGGCCGGGGCCAGATGGCCATGCAGATCTTCACGCTCAAGCGCGACGGCTCCGGGCGCAAGCAGATCACGACCGGCGAAGCGACGCACTGGGCGCCCTTCCCGGCCCCGGACGGACGGCATTTCGTCTACGTCCGCGTCCTGATCGAGGAGGGCGGCCGGCCCAATTGCGAGATCTACTTGAGGAGCCATCGAGACCGGGCGAGGAACGGCGGCTGACCTTCGATCCGGGTTTCGACGGATTCCCGTCGATCTCGGCCGACGGCCGCTGGATGACGTTCTCCTCGAGCCGCGGCGGCAAGCCCGGCGAGCGCGTCCTCTTCCAGTACATCATGGACATCTCCAGCCTCGGCGTCGGCCCCAAATAGAAGGCCCGTGCGGCCGCCTCACCGGGCGTCCGTAAGAACGCGCGATCGAGGATCCGCCCCCTTATTTGACTCGGGGCGGGCATCGGCTTAGCATATCCCAGAGGGGTACCATTCGAGGAAGGGGGAAAGCCATGTACGCGCGCATGCTGAGAATGCAGGTCAAACCGGAGCGGATCGACGAGGCGGCCCGGCTTTTCGCCGAGGACGTCATCCCGGGCTGCCGCGGCCAGGCCGGCTATCGCGGCGCCTATTTCCTCATCGGACCGCCGGATCGGGGAGTGCGTTCCCATCACCCTCTGGGAGACCGAAGCCGACATGATGGCCACGGAGGAAAACCGCTTCTTCCAGACCCAGATCATGAGATTCCTGGGCCTCTTCCACCACGGCCTCGTCCGCGAGGCCTACGAGGTCGTCGTCATCGACCGCGCCTAGGGAGAAGGAGGCCGTCCGGGCCCCGGACTCCAGGCCACTTTTCTCTAGGTTTGATCCCTTCTTTGTGCTATAAATCGTCAGAAACGAGGTGCGCATATGACCTTCACACGGAGAACCGTTATCGTCATCCTGTTCGCACGCGGCCCTGGCCGCGCTCCCGGTCCTCTCCCAGGACACCGGGGGCCTGATCCAACAGAGCGATGACCTCTACGCCGAGCGCGCCGACCTCTCCAAGGCCAAGGCCGCCCTGGCCAAGCTCGAGGAAGCCCTGGCCGCCAAGGAAGACGCCTTCTCCGTCTACTGGCGGATGTCCCGGCTCTCGTATTGGATCGGCGACCATACGCCCGGCAACGACGCCAAGAAGATGATCTTCCAGCAGGGCATCGAGTACGCCAAGAAGGCCATCGAGCTCGGTCCCGATAAGGCCGACGGCCATTTCTGGCTCGGCGTCTGCTACGGCGTCTACGGCGAGGCCAAGGGCATGCTCAAGAGCCTGTCCCTGGTCAAGCCCATCAAGGCGGAAATGCGCCGCGTCCTCGAGATCGACCCCGCCTACGACCGCGGCGGCGCCGACCGCGTCCTCGGCCGCGTCTTCCACGAGGTGCCCAGGATCGCCGGCGGCAGCGAGAAGACGTCCCTCGAACACCTCCTCAAGGCCGTCGAGTACGGCCCGCGCGTCGGCCTCAACCTGCTCTATCTCGCCGACACCTACATCTCCCTCGACCGCGTCGAGGACGCCCGCAAGACCCTCGAGACGATCCTGGCGCTGGAGCCGCTGCCCGACCTCATCCCCGAAACGGCCGAGGAGCAGGCGCAGGCCCGCGAGAAGCTCGAAAGGAAGCCCTTCAAGAAAAAATGACCGGAGGAACGCCGGGGCCCGAGGTCCGGGTCCTCTTCGAGACGGACGATTACCTCGCCGTCGATAAGCCCGAGGGCGTCGTCTCCGCTCGCCGAGGCCGGCAAGGGCGGCCTCCCGGAGCTCCTCAAGGACCGCCATCCCGGCAAGCTCTATCCCGTCCATCGCCTCGACCGCGGCGCGAGCGGCGTCATCGTCTTCGCCAAGAACGCCGCGGCCCACCGCCGCCTCAACGGCGAGTTCGATCGCCGCGAGGTCGGCAAGACCTACCTCGCCCTCGTCGACGGCACGATGGCCGTGAGCCGCGGCCAGATCAACGCCCCGATCCGCGAGTTCGGCTCCGGCCGCATGGGCGTCGACGCGAAGCGCGGCAAGCCGTCGTCGACCGCGTGGAAGATCGCCGAGCGGCTCGACGGCGCGACCCTGCTCCGCGTCAACCCGTCGACCGGCCGGCGCCACCAGATCCGCGTCCATCTCTACCACATCGGCCATCCCATCCTCGGCGACCTCCGCTACGGCGACCGCGCCCGCCAGGAGCGCGTGCCCCGCCTCATGCTCCACGCCCTGGCCATCGAATTCGCCCTGCCCTCCGGCGAGCGCGTCACCGTCGAGGCGCCGCCGCCCCCGTCCTTCGAGGAAGTCGTCGCCGGGCTGAGGCGTCCCGAGGCCCTGAGCAGCGAGGACCGCATGAGCGACTACGACATCATCGTCATCGGCGGCGGCGAAGCCGGCATTTCGGCCGCCCTCCGCGCCGCCCAGCTCGGGGCCAAGGTCTGCATGATCAACCGCGAGGCCGAGCTCGGCGGCGGCTGCGTCCGGACCGGCACCCTGCCCAGCAAGATCCTGAGCAACGCCGCCCACTTCCTGGAGAACCTCAAGAAGGGCAAGCGCTACGGCGTCCCGGTCGTCGAGAACGCCAAGGCCGACTACAAGACCATCCTCGACAGCCGCCACAAGACGACGATGTGCGAGCTCGGCGTCCTGGCGACGCTCCTCCGCAAGAACGCCATCGCCACGCTGACCGGCACGGCCTCGTTCAAGGGCCCGCGCGAGATCGAGGTCCGGCTTCCCGACGGCACGACGACGCGTCATCGACGCGCCCCGGACGATCATCGCCACGGGCTCGCGGCCCATCGCCCTGCCCGACCTGCCCTTCGACGGAAAGGTCGTCCTCTCCGCCGACGAGCTCACGGCCATGGACGCCGTCCCCGGCGCGCCTGCTCATCGTCGGGGCCGGGGTCATCGGCTGCGAGCTGGCCTTCATCTTCCGGTCGCTCGGCTCCGAGGTCGTCATCGTCGAAAAGGCGGATCGGGCCCTCCTCGGCCTGGACCACGACGTGGCCGCCCTCATCACCCGCGAGCTCAAGAAGCGTGGCATCCGCCTCGTCCTCGGCGCCGGCCTCGAGCGCGTCGAAGGGATCGCCGGCCTCCGGCGCCGACGGCCGGCCCGCGCCGTCCTCGAAGGCGGCGAGACGATCGAGCTCGACCGGATCATCGTCGGCATCGGCCGCCTCCCGAACACGGACGGGCTCGGCCTCGCCGCGGCCGGCATCGCTCCCGGCCCCCGGGGAGAGATCCAGGTCGACGACCGGATGCAGACGTCGGTCGCCGGGCATCTACGCCGCCGGCGACGTCCTGGCCCGGTTCATGCTCTCGTCGATGGCCGTCGTCGAGGCCCGGGTCGCGGCCGAGAACGCCATGGGACTCGACGTCCTGATGGACTACAGCTGCGCCCCTTGGGGCATCTACACCGACCCGGAGGTCGGCTCGGTCGGCGTGACCGAGGAGTGGGCCCGGGCCGGCGGCGGGGATCTCGTCATCGGCGAGTGCGGCTACAACGACCTCGTCCGCTCCTGCCTCGACGCCAACGTCACCGGCTTCTTCAAGCTCATCTTCGACGGGGCGACGCACCGGCTCATCGGCGCCCACATCGCCGGCCAGGACGCTTCCGAGATCATCCACTTCGCCGCGCTGGCGATCAAGATGGGCGCCCGGGCCGAGGACATCAAGGACATGGTCTACAACCACCCGACCGTATCGGAAGGCTTCGGCAAGGCCGCCGCCGACGCCCTCGAAAAAGCTCGAGCCAAAGGAACCCCTCATGAATCGCACGACCGCCCGCCCCTCCGCCCTCGTCTTCGCCCTGTTCGTCTCGTTCGCCGCCATCGCCGCCTACCTCGTCCTGTCCCCGTCCGCGGGCGTCCCCGGCGCGGGCGCGGCCGAGCGGGCCGCCGTCCGGCCCGTCGCCGACGGCGCGAAAGCCTTCGCCCACGTCGCGTTCCTCGCCTCGAACGAGTTCAAGGGCCGGAAGTCCGGCACGCCCGAATACCGCCGGGCCGCCGAGTACGTGGCCGCCGAGATGAAAAAGGCCGGCCTCAAGCCGGGCGGCGACAACGGGACCTGGTTCCAGGAGGTCCCGTTCAAGACCTGGACGGACTTCGAGCAGCCCATCCGCCTCGAGATCCTGGCGCCCGCGCCTCGCGTCTATTTCGCCGGCCGCGGCCGCGACTTCGCGCCCGTCGAGCGGCACCGGCTCGGGCGTCGTCCGCGGCGGGCTCGCCTTCGCCGGATACGGCGTCGTCTCGGAAAAGGATGGCTGGGACGACTACGCGTCGGTCGACGTCAAAGGCAAGATCGTCCTGGTCCTGCCCGACCTCCCCGACTCGTTCGGCAACGAGGCCAAGGCCGCCTGGACCTTCGCCAAGAAGGTCAAGACCGCCGCCGAGAAAGGCGCCGTCGGCCTCATCGAGATGGACCTTTCGACGCCCGGCGAACCCCGCCAGCCGGGCCAGCGGCGGCCGCGGCCCGGCACTGCTCACTCCGGGCCAGTGCCCCGAGGGCTTCGTCGTCATGCGGGCCGGACGCGATTTCCTCAACGACGCGTTCTATCTCGTCGGCAAGAGCTGGCGGGACCTCGTCAGCAAGACCCTCCGCCTCAAGCGGTCGTTCACGCTCGACCTCGGCGTCGAGGCCGAGATGGAGGCCCACTTCGTCTCCGGCGAGCGGACGGCCCCGAACGTCATCGGCATCCTGCCCGGGACCGACCCCAAGCTCAAGAGCGAGGCCCTCGTCATGGGCGGCCATCTCGACCACCTCGGCGTCGGCATCGACGGCTGGATCTACCCCGGCGCGGACGACAACGCCGGCTCGGCGGCGGTCGTGCTCGAGACGGCCCGGGCCCTCCACGAGGCCGGCTTCAAGCCGGCCCGGACCATCGTCTTCGGCTCCTGGGCCGGCGAGGAGCTCGGGCTCCAGGGCTCGCGCTACTACACCGAGCACCCGGTGGTCCCCCTCGACAAGACCGTCCTCTACATGAACATCGACATGGTCGGGACGGGCGACAGCGATCTCCTCGTCGGCGGCATGACCGAATTCGCCGAGCTCTTCGAGATCGTCAAGCGCGGCCTCGACGCGGAGACGATCGCCAGGCTCAAGCCCCGGCCGAACTACCGCGGCTCGGACCACACCTCGTTCTGGGGCAAGGACGTGCCGGCCATCAGCCTCCGCAGCGGGGAGGTCCTGACCGAGATGCTCGACGACGAGCACCCCGAGTACCACATGCCGGGGGACGGCCCCGGCCTGATCGACCCCGAGCGCCTGCGCGAAGCCAGCCAGTATCACTGCGACATCCTCCGCCAGCTGGCCGCGAGCCGCGAGAACCTCCTCGACCCCGTCCATCGGACGCTTTTCCTCCACCGCGACGCGGCCGTCGTCGACATGCACTGCGACACCATCGCCCGGGCCATGGCCGGCGAGGACCTGAGCAAGGACCTGCCCAAGGGACACATCGACGTCCCCAAGCTCGAGCGCGGCGGCGTCGACCTCCAGGTCTTCGCCTGCTTCGCCCCGCCGCCGTCGAACGACCAGGAGAAATTCCAGTCGTCCAACAAGGTCTTCGCCCAGATCGAAGCGGTCCGCGGCCTGGTCGGGAAGAACCCGGACCGCCTGGCCCTCGTCCTCTCGCCCCAGGAGGCGACGACGGCCCGCAACGACAGCAAGACCGGCGTCCTCATCGGGATCGAGGGCGGCTACGCCATCGAGAACGACCTCGTTCTCCTGCGCGAGTTCCATCGGGCCGGCGTCAGGCTGATGACGCTGACCCACTGGACGGCGACGGACTGGGCCGACGCCTCGGGCGACCCCAAGCCCGTCCACGGCGGGCTCACGGAATTCGGCGAGAAGGTCGTCGCCGAGATGAACAGGCTGGGCATGATCATCGATGTCTCCCACTCCCACGACGAGACCTTCTGGGACGTCCTGCGCCTGTCGAAGGCGCCCGTCGTCGCCTCCCACTCGTGCTGCCGGGCCCTCGCGCCCCATCATCGGAACCTGAGCGACGAGATGCTCAAGGCCCTGGCCGAGAAGAACGGCGTCATCGGCATCAACTTCTGGCCCGGTTTCCTCAACGACAAGATCGACCGGGCCGAAACCGAGCTTCTCGCCAAGGTCGCCAAGGAGCACGGCCTGCCGGAGGGCTGGATCGCCATCGCCCAGCTCGAGCCGGCCGTGCGCGACGCCGTCAACGCCGACTTCAGGAAGCGCTGGGCCGAGCTCCAGAGAACGCTGCCCCCGGTCGACGTCAAGACCGTCGTCGATCACATCGACCACGTCGTCAAGGTGACGGGCGACGCCGACCACGTCGGGCTGGGCTCGGACTTCGACGGCATCAGCGTCACGCCGAAGGGGCTCGAGAACGCCGGCCTGCTTCCGAACATCACCAAGGAGCTCGTCCGCCGCGGCTACAAGCCCGCCGATATCCGCAAGATCCTCGGCGGCAACTTCATGCGCGTCTTCACTGCCGTCGACCAGGCCAAGGACAAGTAAGTCATGATGAAAAGAAGCCAAGCCCTCAGTTTGATCGTTCTCTTCGCCGGGGCCATCGCGATTCCGGCCTTCCTGATATCGCCCCCCGCGCTCCTCTCCCAGCAGCCGCCGCAGCCCCAGCAGCCTCCGACGCCGCCGCGCGAGACCCGTCCCAATATCATGCCGCGCACCCCGCTTCGCCAGGACGTCCTCGACCTCCTGGCCAACGAGATCTCGGGCCAGATCATCTTCACGAACGAGGTCAAGCTGGCCGGGGCGCCCTGGATCAGGGAGGAACGGGAGTTCAAGGACGGTTTCTATGAATCGGAGACGATCGCCGCGCTGGCCCGGGGCTACGGCGCCGCCGACGTCCGCATCGACCGCTTCCCGCGCGAGAACCCCTTCGACTATCCGGTCGCCGCCGAGTTCTGGACGATCGAGCCCGAAAAGCGGCTCGTCGCCCGGCTCGAGGCGGACCCGGCCCTCGTCGCCTCGGCCCCGCCCGAGCTCGACCTGACGGCCGGACTCGTCTATATCCCGCCGCTCGACGCCGACGAGGCGAAGGCCTGGGCCGGCGCAGGGCCAAAAAGGGAGATGGCCGGGAAGATCGCCCTGATGTGGAGCCAGCCGCGGCAGGACGAAGCCAAGGCCCTCGACGCGGCCGGCGTCGCCGGCGTCATCTCGTTCGGCTCGAGGGAGCGCTACTTCGACCCGAACCAGGTCGTCTACGGCCGGGGCGCCGCGACCGGCCTCAAGAACCTCCTCTTCGGCTTCAACGTGTCCTGGCGGCAATGGTCCGAGCTCCTCGAGGACGTCGAGGCCGGACGGGGCGTCACCGTCCGGGCCGCCGCCCGCGTCGAGAAACACACCGACCGCTTCGAGAACGTCCTCTGCGCGATCCCCGGGACGGAGCCCGGCGCGAAAGGCGTCATCTTCTCGGCCCATCTTTTCGAGGGCTACGTCAAGCGCGGCGCCAACGACAACATGAGCGGCTGCGTCGTGCAGCTCGAGATCCTCCGGGCCCTGACCGAGCTCATCCGCGAAGGCGCCCTGCCCCGGCCGCGCCGGACGATCGCCTTCCTCTGGCCCCAGGAGATCTCGGGGACTTACGAGGAGATCAAGCGGACCGAGGGCTTCGCGGACCGCTTCAGCGTCAACATCAACATGGACATGGTCGGCGAGGGCCTGCGCAAGAACAACGCCGTTCTGACCATGAGCGAGTGCCCGAACCACCTGCCGAGCTACCTCGACGGGCTGGCCGACGCCGTCATGAATTACGTTTGGCGCACGAACGACATCGTCTACACCAACGATTCGCCCCGCGGCCGGCCGGGCGGCCAGTACCTGCCCCGGCCGCTCTGGGAGAAGAGCGGCTCGCTCGACGCCTTCCGCTATTTCGTCCACGAGGCGACCGGAGGAAGCGACCACGTCTGCTTCAACAATCCCTCGGTGGCCGTCCCGGGGATCGAGCTCTTCACCTGGCCCGACCAGTGGTACCATGCCGACGCCGACACGCCCGACAAATCCGATCCGACCGAGATGAGGCGGATCGCTTTCATCGGGGCCGCGGCCGCGTGGGCGGCGGCCAGCTGCGACGACGAGGTCCTGCCGGGACTGCTCGAGGCCGTCTCGAGCTTCGGCTACGCCCGGATCGGGAAACGAGAGATCCCCCGGGCCATGCAGCTCGTCGCCGGCGCCGGGGCCGGGGACCTGGGGAAGGCCATGAACCGGGCCCTCGACCTCGCCGCCTTCGCCGTGGCCCGGGAGAAGGGCGCCGTCGAAAGCGTCCGCGAGGTCTACACGGGCTCGGCCAAGGCCCGCGCCGCCGTGGCCGCCCACCTCAAGCAGTGGGAGATCACGGGCGCCTCCCTCGACCGGCAGGTCCGGGAATTCGCCGCCAGCCGGGCCGCCGCGCTCGGAACGAAGGCGCCGGCGGTCCGGGCCCCGAGCGCCGAGGAGAAGAGGGCCGGCGCCGCCGTGCCCGCCCTGGCCGCCGGTATCAAGGGCAAGGAGTTCTCGCTCGAAGGAAGCGAGCGCTACAGGAATTACATCAAGGACCATCCCGAGGCCGCCAAGGAGCTGAAGCTCACCGCGGCCGCGCGGCGGTCGGTCCTCAACTTCATCGACGGCCGGCGGACGCTGGCCGTGATCCGCCGTTGGGCCGAAGCCGAGACGGGCGCCGAGATCGAAATGAAGGAGCTCGCCCGTTATATCGCCTTCCTCAAAGCCGCCGGCTGGCTCAGGTAATGGGGCTCCATGCTCGCCCCGATTGAGCCCGAGCCCGTTTTTTGCTATTTTGGGTGTCCATGACCGACCCCGAAGAAGCCCCCGGCCGAGCGCCCCAGTCCGAGCTCGAGGCGCCGACGATCCTCGACCGCGGCCGCCATCGCATCTCGCGCCGCGACATCGATCCCGACTGCCTCAAGGTCCTCTACCGCCTGAACGCGCACGGCTTCACCGCCTACCTCGTCGGAGGCGCGGTGCGGGACCTCATGCTCGGCCGCAAGCCCGCCGATTTCGACGTCAGCACGAACGCCCACCCCAATCAGATCAAGAAGCTCTTCCGCAACGCCTTCCTCATCGGCCGCCGTTTCCGCCTGGCCCATGTCCGGTTCCAGGACGGCAAGATCATCGAGGTGTCGACCTTCCGCCGCAAGCCCGACGAGGAGGAGCTCGCCGCCGAGCGCGAGGACGAGGCGGCCCGGGCCGCCGAAGCCGCCCGGGAGGATGAGGACCGGGCCGCCGCGGCGGAGGCCCAGCGGGCGGAAGACGCGGCGGAGCCGCTTGAAGAAGAGCCCCTCGAGGCGGGCGCCGATGAGCCGGGCCCGACGGAAACGACGCCGACAGAGCCGGTTCCGATCGAGCCCGAGAACCCGGAGACCCCGGACGCCGCCGAGGCCGGGCCCCTGCCCGAGTGCGCCGTCCCGGCCGCGGGCCGGCGCCGGGGCCGTCTCCCGCTCAAGCCCATCGCCTACGGCACGCCCCGCGAGGACGCCTTCCGCCGCGACCTGACGGTCAACGCCCTCTTCTACGACATCGCCACCTACTCCGTCATCGACTACGTCGGCGGCCTCGACGACCTCGAAGCCGGCCGCATCCGCATCATCGGCGACCCGGACGCGAGCTACACCGAGGACCCGGTCCGCATCTGGCGCGTCCTCCGCCATGCCTCGCGCCTCGGCTTCGCGATCGAGGAGAAGACGGCCGGGGCCATCCCGCGCCACAGCCACCGCCTCGACATCTGCTCCGGGTCGCGCCTGTTCGAGGAGCTCAACAAGGACATGAAGTCGGGGAGCGTCCGGGCCTTCTTCCAGGCCGCCCGCGCCCACGGCATCCTGCCCCGCGTCCTGGGGAACGTCGGGGAGATCTACCAGGCCTCCGACAACGCCTTCGAGCGGCTGACCTTCCTGCTCGGCGCCCTCGACGCCTCCATCGGCTCGGGCGGCGCGCCCCCGCCCGAGGTCATGTACGGCCTGCTGCTCTGGCCCTGGGCCGAGCCGCTGCTCGCCGCGATCCAGGGCGACAAGCCCAAGGTCCTCTACGACGCGTTCCGGGGATCGCACGCGACGGCCACGGTGCCGAAGACGCTCCTCCTCGAGACCGTTCACACCCTGGCCATCGTCGAACACATGCTCCGGGCGCTCGAGGACGGCAAGATGCGCTGGGTCCTCAGGGAGCGCCCCCACTACCCCGAAGCCTCGCGGATCGCCTCGCTCCTCGTCGAAGGCACGTTCGGCGCCTGCGACGATCCGTTCTCGGTCATCTACCGGAACCGCTTCGGCACGCCGCCGCGGTCCCGTCCGCACAAGCACCGCCGCCGGAAGAAGATCGTGCCCCCGCCCCCGCCGGCCTGAGCCGGGGACATGGACCGGAGGTACGTGTCCCCATGATTCGACAAAAGGAGAGAGCGCATGGACGAATCCCACGCGCCGAACGTTGACGCTCGACGGCCTCAAGCTGCCCCGCATCCTGAGCTTCATCGCCGGGTCGGGCATGATCGCCGCCTCGGTCATGACCATGGACCACTTCTTCAAGGCCAACTACCCCAAGACGATCTTCGCCGGCTCGTTCTGCGACATCAGCGCCTTCTTCAACTGCGACAGCTCGGCCTTCTCCAAGATCTCCCAGATCATGGGCATCCCGCTCGGCTTCTTCGGCATGTTCATGGGCCTCCTCGTCGTCCTGGGCGCGGTCTTCCCGTCGGAGGCCTTCGAGCGGACGAACAAGTCGCTCTCGCTCCTCAACGTCCTCGGGGTCATCACGCTCTTCCTCTACTCCGTCCTCCACCTCGGCAGCCTGTGCCTCCTCTGCTCGGGCTTCTATCTGTTCTCGATCATTCAGCTTCATCCTCTTCGCGGTCACGGGCATCGACCACGAGACGAAAGACCTGGTGCGCCGCTGGGTCCGGCCGTCGCCGAAGCTCATCCTCGTCTTCGCCGCTGGCCGCCGCGGCCGGCGCGTACGGCATGATCGCCTACCACGACGCCCGCAAGGCCGCGCAGACGGGCACGGCCGTCAACATCGTCAAGCAATTCTACGAGCTGCCCAAGGTCGCCTCGCCGTCGTTCCTGACGCCGTACTGGGCCGTCAAATCGACCGAGAAGTTCGAGGACGCGGCCATCCAAGTCATTGAATATACCGATTTTATGTGCCCCGATTGCCTCTATCTCAGCCAGCAGCTGGAGAAGCTCAAAAAGGAGTTCGCGGGCCAGATCAACGTCGCCATCCAGTTCTTCCCGCTCGACGGCGCGTGCAACACGGTCGTCCCGGAGAAGGCCAACCTCCACCCCGGAGCGTGCGAGCTGACCTATATCGCGGCCGGGAACCCGGGCCGGTTCGCCGAGATCCACGACGAGATCTGGGCCAACTTCGCCGTCGCGGAAGGACCCGGCCTGGCGCGCCGCGCTGGCCAAGAAGTACGGCGCGGAGGGCGCGGCGGGCGACCCGGCCCTGCGCGAGCTCGTGAAGAAGATCATCGACACCGGGGCCGAGTACGAGAGGACCTCGGAGAAGTTCTCCCACGGCATCCGCTCGACGCCGACCATGATCATCAACAACCGGATGATCATCGGGACGCTCCCCTACGAGCACCTGAAGGCCATCTTCCAGGCGCTCGTCGAGGAGCACCAGGGCGGCCCCAAGAAGTTCATCGAGAACTGGGTCCCGCCGGCCAAGAAGAAAAACAGGCGATGATCCCTGCGCCGGCCGGCCGTCGGTCCGCGGACCGGGCCGCTCGCGGCGACCGTCATAGCCGGCTTGACTACGGCCTCGCGGCCGCCGGCGCGACCGGGTGCTGAGCCATCGCGGCCGCCCGGCCCGCCAGGAGACGATCGTCGACCTCAGCGCGGTCCCCAGCGCGCCCGAATACCGGACCGAGGCGCCCAAGGGCGCCGGATTCCTCGGCAGCGAGGCCGCCGTCCTGGGCCGTTCGCTGGCCCGGATCAACAAAGCCCTCGGGACGTCCCTGCAGCCGGACAAGCGCCTGGCCCAGATGGCCCGTTGGGTCTACGACCATCTCGGCCCCGATAACGCCCTTCCTCAGCAGGGCGTGTTCGATCTTCTGACGCAGCGGCTCGGCCTGGCCGAACCGCTGCCGCACCTGCTCCTGACCGGATCCCGGGACGCCCCGCGGCTGGCCAATGTCGTCTCCGCGCGCCTGGCCAGCGTCTTCGACCTCGCGGATTACACCCACATCGGCGGCGTCGCCGAGAGAGAGGCGGGAGGGGTCGTCGTGATCATCGCCCTGAGCCGAAGGCACGTCGAGATGACGCCCGTGCCGCGCAGCCTGTCCGCTCCGGGCGACATCACCCTCGGCGGCCGCCTCGTGGGCGCGTTCACACAGCCCGAGCTCGCTCATACGCTGCCCAGCGGCGAGACCCGTATCGAACCCCTCGGCCAAGGTCCCGGATTCACCGTCAGAGTCAGTCTGGCGGAGACGGGCCGGCACCGGCTGGAGATCCTGGCCCAGGGACCGAAGGGCCCGGACGTCATCGCCAATTTCCCCGTTTATGTCGGCGTGCCGGTCGACGAGGCCGCCGAGACCGCGGCCGCGCCCAAGCGCGCCGCGACGGCGGACGAAGCGGAGTGGCGGCTGCTCGAGCTTATCAACGCCGACCGGTCCAAGGCCGGCCTCGACGGGCTGGCATTCGATCCCGCGCTCGCCCGCGTCGCCCTGAAGCACAGCGAGGACATGCAGACGGGCGATTTCGTCGGCCATGTCTCGCCGACGACGGGCGGCTCCGAAGAGCGCCTGCTCAGGGCGGGGATCGCGACGGACCTGGCCGCGGAGTGCGTCGGCAAGGGCTATTCGCCCGACGAGATCCACAACGGCTTCATGAACAGCCCCGGGCATCGCGCCGCGATCCTGCTCCATGGCGCGACCCACGTCGGGATCGGCATCGTGTCCGAGAAGGAGAACGACCGCACGAGCTATCTCGTCACCGAGCTCTTCATCCGGCGCATCCCGCCGCTTGGGTCGGATGCGAAGGTCATCCTGCTCGCGGAGCTCAACGGGCTCCGCGGCTCGACCGGCGCCGCGGCGCTCGAAGAGGATGACGCGCTGAGCGCGCTCGCCGGCGAAACGGCCCGCGAGTTCCTGGACGACCATGCGCTGACCCAGGACGATGTCATGGCCCGGCTGAAACAGCGCATCGCGCAGACGGTGCGGAACGCCCAGTCGGTCATCGCCACTCTGGGCGTCGTCGGCTCGCTCGAGGAGGGGGCCAAGCAGGCCGCCTCCAATCCCTCGGTCGACAAAGCCAGGCGCGTGGGGATCGGCATCGCCCAAGGCACCCGTCCGGGCCTCGTGCCGAACTCGATCATCCTGGTGCTCATCTACGCCGAGTGAAGGCCCGGACGCCGCGGGAGACCCGGCTCAGGGCCTGGGTTTCAACAGGCTGGCGACCATGAGAACGACCGCCGCGGCCATGAACGCGAAGGTCAGCCAGCCCACGACGGTCTGGGTCACCGGCGTCCGGAATCCTTTCACGATGCGACGGTCCCGCGCCATCCGGATGATCATGAAGATGAGGGGCACGGCCGCCACTCCGTTCACGATGGCCGCGAAGTACAGCGCCTTGATCGTGTTGATCCCCAGGAGATTCATCAGGGACCCGAGGATCGTCGCCAGGGCCAGGACGGAATAGAATCCCCTGGCTTTCGAGAATCGCTTCCCCAAGCCCTGCTCGATCCCCAAAGCGTCCGCCACGGCGTATCCCACGGAGCCGGCCAGGACCGGGATCGCCTGCAGGCCGATGCCGAGGATGCCCAAAGAGAACAGCCAATAGGCCATGTTGCCGGCCAGCGGCCTGAGGGCCGACGCGGCCTGCTGCGGCGTGTCGATGCTGAAGATGCCGTTCCTGTGCAGGGTGGCCGCCGTCGTGAGAAGGATAAAGAACGTCATCACGTTCGAAAAGACCATCCCCATCTTGGTGTCCGTCCCGAGCGCCAGGATCTCCGGGCAGGTCACGTCCGGTTCGTCGTTGAAATCGGCGATCTTCTTGAGCGCGATCTCCTCCTCGACCTCCTCGGAGGCCTGCCAAAAGAAGAGATAAGGAGAGATCGTCGTGCCCGCGAACCCGACGAGCGTCATCAGAAAGCCCATATTCAGCTCGATATGAGGGATCAGGGTCGCCAGGGCCGCTCCCTTCCAGTCTTGCTTCGCCAGGAAGGCCGTCGCGACATAGGCCAGCAGACTGAGCCCGAGCCATTTCAGCCATCGGGAGTACTTCTTATAAGGCACGCGGATCTCGAGCCCGACGATCGTCACGGCCACCACGAGAAGCCAAAGGTGATAGGGCAAACCAAAAAGCATTTTGAGCGACGCCGCCATGATCCCGAGATCGGCCCCGATGTTGATGGTGTTGGCGACGGCCAAGAGGCCCACGGCGAACCAGAGCACCCGACGGGAATAATGGCGCTTGATGACCCCGGCCAGACCTTCCCCTGTCACGAGGCCGATCCGCCCGCACATCTCCTGGATGGCCACCATCGCCGGGAGCAGGAAAAGGACCATCCAGTTCATCCCGTAGCCGTACGCGGCGCCGGCGATGGAGTAGGTGGCGACGCCGGAAGGGTCGTCGTCGGCCGCGCCCGTGATGAACCCGGGTCCGGCCTTCCTCAGGAATCCGCGCGCCCGGCCCCAAACGGTCATGCGCTCACCGTGGGGCAAAGCGGCGGGGATTGAAGGAACACGGAATCTGACTCAAAGCCAGAGAGAGGCGGCTTCGGGGATCTCGGCGCGGTCGGTGAGGCTGATCGCGTCGCTGACGCAGGCGGTCCGGCAGATGCCGCAGCCGTAGCACTTGAGCGGGTCGATCTCGGACTTGGCTTTCTTCTGGCGCGGCTTGAAGGCCTTGAACGAACACAGCTTGACGCACTGTCCGCAGCCGGTGCACCTCTCGGCGTCGACGCGGGCCACATACTCCCCCCGGAAGAAGACCGGCGTCTTGTGCGTCACCGTCGTTTTCATGGCATAGCAGGACGGGAGCGAGCAGTTGCAGATCCCGGCCAGGAACGGCGTCACGAACGTCCAGACGGTGTGGCAGTTGCCCTCCCGCTCGGTCTCGCGGATCCGGGCCAGGGCCTCCTCTTTCGGCATCGATTCGAGCCCGGCCGTATGGGGCCCGACGAGATAGGACGCGTCGATCTCCCGAAGGAGCTCGGCGATGCCGCCGCCGTTCGGCCCCATGCTGACGCCGAAGCAGTACCGCTGCTCTTTGCCGGCCGATACGTGCCGGCAGATGCAGGACAGGCGCACGACCGAGGTCGTCAAGGCCAGAATGCGCTCGATATCCTCGATGGGCACGACCTGCCCGAAGTGCTTGACCTGCTGTTTGGCCGTGACCTTCCTGCGCAGGCCCTTCCAGAGGAAATCGGGCATCACGTCGAGCGCCGTCAGGCTCCTCTCCCCCTTCGCCAGATGGCCGGGGTTCTCGAAGAACCTGGTGATGAAGCGCCGCCGCCTCAGGTCGCTCATCAGGTCCTCGGCGTAGTTATTGGCGTTGAGGTACCACTTCTTCCCCTCGCCGTGCTGATGGCAGAATTCGCACATCTTGGGTCCATGGTGGCATACCCTCCCGCGGCTGTCAAACCGACAGGGCTGCGGGGTCCTTATCCCGTTTTCCGCCCTATCCTCCTGACCGGCCCGGCCTCCGATCTGGCTGGCACCCTCAGATAATGTCGGTCAGGCGCCGCCGCCCGAAAATGATGATAAAAGCACCCTTCCTATACGCGGATTCCGGGCTTATTTGGGGACCTAGAGCACCCATTTTCGATCCGACGGCGCTTGGCCCTGGAGGCCCTCCCCAAGGAACTCCCGCTGGCTATAGTTCAGGTCACTGAAAAATCCTGAAAATTAGGAAAAAAGCAGGGAAATCGTGTCCAATTTAGGAAAATAATCGCATGGAAGATCACGTCAAGATAGGGCATTTGGATAATCAGCTGGAATTTAAAGAAAGCCCTTGACAAGCAGTGTATTATACACTATTGTATATTACACGATATAGTGAGATACACATCATGACCGACAAAACACAACATTCCGCGGTTGCAGGCCACCCGACATCGGCAGCCTCGTAACGGAGATGAACCGGGGGTTCCTCCACATCCTCGTCCTGGCCCTTCTCGAAAAGGACATGTACGGCTATGCCATGGTCAAGCACATCGAGACCCTGGGCTACAAGGTCGAGGAGAACACCCTCTATCCCCTTCTCCGCCGGCTCGAGAAGAACGGCTGGATCGCCTCGAAGTGGGACCTGACCGAGGACAGGCCCCGCAAGTTCTACGCCATCACCGCCGCGGGCCGCGCCCTGCGCGCCGGCCTTCTCGAAGTCTGGAAGAACCAGAACCGCGTCCTCGATGAGATCACCAAGGAGATATCCCATGTCTGACAAGCTCGAAGCCTATCTCGAAGAGATCAGCCACTTCCTCTCCGGCCGGGCCGAACGGGAGGAGATCCTGACCGAGATCCGCAGCCACATCACGGAGAAGGCCGCCGAGGGACCCGGCGAATTCACCGACGCCGCCGTCGAAAAGGCCATCGCCGCCTTCGGCCCGGCCCGCAAGGTCGCCGAAAGATACCTCGACGAAAGCCGGCCGATCATCGCCCCGGCCTACAAGCGCTTCCTCGTCCGCTACACCTCGCTCCTCTTCGCCCTCCACGCCGCGCTGACCGTTCTCGCCGTCTTCCTGAAGAAGGAGCTCGTCCTTTTCCCTCTCCTCTACATGCCCCGCCTCAGCTTCATCGACGCCCTGATGTACCTGCCGGCGGCCTTCCTCACCGACCTCGGCGCGGTCGCTCTCGTCCTCTATTTCATCACCCAGAGCGGCAAGGACGTCAAGCTCCCCTGGCCCAAGTTCGGGATCGACCTCGACGAGATCAAGCCCCCGGCCAAGAACTTCTGGCTGAGCCGCATCGCGACGGCCGTCGGGGCGGTCATCATGCTGGCCGTCACCGACTTCGCGCTCTATCTCTTCGCCAGGCACCAGACCATCTTCTTTATCAACCTGGATTGGGACGACCTGCGGCCGCTCTTCACGCCGGGCCCCGGCCGTCGCATCTCCCTCATCGTCATCGCCATGTTCGCCGTCTCGACCATGGCGCTCCTCGTCAAGCTTGTCACCCGCTCGCGCTGGGTCGACGTCGTTTCGAACACGATCTCGCTCGCCCTCATCGGCCTGATCCTGACCCAGCCCCTCGACAATCTCTTCGTCGCCGAGATCGCCGAGAAGCTTCAGAAGCACCCGCCCAAGGTCGCATCGTGGGCGAAGAACACGATCCTCATCACGCTTCTCTTCGTCGCCCTGATCATCGCCGTCGACCTCATCAAGAACATCGTCATCATCAGCCGCTCGAGATTGCGCCAAGCTAACAAATCGAGCGTACAATAGGGCCTTCACCATCGACTTTTGGCGGTTCCTACAAGTTGAACATATAAAATAATTTAGGCCATCCGCAGGGGGGCATTCTTGTGGTATAATCAACTTAGAATCGTCACTCCAATGATCAAGAATTCAAAGAGGCTTCAGGCTTTCGAAGCGGCAAGGATCCGGCCGGGAAGGTCGACGTCGAACAGAATCTCCGGATCCTCGATGCCCTTTACGAAGAGGCCGTGATGCTTGGCGCACTGCCTCCCAAAGACCCCCTCGAAGGGATCGATCTCAAGATCCGGATCGCCAAAGTGGTGAATTGTGTTCAAAGAGCTGATTAAGAGGATCGCCGCGGAGCTTTCGAACCGCGGAATTCCCTACATGATCATCGGCGGGCAGGCCGTCCTCATTTACGGCGAACCCCGGCTCACAAAAGACATTGACATCACCCTCGGAGTGGGCATTGAAAAGTTGTCTGTTATCAAAGACACGGTACGCACGTTGGGATTGAGCATCGAAGCCGACGATGTGGATTCGTTCGTCAAGGACACAATGGTCCTTCCCGCGACGGATCCAAAGAACGGCATCCGCGTTGATTTCGTTTTTTCCTTCTCGCCGTTCGAAAGGGCGGCCATCGAGCGAGCCCATATTGCGAAGTTTGATGAGATATCTGTCCGGTTCGCGTCGCTCGAAGATCTTGTCATCCACAAAATAGTGGCCGGAAGGGCGAGGGATATCGAGGACGTTAGGGCGATCCTCCTGAAGAACCCGGGTTATGACAGAGATCACATTGAGAGCTGGCTCTCGGATTTCGATAAGTCCATTGACGGCGGTTTCCTCAGCAAATTCGATGAGCTCGTGTCCGAGTTGACTCGCGAGGCCGGCAGAAAGTTATCCCGGCTTGGCGGAACCGCCAAAGATCTCCAGCCGATACGCCGCAGAAAAAGCCGTCCCTGAAATAAGAACCCAGCCTGCTCCCCGGTCCAGAGGGTGACTGTCTTGTCAGGGATGCCCATCCCCGCGAATAGCTCCTTATGGCAGGAACTGGGACGCGTCGGAGGCGATCGATGAATCGAGGTAGAAGGACAGGGCCCGGGCGACCGTGAAGACGACGAAGCCCATGACGATGATGGCCAGGGCGACGAGGGCGATGGCCTTGGCGTTCGAGACCTTCTTGGCCAGGCCCTGAGGCGCGAGCACGTCCCAGAGCGATTTCCCGACGAACCCGATCATGATCATGAGGCCGATGAAGAGCCGATAGCTGTTGACGGCGCCGTGGGCCTCGGTCTCTTCGGTGAGGCGGAAGAAAGGCGAAACGAGCCAGACCGCGAAGATCAGAACGAGCGCGGTCAGGGCGACGACCAGCGTCTTCTTGGGGTCAAGTTCCAGTTTCACCGCCTGTTCCTCCGTATCCTATTAGACGGGAGGAGGCTGGAAATCTTCCAGAGGGGAGAAAAGCCCCGGATCTACAGCCCGTTGTACTTCTCGAGCTTCTCGGCGTACTTGCGCTCTTCGAGCCTCAGGATCTCGGCGAAGCGGGGATCGTCCCTCAGCTTGTCATAGAAGTAATCGCGCGTGTTGTTGAGGAAGGGGAAGAAATAGAGGTAGTCGTAGACGTCCTCGAAGCCCCGGTCGATGCCCGATTCGATCGTAGCGACGGCCTCGTCGAGCATGCCGAGCGCGGCGAAGACCCGCGACCGGTAATACGTGCCCCTCGTCGGACGGCTCGCGTCCCGGGCCGCCTCGATCGCGGCCAGGGCGGATCTTCTTGTCCCCGTCCCGCGGCCGCGGCCAGGGCCTTCACGAGCCCGATGTAGGGGTCGCCCGGTTCGAGCGTCTCGGCCGTCGCCAGCTCGGCCGCCGCCGCGTCGTAGCGCTTCATCAGGATGAGCACCCGGGCCCGGTAGCAGCGCGGCCGGAAGTCGGCCGGCTCGAGCTCGATCATCTTGTCGAAGTCGTCAAGCGCCGACTCATAAAGTCCCATCTGCTCATAGGTCCAGGCCCGGAGCATGAAGACGTCCGCCGTCGTTCCCCCGGCCTGGATGACCCTCGTGAAGTACTCGGCGGCCCTTTCCAGCATCCCGATGCTCCGGAGGAAGGCCCCGGTCTCGAAGTCAGGACGTGGAGGCTCGACGGATCGAGCGTCACGGCTTTCTTGAGGAACGCATAGGCCTGATCGTTGTCTCGCTTGAAAAAGTGGACCCAGGCCAGACCGACGTGGGTCTCGGCCCGGTCCGGGGCCATCTCGTAGGCCCGGCGATAGTTCTCCTCCATGAGCCGCAGGACCTCCGGGCCCGAGCCCTCGTAGACGAACCGATGCTGGAAAGCGTCGCCCAGGCCGATATAGGCCAGGGGGCAGCCGGGATCGGCTTCGCGGGCCTGGTCGAAGAGGCCGATGATCTTCTCGAGGTCGGCCGGATCGAGATGAGACCGTATATCTGCGCTCGATCGCCCGGGCCGTTTCGTAGAAGCGGGTGGCCTGCACCGAACAGGGCGCCAGAGCCTCGGGCCCGGCCGAGGTCGGGAACGCCGAAAGCCCGTCGGACACCGTCGGCGACGCGGTCCTCGAGGACCGCGATCTCGGCCTCGGTCCCGGGCAGGCGGTCCGTCTTGATGGGTTCGGCGGCCTCGCGGTCCGCGGAGCTCGTAATCGATGCGGATCTTCGACCCGGCCCGGGAGAGAGAGCCGATGAGGAACCAGTCCGCCCCGGTCCTGGCCGAGACGGCGGCGAGGTCCTCGGACGTGAGCGACGCGCCCGGCTCGAGGCCGAGCTTGCGCACGGCGTCGGTCACGACGTCGAAGCTGTAGACGGTCAGGAGCTCGGAGCTCCGCTGGAGATCGCGGACCAGATGGTCGGGGAGGGACTCCCGGAGATAGTTGAGGCCTTCGTCGCCCGTGCCGTTGACGAAGGGCAGGACGGCGAGCGTCGGCCGGCTGCCGCTCGGGACGAAGCGGGGACGGCCGTTGGAGATCGTGCGCCAGCCGAGGACGGCGATGACGGAGAAGGCCGTGAACGCGATCAGGGCGTACCAGCGGCGGAAGGGGGAGATGGATCGACACGACGGGGGCCGCGGCGGAGGGGCGCGGAGGCCGGGAGCGCCAGGCGAGGCGGCGGAGTCGCGCTCGTGGAGCTTCGTCTCCAGCCACCAGTCGATCTCGTCCTTGTAAGCGAGGACGCGGGCCCGGCGCGAGCCGTTGAGGCGGTGGATGGGAAGGCCGAGGTGCTCCTCCCAGCGGCGGCAGGTGCGGACGTCGCGGCCGAGGTAGGCGGCGATCTCCTTCCAGGACTGGAGGACCTCGCGCGCGCTCATCGGCCTATCCCCGAGAGGGAAGATTCGCTTTTGCTAGCTATAAATTATTCATAAGAAAAGGGATTTGTCAAGTCGAGGCCCGCCCCTTGTGAATTATCGTCGCCGGAGTAAGATGGGGGATCGCATGGCAGGCCGGGAAATGAGCAGACCCGCAGTCAGGAGGCCCATGTCAGGCACATCTTCGGAATGCTGATGCGTGGCTGACCCTGGCTGTCTCGCCGCGGCCTCCCCTGCCCTTCCCGGGGCGGACGAGACGACGAACAAGGTCGACAAGCTCTTCGCCGCCTGGGACAAGACGACGTCGCCCGGCGCGACGCTGGCCGTGATCAAGGACGGCAAGATCGTCTACGAGCGCGGCTACGGCATGGCCAAGCTCGAGGACGGCATCGTCAACGCGCCGGACAAGATCTTCGACATCGGCTCGGTCTCGAAGCAGTTCACGGCGGCGTGCGTGGCCATGCTCATCCGGGAGGGCAAGGTCGGGCTCGACGACGACATCCGCAAGTACCTGCCGGAGATGCCCGCCTACGAGAAGCCGGTGACCGTGAGCCACCTCCTCCATCACACGAGCGGGCTCCGCGACTATAACGCCCTGCTCGAGCTGGCCGGCTTCCGGGCGGACGTCGGATTCGCCCACCGTCGAGGAGGCGCGTCGAGATCATCCGGCGCCAGAAGAAGCTCAACTACCTGCCGGGCGAGGAATATTCTTACACCAATAGCGGCTTCTTCCTCCTCAGCCAGATCGTCGAGCGGGTCAGCGGGAAGTCGCTCAACGCCTTCGCCCAGGAACGGATCTTCAGGCCGCTGGGCATGACCAGGACGCTCTTTCAGGACGATCACACGCAGATCATCAAGGACCGGGCGACGGGATACACCCGGAGCGACGGCGGCTTCAAGATCAACATGAGCAACTGGGACGAGACCGGCGACGGCAACGTCTACACGACCGTGAGGGACCTCTATCTCTGGGACCAGGCGTTCTATACAGGCGCGCTCGGGAAGGACCTGATGGACATGCTCCAAACGACGGGCGTTCTCAACTCGGGCGAAGCGATCGATTACGCCTGGGGGCTCGTCGTCAGCGAGTACAAGGGCCTCAAGGTCGTCGAGCACGGCGGGGCCTGGGTGGGATTCAGGGCGGCGCTGGTGCGCTTCCCCGAGCAGAGGTTCTCGGTCATCATCCTGGCCAATCTCGACGACATCGATCCGTCGGGCCTGGCCTTCCGGGTGGCGGATATCTATTTGGCGGGGCAGCTGAAGGAGCCGCCGAAGGAAGAGGCGAAGAAGGAGAGCGAGGAGGGAGTGCCGGCACAGGAAGAAGCCGGAATGACCGTCCCCAAGGCCGAGCTCGAGGCCCTCGTCGGCAATTGGCAGGACGACCGCTTCGGCCTCTGGCTGACGATGACGCTGAAGGAGAGTCAGCTCATGGCGGCCATGGGCGCCCGGAATTTCGCCCTCAAGCCGGCCGGGCCGGGCAAGTTCGTGGTCCCGGGGAGGGCGGACATCGAGATCGCATTCAAGGCGGCGGAGAAAGGGAGGCCGGCGACGGCGCACATGGCCGTCGGCAAGGCGCAAGAGTATCGCTTCGCCAAGGCGGCCCCGCTCACGGCGACAGGGGCGGCGGCGCTGACGGAATACGCGGGAGCTTACATGAGCGAAGAGCTTCTCGACGCCAAGTACCTGATCAGCGTCGACAAGGACAAGCTCGTGCTCAAGACGAGGGACACGCCGCGGGCCGAGCTCAAGGCCATGGCCCCGGACAAGTTCACGGTCCCCGGCTACGGGCTGAACATCGAGTTCGCGCGCGGCAGGGGCGGACGCGTGAGCGGCTTCACCGTCAGCGTCGGCCGGGCGGCGGGGATCGCGTTCGTGAAGGCGCCGCGCTGAAGCCCGGCCTCGTGCCCTCCCGCGGGTCCGGTCTACTTGGGCTTCGCGCTCAGCAGCAGCCGGATCTGGTGCAGTTGCATGGCGATCGCGAAGAGGAGACCGATAGCCGCGTACTCGAGGAGTCGGCTGGGCTCTGGAATCCCCTTGAACAGCGTGTATTTCATGATATTCGCGATCTTCTCGATCACCGCGACCGCCGCGACGACGAAAGCGCCATAAAAGAAGGCGCGCCGAATGATGCTTTCCATATTCTTCATCTTGATCCTCTAATCGCGGCCGATCGCCCGGACTTGTTTCGAAAGGAGATTGGTCTTCACGTTATAGTGGGCCATCCTGATGATCCCCGCATCGTCCTGGAACCATAGCTGGACCAGGTCGGCGATGCCCGGGCTGCTGCTTACGGACACCAGCTTTCCCCATGCTGCGGGGATGGAATCCGTTTTCGTCAGGGTCTGCAGGGCGAGGGCCTGTTCTCCCTCCCCCGGCTCGCCCAGCCGGGTGCAAGAGGCTCCGGCCAGGAGAACCGCGCCAATGACAAGACACCCCAAGAAGCGATGAGACATTTTCCCCTCCTTTCTGTCCCATGATGAGAGACAGAATCACGAGCTATTTATGCCAATATGAATTCCCCTCGGACACGGAGGAATTCCAGCGCCCCAGGTGTCTTTTCCTTGGGCCAAGAATAATCAACATCATCCTGAAAGTCCAGCATTTTTTGGACTTGAGAATCGAGCGCCGACGGGCTATAAAGGGAGGGATTAATAGGGCAGTCCTCCGCAGGAGCCGGCATGGCCAAGATCACGATGCTCGGAACGGGGCTTATCGGGACCTTCTACACGCAGACGCTCCATGGGCTGCGGAGCCGCGACCGGGTGGTCAATGTCTATTCGCGGTCTCCGGAAAGGGCCAAGGCGTTCGCGGCGGAGCACGGGATCGAGCGCTGGACCTCGGACCTTCGGGACGCCGTCCGGAATTCCGGCTCGGAGATCGTCGTCATCGGGCTCCCCAACGATATGCATCGGGAGGCGGTCAAGCTCGCCGCGGAGGCCGGAAAGGCCGTCCTGTGCACGAAACCGCTCGGACGGACGGCCGCCGAGGCGCAAGAGATGCTCGAGGCCGTGGAGAAGGCGGGAGTCTTCGCCGGCTATCTCGAGGATCTCGTCTACACGCCGAAAACCCTCAAGGCCCTCGCCTCGACGCGCAACGGCGCGATGGGCCGCATCCTCTGGACGCGCTCGCGCGAAACCCATCCCGGGCCCCACAGCGCCTGGTTCTGGGACGCGGAGCGATCGGGCGGAGGCGCGATCATCGACATGGGCTGTCATTGCATCGAGATCGGCCGTTCGTTCATCGGCAAGGACAAGCGGCCGCTCCGGGCCTTTTGCTGGGGCGCGACCCAGGTCCACCCGATCAAGGCCGAGGACCACGCCATCGGGCTCGTCGAGTACGAGGGCGGCGCGATCAGCCAGTTCGAGGTCAGCTGGACGTTCCGGGGCGGCATGGACCTGCGGGACGAGGTCAGCGGCACCGAGGGCACGATCCGCCTCGATCATTTCCTTCGCACGGGCTTCGAGATGTTCACCGCCGCGGGCGAAGGCGGGTACGTCGCGGAAAAAGCCGAAGGCCGGACGGGCTGGCTCTTCCCGGTCGGCGACGAGGCCCATGAGCTCGGCTACATCCACATGTTCCAGGACATGCTCGACGCCATGGAGGCGGGCCGGGAGCCGGTGGAGACGTTCCACGACGGGTATGTCGTCAATGCCATCATCGACGCCTGCTACAGATCGATGAGGTCGGGCCGCTGGGAGGCCGTGAAGCTCGCTTTTAAGGCCCCTGGGAGGCCCCAGGAGGCCAAAACGGGGGGAAACCAGGGGAAAGGCCGGGGGAAGCCCGGAAAGCCGGTTTCATCGCGATCAAAACCGAGCGCCTCCCCGACGGCCGCGTCAAGCGGATCCTGAAGGACAAGGCCACCGGCAAGGTCATCGAGAAGATCGAGTTAGAGTGGACCTGACCCCTTCTTGGGATTATGATCTGAAGGTCTTGGGACATAAAGAGGAATCATGAAGACAAGAACGAATCATCCGAAAGCGAGCTCGGCCCTATTCATAGGCTGGTTTTTCGCCCTGGCCCTCGCGGCCAGTCTCTGGGCCGCCCCCCGATCCGCTCAAGATCAGCCCGGCCGCCCCGGCGCTTCGCTCGACGCCGCCAACGCCCCGGCCGTCGCCGCGCGACGGGCCAGGCTGATGGAGATCCATAAGGACGCGCGTCATCATCATCCCCTCCCAGTATGAGACCCGCGGCGGAATGCGAGATAACCTCAATTTCCTTTACCTCACCGGCCTCAAGGAAGCCGATGCGGTCCTCGTCCTCGATCCGGGCGGGAAGCCCGCGCGAGACGATCTTCCGGCGGACGGGCGGCGGTCCCGGGGCCCGGGGAGGCGTCGTCGCGATGGCCGGGTCGGGCGGGCCTGAAGTGACCGCCGCGCCGGCCGCCGGGGGCGGGACCCAGGCCGCGGCAGCAGGAGCCTGCCAAGGGGATCGTCGAGAAACCTCAGACGCAGCTGTCTTCCGTCCTTTTCGGTTTGATCCGATCCGGACGCGCCAAGCGGGTCTTTCTCCCCTTCTCCGACTTCGATTTCCTGGCCCGCACCTTCGGCGGCTCGGGCCTTCCCAACCCCCTCACCCAATCCGACGCCATCCTCAACGTCGACCCGACCCTCTCGGAGCTGCGCCTGACCAAGGACGCCGATGAGATCGCCGCTCTGCGCGAGGCCATCGATCTCACGGCCGAAGCCCTCAACGAGGCGTTCCGGGCGGCCGAACCCGGGATGCGCGAGGTCGATCTGGCGGCGATCCTCAGGTACGCGTTCGACAAGCGGGAAACGGAGGACTCGTTCCTCCAGGCCGCCTCCGGGCCGAACTCGACCAACGTCCACTTCGGGGCGACGGCCCGTCCCCTCGCGGCGGGCGACCTCGTCGTCTTCGACGTCGGCGCCTGGATCCGTGGCTACACGTCCGATATCAGCCGGACGATCCCGGCGAAAGGGCGCTTCACGAAGGAGCAGCGGGAGCTCTACGCTCTCGTTCTCGAGGCCGAGAAGGCCGGCTGCGCCAAGCTCGTCCCGGGCGTCACGTTCAAGGCCGTCCAGACCGAAGTCGAGGACATCCTGATGGCGGGGCTGGAGAAGCTGGGCCTCGTCACTGACGTCAAGAGCCCATGGCAGAGGCGCCTTTACATCCAGCACGGATTCGGCCACGGCATCGGGCTCGACGTCCATGACGTCTGGAACTGGCACAGCCCTCGCCTCGACAAGGTCGCCATGGCCCCGGGCATGGTCATGACCATGGAGCCGGGGCTGTATTTCCCCGAGGTGCGGTTCGACGCCTTTCTCGACGCGCTCAAGGGCAAGGTCCCGGACGCGGAGCTGGCGGCCTTCCGGGAGAAGGCCGGCCCGGTCTACAAGAAATACGCGGGCATGGGCGTCCGCATCGAGGACGATGTCCTGATCACGGACACCGGGAACGAGATCCTATCGGGCCGCGTCCCCAAGGAGATCGCCGAGATCGAGAAGCTGATGCGGGAGAAGAGCCCGCATAATCAAATGAAATGATCAGCCCCCTGAGTATGGGGCCTTCCGGCCTTGGCAGCGCTCCCGGTCGCAGAGCTGACAGGCCACGAATCCCTCTTCGGACGGGAAGAGAATCCCGGAGATGGACTTGCGCGGGATCATGAGCAGGCTGTCGGTCAAGCGCACGCCGACCGTCCGCTCCGTATCGCCGAAGCATCGAAAAGAGCTTGGTCTGCTCGGTGATGGGCCAATCCTCGAGCGAGCCGGGGCTCATGTTGGAGAGCGGACCGACGCCGTAGCGCTTTTCGAGTCTGCGCGGCCAGCCAGGCCGCGGCCTTTTCCAGGGCGATATTGGCCATCTCCTCGAGATAATATTGCCTGAGGAGGTCGCCCTGAGAGGCGGCGGCCCTCTCGAGCTCGGGGCCGATCGTGATGACGTAAGGGAAGACCTTGTTGGCCTTCTCCAGGTTCTGCCGCAGGATCGGGCTCTCGAACGTGACCCCGGCCACCTCGACCGTCCTCTCTCCCTTCGCCCCGACATAGGCGATCAACATGACGCCCCGCGGCTTGATGAGCCCCTCGGCAAACGCGACGAGCTCGTCAAGGCTCTCGAATCCCGCTTTCGCGGGGTCGAACCGCAGCCGCGCGGCGATCTCGTTCACGTCGAGCGTCACGGGGATCGGGCCGGTCGTTTCCATGGCCCCCATGATTACCGCGAATCGGCGGACAAATCAAGCGGATCGCCCCGTCCCTCCAGTGCCCGCGGACGGCCTGGCGGATCCGCGAACTCCGGGCCGGACCCGAGGCCGGCGCTATTGACTTGACCGGAGGTCAATGCTATCTCTTGGTTCATCGGGCTGGAGACAGGATCGCAAGGAGGCGGATCATGGCCTTTTCCCGGGAAGTCCTTAAGATCGACCGCACGGCCGAGACCGCGAGGATCGTCTCCTTCATCGGCGAACAGGTCCGGTCCATGCATCGGAAGGGGATCGTCATCGGCTTGAGCGGCGGCGTCGATTCCGCGCTGTCCGCGGCGCTGTCCGTCAGAGGCCGTCGGCAAGGACAGGGTCTTGGCCCTGCTCCTTCCGGACAAGGAATCGAGCCCGCAGAGCGCCGAATTCGCCGAGAAGCAGGCGGCTCAACTGGGCATCGAAGCCCTCACCGTTCGACATCACCCCCGTCCTGACGGCCTTCGGCACCTACGCGAAACGGGACGCCGTCGCCAAGGCCATCTATCCCGATTTCGGCGACGGCCATAAGCTGAAGATCACCCTTCCCTCGGATATCCTGAACAAAGACGGGTACAACTTCTTCACCCTGACGGTCGATCGATCCCCAGGGGACCGTGAAAACGACCCGGCTCGGCAACGATCAGGCCCAGGGGATCATCGCCGCCACGTGCACCAAGCACAGGACGCGCATGATGGCCCAGTACTACTACGCCGAAAAGGAGAACTACCTGGTCTGCGGGACGACCAACAAGAGCGAGGCCCTCCAAGGGCTCTTTGTCAAGTACGGGGACGGCGGCGTGGACATCGAGCCGATCGCTCACCTCTTCAAGAACCAGGTCTTCCAGCTGGCCGAACACCTGGGCGTGATACCCGGAGATCCTCGAGCGCGCGCCCTGCCCGGACACTTACAGCGCCCCGGTGACGGACGAGGAATGGTTTTTCCGGATGCCATTCAAGACTCTGGACCTGTTGCTCTATGCCTGGGAGAACAAGGTGGACATCCCCGAGGTCTGCCGGGTCATGGAACTGACCGAGGACCAGGTCAAGAGGGCCTTCCGCGACTTTGCGAGCAAGTTCAATACGACCGAGCACCTGAGACGGTTCCCCCCGTCCCTGCCTGGATGATCGAAGCGGAAGTGAGCGCCGGAGACACGCCGTGAATATCCGCCCCGGTCTTGCCGTCGTCCTCGGCATCCTTTTCTCCGCTTCCTGCAAGGAGACCGGCATGAAGAATCTGCAGGCCGGATATGCCCGGCTCGACGGCATATCCGGAGACCGCTGGGAGGCCCTGTCCCAAAAGACGATCTTCTTCGGCCATAAGTCCGTCGGGGCGAATATCGTCGAAGGCCTCGCCGAGGTCATGGCCCGGAGGCCCGGGATCAAGCTGAATATTCGCGAGACCGCCGATCCGGCGGACCTCTCGGGCCCGGTGTTCGCCCACGCCGCCGTCGGGAGGAACAAGGCCCCGCTTTCGAAGATCGAAGCGTTCCGGGAGATCCTGAACGGCGGGGTCGGCGAGAAGGCGGACATCGCTTTCCTCAAGTTCTGTTTCGTCGACTTCGACCATGAGACAGACATCGACGCGGTCTTCAACGCCTACGTCGAGCTCGTCGAGGACCTGGAGAGACGTTTTCCGGACCTGACGATCGTCACTTTCACCGTCCCGCTGTTGTCGAGGCCGATGGGATTCCTGACCCGGCTGAAGAAGCTCCTGGGAAGGCTGCCCTGGCATGAAGAAGACAATGTGAAAAGGAACCTCTTCAACGACAAGCTGAGGGCCCGCTTCGGGGATTCTCTCTTCGACCTGGCCGCGGTCGAATCCCGCATCGACGAGACGAAGAAGGCCACGTTCAAGGAGAAGGGGAAGGACTACGAGTTGCTGCGTTCCGCCTACACGGACGACGGCGGCCATCTGAACTCGCTGGGACGGCAGGTCGTCGCCATCGAGCTCTTGCGGACCCTGGCGGGCCTCAAGGGCTCAAAGCCTGAGAGCCATTGACTGTCCTCGCCCTTTTGATATATTGAAATGTCTTGGGACCCGGCGACGGGGATCGGGTCAGATTCCGACAGGGAGAGTCAGATGTCCTTTTCTAAGAACGACATACGGATCGACGCGGCCGCCGAGGCCGAACGCATCGTCATCGCCATGCGTGCGCGTCGTGGGGCAGGAGCTCCACAAGCGCGGCGGCGTCATCGGCATCAGCGGCGGGATCGATTCGAGCGTCTGCCTCGCTCTGAGCGCCAAGGCCTTTGGGCCGGAACGGGTGCTGGGCATCACCATGCCCGAATCCGATTCCAATCCCCTCAGCGCGGTCCTGGCCAGAAAGCTGGCCCGGCACGTTCGGCGTCCCCTACATCGTCGAAGACATGACCGCGGCCCTGGCCGGTTTCGGGACCTACCGGCGCCGGGACGAAGCCATGAAGAACGTCTTTCCCGAATACGACGCCACCTACCGGGCGAAGATCGTCCTGCCGTCGGCCCTGGGGGACAAGGACCAGCCTGAATGTCTTCCAGCTGACGATCATCTCGCCCGAAGGGGAGGAGAAGACCGAGCAGGATCCCGCTCAAGGAATACCTCCAGATCGTGGCCGCCTCCAACTTCAAGCAGCGCAGCCGCATGTCCATGCTCTACTATCACGCCGACCGTCTCAACTACGCCGTCATCGGGACGGGCAACAAGAACGAGCACGAGCAGGGTTTCTTCGTCAAGTACGGGGACGGCGGGCGCCGATATCAAGCCCATCGCCCACCTCTTCAAGACGCAGGTCTTCCAGCTGGCCGCCTACCTCGGCGTGCCGCAGGAGATCCGGGAGCGCACGCCGACGACCGACACCTACAGCGCCGAATGCACCCAGGAGGAGTTCTTCTTCCGGGTCCCGTTCGAGATCGGAGACCTCGTCTGGTACGCCATGGAAAAGGGCGTTCCCGTCGGCGGAGGTCGCCGAAGAGCTCGGTCTCGGCGAGGACCAGGTGCTCAACATCCAGAACGACATCAAGCGGAAGATCAAGGCGACCGAGTACTTGAGAGCGGAGCCGCAAGCACCTCGGCTAGGACGCGCGCGAGTCTCCTCAGGAAGAGACCATGGGCCATACGAAATTCGTCCACAGCTTCCTCGAGGATTCGGCGGTCCGGTTCCCGGACAAGTTGGCCCTCTTCGCTCGGCGGGAGCTGGCATACCTTACGGCGAGCTGAACGCCCGGGCCAACCGGCTGGCCCATCTCCTCCTCGACCGGGGCCTGAAGAAGGGCGACCGGGTGGCCCTCTTCATCGAGAATTCCGCCGAATACGTCGTCTCCTACTACGCCATTCTCAAGGCCGGGGGGACGACCGTGGCGTTGAACACGGAGAACACCGCCGACGATGTGGCCTATATCGTCCGCGACGGCGGCGTCCGATTCCTCATCGCCGGCCACCGGCTCGCGGCGAGGACCCTGATGTCCGGCCCAGTGGGACGGGCCCCTTCGCCGCCCGATGTCCCCGGCCCGCTCGAATCCGTCTTCCTCTGGAACGGGCCGGAGGGCGAAGCCCCGAGCCTGCTGGGCCGGCCGGCGGTCCGACTTCCCGAGGCGCTGGACGGACGGCCCGACGTCAACCCGGAGGCGCGACTGATCGACCTCGACGTCGCCTCCATCGTCTACACCTCGGGGAGCACGGGGAAGCCGCGCGGCGTCGTTCTGACCCATCTCAACATTGTGGCCAACACGCGCTCGATCGTCGATTATCTCGGGCTGACGCCGGAGGACAGGATCCTGGTCGTCTTGCCGTTCCATTACATCTACGGCAAGTCGCTGCTGAACACCCACTTCTTCGCCGGCGGATCGGTCGTCATCGATAACAGATTCCTCTATCCCAACGTCGTCCTCCAGACCATGAGGGAACAGGAGGTCACGGGCTTCGCCGGCGTGCCGTCGACTTACACGATCCTTCTCGGCCGCTCCAACCTCCGGACGTCGAAGTTCCCCCGGCTCCGGTATGTGACCCAGGCCGGCGGGGCCCTGGCCCCCTCCGTCCAGAAGGAGGTCGCCGAGGCCTTCGCCCCGGCCAAGCTCTTCGTCATGTACGGCGCGACCGAAGCCTCGGCCCGATTGTCCTATCTCCATCCCGACGATCTTCCCCGCAAATGGGGATCGATCGGGAAGGCCATCGCCAACGTCGAGCTGTTCGTGGCCGACGAACGAGGGACTCCCCTGCCCGCGGGGCGGGAAGGCGAGATCGTCGCCCGCGGCTCCAACATCATGTCCGGGTACTGGAACCACCCCGAGGAGACGGAAAAGGTCCTTAAGAACGGCTTCTACTTCACCGGGGACATCGGCCGGATGGACGACGAAGGTTATCTGTATGTCGTCGGCCGGAGCAAGGACATGATCAAGATCGGCGGGAACCGGGTCAGCGCCAAGGAGATCGAGGAGGCGCTCCACGAACACCCGGCGGTCATCGAAGTCGCCGTCGTCGGCGTAGCGGATGATGTCCTGGGGGAGGCCCCGAAAGCCTTCATCGTCGTCAGGCCGGGGTTTTCCGAGAGATCACTCGGAGGAGCTGCCGGCGTTCCTGCAGCAACGGCTGGCGGTGTACAAGATCCCGAAGCTCTACGAGATCCGGGATTCCCTGCCCAAGAACGAATCCGGCAAGATCCTCAAGCGCAAGCTGATGTAGTCGGCCTTCGCCGCCCTCCGACCGGGCGGCCTGCGGCGCCCGCGGCGCCGGCAGGCCCCTGATTTCACCCCATCTAGCGGAACTAGAAGAGGTCGCTCACTCGGCCCGAGCTCAGGTAGGCGTTCCACCGGGCTTCGGACGGGATGGCCGTGACCAGTCCGCTGACGTCGGGACCGATCGGAGGCCACTGGGCGGCGCCGAAGTAGCTGGGCTTGGATGAATACTTCAGGCTTTCGGGAAGCGCGTGCGAAGAGATCCCGCTGTCCCATATCGTGGCCTTATTGTAGTAGTCGTAGTTGCCGTGCCGGATCAGCGTCGTCAGGACCTTCGAGTCGGGGTACGATCCGCCCGGCGGGGTGAAGCCTGTCAATGACGTCTCCTCGCTCAGGCTCCCGCTCCCCATGTTGGGGTAGCCCAGGACCCACAGATAGCCCTGCGAACGGTCCAATCCGCCCGTGAAATATCCCGTCCCCGTCTGTTTCGAGGCCTGATAGTAGGTCGGGTTCCACGACGAGTCACCGACGACATTGCCGACCGCATTGTAGTAGTAGCTCGTGCGCCCGAAGTCCATGATGCGCCGGTCGAGCGTGTAGGACGGGTGCTTGCCGTGGATATGGTTGCGGAAAAGCGTCTGGTGCGAAGCCGATCCGTGGTAGGCGTCGTTCTGCCACCGCTCCGTCTTGTTCCCTTCCCAGAGGTTCATGATGCTGTGCGGGCCGTGGTTGCAGTTGAATCCGGGATTCTGCCAGGCGAAGCCGGCGCGACCCATGCCCCAGATGAAGTTGTAGAGGAATGCGCTCGAGTCGTTCCCGTTCATGACCGTCATGTACGACATGCGGGTGCCGATACAATCCTCGACGAGGATGTTGGAGACGGCGTACTGGGAATAGACCCCGTAGCCGTCGCTCTGGTTGGGGAAGCCCTCGGCGTCGTGGATGTAGCACCGCCGGATCTCGAGCTGGTGGCTGTCTCTCATGAAGACGGCTTCATTGTCGAACCCCCGGAGCTCGCAGCCCTTGATCCAGCACCGGTCAGATCCCTGGAAGCGGACGCACGATCCGGCGTCGATGGTCATGTCCTCGATGCCGAACTGGGAGTCGTTCGCGGAGATGGCCTGGGCGCCGGGGCTCTGCGCGTTGACGAACGTGTAGGGGAGCGGGGTCGCGAACGTGATGGTGTTCCCGGAGATCGCGGTGATGCGGGAAACATGACGGAGGTTTCTCGTGCCCGCCCAATTCCCGGTGCGGGGGAAGACCAATATATGATCGTCGTTCTGATTGATCATGATGAGCCGTCCGACGGCGAACTGGCTTCCGGGGGTGGATGTCAGGGTGATGTTCGTCGATCCCTTCTGCAGCCATGTCCCGTTGGCGATGGCCTGATGTCCGCCGTCGTAGTTGAACGACCCGCCCGTGGAAGAGAACGCCGTCGATCCGCCGGAGTTGATGATCGTCTGGCCGGCCCCGGCCCCGCGCACCGTGACGCCGGACTTCCGGCCGATGCCGCTGATGTTATAGGTCCCGGCGGACAGGAAGACGACCTGGCCGGACGGACAGGCGGCGATAGCGGCGTTGATCTCGGACAGGCTATTGGAAGGCGCCAGGGTCCTGAAAATGGTCGTCCGGCTGGGGATACCCCCGGGGATGCCGGTGGTGGTCCAATCATAAATCCTGTCGTCCGGCAGGATCTCGGTCGTCGTCGCCACGGTCACCGTCCGGCTGACCGTGTCCGAACCGGACGCATTGCTCGCGATCAGCATCACGGTGTAGGAGCCCTCGGTCGAAAAAGCGTGGCTGGGATTTTGGGACGTGCTCGATGATCCGTCGCCGAAGTCCCACTGCCACGAGGTCGGGGTCCCTGTGGAGGTGTCCGTGAACTGCACCGTCTGCCCCGGGGCCGGCGCGGACGGGCTGAAGGAGAACGACGACGAGATGATGGTCGACGGCGAAACCGTGACCGTCCGGCTCGTGCTGTTCGAGCCCGAGGCGTTCGTGACCGTCAGGGTCACGGTCTTGGCCCCGGCCGTCGCGTAGCTGTGGCTCGGGTTCTGGGCCGTCGAGGTCGCCCCGTCCCCGAAGTTCCATGACCGCGAGGTCGGCGCGCCGGTCGACGTGTCCGTGAACTGCACCGATTGATCCACCGTGGGAGAGGCCGGGCTGAAGCTGAACGAGGCGGCCAGCGCCGCCCCCACCGTCACCGTCCGGCTCGTGCTGTTCGAGCCCGAGGCGTTCGTGACCGTCAGGGTCACGGTCTTGGCCCCGGCCGTCGCGTAGCTGTGGCTGGGGTTCTGGGCCGTCGAGGTCGCCCCGTCCCCGAAGTTCCACGACCGCGAGGTCGGCGCGCCGGTCGACGTGTCCGTGAACTGCACCGATTGATCCACCGTGGGAGAGGCCGGGCTGAAGCTGAACGAGGCGGTCAGCGCCGCCCCCACCGTCACCGTCCGGCTCGTGCTGTTCGAGCCCGAGGCGTTCGTGACAGTCAGGGTCACGGTCTTGGCCCCGGCCGTCGCGTAGCTGTGGCTGGGGTTCTGGGCCGTCGAGGTCGCCCCGTCCCCGAAGTTCCATGACCGCGAGGTCGGCGCGCCGGTCGACGTGTCCGTGAACTGCACCGATTGATCCACCGTGGGAGAGGCCGGGCTGAAGCTGAACGAGGCGGCCAGCGCCGCCCCCACCGTCACCGTCCGGCTCGTGCTGTTCGAGCCCGAGGCGTTCGTGACCGTCAGGGTCACGGTCTTGGCCCCGGCCGTCGCGTAGCTGTGGCTGGGGTTCTGGGCCGTCGAGGTCGCCCCGTCCCCGAAGTTCCATGACCGCGAGGTCGGCGCGCCGGTCGACGTGTCCGTGAACTGTACCGACTGATCCACCGCGGGAGAGGCCGGGCTGAAACCGAACGAGGCCGCCAGCGCCGCCCCCACCGTCACCGTCTGGCTCGCGCTGTTGGAGTCGGAAGCCCCGGTTACCGTCAATGTCACCGTCTTCGATCCGGACGTCGCGTATGTATGACTCGGATTCTGTGCCGTACTCGTTCCGCCATCTCCAAAATTCCAGAGCCAGGAGGTGGGAGAGCCGACCGAGGTGTCCGTGAATTGCACGGATTGGCCTGCCGTCGGCGAGGCAGGGCTATAGCTGAAAGACGCCGCGAGGGCGGCCCCAACGGTGACCGTTCGACTTATCGCGTTCGATCCGCCGCTGTTGGTGACAGTCAGCGTCACCGACTTCGAACCGGCGGTCGTATAGGTGTGGAGGGGATTCTGAAGGCTGCTGGTTCCTCCGTCGCCGAAATTCCACAGCCAGGAGGTGGGCGAGCCGACCGAGGTGTCCGTGAATTGCATGGAGCGACCGACCGTCGGGGAAGTCGGGCTATAGCTGAATGAGGCCGCCAGCGGCGTTCCGATTGAAATGGCCCGGGTCGTCGAGTTCGATCCGGTGCTGTTGGTGACGGTCAGCGTCACGCTCTTAGATCCGGCCGTCGCGTAGGTATGGAGGGGATGCTGGGCGGAGCTCGTCCCGCCATCTCCAAAATCCCAGAGCCACGCGGTCGGAGAACCCGTCGACATGTCTGTGAACTGGATCGATTGGTTGGCCATGGGGAGGGACGGCGTGTGAGTGAAGGAAGCGGCCAGTACGGCCACCGTGGCCACATTGATCACCTTGCTCCCCTGTCTCTCGCCTGAGCTGTTCCTGGCCACCAACATTACGGTAAAAGCTCCCGTCCGGCCGTAAGCGTGGCTCGGGTTCTTTACGGTGCTCGTGGACCCGTCTCCAAAGCTCCACTGCCAGGAGGTCGGCGTTCCCGCTGTCGTGTCCGCGAATTGGACCGTCTGTCCTGGTCCGGGAGTCGTCGGGCTGAAAACGAAGGTCGCGCTCGACGTATCGGACACGACGGTGACGGTGCGGTTCGTTCTCCTGCTCGTCGCGCCGGCCGTGGCGAGGAGCGATATTCTCCGGAATCCAGGGGCCGTATAGACATGGGTGGGGTTCTTCGCATTGCTGGTCGTCCCGTCGCCAAAATCCCAAATCCAAGATGTCGGAGCCCCCGACGAAGTATCGACGAATTGAACGGGTTGGCCGACTATGGCGACCTTGGGACTGCAGGTAAAGGACACTTTGAGATTGACGGTTGTTCTTGGGGACAGACGGGACTGGAGATTACTCGGCCGCGTCGTGATCTGCGCGATCAGACCCGTCGATGCGAACAGGAAGAAGGCGGCGAATATCAGGATGAAGGATATTGAGGTCGTGAGATTCCGGTTCGGGACCCTTGAAGTTCTCGCCATGTCTCTCGCCTCCTGGGTGATGTCTCGACCCGTTCGGTCGCCGGGTCGAGGCCAGTATGGCGGGGCGGGAAAGGGGTCGAATCACCCCAAAAGGGGATAACGTAGAGTATTTGCCCAAGGAAATGGCTAGTCGCGTGTTCTCTCAGATAGATAGGACCGGCTCAGCGGGCCTTGAAGACAGCGTCGAGCCGGCCGGAGCGCCGATAGGCGTCCCATCTGGCCTTGGCGGGGATGCTGGTGACCAGACCGCCGACATCCGGGCCGATCGGAGGCCACTGGAGAGGGCCGAAGAAATCAGGCTTCGCGGCGTAGATGAGGCTCGCCGGGATCGTCCGCGAGGCCGTGCTGCTGCCCCAGGCAACGGCCTTATGATAGTGGTCGTAGTTGCCGTGCCGAAGCAAGGTCCGGGCGACCTCGGCGTCCGGAGCGCTCGTCGATTGCGTCCAATCCGTCCAAGGGACGTCCGCGAAATCCGCGAGCCCGACCGAGTCCGCGCTCGGCCACCCCAGGGCATAGACCGCGCCGACGCGCGATGTCGGATACGGCTGGTCGCAATAGTCCGGGCGCCACGAAGGGTCGCCCAGGACGTTCCCGACGATGGAATGATAATAGCTCCCGCGGCACAGATTGAGGAGCTTCCTTTGGATGGGCTCGGTCGAATTGAGCCCGTTGATGCTGTTCCTGAACACGACGACGTGAGACGCGCTGCCGTGGTAGCCGTCGTTGACGACGGTGGGCAGGACGTTGCCCTCGATCAGGAGCATCAGGGCGTGGGGGCCGTGGTTGACCGTAATGCCCCGGGAATACCTCCGAGCCCGGCACGTGTCGTGGACATAGTTGTAGACCACGGCGCAAGAAGACGCCCCGTTGGCGATCACGAAGCTCGCGGTCCTGTCCGCGATATTGTCGACCAGCAGGCAATTGCTGGCCCCGTAGTTGAGCATGATCCCGTAGCCGTCGGACTGCCCGGGATAACCCGCCGCGTCGTGGATGAAGCACCGCCTGACTTCGCATTGGACGGACATCTCCCACCGGACCTGTCCCAGGCTTCCGATGAAGTTCTTTGATCTCGACGTCCTTCAGCCAGCACCTGTCCGCGGAATAGAACAGCACGGCGCAGTCGGCGGAGCCGTTCCCGTCGATCGTCAGGTTCTCCACGCCGCACAGGGATTGCGTCGCCGTCCCGCCCTTTGGCGTACGCCTTGGGCTTGAGGACGTCGGAGAAGTCCAGCGGCAGAGGGGTCGCCAGCGTGATGACGTTGCCGGCCACGCCGGTGATCCTCGCCAGGTGCCGGAAAACCCTCGTCGGATCGAGATGATACACCGACGACGACAGCCCGGTCCGATAATAGGTCCCGCAGCCCGGAGCGAACGTATCCGGGTCCGCCTCTTGGGTTATGGCGATGATGTTCCCGGCAACGAAGGTGGCGGAGGGCGGGGTCGCCAGCGTGATACGCGTCGATCCCTTGATGTGTCCGCCGCCGGGCGCCAGCGCGATCCCGCTGGCCTCCGCGTAGGCGTCGTGGGAATTCACGATGGCGGCGACGGCCGTCGTGTTGATCACGGTCTGGCCGGCGCCCGCGCCGCGCAGCGTCACTCCGGACTTGACCCCGAACGTGATCGGCCCGACATCGTACACGCCCGCCGAAAGGCAGACGACCTGGCCCGGCGGGCAGGCCGCGATGGCGGCGTTGATCTCATCCAGGGTATTGGACGGCGTCAGGGTTCTGGAGATGGTCGACCTGTCAGGGATCCCCCCGGGGACGCCGGCGGAGGTCCAGTCATACAGCCTGTCCGCAGTGCCGGACGCTGTCGACCCCATCTCGGCCGGGCCGACGGCGTCCTGAGCTGACGCGCGGCTGCCGGAAACTGCGCGTTGCCGCCGGATGTTCCGGCCGGAGCGCCCGGCCGCACTCCGCCAGCAGGGCGAACAAGCCAAAGAGAACGATGGATCCTCCCGCCAAGAAGGAAGAGCCGCCCACGCCTGGCCGTCCCCGTCGGGCCGCGCTGTTCATCCGTCCCGGATTATAGCAGGATTCCCCTTCGTATCACATCCCGAGTTGACTTGCCGCGAGATGCGCCGATATAATGCGCCCGGCCCGATATACCCGATGAGCCCTTTCAGCTGGAACTTCAATTTCTATTACAGCGCGCCCTTTTGGGTCTCCGCTGTCCTTGTCGCCCTCGGCGCCCGGATCTTCGGCCGGTCGGCCCTTGGGAAACGGCTCTTCCTGGGTCTGACCTCGATCCTGATGCTTGCTGGCCCTTCCCGGGTTCGGCCTCGCCTCGATGGGCCTGGTCCTCGGTCTCTCCTTGATTACCTTCGCCTTGGGATCCCGCCTGAAGGGGGACGCCAGTCGGGGGGACGCGGGCCGGAAGCTCGAGGCCGGCCTGGGCATCGCTTCCGTCCTGGCTTTCCTGGCCTTCTTCAAATACGGTCCGATCCAAGGGCTTTTCCTTCCCGCCGCGAGGCCGGGAGGATCCGCTCCGGCCGACATGATCCGGCTGATCGGCGTCTCCTATTTTTCCTTCCGGATGATCCATTTCCTCGTCGAGTCTTATCGGAAGAAGATCGAGAACCTCGATCTCCTGGTCTACATCGACTACATCATCTTCTTTCCCGGCTTCATCAGCGGCCCCATCAACCGGTACAATCCCTTCGCTTCCCAGGTCTGTTCCCCGACCGTGTCCCGGCTCGCCCCCGATCTGCGGGCGGGTCTCGAGCGGATCGTGCACGGGCTGTTCAAGAAGTTCGTCATGGCCCAGATCCTCTACCCCCATATCCTGTCCTCCGAGCCCGACCGTCTATCCGGGATGGGGCCCCTCGGAGCCGTGGCCGGCCTCTACGCCTATGCCCTCTATTTCTATTTCGACTTCGCCGGGTACACGGACCTGGCCCTGGGCTGTGCCCGGCTGATCGGCGTCGAGCTTCCGGAGAATTTCAACAACCCTTTCCTCAAACGGAACATCCGGGAGCTATGGGCCAACTGGCACATGTCGCTCACGAGCTGGCTCGTCGACTACATTTACTGGCCGATCGTCCGCAAGTTCAGGGGCCTCGACTTCTTCCGGCGTCACCCCGTCTTTCTCTCCAACCTCGGCATGATCATCACCTTCGTCGTCTGCGGCATGTGGCATGGCGAGGCGCCGCATTTCGTCCTCTGGGGGGCCTACCACGGGATCGGCATCGCCGTCCTGACCATCTACCAGCGTGAAAAGAGAAAGGCGCGCTCGCCGTTCCTCCAGAAATATTTCCGATCCAAGCTCAGCACGGTCTTGGGGACGGTCGCGACGTTCAACTTCTTCGCCATCGGCCTGTCCCTGTTCGTCCTCGATATCGAAAAGCTCCGGATCCTGGCCGTGGCCGTCCTGGCGGGCTTATGATCCGGCTTCCGGCGTCCGGGGAGTCCGGCGACGTCCGGATGGACGATGCGGGCCGGCCGCGCGGAGCCCTAAAGGTCCGCGGAGCGTCCCGGCGGCCGTCGGAAGGGGCCCTTGGCCAGCCGCAGGAACACCTTGGCCAGTTTCAAATCGACGAGGCGTTCGGCCCGATCGATGAGGAAGGAAAGGCACCGGCTCCGGCAATAATCATAGACGCTCAGGAGCGTGACCTCGTCGCCGTTGAGGCCGGACTTGAAGTGATAGACCGTCGGATTCGTCTCGGGATTGATCCCGTTGAGATCGTAGGTCGCGGCGCCGATCTTCCTGGCCCAGAGGATCTCGTCCCACTGGAGAAGATAGTAGGCCCTTCTCTTCCGGCCCTCGTCGCTGGTCATCCCGATGAGGCCGACCGCCGTATCTCCGAGCGCGGAGCAGACGGAAGCCGCGATGGTCCGGCCTTCCTCTTCGCAGGTGCTGATCCGCATCTTCTGGCGGCCTTCGAGCAGATCCTGGATCCGAGCCAGCTCATCCAGGTCCCATCCGGAGAAGTTCTTCTTCTTCATGAGGGCATGATACATCGGTTGGATGGCGCCCAGCGGCTGCCCCGAGAATCCTTCCTTGACCGTGAGGCCCTCCTTCTCGCTGTTGGTCAGGCTGTTCCTCCATTTCTTGGACAGCCTTCTCCTCATCTCATCGGGCGAGGGGCCCAGGTCGACCAGAATGGTCCTTTTCTTCGCTTTCTGGACCCCTCGGGTGGGGAGGAAGCCCGCCTGTTCCAGGACGGACCTCATCGCCCCGTCGGTCTCTTCGAAGCCGTAGGGCTTGATCCTGAGCAGGAGCTTGCGGCGATGGGCGTATTCGTCCTTCAGGACCTCCAACATCGACCGGAAGGGGGCTTCGTCGGGAGGGAGGCCTCTCCTCTTCCAGAGCGGCCCCCACGTCACGTAGGCCATCCCCACTCCCGGGATGGGGGGCTTGACGATCGCCACCTGGGCCAGGGACAGGACGGTCCCGTCCTTCTTCAAGACGACATGTTCGTTATGGCCAGCGCCCCATTTGACGCTTCCGTAGGGCCAACACTGATAGATGCTCGCGTCGGCGAAGGAGGTCAAGGCTTCGGCCCATTCGGCCTCGGAGGCCTCGTTGATGTCCGCGATCAGGCCGTCATAACGGCGGTGCATGGACTCTCCTTTTGGAGCTTCGCTTCCCGCGGGCGAAACGACGCCGGCCCGGCATGGGCGCGGGGGCGGCTAGCACAGGATGTTCGGCAAGCGCAGTGAGATCTTCCGCCGGCTCGCCCCGGATGTCCGGTAGGTCCATATCTTCAGCAGATGGAAAAGCCCGTGGAACCGGACGTCAGCGATGCACCGGAATCCCAGGCCCTCGAAAAGACGGATCGAAGGCTTGTTCCACGCGGCGATATGGCAGGCCATCTTCCGGTACCCCCGCGGGACGAGGTCGGAGATGACCGCGATGATGAGGTTCTGCGCGATGTTGTTCTTCCTGAACTCCTTGTCGACATAGACATGATAGAGGAAGGAGACCTGGCCGGGAAGGACCAGGCAGGTCCCGAAGTCGTAGAGATAGACGCTCCCGAGGCCGATCTTCGTGTACCCGATGATCCGTCCTTCGAGTTTGGCGTTGGCGAAATAGTGCCCCTCTCTCAGCCCGACATCGATCTCCTTCGGGTCGTACATCCAGGATTCCCGAAAGGACCTCAGCCAGCTCAGGGTGCCTTCGGTATCATGGATATCGAGGCGCACCGGCAATGTCATGTCCGGCGCCGCGGTCCCCCCGAGGAGGTCCTTCTCATACCAGAGGGCCGCGTTGTCCTGCCAGACGAATCGCTTTATCGCGCGCAGCCTCTTCCAGTTCGTCATCGATGGTCCCTCGGCTTTCCTAATTACTATACCGTTCTCCCGCCTGTCAAGGCGATCGAGGCGGTCCGCCATGGCCCGCCGCCTTTCCGTCCGCGGCGCTCCCGGTTCCTTGACTTTCCGGATCCGCCGGATATATACCATGGGGTGAAAAAAACGCGGCCCCGATCTCCGGCCGAAGCGAGAGGCGATGTTCGACGGCATGGACCATATCAGCGTCTGCATATGCACCTATAAGCGGCCGGAGCTCCTGCGCGAGCTTCTGGACAGGCTGAAGGGGCAGAGAACGGAGGGCCTGTTCACGTTCTCGGCCGTCGTCGTCGACAACGATGCCCAGGAGTCCGGAAGGGGCGCGGCCCAGTCCTCTCACGACGAGGCGCGCCTGCCGGTCTCCTATCAAGTCGAGCCGGAACGCAACATCTCGCTGGCGAGGAACCGATCGATCGAGAACGCCCGGGGGGACCTGATCGCCTTCATCGACGACGATGAGCTCCCCGAGGACGATTGGCTTTTCCAGCATCACCGCGCGCTTCGGGCGTCCCGGTCGGACGGGGTCCTGGGCCCTGTCAAGCCCCGGTACGACCCTCTCACCCCGGCGTGGCTGATCAAGAGCCGGCTCCTGGAGAGGGGCGGGTTTCCCACCGGCTATGTCATCAAGAGCTATCGCGAAACGCGGACGGGAAATGCCCTTCTCTTGAAGAGCGTCTTCGCCGACGAGGCCGATCGGTTCGATCCGAAGTTCGGAAAGACCGGCGGAGGGGACGCGGTCTTCTTCAAGCGCATGCTGGGGAAAGGCAAGACCTTCATCTGGTGCGAGGAGGCCGTGGTCTTCGAGACGGTCCCGCCCGAACGCCGCCGGAGATCCTACTATCTGAAGAGGGCCCTCACCCGGGGAATGGTCGAAGGCCGGCAGAGCCGCTTCCTGAGCATGACCACGCTCCGTTCGTGCGTCGCGATCCCGCTCTATGCGTTGGCCCTTCCGTTCACGCTCCTGATGGGGCAACACGTTTTCATGAAATACCTGGTCAAGGAATGCGACCACCTTTCCAAGGTCCTGGCGCACTTCGGGATCATGCCGGCCAAAGAGAGGCCCTATGAGGGGACCGCCGCCCCCTCCCCGCGCGATCCGGCCTAGAAGACCTGTTCGACGAGATAGTCCCCGATGACCTTGTTGGCGAAGGCGTTGAAATGGGGGTCCAGCTTGAACCGCAGGCCCTTCCCCTGGTCGAAATAGGGCTTGAGGGCGGTCCCTGGTTCGATCAGCCGGATGCCGTTCTTCTCACAATGGGACCGGATGAGATCCTCATAGAATGAGGCATCGTAGCCGTCCGGGTCCAGCCCCAGTTGCTTGACCATCTCCGGCAGCTTGAAGGCGTCGGACAGGGGCATGTAGACGTAGACGAGGTCGATGGCGTTCTCCCGGCAGAAGGACTCAAAGCCCTCGAGGTACTCGTAGAACGCGCGGATCCGCTCCGGCTTCCTGATGTCGTTGCTTTTGGCATAGATCTGCAGGAACTCGGGGGATTTCTCGGTGACTTCGTAATTCAGGTACCTCTCCTGGATCCTCCGGATCCCGTCGCGGAAAAAGCAAAAGGCCGAGGAGATGTTCCCGGCCATGAGCCTCAAGTAGGCGATCCGCCAGCCGGCCTTATCGATGACGTACCCGCTCTTGACGATGATGTTCCGATTCCGGCGGTCGAACTTGGGGATATGCAGGGCGTTGACGCACTGGAAGATCGTCGCCGGCCTCAGGCCGGTGCGCCCCATGAACTCCTTGAGCAGGGACTCTTGATCAAGGAAATAATGCCCCCCTACGGCGAGATTCAAAACGTCCAGCCCGCGCCGGGAGGCCTCGTCGGCGAAAACGCCGACGAACGAATCCTCGTAATCGACGCCGTTCCCGAAAACGTCCGAGGCGCCCAGGAACACGCAGAATCGCCGATCCTGGAGGTCCCTGGGTCCAACGGCCTTGGCGCGGAAGCCGAACTCGTCGGTGTGCACGGTGTAAGAGAACGCGGGAAATTTCATGACCTTGGTGACGTTCTTCTTGAGCCTGAACGAATCGCCGTACTGGTCCGCGATCCCGTCGGCCATGTTCGTCGGCGCCCGCCCGATGGCCCTGAGCCCCAGCTCGAGCATGATCAAGCACACCAGGACCGTCAGGAGAACGACGACGGCCTTCTTCTTCATCATTCCAGATCAGAAATTCACATAGATGAATTGGGGGATGCCGACGGATCTGCCGCTGGTCACGCGGTCGAGCAGGAAGACCAGGACCCAGAATATCTCGAAAGTCAGGATGATCGTCTTGCGGTGGAAGATCGCCCAAGCCCGGATTCTCTTGAACATTCCGGTCTATTCTATTATTTCCCGGACGCCATTTCAATGGCGGCCGGGTGGCGACGAACGAGGGGAATATGGTATTGTCTGATGAAAGTTTAAGGAACCAGGGACTTGCCCGGCACAGAAAAGCGCGACCCAAACGAACCGAGGCCCAGGGATATGCTCGGAACGGAACATCTCCGGGAAGGGCTCAAGAAGAGGGCCCTCGTGGGGGCCGGATTCACCGTCTTCGCCCAGACCGCCAACTTCGGGATCCAGACCGTGGGGACGATCGTTCTGGCTCGGATCCTGAGCCCGGAGGACTTCGGCCTCGTCTCGATGGTCGCCACGTTCAGCCTTCTCGTCCAGAATTTCGGGATCAACGGATTCACGGAAGCGGTCATGCAACGGGAAGGCCTGACCAGCGACCAGATGAAAAAGCTCTTCTGGGTCAATGTCCTGATCATGGTAGGGCTGACCGTCCTTTTCATCGCGCTCTCCCCGGCGATCGCGTGGTTCTTCGGGGAAGCGCAGCTGAAGAGCATCGCCATGGGCATGGCCCTGTCGATCATCTTCAGCGGCTTGGGGACCTGCCACCTGGCCCTTCTGAACCGGAATATGGAATTCAAGCTGGCGGCGATCATCCAAGTCCTGGCCGCGCTCGTCAGCACGGGGCTCGGGATCGTCATGGCCCTCAGGGGCTTCGGCCTCTGGTCTCTGGTCATGCGGAATGTCTCCTTGCCGCTGGCGATGACGGTTCTGGCCTGGCTGCTCTGCCGCTGGAAACCGGGCATCCCCGCCAGAGGGACGTCGATCCGCCCGATCCTGACCTTCGGCTACAGGACCTACGGCAGCTTCCTCTTGACCTACGTGAGGAACAACCTCGACAAGATCCTCGTCGGCAAGGCTTTCGGCAAAGCTCCGCTCGGCCATTATGACCGGGCGTTTCAGCTGTCCTCGGTGCTGCCCAGCCAGCTGACGATCGCCTTGACGAGAGTGGGGATCGCGACGTTGAGCCGGCTGGCCGACGACCCCCCGAGATACCGCAGCTACTTTTCCAAGGCGCTCTCGGTCCTGGCCTTCGTCGGCTTCCCGGGCAGCGTCCTGTTCACGCTCTTGGGAAAAGACCTGATCACCCTTCTCCTCGGCGACCGGTGGAGCATCGCCGGCACCGTCTTCGCGGCCCTCGGCCCGGGCATCGGCGCCTTTGTCATCTACAACACGAACGTTTGGCTCCACATCTCGCTCGGGCGCGTGGACCGGCTGTTGAAATGGGGCTTCGTCATGCTCGGCTCATCCGTCCTTTTCTATTCTCTGGGCCTGCTGTTCGGCCCCGTCGGCGTCGCGATCGCCTATTCGGTCATGTTCTACATCCTGCTCATCCCCGCCTTGTGGTATGCCGGGAAGCCGGCCGGGATCAAAGCCTCGTTCTATGTGGGGATCCTCTGGAAGTACTGGACGGCCGCCCTCGTTTCGGGCCTTCTCTTTTGGCTGCTGTTCACGCGGGTGATGCCGGTGGCGGTCGTCCAACGCGGAAGGGGCGACGTGGGTCCGCATCGGCCTCACGTCGATCGTCTACCCGGTTTTCTATCGTGGCTTTGATCGCCGTTCTGTTCAGGGGGCTCAAGCCCGTTTTCAGCTTCTTCTCGCTCATCAAGGAGATGGTGTCCCGCTGAGCCGGCCGGCGGGGCGGCCCTCGCGGGATGAAGGGCCGGGACCGGCTTCCGGCTTGGATCCGAGATCGGAGAAGCTCCCCAAGACGGCGGACGCCGCTGAAGGCGGGAACGCCCCTCCGGTCAGAAGCGCATAATGATCCGGGCTCCAGGGGTGGACCATGAGCTCGACGCAATGCGTCTGCGCAAGACGGAGGATCCGGGCCCGCCGCGGCGCGTCGTCGGTGGGGCTGAGGCTGAAGAAGGCGTCGGTGGAAATATGCCTCTTGATCAGCCAGGCGTCGAGCAGGCGACGGTAGGCCCTGTTGAGCGGTCCCTTCTCGCCCCGATAAAAGGTAAAGCTCCTCCGGACCTTCGAGCCGGCCGGCAGGACGCCCCCGAAGATCATGTTGATGCTCAAATGAAAGTGCTTGTGCCCGTTGATATGGGCGGGGTCCCTTCGGAGGAGTCGGCGGTATTCGTCGAGCTGGGCTTGAAAAGCCGAGGCGACGGCTCTGGCGATGAAGGGATTATAGAGGACCTGGGTCCAGGGGCCCCGTTGAAAGAAACGGACGGCCGCGTCCTGGGCCCGCCGCGCGCTCTCGGGGACCCCGGGGGCCTCATAGCTCAGGGACAGATTGAGATGAAGCCCCGTTTCCAGGCCCTCTCTCTCAGCGAGCTCGGCGGCGCGTTCCGAGTCGGCCATGAAGACCATGAGGCTCGCGGAGGTGATCCTCTTTTGCCGGAAACACGACAGGCAGGAATCCGTGGCCGCTCGATCCCGGCCCAGGTCGTCCGCTGTGATGATGAGCACTTTTCACGTTCCCGGTATCCCGAAGTCCCGAAAGGATCAAGCCGGCGGGAGGAATCGAACGCTCCGTCTGCTGAAAACTTCTCAGCTGCTCTGCCCATTGAGCTACACCGGCTCACACACCGATCGCTTCCGGCGGGCTACTCTCCTTCAGGCGAATCCGGCGTAACGGCCTTCTTTCGCCGCTCGAAGACCTTGGCCCTGACCGTCCGCGCGGTCTTCAAGAGCCTCCGCGGGACCAGCCGCCGCACCCCGGCGTGCAGATGGAGCTTGATCGCGGCCCTCCCCCGGAATGTGAAAGGGACGAAAAAGACCGGGACGAGGAATTCCTCGAAGCCGTTCCGTCTCTTGAATTCCGTCAAGGGGTTATCGGCGTCATCGTCGTAGAGGTACTGGCCGTAGGCGAGGAACGTCTTCCCCTTCTCCACACAGAGCTCCACGGCCTTGGCGATCAGGGCGTTGGAGGGCCGCTTGTCGGAGTGGCTGTTCAGGCTCAGCAGCTGCATGATGCTGGCCACCTCGCCCTGGTCGATGAGCCGCAGAAATCCGATCAGCTCGCCGTCGTGGAAGGCGCCGAGGAACTCGCTGCGGTCGAGATAGGCCGAATAGTCCTTCTTGACCGCGTCGAAGCCCTTTCCGAAATGCCAGAACTTCCGTCCGTTCCGGAAGGGCATTTCGTTGTTGATCCGGACGATGGCCTCGATGAGGCGATCGTCGAAATCGACGCGGCGAACCTCGACGCCGCGCTTGACCGACCGGCGGACGTTCTTTCGCGTGACCTGGGAAGCCCGGCCTTCCCACCAGGCCTCGAACGTGGTCAGGGGAATGGCCGCGACATTCTCCCGTTCATGAGGATAGGCGTACCGGGGTTCGATCTCGGGGAGCCGCTGATGGAACACGAAGAGGTCCAGCGGGGCCTGTCTCTGCTTCAGCGCCTCGACGATGCTCTCGGGCGTGCCCACTTGGCGCGGATCCAGCCACCCCTCGCCCTTGATGAACCCCGTCCGGAGGAAGCGGCCCGTGACGGCGACCGTGACCGTGTCGAGGACGACCGCAGGGACCGTGAGGAACCTCCCGTCGACGCTGATCTCGGTGGTCTCTCTCCCGCTTCCGCGGCCGGACGTCTTCATGGGTGAAATCATTATGCGGCAATCGGTCCGGTTGTCAAGTTGCGGCGCGGCGTCATGAGCCGCCGTCCAGGAGGAGCCTGTTCGTGAGCTCCACGGTCAATAAGGCGTCGATGGCATAGGTGTTGTTTTCGGTGCCGGCGAGGTGCGCCTCGACCGCCTTGATCACTTCGCGGCGTTCGAGGTGATCCCTCGACAAAGCCCTTTCAGAGAGGAGGATATCTCTCACATAAGGCGCGAGCTCGTCGCGGAACCATTTGTGGAGATGATAGTACTTGTTCCGTCCCAGGAAGTTGCGTTCGAGGCCGAAGGGCCCCAGGCGTCTGTCGATCGAGGCCAGGAACCTCGGCATCCCGTGGCTCGCGTAATACTCCATCTTGAAAATGAACTCATAATAGGCCCTCGTCCAGATCCAGGAGGGCTTCCGGGGATAGGTGACGCCCCGGTCCGTCATGATCTCCCCCAGCCTCCGGTCGCCGTCGGCGATGAGGCGCAGGCTGATGTCCCGGGACTGGGTGCACTTCTCCGGCGCCCGGTAGACGATCTCCAGAAAGGCGTTATCCATGAACGGAGACCGCATGCTCAGGACCGATTGCTCGGCCTGCAGCCGGTTGAAGCTGTACCAGGGGATCTGCCGGAAGGCCACGAAGCTCAAGGGATGATCGCGGGAGATGGCCTGCCAGGACAGCGGCCGTGTTCTCCACGGATTCGGCCCACTCCTTCCGGAGCACCCGGCGGATCGAGTTCGACGGGGAGAAGGCGACGTGCCGCCGCAGGACCTCGCTGCCGTAGTTCCCGGTCAACCGGATGGGCGAGATCTCCCGGCCGATCCGATTCACGTAGATGTTCGGCGCTCCGCTCATTTCCAGGTTGCCGTCCGTGCTCGAGACGACGTCGTTGGCGATCTGGTCGAATCGGCGGAAGAAATCCTCCCCGATGGTGACCGTCGTGTGAGGCAGCCCGACGGCCCGGGCGACCCGCCGGCCGATCGAGACGTCGAGATTCTCCCGATAGGGCCCATTGAACGAATAGCAGTGGATCGCGCTTGATCCGGCCCCCAGGTTGGCCAGGATCATCCGCGTATCCAATCCGCCCGTCGCGGACAATCCGATCGTCCCCTCGGCTCGGAGATAGGCGGGAAGTCTCGACACGAACGTCGAGCGCAGACGCGAATAGAACTCCTCCGGCCCGAGCTTCGGCAGGCCCTCCCAGGACTTCGGCGTGAAGTAGGTCCGCTTCTGGAGAGGGGCGTCCCGGCGCCAGGTCCAGCGGGCCGCCCCGGGGAGGACATCGATGCCCCGGAAAAGGCTGCGATGATCGAGGACGGCCCCGCAGCTCAGCCATTCGCCGAGGCCCTTGAGATCGTAGGCCCGCAGCTCCGGGCGCACGGCCAGGATGGACTTGGCCTCGGACGCGAAATAGAAGGCTTCGGGCTCTTCATGATAATAGAGACGCTGCATGCCGAAGCGGTCATCGAACAGGATGACCTCGTCGTTGCGGGCATCGATGATCAAGCCGTGAAAGAAGCCGTTCAGATGGGGGAAGAACGATTCGCCCTTTTCGAGGTAGAGCGGCAGGAGGATCTCGGCCTTCTCATCGCTCCCCACCGGGCCGTGGTGTTCTCCCGCGAAGAACACCGTGACATCGCCCGAAGAGCTCCTGATAGGCAGGCCGTCCGCATAGGAGCCGGGGTGGCAGGTCCACCCGACATAGGCGTGCCGGCTCTCGTCGACGTAGGTCCCGGAAGCGAAAGAATCCCTTCTGTACATGCAGGCGGTCATACGGCGGAGCTCTTCCCGAAGGAGGCCCGCGGGCCCCGTCCCGATGATCCCGACAAGCCCTGGCATCCGGGTCTCCGTTGCCGACGTGAGATGAAAAGCCGCGGTCAGCGGGCTTTCTGTGGCTCGATCAAAACGAGGCTGGCCAGGGATTTGTGCATCGTGGCCTGCCCCCAATGGATCATCGCCGCTTTATTGTTGACACCGCCCGCATAGTGACGGAAATAGAAATGCCCGTCTTTGTCCTGCATGCGGCGGATATACCACAAGGCGGTTCGTTCGGCTAACGCTCCCGCATCGGGATCGTCGACGGCGAAAAGCGCCAGGGTATCGAGGGCCTGGGAGGCGCATTGAATATCGACGGGCCTCGTTCTGTCGCCGTAATACCGGACCCGGCCGCTCGGCTCGAAGAAGTGTCCGCTGAAATACTCATACCCTCTTTTTAGGGCGTCCGAGAAGCTCGTGTCGCCCGAGAATGTCTGGTATCTCCTCAGGGCGTCGAGGTCATAGCCCGTGTGAAAGGCGTCGATCCATTGATGCTTTCGCTCTTCGCCGTAGAACCAGCCCCCGTCCTTCAGCTGCCGGGCGCAGCTGTACTCCATCGCGCGCCGGGCGACCTGTCCGTATTCGCGCCTTTGCGTCGCCGCGGCGGCGCCGGCCAGGAAGGCCGCTCCGATCATGTTCGAGTTGTGGATCGATCTCTGACACGGCATGATGTAGCTCAGACACGAGCCGCTGGCCGTCTCCTCCCGGGGGAGAGCCATGATCCAATCCGCGACGCTCTCGATGATCTCCCGGTGACGGGGCAAGCCGAACAGCGCGTAGGCCTCGAGGTAGACCTGGCCGATCAGTCCGGTCCAGACGACGGTGGATTCGTGCAGGGGAATGTCGCCGCTCCGGCTCGCATACGTAAAATGATTGCCCCAGCTGTGCCGGGGATAGAGGGGCGACTTGTTCCTGTCCAGCCAATCAAGGCACTCGATAGCCTTGTCCCGATAGGTCATGTCGCTCGTATGCCGAAATCGCTTCAGGTACCCCCAGGCGACATAGCCTCTCCCTTTCGTCGAATCGAGGGGCTTGATGCCGAGGAGGGGCCTGAGGTTGACGGGCGCGCGCCGCACGGCCTGTTGGAGGGCCTGCCTCGCCAACCGGGACTTCATCGTCAGCGGGAGCAGGTAGCGAGGTCAATCCGTCGAAGGGCTCATAGCCTTTGAGATCATGGGCTTCGATCCACTTCTCCACCCGGTCGAGGCTCTCTCGGATCGCTGGGTTCGGCATGTTCTTTGGGCCTGCGGGCGTCCGGCGCCGATCATATTCCGAGAGGAGCTCCCGCACAAGCCCGGCGCTCGGCCCCTTTCATCGCGGGCGTCGCGGGGGGATGACCCGGCCGTAAGCCGTCTCCAGGCTCTTCTTCTGGATCTCCCAGCTCAACAGCTTCTCGACCCTTTCTCTCCCGATCCGGCCCATCCTTTCCCTGCGGGACGGGATCGCCCAGCAGGGCCAGGATGGCGTCCGCGAATTGGGGCACATCGTTGTTCCGGATATGGATCGCCGCGTCCCCCGCCGAGTACTCGCTCTCGGTGGTCCGGAACTGGACGATGGGCTTCCGGAAGCACATATACTCCATGATCTTGATCATCGTCGACCGGTCCGTGAACTCGTTGTTGAACTCGGGATTGACGCAGATATCCGAGGTCGCCAGGATCTCGTAAAGACGGTCGTCGGGGACATATCCGAAGAACTGGACATGACGCTCCAGGCCCATGGCCTTCGACCTCTGCATCACGGTCTTGAGATGCGGGCCCGTGCCGACAACGGCGAACTTGATGTCCTGTCTGTTCCTGACCCGAAGGATATGGTTCGCGGCCTCGAGCAGATTCTCGATCCCTTCCTGCTTCCCGATGATCCCGACGTACCCGACCAGGTGCTTGAACCCGTCGAGCAGGCCGGGGTCGGGGCGGACGTCGGGGATCGCCGAGATCTCGGGGCCGTTCCTCACGACGACGATGTCCCTCTCGCTCTTGTCTCCCCGCTCGATCGCGACACGTCTTATAGGACTCATTGGTCGAGATGACGAGGTCCGCGGATCGAAAAGACAGCCGTTCCATCTCCAAGAGGATCTTGTGGATGAGGTTCTTGGTCCCGAACTTGGCGATGTAGGTCTCCGGCGTCAGATCATGGTGATCGAAGATGAACTTGACGCCCAGCGATCTTGTACGCCAGCGCGATCAGGAAGACATGGTCCGGGGGATTGGCGCTGTGAATGACCGAGAACGGACGATTCAGGAAGATGCGGAGCGAGTACAGCGATTCCCAAAAGAAGGCATTGATATATTCGAGGATGGTCGCTCCGTTCCTCGACCCCTCGATCGGGCGGGGATGTCGGTAGATCCTGATGCCGTCGATGATGTCCGGGCCGGAATCGCGGCGTCCGGTCAAACGGGCAGATGACCGAGACCTCGTAGCCGAATTCGCGGGCCGCCCGGGCTTCGGCCCACACGCGCCGGTCGAACGGCACCGTGTTGTTTTCGACGATGAAGAGGATATGGCCGGCCTTTACCATGAAACACCGTGATAGTTCCTATGGCTCTTCCGCCCGGGAAAATCGATATTGACCAGATCGAAGACGATCTTGTTCCGGGGGAGCTTCCTCAGGGCCTCGCTGAAGCCGCGCTCTTTATTGACGATGACGATGACGTCGGCATGGGAGATGACCTCGGAGATATCGTCGGCCAGGAACCGGGAGATGAAAGGGATGCGCTGCATGATGTAATCCCTGTTCCCCCCGACCAGCTTGGCCAGGCTGACGCTCTCGTCGAAGATCTTGATGTCGAAGCCCTTCCCCAACAGGTTTTCCAGGACGTCCACGATCGGGCTGCTGCGAAGGTCATCTGTCCCGGCCTTGAAGCTCAGGCCCAAGAAGCCGATCTTCTGTTTGCCGAACTCGATGATCTTCTCCAGGGCCCTCCCCTTCTGGGTTTCGTTGCTCGGTTCGATGTTCTCGAGGACGGGGCACCTGATGTAATGATCGTGGGCGATGGCGCAGAGGGCCCTCAGGTCCTTGGGCAGGCACGATCCCCCGTAGGCGAAGCCCGGCTTGAGGTAGCTCGGGGAGATGTTCAATTTCGTGTCGAGGCAGAATGTCTCCATGACCCGATGGGAATCGATGTCCAGGGCGCTGCAGATGTTCCCGACCTCGTTGGCGAAACAGATCTTGAGCGCGTGAAAGGAGTTGTTGACGTACTTGATCAATTCGGCGATCTTGGCTTCCACCTGGACGACCGGAGCATCGACGGCGGCGTAGACTCTCTTCAAGGATTCGATGCCCCGGCTCTCCGCCGCCCCGATCAGCGTGTAGGGGGGGTTGAAGAAATCATGGACGGCCGTTCCCTCGCGCAAGAATTCCGGATTCGAAACGACCGCGAAGTCCCTCCCGCTCTTCTTTTTCGAAGTGCGCTCGATGAGCTCGGTGATCTTCCGATTGGTCCCCGGCATCACCGTGGATCGGACGACGACCACATGGAAGCCGGGTTTCTTGGCGAGCGCCACGGCGATATCCCGGGCCACCCCGAAAATGCCCGCCAGATTCAGATGACCTTCCTTCGTAGGCGGAGTCCCCACGCAGATGAAGCTGACATCGGAAGCGAGAACGGCGGCCTCGGCGTCGGAGGTCGCGGAGATCATCTTTTTCAGCCTCGCTTCCTTGATGATCCGCCCCAAGTCCTTTTCGACGATCGGCGATTGGCCGCGGTTGATGAGGTCGATCTTGCTCGGGTTGACGTCGACGCCGACGACCTCATGGCCGCCTTGGGCCAGACAGGCAAGGCTCACGCTCCCGACATAGCCCAGGCCGAAGATGCTGATACGCAAATCTAGCCTCGGGGTCCCGCCGCGGCCGTCTTCCGCGACACGAAGGCCGCCAGCTTTTCAAGGGAATCGAGGTTGTCGGGAGTGATCTCATCGGCTTCGACGCGGACGGAGAACTGCTTCTCGATGAATCCGACCAGCTCCAGGACGCCCGTGGAATCGAGGATGCCCCGTTCGAGGAACGATTCATCGTCCCTGAAAGCGTCGACCCTCGCCAGAGGCATGACGGAATGCGTGAGGAAGTCCCTTATGGAAGATTTGACGGCTGTGGCATCGTGGCTAGCCATGTTCATGCCTCGCTCCTTCTCAGATTCCGGATTAGGAATAAATCATCCCAATGAGATCAAAACATCAGCATACAATGCCAAGGGGGGAACAGGAATCCACCTTTCTTGATGAATCAAGGGGTGATCTTTATCCCCTTAGCCTCACCTCTAGGGGTGAGATTATATCAAAGGACCCGGCCGGATTACAACCTTCCGCCCACCGCAATATCTTGACTCTCCCGGCGAATAATAATAGATTTTTCCCGTCGATCGGCGATCGAGCGGATGAAAGCCAACCAGGGATGAAAGGGGCGGCGGAAGGCCAGCGGACAACCCCATGGGTCAAGAACGCATGCCCGAACGAGTTCCTCGATGATGGTCCCAAAATACGTCTTGATCACGCCCGCCAGGAACGAGGAGGCCTTCTTGGAAGGGGCTATCCTGTCGGTCGCGGGTCAGACGGTCCTGCCTGAACGATGGGTCATCGTCAGCGACGGGTCCACGGACAGGACGGATGAGATCGTCCAGGACCATGCCTCCCGCCACACCTGGATCCGGTACGTGAAGGGCCCGGAGCATCCCGACCGTCAGTTCGCGGCCAAGGCCCGAGCGTTCGCCGCCGGCTACGCAGTCGTCCGGCAGGTCCCGCATGACATCATCGGGAATCTCGACGCCGACCTGTCATTCGGCCCCGACATTTTTGAGTTCCTCCTGGCCCGCTTCGCCGAAGACCCGTCGTCTCGGCGTCGCGGGAGTCCCCTTCGTCGAACAGGCGGGTCCGGCCTACGACTACCGGTATCACGAACATCGAGCACGTGTCCGGCGCCTGCCAGATCTTCCGGCGCGAGTGCTTTGAGGCCATCGGCGGGTACCGGCCGATCGAGGGCGGCGGGATCGATTGGCTGGCCGTCACGACGGCGCGGATGATGGGCTGGAAGACCCGGACGTTCACGGAGCGCAGCGTCGTCCATCATCGTAAGATCGGAACCGGGGGCGGCAAGCAACTCGGCTTTCTGTTCCGCCAGGGTGTCAAGGAATATTATCTGGGAAGCCACCCCGCTTGGCAGGTTTTCCGCTCCCTTTATCAGATGACCCGCCCGCCTTTCGGCTTCGGCGGGCTGGCGATCCTGGCAGGGTACCTCGCGGCAGCCCTCAGGAGGGAACAGAGAAAAGCGCCTCCGGAAGTGATCCGGTTCTGCCGGCAGGAACAAATGCGGCGCCTCAAGGCCGCCTTCACGACGAACGCGCCTCGCCGGGCGGGCCGATAGGCAGGAGGCCCGTTGGCCCAACTCGCGCTACTCTTGACCGTTGCCTTCATCGTCTACGCCCTCAGGCTGGATCTGCGCCAGGGCCAGCGTTTCTCCGGAGGCATGTGGATCTCCTTCGCCTGGATCGCCATCATCGCTTCAAGGCCGGTCATCTATTGGGTGCATCCCCGTCTGTTCGTGGGCTTCAGCCAGAGGATCGCCTGGGAACAGCAGCACAGCATCGAGATCATCCAGGGCGATTCCCTGGACCGGAATATCGTCTTTATCCTAATGGTCCTAGGACTGATCGCCTTGATAGGCCGCCGAGGGAGATTTCGGTTGAAGCTCGCGGACAACGGATGGCTGATCGCGTTCTTCGCCTACTGCCTCGTCAGCATCGTCTGGTCGGACTACCCGGGCGTCATCTTCAAGAAGTGGATCCGGTTCATCGGGGACGCGACCATGATCCTGCTGATCCTGACGGAGTCACAGGCGGGGGAAAAGGTCTACAGGATCATGCGCCGGATGGCGATCCTCTTTCTGCCCCTATCCGCCCTGTTGGCCAAGTTCTATCCCGAAATGGGGAGGATCTATACGGTCTATGGGACCCAGATGTGGGTGGGCGTGGCCGGCCACAAGAACTCGCTCGGGTTCCTCTGCGCCTTCATGGGGATCGTCCTCGTCTGGCGGAATCTGGAGAAATGGCCCAAAGTGGATCTTCTGGATGTCGGCCTCCTGGCCCTGACCGCCTACCTCCTGCGCGGCGCAAAAAGCACGACTTCCATCATCGTGTTCCTCCTCGGCACCGCCCTCCTCATAGCCCAATCCTTGATGAAGTGGGATTTCCGGAAGCTCAACCGCGCCATCATTGTCGGGCTGTGCGTTCTTCTCGTCGTTCAGGTCCTGGCCGTTTCCTTCATCGGACGTTCGATCGCGCCGGGAGTCTTCGCGGCCGCCGGAAAGGACGCCTCGTTGACGGGGAGGATCCCTCTCTGGCGGGAACTGATCCAGATGGGGAGCCGGACTCCCATCCTCGGAAGCGGCTTCGCGGCCTTCTGGCTCAACCCGGCGCGTCTCTCGGAGCTTTGGAGCCGGGTCAACTGGACGCCGACGACGGCCCACAATGGCTATATCGAGGTCTTTTTGGATCTGGGGATCATCGGCCTGCTCCTCCTCTTCCTCCTCCTGGTCCAGACCTTCAAGAACATCATCCATTCGTTCGACGGCGACCCGGAGTTCAGCAAGCTCAAGGCGGTCCTGTTCATGATGATCTTCTTCCACAATTTCTCGGAATCGAGCTACGGGAAGCCCTCGGCCCTGCTCTGGCTGCTCTTCCTCCTAACTTCCATCGTCATCCGGGCCAAGCCGGGTGAGGAGGCCGATCTGGCCCCGCAGCCCTCGGCTTGAAAGCGCGGGGTCCCGGCCGTCCCCTCACCTCTAGGGGTGAGAAAGGGCTTCGTTTTCTCACCCCTGAAATCCCCCCCCGAGGTGATATCCAAGGGGGAGGCCGAGCCTTAGGATGGTTGCGGAATGCAAATCGAAGTGCGCATGTCTGGTCCCGAGCTGCCTCAGTCATGGCATGAATCTTGCTTACGATAAGGCGGAATTATTCATATTCAACATAAGGAGTCATTATTCGTCATGAACGTACCGTTCGTTGACCTCAAAGCCCAGTACCAGTCCATCAAGTCCGAGATCGATCCCGCCATCCAGTCGGTCATCAGCGAGACGGCCTTCGTCGGCGGCAAGTACGTCGACGGGTTCGAGAAGGCCTTCGCCGAGAAGTTCGGCGTCAAGCACTGCGTCAGCTGCGCCAACGGGACGGATGCCATCTACATCACCCTCAAGGCCCTGGGCATCGGTCCCGGCGACGAGGTCATCACCGTCGCCAACAGCTTCATCGCCACGTCCGAGACGATCAGCCAGACGGGCGCCCGGCCCGTCTTCGTCGACATCGACGAATATTTCCACATCGATCCGGCCCAGCATCGAAGCGAAGATCACCGGCGAAGACCAAGGCCATCATCCCGGTCCACCTCTTCGGCCAGCCGGTGGACATCGAGGCCGTCAAGGAGATCTGCGACAGGCGCAGGCCTCCTCCTCATCGAGGACTGCGCCCAGTCCCATTTCGCCACGTGCGCAGGGCAAGAAGACCGGGACCTTCGGGATCGCCGGGACCTTCAGCTTCTATCCCGGGAAGAACCTCGGCGCCTACGGGGACGGCGGGGCCATCATCACGGACGACGACGAATTCGCCCGGAACGCGCGCCTGTTCGCCAGCCACGGCTCCCTTCAGAAGTACATCCACGAGATCGAAGGCATCAACAGCCGCCTCGACGCCATCCAGGCGGCGGTGCTTCAGGTCAAGCTCGGGCATATCGACGACTGGAACAAGGCCCGGAACGGCCACGCCCTGAAGTACAACGAGCTCCTCGAGCGGCGTCGACCAGATCCAGTGCCCGAAGCTCCGGCCCGGACACGTTCCACATCTTCCACCTCTATGTCATCCGGGCCGAGCGCAGGGACGATCTGGCCGCCTTCCTCAAGACAAAGGGGATCTTCACGGGCATCCATTACCCGACGGCCCTTCCCCTGATGCCCGCCTACCGCTATCTGGGGCACAAACCCGTCGGATTTCCCTGTCGCCTACGCCTGCCAGGACGAGATCCTGTCGCTGCCGATGTACCCGGAGCTCGCGGACGAACAGATCGCCTATGTCGCTGAGTCCATCAGGGAATTCTACAAGGGATAGGCCGATTGCTTGGTATGAAGATGTGTGAGTAATATTCATTCCACTGTCAGTCTTTCGCCAAGAGGCGGCGGTGGGGGAATCGGCCTGAAAAAAGGGAGCGGGCATCATGCTTAATATCGGTGTCGTCGGATACGGCTATTGGGGGCCCAACGTGGCCCGGAATTTCCACGCCGCGACCGGGGCCAAGCTCGTCGCGGTCAGCGACATCTCCGAGAAGCGCCTGGCCCTGGCCCAGAACCAGTTTCCCTTCATCAAGGGACTGAAAGACCCTCTGGACCTCATCCGGTCCACGGACGTCGACGCCGTGGCCATCGTCACGCCGGTCTTCGCCCATTACGAGATGGCCAAGGCGGCGCTCCTCGCGGGAAAGCACATCTTCGTCGAGAAGCCGTTCACCTCGACGAGCGCCCAGGCCCGGGAGCTCATCGACCTCGCCGCCGAGAAGAACCTCAGGATCATGGTCGACCACACCTTCCTCTTCACCGGCGCCGTCAAGAAGATCAAGCAGGTCATCGACTCGGGCGAGCTGGGCAAGCTCCTCTTCTACGACTCGGTCCGGGTCAACCTGGGGCTCTTCCAGCACGACGTCAACGTCATCTGGGACCTGGCGCCCCACGATCTGTCCATCATGGCCCACGTCATCGACAAGAAGCCGGTGGCCTTGGCGGCCCACGGCTCCGTCCATTTCGAGGGACGGTTACGAGGACATCGCCTACGTCTCCGTCGAGTTCGAGGGCAACGGCTTCATCGCCCACTTCCACGTCAACTGGCTCAGCCCGGTCAAGATCCGCAAGACCCTGATCAGCGGCGACAAGAAGATGCTCGTCTGGGACGACCTCGACGCCGACGAGAAGGTCAAGATCTACGACCGGGGCGTCGACGTCAAGAGCGCCAACGGGGGCAAGGACGGGATCCACGAGCTTCTCGTCAGCTACCGGTCCGGCGACGTCCACATCCCCAAGCTCGAGGCGACCGAGGCCCTCAAGGCCGAGGCCCAGTATTTCGTCGAATGCGTCGAGAAGGGCCAGGAGCCCTTCAACAACGGTCAGGCCGGGCTCCAGGTCGTCCGCCTCCTCGAGGCCGCGGACGAATCCCTCAAGCACGGCGGCAAGAGGATCGAGCTGTAAAGGAGCACCCATGGAATTCTGCAGAGTCATCGCCCGACGTCAAGCTGGGGAAGGACGTCAAGATCTTCGCCTTCGTCAACCTCTACGGCTGCACGATCGGCGACGACACCAAGGTCGGGACGTTCGTCGAGATCCAGAAGAACGCCTTCATCGGCAAGAACTGCAAGATCTCCTCGCACACCTTCATCTGCGAGGGCGTGACCGTCGAGGACGATGTCTTCATCGGCCATAACGTCACCTTTATCAACGACATGTATCCGCGCTCGACCGCCGAGGGCGGCGGGCTCCAGACCGAAGCCGACTGGAAGGTCGTCCCGACCTTCATCAGGAAGGGCGCCTCGGTCGGCTCGAGCGCGACGATCCTGGCCGGCGTGACCGTCGGCGAGGGGGCCATCGTCGGGGCCGGATCCGTCGTGACCAAGGACGTCCCCCCCTGGACGATCGTGGCCGGAAACCCGGCCAAGGTCTTGCGCAAGATCGAAAAAAAGTAGATAATCGGGGAGCTTTTGAGACAGAGGGGTTTGAAGCGATGTTCAAGGAGAGGGAAGCCGTTCTCCGCAGGTTCCTGATCTTCTGTCGATGCCTGCGTCCTCGTCCTGGCCTACCTCTTCGCCTATCTCGTTCAATAACCTTCTCAGCCAGCCCCCCGTCCCCCTCCTGAAATTCTGGCATGCCCTCGCCTTCGCCATTCCCTATTGGTGCCTGGCGCTCTACGCGAACGGCATGTATCAGTCCATGAGGACCCGCTCCTATCTCGAGATCCTCTGGGCGGTGATCAAGGCCGCCGTGGTGACGTTCCTGCTGCTCGGGACGTTCATCTTCCTCTTCAAGCTCCAATTCATGAGCCGGCTCTTCTTCATGCTCTTCATGGGCTTGAGCTTCCTGTTCATCTGGCTCGAGAAGACGGCCATCTTCATGAGCTCGCACTACGTCCGCCGCCAGGGGCTCAACACGCGCCGCCTGCTCGTCGTCGGGACGGGCAAGCGGGCCGTCGAGTTCGTCAAGAAGGCCGACAAGCATCCCGAGTGGGGATTCGAGGTCCTCGGGGCCATCGACGACGAGCCCGGCCGCGGCGTCCACCCGGGTCGGCCGGCTGGACGTCATCGGCACGCTCGAGGACATCCCCAGGATCTTCCACCGGGACGCCGTCGACGAGGTCGTCTTCGTCGTTCCCCGGTCGCGCCTGAACTCCCTCCAGGGCGCGATCGAAGACTGCGAGACCGAAGGGGTCGTGGTGACCGTCGCCGTCGACCTCTTCGACACGAAGCTGGCCAGATCTTCGGTCGCCGAGCTCGACGGCCTGCCCTTGCTCCACTTCAAGACGACCCACGCCAAGGAGTGGGAGCTTCTCATCAAGCGGCTCTTCGATTTCGCGGCCTCCGGGCTGGGGATCCTCGTCCTGTCCCCGCTCTTTCTCATCATGGCCGTCCTCATCAAGACGACCTCGAAGGGGCCCGTCTTCTTCAAGCAGAACCGGCTGGGCCTCGCCGGCCGGAGGTTCACGCTCTACAAGTTCCGGACGATGCGCCAGGGCGCCCACGACGTCCTGTCCGACGTCACCGACCTCCAATCGATGACCACGCCGGAATTCCGGGAGAAGAAGACGCAATGGATCACGCCCGTCGGCCGATTCATGAGGAAATTCAGCATCGACGAGCTGCCCCAGCTGTTCAACGTCTTCGTCGGCCACATGAGCATCGTCGGCCCCCGGCCGACGGTCCCCGACGAGGTCGAGAAGTACAAGGACTGGCAGAGGCGCCGCTTCTCGATGAAGCCCGGCATCACCTGCCTCTGGCAGGTCAACGGCCGGAACAACATCGCCTTCGAGGATTGGATGAAGCTCGATCTCGAGTATCTCGACAACTGGTCGCTCTGGCTCGACGCCAAGATCCTCCTGAAGACCGTGCCCGTCGTCCTGTTCGGGATCGGGGCCTATTGACGGCAGGCCGTTGGGCGGCGGGTCATTGAAAACGAACCCATGAACGGAAAGAGATTCCTCGCGGTCGGCGGGTCTTGCATTGACGGCCTGGCTCATCGGCACGGCCGGGACGGCCCACGGCCAAGGCCTGACGTGGCCAGGCGCCGCGCTGACGCGGATGCTCGATGGAGCCCGCTGGCGGATCGGCGTGCTCCGGGCCAACGCGGCATTCACCTTGGCCAGTTCCGGCTACGACTCCGACGTCTTCTATGGCTACTTCGGCGATCCCGTCCCCGATTGGACGTTCGCTGCCGGAGCCCCGGTGCAGATCCTTCTGCCTCTCAGCAAGAACGTCGTGCTGGACCTCGTGGACATCGCCGCAGTATGTGTTCTATCTCGATACAAAAGGGGAACGGTGCGTCAACAACACGTTCAGGGGACAGGTCCATGTCGCGCTGGAGAGGGTATATCTCCAGGCGGGCGGCGGGATGTCCGACGTCCGGAGGCGGTTCAGCCCCGAGCTTGATATCAATGTCCGCGAAAAAAGGGACAGCGCGGATGGCACGTTCCTCTGGCAAGCCTCGAAGACCGCCTCGCTGGCGATCCTCTACGAGAGGTCCAAGTACGACTATGGGGACGCCGAATACCTCGATTCGAATCTCTCGGAGATGCTCAACCGGAACGAGGATCATGTCGACGTGATCGCTTACATCCAGCCTGGGCCCGGAACACGGCTTCTCCTGGACGGCCAATACGGCCTGTTCGCGTTCACGGGGGCGACATCCGGCGTCCGGGACGCCAAGAGCTACGGGATCTTCGGGGGCGCTGAATTCATTCCCGGCGTGGGAGAGACGCCCATTGGCTCGGGGCTCCGCGGCGGTTTCAAGCTGGGATACACTCGCCTGGATCTTGTGGACCCCGGACTGAGGGACGGGTCCGGGTTCGCCGGCGAAGCCAATGTCGCGGCCGATCTGACGAATCGGACGTCGCTGCAGCTCTTCTTTTCGAGAGGTTTTCAGTTCTCCGATCTTCTCCGGCGCCACATATTACCTCGCGACCACCTACCGGGCCGGCCTGTCGCAGCTCCTGTCGCGGAAGGCCGTCCTCTCCTACGACGTGTCCCTCGGGCGCGCCGTCTATCCCCGGGACGGGGATATCCAGGGTCGAGGCGATCGCTTCGTGGCCCACGCGGTCAGCCTGAACCTCAGGCTGGCCCGTCATCTCGGCGTCGTCTTGATGGGCACATTCGGCCGGCGGGCTCGGGACGGCGGCGAGATCACACGCGACCGGTATTTCGTCGGTCTCGGCCTGACCTACGGCTTTCCGGGCAGCGGAATGCCGTCGTTGCTGGGCGAGTTGGTCCGATAGCCCGCATCCTCCGTATGGACTGTCCGACTGAAGCCATATATAATGATCGAGTTACGATCGAGGGAGATGCCTATGAAAGCCTTCTCTCTTAGGATGCGGATAACATCTGGCCTTCGCGGCGACCCTCTTCATGGGCGCCATCGTCGTCCCCGGTCTGGGGGCCATCCAGGAAACGCAGGGCCTCCCGGTCAACGATTATCGGATCGGACCGAAGGACCTGCTCGAGATCACCGTCTTCGAGCTGCCCGAGCTCAACCAGACCGTCCGCGTCGCCGAGGACGGCTCGATAACGCTTTCCCTCCTGGGTCGAGTTGACGTCGCGGGCCTGACGGCGCAGGAACTGGAACAGAGACTGGCCAAGATCGTGGGAGAGAAAGTCACCCAAGGGGAGGCCCACGTCACGGTCTTCATCAAGGAATACCAGAAGATCTCCATCCTCGGGGCCGTCGGCAGGCCCGGCCAATATGAGCTCGTGGGCCCGACGACCCTCCTCCAGGCCATCGCCCAGGCGGGCGGGCTGACGGCCCAGGCCATGACCGATCTCTACGTCTACAGGACGGGGCCGGACGGCCGGCAGGAGCGGATCGCCGTCAGCCTCGATGACGTGACGAGCGGGGGAAACCAGGACCTCAACATCACTCTGCAGCCCAAAGACGTGGTCATGATCCCGATCGATCAGACGCTCAACGTCTTCGTCTACGGCGAGGTCCGGACCCCCGGCGTCATCCCCTACCTGAGCTCCAAGAAGATCACGCTTCTCCAGGCCATCGCCCAGGCCGGGGGACCGACCGAATGGGCCAAGAAAACGAAGGTCGTGATCAAGCGCAAGGACCGGAGCGACCGGAAAAGAGATGAAGATCAACGTGAACCTGAAGAAGCATGATCAGCGGCAAGGTCGCCGACATCGTCCTCGAGGAGGGCGACGTCGTCATCGTCCCCTGATCTGACGGGAATCCAAAGGAAGACCGCATGGCCCCTGAAACGTCTCAAGAATCCCAAGCCGGGCTCCTCGCCCAGGTCCAGCATTATTGGCGCGTCCTTCTCAAGTGGAAATGGATGATCGCCGCGTTCTTCTTGCGCCGCCGTCGCCGGCGGCGACGATCTTCAGCTTCGCGATGACGCCCGGTCTATACGGCGAACGGGAGCGTCTGGATCGAGGACGATCCCAACATCCTGCCGTTCGAGGACGTCCAAACGCTCGGCGCCGGCACGAATCTTGGGCAGCCACGCCCGGCTCCTGCGGAGCCGGACGCTGGCCTCCGACACGATCGACAAGCTGAAGCTCTATGAGGACTATGACTTCGCGGGGAGGCCGAAAAAGGGGCAGAAGCTGCCCGATCCGGCCGACCCGATCTTTCGGGAAACCCTCGTCCAGAAGTTCCTGAACCACGTGGGGGTCTCGTCCAATGAGCGGTCCCGGCTCGTCGATGTCCGCTTCAGCAACCGCAATCCGAAGCTCGCGGCCGAGGTCCTGAACGCCCTCTTCGACGGCTACATCGAGATGGTCGTCAAGAAGAGGTACTCGGCGTCGGAGCAGGCCACGGAATTCCTGAACGCGCAGATCGCCGAGCTCCGGACCGCAGATCAGCAAGATGGAGAGCGATCTCAACCAGTACGGCTCGGAAAGAGACATCCTGCCGCTCTCCACGGCCGAGGCGCCGACGGTAGCCAGGATCGGGGAGATCAACACGCGCCTTGACGGCCGCCAAGCTCGATCGGGTCAACAAGTACAATATCTACAACCAGATGCAATCCGCCCCGCTCGGCGAGCTCCCCGAACGCGCCGGAAGGGAGCCTCATCCAGACCCTCCGGGAGCAATACATCACGCTCAGCCGCGACTACAACACCCGCCTGACCACGGTCAGGCCGGAATTCCCGGCCATGCGGCAGCTGAAATCCCAGCTCGACGCGGCCACGGAGGCGCTCAAGAACGAGACTCAGAACCTGATCAGGATCGCCTACAGCGAATACCAGGCCGCCCTCACCAAAGAACAGTCCCTCCAGCGCCTGCTGGACGCCCAGAAGAACGAGGCGTATAAGGCCAACAGCAATTCGGTCATCTACAACAGCATGAAGATCGAGCTCGAGAACAAGAAGTCCCTGCTCGAATCCCTGTCCAAGCGGCAGAGCGAGACCGACGTGTCGTCGAGGCTCAAGGGATTGGAAGCGCTCAACGTCTGGATCGTCGACAAGGCGGACTACCCGCTGAATCCGACCTCCCCGAACAAGCGGAAGAACGTGCTCATCGGGATCCTCCTGGGGCTGGCCGGAGGAGTGGGATTGGCGCTCGGGCTCGAGTACCTGGATCATACGGTCAAGACGTCGAAGGACGTCACGAACGCCATCGGCGTCCCCACGCTGGGCTCCGTCCCCGGCTTGGATCAGGAAACCCGGAAGACAGGGCCGAAGGCCGAGCTGGCGAAGCTGATGTCCATGCTAAGGAGCAAGAGCGAGGCTCCGGAGGCCAAGACCCGCCGGAAGAGCAAGAGGCGGGAGGCCCCTCTCGAGCCGCGATGGTTAGCCGACGAGCAGGACGAATGGCAGAGGACCGGGCGGCAGGATCGAGCTCATCGCCACGCTCGCGCCCCAATCGATCCAGGCCGAGAGCTACCGCTCGATCAGAACGACTTTGCTCGTATCCTCCCCGCCCGGGCAGGATCAAGACCATCCTGTTCACGAGCCCGCTGGCGAAGGAGGGCAAATCCTCCACCGTCTCCAACCTGGGTATCACCCTGGCGGAAGCCAACAAGCGAGTCGTCATCGTGGATTCCGACCTGCGGAAGCCTCGGCAGGCCAGGATCTTCGGGATGAGCAGCGCCAACGGGCCGGGCTTGAGCGGCTACCTCAGCTCGAACATCGAGCCTGGAGGAGATCGTCACGCCCACCGAGATCGCCAATTTGCACCTGATCACGAGCGGAGCGCTGCCGGCCAACCCGATCGAGCTCGTGACGTCAGAGAAGATGGACTCGCTCATCGCCTGTCTCAAGCGGAGCTACGATTTCGTCCTGTTCGACGCGCCGCCGTTGCTGGCCGTCTCGGACGCTCTCGCCATGGGGCCGATGGCCGACGCGATCATCCTGGTCGCGCGAGGCGGACAGACCCCGATAACGGCGATGAAGCAGGCCAAACAGAAGCTCGACGCGCACAGGCTGAAATGCCTGGGCGTCATCCTGAACGGCGTCGACCTCGTCGAACAGGACGGCTATTACGCCCGGCAATATTATTCCTATACCCGAGCCGATTGACGTCTGGAAGGCCCGCTTCATCGCGCTTTGCCGGGAGATCCGGCGAACGCCATCAGAGGATCGCGGAATCGTCCCTGATCAGCTCGAGTCCGACCGACACCGTCCTCAAGATCAGCCTCTCTAAATCGGTCCCCAAAGCCCGTCTTTTTGGCCTCCTTGAAAAGTGCTTCGACGTGAGCTTCGTCGAAGAGAGCGGTCTTGTCGGCCGGGGCTGTCATGCGAGCATCGTCCATCGCCAGGACCTCGAATCGCGCCCCCCGATGACGCTGGGGCGCCACACTTACGTCCTGGGCGCGTCCGGCGGCCCCTCTCCCTCGACCGACGTGACGCGGGCCCGGATAAGCTTCTCCGGTTCCATGCTGGCGCCCTGGTCATTCCGGAACAGGACCGTCGAGAACGTCCTGGGCAATCCCTACGGGCCCGTCAACGGCCACGCCGGTGTCGAGTCGGTCGCGTCCATCGGAGGCGTATGCACCTGGGCCATCGGCCGTGCCCACGGTCATCTTCACTACGACGTCGGAACGATGTTGCCCGCGATCCCCGATGGGACGCCGTTGTTCAAGTGGCTCAACGGAGGGTGTTTCATTGAGATGCTGCCTCTGATCGACTTCCTGCGTCGTATCACCGGGATGAGCGCGTATTCCCGTCCCCGCCAGGCCGCATGCATCTTATTTGACGATCCCAACCTTCATGCCGCGAAATACGGGTTCGTGGATTTCAGGCAAATGGTCCGGCATGCCCGCCTGCACGATTACCACGCGGCCTTCGCGACGGTCCCTCTCGATCTCTATTACGCGAACAGGGACGCCCTCGAGCTCTTCCGGAGCGCGCCTGAGCGCCTCTCCCTCCTCATCCATGGGAATAACCACGTGGCCAACGAGCTCGGCACCGAGACCGATGACGGGAGGAGGCTCTCGATCATCGCCCAAGCCCTGTCACGGGTCGGGAGGTTCGAGGAGAGGTACGGGCTGCCCGTCTCCCGCGTGATGGCGGCGCCGCACGGCGTATGCACGGAACCGATGTTCAATGACATGGCGAGATGCGGCATCGAAAGCGGATGCGTTTCGTTCGGGTCGTTGTTCAAGGTCAATCGCGGGAGGGAGTGGGTCGACACCATGGGCACGATGCCCGCGACGGACGTCGCGGGCTGCCCGGTCCTCAACCGGATCGCTTTGAACAATCCGAACGCGGCGTTCCTCGCCGCCTATCTCAACCAACCCATCATTCCGAACGGTCACGCGGGGGACCTCAAGGACGGTCTCGAGGTGCTCGGGGACATCGCGGGCACCATCAACAGCCTGGGCGATATCCAATGGGGCAGCCTGCAGGACATGGCCAGGTCGAGCTACCTGATGAAGACGGACGGCGGGACGCTTCATATCAGACCTATGTCCCGCCGCATCGACGTCAGAATCCCCCCGGAGGTGCACGCGATCAGCCTCGAAAGGTCCGAGTTCCTCGGCGGCCACGACCGCCCTTGTCCTCGCTTCGCCGTCAATGGCCAGGCCTTCCGGGATATGGGTGAGGAACGGACCATATGCGTCGATCCCGGCGATCATGTCGGCATAGCGTTTCCGAGCGCTGATCCGGTCGATCTCTCACGGGTATCCCTGCTTCGAACTCCCCTTGCCGCCATTCTGCGCAGGCTCGCGACGGAAGCCAAGGACCGGCTGAAGCCCTTTCCCCTGCGTCTCCAGAGATCCCTTGGGGGAACTCGCGTAGGATCGGCAAAACCATAAGATGACCCGGCTTGAGCCGCGGGACCATTCGGCGGGACGGGGCGGACGGTCAAAGAATCGTGTTGAATTCCGGCAGGTGACATTGTATCCTCAGCTCTGGCCCTGAGCCGTGACGCGGGCCCGAGATCCGGGGCCCGGCGGGACAAGGCTCTTGCTCTCATAGGAGGCGATCATGAACGCCAGACTCCTCAGACGCTGGGCTCCCTCGATAACGCCGGACCTTCTTGTCTTGGTCCCGGTGATGGCCGTCCTGCTCCTTTCCCCCGCTTGCTCGGGAAAGGGAACCGAGCCCACCGCGCCTGCCGCCAGCCACCCCGAGCTCGCCAAGGCCTCGCGGGTCGATACCAACGGCTGGATCAACGTCCACCTCGAAGGCACGCCGCGCGAGATCGGGTTCCAGCACGGCTGGCTGCTGGCGACGCGAGATCGACGATCTCCTGAAGGCCCTCGCGCCACTTCCTCGAGGGATCGACGAAGCGCGACTGGGCGTTCTTCAGGGCCGCGGCGGAACGCATGTTCTGGCCGAAGCTCGAGCCGGAGTACCAGGAGGAGATCGACGGCATCGTCGACGGGCCTGAAGGCCCGGCTCCCGCGAACGAAATACGACCGCGTCGACATCACGGTCCTCAACGGCTGGATCGAGCTCGCCTGGTACTATGTCCCCTACCTCGACGAGATGGCCAAGAAGGGCGCCGGCGACAACAAGGCCCCGGGCTACTGCAGCGCCTTCATCGCCACGGGGAGCTGGACGGAAGGCGGCGGCATCGTCATCGGCCACAACAACTGGGTCGATTACATCATCGGATCGCGCTGGAACGTCATCGCCGACATCGTGCCGGCGGCCGGCCAGCCGCATCCTGATGGACTGCTTGCCCGGGAGCCATCCACAGCGGCGACGACTTCGTCATGAACAGCGCGGGGCTCGTCTACACCGAGACGACCATGGGCACGTTCAAGGGCTTCCGCGAGGAGGGCACGCCCGAGTTCGCGCGGGCGAGGAAGGCCGCCCAGTACGCGGCGTCGATCGACGACTTCGTCCGCATCATGAGCGCCGACAACAACGGCGCCTACGCCAACGACTGGCTCGTCGGCGACACGAAGACCGGCGAGATCGCCAAGTTCGAGCTGGGGCTCAAGAACCAGAGGCTGTGGCGGACGATGGACGGCTATTTCGTCGGATCGAACTTTCCCGGCGACGAGAAGGTCATCGCCGAGGAAACGACCTTCGATCCCGCCGACAAGGGGCAGTCCGTCCTCGTGAGGAAGGCGCGCTGGGAGCAGCTGATGGAGGAGTACAAGGGCTACATCGACGTCGAGGACGGCAAGCTCTTCGAGGCCGACCACGTCGACATGGCCACCGGGAAGGACGGATTCAACAGCAACGTGCTCTGCGGCCACGTCGACGAGGATCCCAAGGGCACGCCCGAGTTCAGCTGGGCGCCCTTCTCGCCGGCCGGATCGGTCCAGGGGAAAGTGACGTCGACGGCGCTCGTCAAGGAGATGAAGATGTGGGCCCACATGGGCCATCCCTGCGGACGCGACTTTGTGGCGGCGGACTTTCCTGGCCAAGCACCCCGAATTCGCCTGGCAGAAGCCCTACTTGAAGGACATGAAAGCCTATCCCTGGACGCTCTTTGAGGCCAGGAAATAGATCCGAAGACATCCAGAAGGCAGGAGCATTGGGCTCTTTCCGGCGGCCTAACGGCCTCATTCAGGCGTTTTGACGGCCTAGAACGGGGTTTTCGTTTTCGTTGTCGGGCCGGCTGATGTAGAATGGGCGGACAGCATCGTTGGCGTCAACATCCCCGAAGCCACAGGAGGGTCCCAGTGAGTCGAGATCCCCGGAAACGAGCCTTAGTTTCAGTCGTCTGCCTCGGCTTGTGCCTGATAGCGGCTGTCTGCGGCACGCGGCAGCGGTCCGACCAGGCTGGCCAGAGCGATCGCGCAGTTCAAGGCCAGGCCCCATCGAAGCCCGCCCGCATCCTGACCAACCAGGTCGGATACGAGCCGTCGGGGACAAAGAAGGCCGTCATCCAGGGTCACGCCGGGGACGCGTTCGCGGCTTCGCCGTCAGAAGCTATCCCGGGCGGCGAGGTCGTCCTCTCCGGGGCCCCTGTCCACGTTGGACCGGTCGCCAAATGGAAGGACTGGGACTTCTGGACGGTCGACTGGAGCGCCGTCAAGGACGAAGGGACGTACGTCATCGAGTGCTCGCCGAGGGCGATCACGGCGGGAGAAGCCGCGGCCGGCAAGGCCGCGCCCGGCGCCGTCCGCTCCCACCCTGTCCTCGTCCAGAAGAACGCCCTGGCGCGCAACACGCTCTCGGACGTCATCTATTATTTCAAGGGCCAGCGCTCGTCCGGGCTGTGGGACAAGGCCGACCGCACGATGACCTTCGACGGGCAAGCGCCGGCGCGATCGACATCCACGGCGGCTGGTTCGACGCCACGGGGGACTACGGCAAGCACCTCTCCCACCTGTCCTACTCGAGCTACTTCAATCCCCAGCAGGTCTCGCTCACGGCCTGGAGCCTGTTCATGGCCCTGCGGGAGCTCGAGCGGCGGGACGAGCCGGCTTTCGTCCAATACCGCAAGCGCCTCCTCGACGAGGCCCTGTTCGGGGCCGACTACCTCGTCCGGAGCAAGGATCCGAACGGTTCGTTCTACATCACCGTCTCGGGACGCGGCCCGGAGAAGAAGCCCGAGGACCGCCGGATCACGGCGAAGGCGGAGCGCCACATCATCCTGACGCCCGGAGACCAAGGACAAGTTCCGCGACTACGGCCGGGAGAAGATCGCGGGCGACGCCGCCTACGAGGCCGGCTACCGGGAAGGCGCCGGGCTCTCCATCGCGGCCCTGGCGATGGCCGCGGCGCGGGGAGGGGCGGATGGCCAGCCCGGGAACCCGGGCTACGGCGTTAGCCGCGGCGAGGGAGACTTCACGGCGCGAGATTACCTCAAGGCGGCCGAGGACGCCTTCGCCTTCCTCGAGAAGAACAACCTCCTGTTCGCGAACGACGGCAAGGAGAACATCCTCGACGACTATCTGCGCCCTGATCGCGGCGACGGAGCTCTATCGGACGACGAAGAAGGCCGTCTACAGGGAAGCGGCGGACCGGCGGGCGGCATCGCTCGAGGCCAGGCTGGCGTCGTGGACGGATGAGAAGGCCGGCGGTGGCGCGGGCGCGACCGGAACGGCAGGAGGATCGGGCAAGTCGACCTACACGGATTATTGGCGGGCCGACGACGAGGGCGACCGGCCATTCTTCCATCCCGTCGACGCCGGGATGCCCGTCGTCGGCCTGGTCGTCTACGCCGAGATCGCCGACGAGGCGGGCCGGGCCAAGGCGCTCGAGGCCGTCAAGCAGATCCCTCGGCTTCGAGCTCGCCGTGACGGGCGAGGTCGCGAATCCCTTCGGCTACAGCCGCCAGCTCGTCCAGAGCAAGGGCGGCGCGTCGACGCGCCGATCGGCCTTCTTCTTCCCCCACGACACCGAGACGGCGCCCTGGTGGCAGGGCGAGAACGCCCGGCTCGGGTCGATGGCCGCGGCGGCCCGGCTGGCCGCCCGACGGTCCTGCGGGATGGCGGCCGTGAGAGCGATCCTGACGGCCTCAGGACGAAGCGAGCTCGCCGGACCGGCCTTCGCGACTTCGGGAGCGATCAGCTCAACTGGATCCTCGGGCTCAACCCCTACGACGCCTGCATGCTCCACGGCCACGGCCGCAACAACATCGCCTACATGTTCTTCGATTCCTACGAGTACACGAACGCGCCGGGAGGCATCTGCAACGGGATCACGGGCGGCTACCACGGAGGACACGGACATCGACTTCGGCCTGCGCTACGCCGAGACCGGCAAGGACGACGACTGGCGCTGGGCCGAGCAGTGGCTGCCGCACGCCGCCTGGTATCTGGTGGCGATTTCGATCGGGGATTAAGACAACTACTTGTTGAATTCGGCGACGGCGCGGAAGAAGGCGTTCAAATTGGCCAGCGGAGAGCCGGGCGGGATGTCGCACCCTGTCGAGACGATGAAGTTCTTATAGGGCCTCGTCGCCTCGAGGAGCGCCTTGGTCGCGTCGCCCGTTGCCTGGGGCGTCCCTTTTTGAAAGACCGCGGCCGCGTCGAGATTCCCGCTCAGGACGATCTCGGGGCCGACCCTTCCGAGCGCCGCCGCGATGTCCATCCCGGCGCCGAAATGATACATCCCGGCGCCGGATTCCATGATCGCGTCGAGGTGGCCGTTCCCGGCCCGGCAGTTGTGGAGGACAACGGCGAATTCGGGGGTTTCGACGGCCTTGATGATGCGCCTGACGAAAGGCGTCGAAAAGCGCGCCAGGCCCTCGGGCGGGAGCTTTCCGGCCGCCGCCTCGGCGACCAGGATGCCCCAGGCGCCGGTTTCCCGGAACTCGAGCGCGTAGCGGCAAAGAAAGCCCGTCACGATGTCGAGCAGGGCTTCGATCGTGTCCGGCTCGGAGGACGTGGCGGCGATGGCCTCCTTCTGGCCGAAGAGCCGCGACGGCCAGCGCGAACGGTCCGAGCATCGCGCCGAGGACCGGCACGCCCTCGCCGACTTCGGCGGTCAGCCGCCAGGCCGTTTCGATGGGGACGCGCGTCCGGGCATCGCCGGGCACGGGGTCGGCGAGGGTGCCGACGTCGGCGGCGCTCGGTGACGAGACGCCCGACGATCGACGGGGCCTCGCGCGCCGAGAACTTGATCTCGCAGCCGTAGGCTTCCGCTTCCGCGGTCGTGTCGATGGCCGTGCTCAGGATGGGCATCCGATAACGGTCCTGGAGGGCCATGACGGCCTTGAACTGCGTGCCCGGCACGCTGACCATGTCCTCGATCGATTCGCCCGTGATCTCGAGCCCGGAGTAGACGCAAAGAGGCAGGGCCAGGCGCCCGGGGTATTCCTTGACGAACTTGCCGAATCGCGTGTCCATATCTGCGATATCTGTATCCTAAGGCCCGAGGGGGTCAGACAGACATGGGGTCGGATAACCGGGTCTGACACCATCTTCTTTCCCTCGGGCCGAGCAACATTCCGGCCCGCCGGTTCGTATTTATGTATGGATTCGGTTCTCTCGAGAAAATCCGGCCCCCGGGCCTTCGGAAGAAGATATTCGACCGAGCCGATCGATCAGGAGTCGTTCATGAAAAAGACAGCCTTAATCGCCATAGCCCTGGCTTTTGCCCTGGCCGCCGCCGCGCCCGTCTTCGCGGCCCCGCTCCCCCGCCGGCTCTCCATCTGCCTCCTCCCGCGCATCCTCCCGCCCCTCCTCTCACGCCTCGACCCGCCCCGCGCTCCCCGCTCCCGACGACAAGGTCGTCAAGGCCGTCCGCGCCACCGAGCCCATCGTCCTCGACGGCCGCCTCGACGAATCGGTCTGGAAGACCGCGCCCGTCGCGACCGGCTTCACCCAGAACGATCCCCAGGACGGCGACGCCCGCCAGCGAGCCGACCGAGGTCTGGGTCGCCTACGACGACAACGCCCTCTACGTCGCCGCGTTCTGCCACGACTCCGACCCGTCGAAGATCCTCAAGCGCCTCGGCCGCCGCGACAGCCAGACCGACTCCGACTGGTTCATGGTCGCGGTCGATCCCTATTTCGACAAGCGCTCCGGCTACGCCTTCTACGCCAACCCGGCCGGCTCGATCACCGACGCGGCGCTCTCGAACGACGTCAACGACGACGACTCGTGGGACGGCGTCTGGGAGAACAAGGCCGCCGTCAACGGCGAGGGCTGGACGGTCGAGATCCGCATCCCCTTCAACCAGATCCGCTTCCCCAAGAAGGACGAATACGTCTGGGGCGTCAATTTCCGCCGCATGATCCGGCGCAAGAACGAGCAGTCGACCTTCAACTGGAGCCCCGAAGAGCGAGGCGGCCTTCGTGTCGCGGTTCGCCCGGCTCGAGGGCATCGAGCGGCATCAGCCCGGGCGGCCGCGTCGAGTTCATGCCCTACGCCGTCGGCCAGGCCCAGTTCCGGCCGCCGAAGAGCGGCAATCCCGTTCGAGACGGGGCATCGCGCTCTCGGCAACGTCGGCTTCGACCTCAAGGTCGGCCTGAAGAGCAACCTGACCCTGGACGCGACCGTCAATCCCGACTTCGGCCAGGTCGAGGTCGATCCGGCCGTCCTCAATCTCTCGGCCTACGAGACCTACTACGAGGAGAAGCGGCCGTTCTTCATCGAGGGCGCGTCCCTCTTCAACGATTTCGGGCGCGGCGGCGTCTTCCTCAACGCCAACATCAACTGGCCGCAGCCGACCTTCTTCTACAGCCGGCGCATCGGCCGGGCGCCGCAGGGCTACGTCACCGAGGACGGGTTCGCGCGCGTGCCCGACCGGACGACGATCCTGGGCGCGGCCAAGCTCACCGGGAAGCTCGGCGGCAGCTGGAACGTCGGCTGGCTCAGCGCCCTGACCGGGCCGCGAGTTCGCCCAGATCGACCAGCTCGGGACGCGCCTGTCGCAGGAGGTCGAGCCGTTCTCCTACTACGGGACGCTCCGCGTCCAGAAGGACATCGACGAGGGGAAGAGCGGCATCGGGCTCATGGCCACGGGCGTCGTGCGCGATCTCGGCAGACGAGACGCTCGGCCGGGATCCTCAACAAGAACGCCTTCTCGCCTGGCCGTCGACGGATGGACCTCCCTCGACAAGAAGAAGGACTGGGTCGTCGGCGGCTGGGCGGGCGCGACGCGGGTCGAGGGGAGCGTCGAGGACATCCTGCGGCTCCAGAACTCGTCGATGCATTATTTCCAGCGGCCGGACGCGGGCTACCTCGAGCGTCGACCCGACGGCGACGAGCCTCAGCGGCTGGGCGGGGCGGCTCAACCTGGCCAAGCAGAACGGGCAATCTCCTCGTGCTGGCCAACGTGGGCGCCATCTCGCCGGGTTTCGATCCGAACGACACCGGCTTCCAATACGGCGGGTCGGACATCATCAACATGTCGTTCCTCCCCGGCTACCAGTGGACGAAGCCGGGCAAGGTCTTCCGCTACGCGCTCGTCGTCGGCGGCTGGTTCCGGAACTACGACTTCGGCGGCAACAAGATCTGGGACGGCGGGCTCTTCCAGTTCCAGGGCCAGCTCAGGAATTTCTGGATGTTCAACACGATGTTCGCCTACAACCCGGACACGCTGAGCAAGACCCTGACGCGGGGCGGGCCGCTGGCCCTGACGCCGTCGGGGTACCAGTTCGACTTGAGCGTGGAGACGGACAGCCGGAAGCCGGTCGTGTTCGAGTTCGAAGGGATGACCTACCAGAGGCCGCGGGCATCGGAGGAGTGGAGCGCGCAGCTTTCGGCGCGATGGAAGCCGGGGACGAACGTCAGCGTATCGATCGGGCCGACGCTCGGCATCGAGCGGAACGACGTCCAGTGGGTGAGGCGGGTCGACGACGCGCTGATGACGTCGACGTTCGGGAGCCGCTACGTGTTCGGGAGGATCGATCAGAAGGTCGCTCGGGAGCGAGATCCGGCTCGACTGGACGTTCACGCCGAAGCTGACGCTCCAGGCCTATCTGCAGCCGTTCGTCGCGGTCGGGGCACTATGACGCGTTCAAGGAGCTGGCGGCGCCGAAGGCCTACGCCTACAACGTGTACGGCGCGGAGGGCGGCGGCGGAAGCGGTTCGACGATCGGCTACGACGGGGCGAGCGGGCTCTACACGGTCGACCCGGACGGCGCGGCGGGCCCGGCCCAGCCGTTCACGTTCGGGAATCCCGATTTCAACTATCAAATCGCTGCGCGGGACCGTGGTGCTGAGATGGGAGTACAGGCCGGGGTCGCTTCTCTACTTCGTCTGGACCCAGAACAGGGCGGATTACGCCAACCCGGGCAATCTGCGCCTCGGCCGGGACCTGGGCGACCTCTTCTCGGCCCCCGGCGACAACATCTTCCTGCTCAAGGTCTCCTACCGCTGGAATATCTGACCGGCCAGGGGACCAGTATCGAGAGGTACGTGTCCTCCCGCCAAAACCGGCCACGTCCCGAGATCATCCGCAGCCGCAGTGCGCTCTAACCTGGTCCTATTCGAGGTACTGTCAATGCCTATGTTGACCGGGCCGCTGTTCCGATCGAGATACGGCCGGAGGGCGGAGAAGGCCGCGGCGATGACGACACTGAGGGCGGCGCAGACGTACCAGACCGCGTCGGGGCCGAGCCGGTCGTAGATCGCCGTTCCGCCGGCCGGGGCGATGATGAACGCCGAGCGAGAAGACGAAGCTGAAGACGCCCATATAGCGGCCGCGGTTCGAGTCGTCGGCCCGCGCGGCGATGAGGGCGGTCACGAGCGGCATGCTCAGCATCTCGCCGAACGTCCAGATGGCCACGGTGAGCGCGCCGTAGGCGAAGCCCCGCCCGAGCGGCATCAAGCCCAGCCCGAGGCCGAGCAGGAGGAACGAGATGTTGATCATCCGGGCCTGCGAGTGTTTCCGGATCCGCTCCATCAGGATCATCTCCAGGGCGACGATCAGGACGGTGTTGACGGCGAAGAGCTGGCCGATCCGGTTCTCGGCCAGGCCGTAGACGTTGCGCATGTAGAGGGGGAACGTCGTCAGGAGCTGGACGAAGATCGCGCACCAGGCGAGGAAGATCAGCATCATCAGGAGGAACGGAACGTCGCGCCAGGGAGAGAGGGCTTTCGGCGCCGCCGGCGCCCGGCCGCGCCCACCGCTCTCTTCATCCCGCCCGCGGCTCCCCGTCCCTCCCCCGCTCTCGGCGCCCGCTCTCGCGCCCTTCCAGAGCAGCGCGAACACCGCCGCCGCCGCGAGCGACGTCAGCCCGTCCGCCCAGAAGAGCAATCGATAGTCCATCATGGCCAGCACGCCGCCGATCGCCGGACCGATGGTCGCCCCGAGGTTGTTGGCCAGCCTGTTGAGCGCGAATCCCTTGAGCTGAAGCTCAGGCGGACAGATCTTCGCCATCGATGTCGTATTGGCGGGATAGAGCGTCCCGGCCGCGAGGGCCAGGGAGAAGAGCAGCGGCAGGATCCCCGCCACCGTCCTGACCTGGCCGAGGGCGATCAACAGGACCCCGCAGACGGCCAGGCTCATCTTCTGGGCGCGGATCGAGCCGATGCGGTCCGAGAGCCAGCCTCCGGCGAGGGCGCCCGCGAGCGAGCCGACGCCGTAGACGCTGAGCACCTGGCCCGCCCGGGCCGTCGTCAGCCCGATCTCGCGCGTCAGGTAGAGCGAGAGGAAGAAGAAGACCATCGCCGCCGGACGCGTTGATCAGGTTGACGGCGAAGAGCAGCCAGGCCCGCCTCGGCAGTCCCCGGTACGCCTGGACGTACTCGTCCCTGATGAAGCGGACCGGACGCAGTAGAGAATTCATGGCCGTCGCGGATACCGGAAGCACGTCACCAGGTGATCGTTGACCATGCCGGTCGCCTGCATGTGCGAGTAGACGACGGTCGAGCCGACGAACTTGAAGCCCCGTTCCTTGAGGTCCTTGCTGATGGCGTCGGACAGGGGCGTCCGGGCGGGCATGTCCGCGAACGACCTGAGGCCCGAGCGCAGCGGCTTCCCGCCGACGAACCCCCAGATGTACTTGTCGAACGTGCCGAACTCCTTCCGGACCTCGAGGAAGCGCTTGGCGTTGTTGATCGCGGCGAGGATCTTCAGCCGGTTGCGGATGATGCCGGCGTCGCCAAGCAGGCGCTGCACGTCGCGGTCCGTGAACCTGGCCACTTTCGCGGGATCGAACCCCCGGAACGCTTTCCGGAAGTTCTCCCTCTTCTTGAGCACCAGGTTCCAGCTCAGTCCCGCCTGCATGCCTTCGAGGACGAGGAACTCGAAGATCCTGCGGTCGTCGTGGAGCGGCGTCCCCCATTCGCGGTCGTGGTAGCGGCGCATCAGGGGATCGTCGAGCTCTCCCCAGCAGCGCGTCCCGCGCAGCTGGTTTCTTCACCTTGGCCCCCCAGGTCGCTTTCTCGGTCTTCGCCGTTTTCTCCGTTTTCTTCTTCGCGCCGGTCTTCGCTTCTTCAGCCATTGGTCACCTCGTCGCCGCTCATTTTAGCACAACGTCTGACGTCTCCGATCATGTCAGGGACGTCGGGCGGCGGACGCGTCCATCCGTCAAAAGGTTCCCCGAGCCGTCGCGGGGCCCCTCCCGGCGGGCCTTGAACATATCCGACATTAATGCTAGTATTTATTCGATCTTGACCAGTCCAGCAAGAGAGCCTTTACCCATGAAAAGACTCATCATCCTCGGGGCCGGCACGGGCGGCACGATCATGGCCAACCTCCTCCGCAAGCGCCTCGCCCGCGCCGACTGGGCCATCACCGTCGTCGACCGCGACGACGAGCACTATTACCAGCCGGGTTTCCTGTTCATCCCCTTCGGCTTCTACACCAAGAAGGACATCGTCAAGCCCCGCTCGAAGTTCCTGCCGCGCGGCGTCGAGTTCATCGTCGCCGAAGTGGACCGGATCGACCCGGCCGCGAACGAGGTCGTTTTCCAGGACGGGAGCACGCTCGCCTACGATATCCTCATCGTCGCCACGGGGGCCGAGATCGTGCCCGTCCGAGACGCCCGGCATGCTCGACGGCTGGCGCGACACGATCTTCGACTTCTACACGCCCGACGGCGCCGCGGCCCTGGCCGCGAAGCTCAAGGCCTTTCCCGGGCGGGCCGTCTCGTCATCCACGTCAACGAGATGCCCATCAAGTGCCCGGTCGCGCCTCTCGAGTTCGCGTTCTTCTGCGACTGGTGCCTGCGGCGGCATCACCGGCGCGACAACATCGAGATCGTCTACGTCACCCCGCTCGACGGGGCCTTCACCAAGCCCGTCGCCTCGAAGGCCCTCGGGGCGCTCCTCGACGAGAAGCGCGTCCGAGATGGTGACGGATTTCAACGCCGAGCGCATCGACGCCGCGGGCCGCAAGATCATCGGCTACGACGGCCGCGAGGTCCCCTACGACCTCCTCGTCACCGTCCCGACGAACATGGGCTCGAAGATGATCGAGCGCTCGGGCATGGGCGACGAGTTCCGCTTCCTGCCCACCGACCCGAACACGCTGCGCTCGAAGAAATACGAGAACGTCTTCGTCATCGGCGACGCGACCGACCTGCCCACGTCCAAGGCCGGGTCCGTGGCCCATTTCCAGGCCGAGATCCTGGCCGAGAACGTCCTCCGGGCGATCGAGGGCCGGCCGCTCGAGCCGGCGTTCGACGGCCACTCGAACTGCTTCGTCGAGATCGGGGCGGCGGCAAGGCCATCCTCATCGATTTCAACTACGACGTCGAGCCGCTGCCCGGCCGCTTCCCGTTCCCCGTCGTCGGCCCGATGCCGCTGCTCAAGCCGAGCCGCATCAACCACTGGGGCAAGCTCGCCTTCCGCTGGATCTACTGGCACATGCTCCTGCCGGGGCAGCCCGATCCCGTTCGTCCCGTCCCGCATGAAGATGGCCGGCAAGAAGCGGCCGGCCGGCGCGAGCGCGCCCGGGCCGGCGAAATAGAAGCCGAGACGTCAAGACCTCGATAGAGACCGAGACAAGGAGGGACCGACAATGCCGCAGAAACAGTATGGACCGGCCGCCGTCGACCGTCGACGAGGAAGGCTTCCTGACCGATTTCTCGCAGTGGACCCGCGAGGTCGCCGCGGCCATCGCCAAGGAAGAGGGGATCGCCGAGCTCACCCCGGCCCACTGGAAGGTCATCGAGTACATGCAGAAGGAGTTCAAGGAGAACGGCCAGGTGCCGAGCATCCGCAAGCTCAACAAGAGCGGCGTCATCAGCACCAAGGAGCTCTACGACCTGTTCCCCGGCGGACCGGCCAAGAAGGCGGCCAAGATCGCCGGCATGAAGAAGCCCGAAGGCTGCGTCTGACCGGCGAGCAGGAGCGCATGGAAGACAAGATCAAGAAAGTTTCGATCGTCGTTTCGAAGGGCGGCCTGGACGGCGTCTATCCGGGCCTGATCATGGCCAACGGCGCCCGCATGGAGGGCATCGAGGCGAACCTCTTCTTCACCTTCTTCGGCCTCGACGCCATCACCAAGAAGCGCATGGGCAAGATCAAGATCGCCACGGTCGGCAACCCGGGCATGCACATGCCGTCGCTCCTGGGCATCCTGCCCGGCTTCTCGGCCTTCGCCACGTCGATGATGCTGAAGACCATGGACAAGATCGACATCCCGCCCGTGCCGGAGTTCATCGAGATGGTCTCCGACGCCGGCTGCAAGCTCTACGCCTGCAAGGCCACCGTGGACATGTTCAAGCTGAAGAAAGAGGACTTCTGCCCCCAGGTCGACTCGATCATCAACGTCGGCAAGTTCTACGAGATCTCCGCCGGCGGCCAGATCATCTTCACCTGACGTTCAGATGGAGTGGATAACACATTTCCAATCGTGGGTCGCGCTCGGGACGCTGACCGCGCTCGAGATCGTCCTCGGCATCGACAACATCATCTTCATCTCGGTCCTCGTCGGGCGCCTCCCCCACGACCAGCGCAACCGGGCCCGCGTCATCGGCCTGGCCCTGGCCATGGTCAGCCGCATCGCCCTGCTCCTGTCGCTGACCTGGGTCATGACGCTGCGGCACCCCCTCTTCGCGGTCTTCTCGCGAGAGTTCACCGGCCGCGATCTCATCCTCATCGGCGGCGGGCTCTTCCTCCTGGCCAAGAGCACCCGCGAGATCCATCACAGCCTCATGGGCGAGGAAGGCCACGTCAAGGCCAAGGCGATGAACAAGATGGCCGGGGTCCTCGTCCAGATCGCCGTCCTCGACATCGTCTTCTCGCTCGATTCGGTCATCACGGCCATCGGCCTGGCCAATCACGTGACCATCATGATCGCCGCCATCGTCATCGCGGTCGGGGTCATGATGTTCTCGGCCAGGGCCATCGGCGAGTTCGTCGACGGTCATCCGACGATCAAAATGCTGGCCCTGAGCTTCCTGCTGCTGGTCGGGTTCACGCTCTTCGGCGAGGGGTTCGGCTTGATCATCCCCAAGGGCTACATCTACTTCGCCATGGCCTTCTCGATGGCGGTCGAGGTCCTCAACCTCAGGGTCCGGAGGCGGATGGAGAAGCCCATCCACCTGCACACGGACCGCGCCAGCTGAAGATGTCTTATTCGTATTCGGGGGTAGCGCTTGTCGGCGAACCTCAGGAGCGCCGCGTAGCTCGCCGCCGACGAGCAGCACGAGCGCCGACGAACACCATCCCCAAGACCGCGTTCGTCCCCAGCTTGGCCTTGATCAGGGCCTTGACGCCGAAGAACACCCCCGTCAGAAGGCCGATATCCGCCAGCAGGGCCAGCAGCACGTTGAGGTTCTGCTTGATGGCCTTCTGCGGGTTCGTCCAGTCGAGGAGCGGCCGGGCCAGGTCGATGGTCATGCCCACGACCGTGAGCAGCACGCCCGCCACGAGCGCGAGCCCCGCCGCCGCCGCGAGATGCGCCGCCTCGAGATGCAGGACGACCGCCGCCACGACCCCCGCCGTGATCACCCCCAGCACGGCCACGAGATACGAATGCAGGAACTTGGCCGCCGCCTGCTCCCGCGGCGCGACCGGGATGACCCTGCGAGATCCAGAACTGGGCGCCCTCCCGCGAGAACGTCGACGACGACGTCCCGTTGAGCTGCCGCAGATCGTCATGAACAGCGCCGTCGCCAGGATGACGACGAGCGGGTTGGCTCGAGGCCATCGCCTTAGGATGGCCATCGCGTCCCCGCCCCGCTCCCCCGCCCCCCGTATTGATCGTCGCCATCAGAACGAAGATGGCCGGGAAAAGGACGACGACGAGCGTTCCGTTCAGCAGGAAGATCGGCGTCCGGTTCATGATCTTCCACTCGCGCCAGAAGACCGCCGCGACGGCCCGCCGCCCCGACGAGACGCGCCGCGACATCTCGTCCCGCGTCAGCCGCCGCCTCTTCCCCGTCGTCTCGCCGAGCCCGACGACCCCCCGGTAGAACAGCGTCTCGGCCAGAAAGACCATGCCCGACGAAAAGCCCGATCGAGACGCCCCACAGACAGGGCCAGGTTGGCCAGCCCCTCGCCGGTGAATCCCCCCGCGACGGCCCTGCGTGGCCCAGATCCCCGGCGGGAAGAACGCCCCGACCCGGTTGAGGAGGCTGTCGGGCGACGTGAAGAACGCCGCGATGGCCGCGGCGCTCGCCCCCGACCCACCGTTCCCCGCCGATCTCCCCAGCAGGATCTGCACGCCGAGCGCCATCACGATGAGCAGGATGCTCCCGATGAGGATGAGCGCGTCCTTCTTCCGGCTGACGTTGATGAACCGCATCATGACCACGACCAGGAGCGAGACCACGGCCAGCGGGATGACCGGCAGCGCCAGGTACACCAGCGCCGTGTTCACCCAGTAGCCCGCGCCGCCCTTCGCCAGCACGCCGAACGTGATCACGATCGGGAGGACCACGGCCGCGACCGTCAGATACTCGTTGATGACGATGACGGCGAACTTGCTGGCCATGACCTCGGCCGGCCGGAGCGGCAGCGGGATGAGGAGCTCGAGGTCGCGCGAGAAATAGAAGGCCGAGATGACGTAGTAGACGCCGAAGATCAGGATGAGGAACTGCCCGGCCAGGAACCCCAGCGACAGCAGCGCCCGCTCCTGCCCCATCGGCTTGAGCACGCCGTAAACGTTCTGGACGAGCAGGACGATGCCGTAGAACATCGGCCCGACGCCGATCGACGGCCAGCCCGATGACCGGCACGAGCCAGCGGTCCTTCTTCTCTTTGAGCAGCCGGTGCTTGAGCATGGCCAGCCCGAAATTCGACCGGAGCCCGGCCCGGATGACCGTGAGCACCGTCCGCGCCCTGCCGATCCTTACGCCCCACCCCGTCTTGGCGCTCATTTCTCCGTCAGCTCCAGGAAGATCTCTTCGAGCGACTGCCCCGCTTCGGTCTTGTCGATCGCCTTGAGCTCCTCCATCGTGCCGCACGCCACGAGCCGCCCCTTGTGGATGATGCCGATGCGGTCGCACAGCTTCTCCGCGACCTCCATGATGTGGGTCGAGAAGAAGAGCGTCTTGCCGGCGTCGCAGTGCTCGCGGAACATCTCCTTGAGCTGATGGGCCGCCCGCGGGTCGAGCCCGACGAGCGGCTCGTCGAGCACCATGACCCGCGGCGCCGGCAGCAGCGCCGCCGTCAGCACGATCTTCTGCTTCATGCCGTGGGAATAGCTCTGGATGGGATTGGTGACGGCCGAGGCGAGCTCGAACGTCTCGAGCCACTTGTCGATCCTGGCCGAGCCGGTCCTCTTTCGGCACGCCGTAGACGTCGCCGATGAAGTTGAGGTACTCGAGGCCGGTCAATCGCTCGTAAACCGCCGGAAAATCAGGAACATAGGTCGTCACCTGCTTGGCCTTGAGCGGCTCCGCGGCCACGTCGTGCCCTTCGACCACGACCCGCCCCGTGTCGGGCCGCAGCAGTCCGACGATCATCTTGAGGGTCGTCGTCTTCCCGGCCCCGTTCGGCCCCAGGAACCCGAAGATCTCGCCGGGCTTGATCGTCAGCGTCAGGTCGTCGACGGCCTTGATCTTGCCCCGATTGTAGCTTTTCGATACGTGCGTCAGCTCGATCATCTCACCCGCCTGTACTTCACGAGCAAGGACGCCGGCGCCTCCGGGATCTTGAGCGTCAGCCCTGCGGCGAAGCTCCCGCCCGCTCTTGACGACCGTGACGCCGTAATCCTCGAAGCTCACCTCGTAGTCCGCGCCCGCGTCGAGTCCGCCCAGCTTGACCGTGATCGACGGCTGAGGCGCCATCGGCCGGCGGAAGGCCAGGACGATCCCGTCCCCCTCCTCCGGGCCGGTCCCACTGGAAGGCCGCCCAGGCGTCGTCCCCGGTCGCGTATTCCGTGAGCGGATAGTAATCGCCGTAGAAATAATCCCGCAGGCTCCGGAACTCGGCCACGTCCTCGAGCGCTCCCCGGAGATTGAAGCCCGGCGTGAGCTCCCAGCCCATGACCACGGCGCCCGCCCATGGCCGCGCTGCGGAACCAGTATTTCCGCGGATCGCCGTTGCCCGTGCCGCTCGCGGGCAGGTAGAAGTGGAGGCCGTAGGTGTGGCACTGATAGCCGTTCGGCTCGTAGTACTGGTAGTCGGTCCGCCAGAGCGGGATGCTGCGGCTCGTCGTCTCGAGGTCGATGCGCCGCCCGCCCGAGGCGCAGTTGTCGATGAGGAGCCCCGGATGGCGCTCGAGGAGCGCGTCCCAGAACGCGTAGAGCCCCTCGATGTGCTTCATCTCGGCGATGCCGACGCGGTCCGGCGCGTCCATGGCCTTCCAGAAAGGCGCCGGATCGAAGTTGAAGTCCTGGCGGTAGATCGTCACGCCCTCGTCCCTGATGAAGCTCGAGATGTGATCGATGAGCCAGGCCAGCGCCTTCGGGTTGCCCAGGTCGAGCAGGCGGTTGGCGTTCCCGGGAAGCGTGATCAGCCAGTCCTTGTGCTCGCGGTCGAGCCAGGTCCCCTCGTAAACGCGCTCGGGCTCGAACCAGACGACGAAGCCCTGTCCCAGCTTTTTGGCCGCCTCCGTCACCGGCTTGAGGCCGCGCGGAAAATTCTTCTTGTTGACCGTCCAGGTCCCCACCCCCGACCACCATTGGCCGGTCGGGTTCTCGTACCAGCCGGCGTCGATCCAGCAGGCGTCCGGCTCGATGCCGAACTGGTGGAGCCGCTCGATCATGCCGATGGCATAGCTCTCGGTGGCGCAGACGTATTCGTTGCAGGGGAACGGGCCGCCGAAGCCCACGCCGTGAGCGATGGGCAGCGGCGTGGGCTTGCCGTTCGTTTGCGGCATGTGGTGGGCCAGGATGAAGCGGCGGAAAAGGTTGTGCCCCGACATCCGGTCCGCGGCCCTTCCAGAAGAGGAGGGCCACGGACGGCGTCCGGACCTCTTCGCCGGGGCGGAGCCTGAAGCGCGTGGCGGTCATCCCGGCCGAAAGGTCGACGGCGCGCGGGTCCGCCCCCTTGCGCCCGACGACGGCTTCCCAGCTCCCGCTCCAGCCGATGGCGGCCACGACGCCGTGCCCGTCGGCCGCGATGTTGAAGAACGGCAGCGCGTTCGTGTCCGAAGAGCGGCCGGCCGTCGGCCCGAAGCGGACCTCGGCCTTTGGGGCGACGGGCTCGTTGATCGGACCGAAGTCGGACCGCTGGGCATTGCTGCCCCGGGCCCGATACAGCATGACCGGCCCAGACGAGGAGGCGGCGAAGGCCTGGAGCGTGACCGCGCAGGCCCTGACCTTCTCGATGATCGGAGTGTCGGCCCGTCCCGTGTTCTTGAAGCGCACGACCCATTCGGCCGCCGGGAAATCCTGATAGACCGTATAGACGGCCGTGACGCGGAGCCCCGTCGACGGGTCGGAATAGACGACCGTCCGGACGACCTTCGCGCCTTCGGTCCTTTCTTCCGACGTCACGCGCCATGTGCCGATGAGGCCGGACGAAGGCTTGCCCCCGTAAACGAACATGAACGGCGGCGGGGCGGTCCCTGTCATATGCCCGGCCGCGAACGCGTCGCGCGCCGCCCGGTCATGGACGGCCGCCGCGTCCCAGCCGGCGAGGGGGCCCGGTGACAGCGCCAGAGCCCCAAAGGCCGCAACCAGAGCGATGATACCAGTCCAGCCGTGAATCGATCTTTTCATCATGACCAATCCTCCGTATTCCTCTGCTCGCCTTCTTTACATTCGTCAGCGTCCATCATCCATCTCCCGCATTATCTTAAACAGCCTTGCGGGCACCAATATCAATGATCTTATCCGCTCCTTATCTTTTTATTGCCGCTTGGGACTGGGCTGTCGGCGGCAGTTCCACCGTGGGGAGCAGGCGCGGGGCCTTGCGCATCCCCAGGGCCTGTTCGAGCCCAAAGGCCAGGCGGATGAGCTCCGGCTCGCTCCAGGCCTTGCCGATAAAGGAGATGCCCACGGGCAGCCCGAACACATACCCCGCCGGAAGGGTGATCGTCGGATAGCCGGCGACCGCGGCCGGCGAGGACGAGCTCCCCGAGAACGAATCGCCGTTGACGAGATCGGTCAAGTGGGCCGGCCCGTTGGTCAGGACGACGAGCGCGTCGAGATTGTGCCCGGCCAGCACGGCGTCGATGCCCTTCTCCCGCATGAGCTCGCGGCACTTCGCCAGGGCTTCGAGATAGGCCTTGTCGGTCAGCGGGCCCTTCTTGGCCGCCCGCTCCAAGATCTCCTGGCCGAAGAACGGCATCTCCCGGTCGGCGTTCTTCTCGTCGAAGGCGATGAGGTCGTCGAGCGTCCGCACGGCCGCGCCCGGCCGCGCCGCGAGAGTAGGCCTCGAGGTCGGCCTTGAACTCGTAGAGAAGGACCTCGTACTCCGCGTCGTCCGTCTGGCCGAGCGTCGGGAACTCGACGGGATCGACGATCTCCGCCCCTTCCCTCTTCATGGCCTCGATGGCGTTCTGGAGGATGGGATCGAGCATCTTGGCGAAGTTGAACGACCGCGCCCGCAGGACGCCGATGCGCGCCCCTTTCAATCCGCCCGGCTTGAGGAATTCGCGATAATCCTGGAAAAGCCGGACGCCGGTCGTCTGCGTCGCCGGATCGTTCGGATCGGGCCCGGCCATCGCGCCGAGGAGCGTCGCCGCGTCCGCGACGGTCCGGGCCATCGGCCCGGCGGTGTCCTGCGAGTGGGCGATCGGGACGATCCCCGACGCGGCTGACGAGCCCCACCGTCGGCTTGAGTCCGACGAGGCCGCAGCAGGAGGCGGGCGAGACGATCGAGCCGTCGGTCTCCGTGCCGACTCCCGCGGCCGCCAGGTTGGCCGATACGGCCGCCGCCGTCCCCGAGCTCGACCCCGACGGGTTCCTGTCGAGCGCGTAGGGGTTCCTCGTCTGGCCGCCCCGGCCGCTCCAGCCGCTCGTCGACCGCGTCGAGCGGAAGTTCGCCCACTCGCTGAGGTTCGTCTTGGCCAGGATGACGGCGCCGGCCTCGCGGAGACGCTCGACGACGAAGGCGTCCTTGGCCGGCTTGGAGCCGAGCAGGGCGAGCGATCCGGCCGTCGTCTCCATCCCGTCGGCCGTATCGATGTTGTCCTTGATGACGACGGGGACGCCGTGGAGGGGCCCCCGCGGTCCCTTCTCCTTGCGCTCCCGGTCGAGCTCGCGGGCGACGGCCAGCGCGTCGGGATTCGTCTCGATGACGGCGTTGAGCCCGGGGCCGCCTCGGTCGATCTTATCGATGCGCTCGAGGTAGAGCTTGACGAGGCTTTCCGAGGTCTCCTTCCCCGAGGTCATCATCTCCTGGAGCCCGGCGATCGTCGCCTCCTCGAGGCGGAATACGGCTTCGGCTTCTCCGCGGGCCGTTCGCCCGATGGCCCGCACGAAACGCCCACCGTCAGTCCGAGCGCGGCGACGACGGCCGCGGCGATCCAAAAGCCCGGGGATTTCTTCATGCTCATCTCCGTTCATCGCCCCTCCCGGCGGTTCCCGCCCGCTGAACGGGGGCGCGCATCGAACGATCCTCACATTACCCCAAATCGGGCCTCGGGCTCAACGGCTGGATCCCTTCGGGGACGGTCCCGCCGTGAATTGGCCCGGGTTCGCGCCGTTATGCTAAGATTGGAGCACGGGGCCAGCAAGCCCCGCGAGGCCACGACGCACGCACGGAGGCCGCATGGACAAGACGATCCGATTCAAGCTCAACGGGAAGGAGGTCGCCGTCGAGACCTCGCCGGAGCGCATGCTCCTGTGGGTCCTGCGGACCGACCTCGAGCACACCGGGACGAAATACGGCTGCGGCGAGGGCTACTGCGGCTTCTGCACGGTCCTCGTCGACGGCCAGCCCGAACGCTCCTGCCAGCTCCCTCTCGCCAAGGTCGAGGGCAAGAGCGTCCTGACGATCGAGGGGCTCTCGAAAGGCGGCCGCCTCCACCCGCTCCAGCAGGCCTTCGTCGACAACGGCGCCCTGCAGTGCGGCTACTGCACGCCGGGCATGATCATGGAAGCCTACGCCCTGCTCCTCCGCAAGCCGGACCCGACCGAGGCCGAGATCGCCGACGCCCTCGAAGGCAACATCTGCCGCTGCGGCACCCACAAGCGCGTCATCGCCGCCGTCCGGCAGGCCTCCGGGGCCCTGAAGATGAAGGCGGTGGACCATGAAGCCCGTTAAGATCAAGCCCCGCATCAAGGACGACGAATACCCGACGTCCGGCCCCGACGGCCGGGCGGATCAGCCGACCCTCGAGCGCCGCGAGTTCCTCAAGCTCGCCGGCGGCGGCCTTGTCGTCGTCTTCGCGGCCGGCGAGGGCCTGGACGCTCAGGAGGGAGGCCAACGCGGCCAGGGCTATCCCGACGATCCCAACGCCTATCTCAAGGTCGGCACGGACGGCCGCGTCACCGGCTTCTCCGGCAAGATCGAGATGGGCCAGGGCACGACGACGGCGCTCCAAATGATGCTGGCCGAGGAGCTCGACGTTCCGCTCGCGTCGGTCGACATGGTCATGGGCGACACGGCCGTCTGCCCTTACGACGCCGGCACCTTCGGGTCGCGGAGCATCAAGTATTTCGGGCCGGCCCTGCGCCAGGCCGCGGCCGAAGCGCGCGGGGTCCTCGTCCGCCTGGCCTCGGCCAAGCTCGGAGCGCCGGAAGACGCCCTCGCGACCAAGGACGGCGCCGTCTACGTCCTCAAGTCGCCGTCGAAGAAAGTGACCTACGCCGACCTCATCGGCGGGAAGAGGATCGAGGTCCGCCTGGAGAAGAAGCCGCCGATCAAGCCCGTCGCCAAGCACACGGTCTCGGGGAAGCCGACGCCTGCGCTCGGACGCCCGGGCCAAGGTCACCGGCGAGGCCAAGTTCTCGGGCGACATCCGCCTTCCCGGCATGCTCTACGCCGCGATCGTCAGGCCCCCGGCGCATGGCGCCAAGCTCAAGAGCGCCGACACCTCGGCGGCCGAGAAGATCCCCGGCGCGAAGGTCGTCCGCGACGGCGACCTCGTCGCCGTCCTCCATGAGAAGCCCGACGTCGCCGCGGAAGCCCTCACTCTCGTCAAGGCCGAATTCGAGCCCTCCCCGTCGAAGCTCGACAACGGCAACATCTTCGCCCATCTGAAGGAGGTCACGGCGCGCACCGATGTCGTCGTCGAGTCGGGGAGCCTCGACGAGGGCGCCAAGCTCGCGACGAAGCTCGTCGAGAGGTCTTATTTCGCCCAATACGTCGCCCACTCCCCGTCCGAGCCGCACACGGCCGTCGTGCGCATCGACGGAGACAAGGCCGAAGTCTGGGCCTCGACGCAATCGCCCGTTCCGCGCCCAGCAGGAGGTCGCCCGGATCGCTGGGCCTGGACGCGCCGAACGTCCGCGTCCGGACCCCCTTCGTCGGCGGCGGCTTCGGCGGCAAGAACGCGGGCGCGCAGATCGTCGAGGCGGCCCGCCTGGCCAAGCTCACGGGCAAGCCCGTCCAGGTCGCCTGGTCGCGCAAGGAGGAGTTCTTCTACGACACGTTCCGCCCGGCCGCGACCTACGACATCCGCTCGGGTCTCGACGCGCAGAACAAGATCGTCCTCTGGGACTACAAGAACTATCACGCCGGGAGCCGCAGCTCCCAGCCGGTCTACGACATCCCCCACAAGCGCGTCACCGGGTACGGGGGCGGCTTCGGCGGCGCGGAGGGCGTCCATCCCTTCGGCACCGGCGCCTGGCGCGGGCCCGGCAGCAACACCAACATCTTCGCCACCGAATCCCACATCGACGTCATGGCCGAGGCGGCCGGCATGGACCCGCTCTCGTTCCGGCTGGCCAACCTGACCGACGCGCGGATGAAGAAGGTCGTCCAGGCGGCCGCCGACGCGTTCGGCCGCCCGTTCGCCAAGGCGCCCTCGGGGCGCGGCTACGGCATCGCCATCACGGATTACCTGGGGACCTATCTCGCCACGATGGCCGAGGTCGAGGTCAACACAGAGACCGGGGCGGTCCGCGTCCTGCGCGTCGTCTGCGCCCAGGACACGGGCGAGGTCGTCAACCCCGAGGGCAGCCGGATGCAGATCGAGGGCTGCATCACCATGGGGCTCGGCTACTGCCTGACCGAGGAGATCCGGTTCAAGAACGGCGCCGTCCTCGACGAGAACTACGACACCTACGAGCTGCCGCGCATGTCGTGGCTGCCGAAGATCGAGGTCGTCCTCGTCGACAACCCGGACCTGGCCCCGCAGGGATGCGGCGAGCCGGCCATCACCGCGATGGGCGCGGTCATCGCCAACGCGATCCACGACGCGGTCGGCGTCCGCATGTTCATGCTCCCGATGACCGCGGCGAGGATCAAGGAGGCCCTGGCGGGCAAGGCCTAGGAGGCGCCCGTCGCGCTCCGGGACGCCCAGGATCAGCCGCGCCGTCCTTTTTATTTCGCGGGGCTTGTGCTATAAGTCCCAAACGGCCAGGCCATGAAAACGCTGCTTGTCGTCAATCCGGCCGCCGGGCACGGGCGGGGCAAAAAGGTCTTCGAGCGCCTCGAGCCGCGCCTTCGGGAGGCCTTCCCCGGCGCTCGAGGTCCGTTTCTCCGAATACCCCGGCCACACGGTCGAGATCGGCCGCGAGGCCGTCCACGCCGGATACGACCGCGTCATCTGCCTCGGCGGCGACGGCACGCCCTACGAATTCATCAACGGGCTCTACGACCGCGGCCGCCCCGCCCGTCTGCCCGAGATCGGGCAGATCCCGGCCGGGACCGGCAACTCCTTCCTTCGCGACTTCGACATCACGACGCCCGAAGGGGCCCTCGAGGCGATCCTCTCCGGCCGCCGCCGCAAGGTCGACCTGGTCGAGTTCACCTACCGCGAGGACCGGGCCAACGCGCCGACCACCCGCCGCTACTCGCTCAACATCATCGGCGTCGGCCTCATCGCCGACATCCTCCAGCTCACCAACGAGCGCCTCAAGTTCCTGGGCGCGGCCGGCTACAGCCTGGCCGTCCTCATCCGCCTCATCCGGGGCATGTCGAACCGCATCACCATCGAGGCCGACGGCCGCAAACGCGAAGTCGCCGACAGCGCGCTCGTCGTCTCCAACTCGAAATTCACCGGCGGCAAGATGAAGATCGCCCCGCCCGCCGAGACCTCCGACGGCCGGGCCGACATCATCCTCTTCAACGGCGTCAACCGCCGCCAGATCGTCGGCCATCTTCGCCGGCGTCTTCTCCGGCAAGCATCTGGCCCACCCGAAGGTCGAAGCGAGCCAGGCCGCCGCGATCTCGGTCGAGTCCGAACCGCCGCTCCGGCTGATGGCCGACGGCGAGCTCATCGGCTGGACGCCCCTGCGCCTCAAGGTCCTGCCGGCCGAGCTCGACTTCCTGGCCTGACCGTGCGCGCATGAGCGAGATCTTCGATCGCCTGCGCTCTCTATCTCATCTGGCTCGTCGCCCTGCCGGTCTTTCTCGTCGTCTGTGTCCTCATCATGCTCGGCTCGTTCGTCCTTCGCGGGCGCGCCCTCGAAACCTTGATCAAGTCCGGCTGCCGGGCGGTCCTCATCGTCTGCGGCGTGCGCGTGCGGGTGAGCGGCCGCGAGAACTCGTTCCCGGCCGTCAGTACATCGCCATGATGAACCACGTCAACTTCTTCGACCCGCTCGTCTTCCAGGTCGCCTTCCGGCCGGCCGTGCGCGGCGTCGAGGAGGAGAGCCACTTCCGCTGGCCGGTCTACGGCCGCACGATCCGCCGTCTCGGCATGTTCCCCATCAGCCGCAAGCACACCGGCCAGCGCCGTCGAGACCCTGCGCCGGGCCGCGGCCTGGGTGAGGGAGCGGCCGGAGGTCTCCTTCGCCATCATGCCCGAGGGGACGCGAACGCGGACCGGCCGGCTCGGTCCGTTCAAGCGCGGCGGCTTCTTCATGGCCATCGAAACCGGCCTGGACATCCTGCCCGTCGTCCAGCGCGGCGCCTCCGCGATCAACCGCAAAGGGAGCTTGACGGTCCGGCCGGGCCGCGTCGACGTGATCTTCGAGCCCGCCGGTCCCGACGGCCGGCTACGGCAAGGAGAACGTCGGCGAGCTCATCGAGCGCGTCCGGCGCGTCTTCCTCGACCGGCTCGGGGAATCGACGTCCTGACCGGCCCCGACGCCGGCCGCCGCCTCCCCTCCTCACCGGCCGGCGCGTCCATGATCCCGGAGGCCGGAAGCCCGCGTCCGAGAAGTTCGGCCATCAGCCGCATCGGCCTCTCCGTATGGGCGAAGAAGGCCTTGAGCCCGCCGCAGAGCCAGTTCAGCCCCATCTCGCCGTCGGCCGACATGAGGACGCGGTTCTTCGGGCACTCGCCGTGACAGGCGAAGAGAAAGCGGCACTCGCGGCAGACGCGCGGCAGCGCCTCGGCCTTGGCCCGGCCGAAGGCCCGCTGCTTCTCCGATCCCGCCAGGACCGCGAGCGGCGTTTCCAGGATGTTCCCCAGGAGATGGCGCGGCTCGACAAAATGATCGCAGGCGTAAAGGTCGCCGTTATGCTCGAGGGCCAAGGCGTCCCCGCACTCGCGCCTCAGGGCGCAGAGCGGCGACTCGCCGTAAACATAGGCGGCGAGGACGCTGTCGAAGAACGTGACGAACACCTCGCCGACGTCCCGCCGGACCCACTCGTCGAAAACGTCGATGAGAAAGCGCCCGTACTCCTCCGGCCCGACCGTCCGCTCCGTGAGGCGCGCCCCCGTCTGCTCCCCCGCTTCATTCTCCCTCTCGACGATGGGGATGAGCTGGACGTAGCGCGCTCCGAGCTCGTCGCGGAAGAACCGGTAGACGTCGAGAGGGCGCCGGCTGTTGGCCGCGTTGACCGTGCAGAGGATATTGAACTCGACGCCGTGCTCCTTCATGAGGCGGGCCGCCCGGACGGCCCTGTCGAAGACGGATCTCCCGGCCTTGTCATGGCGGTACGCGTCGTGGAGCTCACGGGGCCCGTCAAGGCTCAGCCCGACGAGAAAATCGTTCTCGCGGAGGAAGCGGCACCAATCCGCGTCGATGAGAACGCCGTTCGTCTGGAAGCTCGTCGAGATCCGCTGTCCGGGCCGCGCGTATTTCTTCCCGGCTTCGACGGCCCGCCGGAAAAAGTCGATGCCCATGAGGGTCGGCTCCCCGCCCTGCCAGGCGATCCCGACCTCGGACAGGCCCTCGTGGGCCTCGATCATCTGCCGGACGTAGCCCTCCATGACCTCATCGGACATCCGGAAGTCCGAGGCGGGATAGAGCCGGTCTTTTTTCAGGAAGAAGCAATAATCGCAGGCGCAGTTGCACCTCGCCCCGGTCGGCTTGGCCATGACGTGCTTCGGTCGGCGATGGACCACGTCCTATGCCCTGGGCGTTCTGGACGTTCTCTTGAGACCGGGACCGTGGTCCCCTCCTCGCAGGCCCGAGACCTCGCCCGCGTCGAGGCCCGAGAAGTGCACGAACGAGAAGCATTCGGGGATGTGGGAGTCGTAGACGCCGTGCTTGTTGAGGGCCCAGCCCGGATGGGGCTCGGCCTTGGCGCCGCAGAACTCGAGGAGCTCGAAGCGCGAGAAGTCCAGGCGCCAGACGTCGCCGTCGCGCGGCGGCACGGGACGGCTCCCGGCGAGACGCTTCATGCCGCTCCAGGGGAAGGCGATCTCGGCCGTCCAACCCTCGTCGATGTCGGAGGCGTCGTTGAGCGTCCCCTGGACCTGGACCGCGGCGCGCAGGCCGGGAAGGTCCCAGTCCATGAAGGCCCAGCGCTTGCCCCTCGGATGCCTGCCGTAGCGCATGCCGTCCTGGAAGCCGCCGAGGACGTCGACGCGGCGCTCGCGCAGGTCGAACTCCGGCAGGTCGAAGCGGCTCCCCTTCTTGAGCGCGTCCTGCCAAACGTAGAAAACCTCATAGACCGTGCCCAAGGCGTTGATCTCGAACTCGTAATAGCAGTCCTCGCCGCCGACGAAGATCTCGACGTCGTTCTCTGTCCAGACGAGCGCGTCGCGCTCGGCCAGGCGCGCCCGGACGTTGGGCTCGCTCACCCAGAACGCGATATAGAGGTTCTCGTCGTCCCAGAGGGAGGCCATCCGCGTCTCCAGAAAACCGGGGACACCGGTCACGAGGTCGACGAACCTGTGTGACTTCGGCGCCTCTCGCCAGGCGGGCCGGTCCAATCGGCCGTCGATAGCGAACTTGTGGGACGTCCGGTAGCACGTGTAATGAGCGAGCTCGCTCTCGCCGCATCCGTACCGCGCCTTCATCGCTCCCTCCTCAGGCCGAGTATCTTGGCCATGGCAGAGTTATAGCCCGAATCCCGACGAGGGGTCAAATCTACCCATCGTCACTTTTCGCCGCCAGCCGAGCGGGAAACGAGCTTTCTGAGAAGAGGAGTGACGATGGGTAGATTTGACCCCGGCTTGATTTCCGCCCGGCGCGGGCTTATCCTGGCTATGAGGGAACGGCTCCCCCCTCGCTAGAGGAGTCGAGAATGCGTGCTTCACGATCGATCCCGGCGACAGCCCTGTTTCTGGTCCTCGCGCTGATCCCCCCCGCCCCGGCGCCCGCCGGCGCCGTTTCGCCGCAGCAGCCCCCCGGGAAACCCGCGCTTTCCGTTTCCCCGCAGCTCGACGCCCTGCTCGCCAAAGCCGCCGAATACTGCCGGAAGCTCGAGAGCTCGGCCTTCGATTTCGTCTGCCGCGAGGAGATCCGCGAGACGATCGACCCGAAGCTCGACGCCTACAAGGGCGGCCGTCGGGTGGATCCCGGCTCGACGAACTACCTCGGTCCCGGAGCGTCGAATTTCATCGGGCCGACGCTCGTGATCAGCGGGGTGAAGAAGATCAAGCGCTCGTTCGTCTACGACTACCAATGCGTCCGGGCCGGACGGACGATCCGCGAGACGCGGACCCAGCTCGAGGAGAACGGCAAGAGAAAGGTCGTGCCGAACGCCGAGCTGCAGACCTCCGTCGTCGTCTGGGGCACCGCGCTCCTGGGCCCGGTCGGCTTGTTCGGCGAGCGCTTCCAGCCCGGCTACGAGTTCACGATCTCCGGCCATGACCGGATCGGCGAGAGCGACGTCGTCATCATCGACGCCAAGCCCAAGCCCGGGGCGCCGCCGACCCGGAACCTCTATGGCAAAGCCTGGGTCGACCCGGCCAGCGGCGATATCCTCAAGATCGAATGGAGCGAGAGCCGCGTCGGAAAGCGCGAGGCCTTCGATAAGCGGGGCGAGCTCTACAAACGCACGCCCCGTCTCGTCATCCGCACCGAGTTCAGCGCCGAGAAGAACGGCATCCGCTTCCCCAGCCATCTCAGCGTCGAGGAAGCCTATCTCAAGGAATCCGGCAAGGCCTTCATCCGCTCGAAGACCGAGGTCGTCTACAAGGACTTCAAGTTCTTCACCGTCGAGTATGAGATCCGCGATTGACCCGGTCAATATCGGTGGATCCGGAGGACATCCCTCATGAACAAATACCCGGTGATAACAGGACTCGCGCTGAGCCTCACCCTCGGCCTGGGGCTGGTTCCGGCGCCGCTTCACGCGGACGATTTCGCCTTCTTTGAGGTCGGCGCCCGGGCGGCCGCGCTCGGCGGGGCCTTCACGGCCAAGGCGGACGACATATCCGCGATCTTCTACAATCCCGCCGGGCTCGCATTTCTCAAGGGCGTGCGCTTCAAGACCAACCTGGTCATGTCGCAACGGGCCATCAGCGCCTATTCCGCGACTTACGACAGGACCTTCACTTCGACCCCCGGCTCGTTCCTGGCGAATATCTTCCTGTCCTGGCAGCCGGCCAAACGGATCAGCCTCGGGCTGGGCTATTTCTCCCCCTACAATTTTCGCTCGCTGTGGCAGGACCCGCTGTGGATCGGCGGCGAGATATCACTCGGCTCGAAGCTGAACACCCAGGTTCTTCGCTCGGTCCTGTCCGTCGAGATCGTGAAGGGTCTGGCCCTCGGCGCCGCCCTGGACTTCACGTCCATGTCCGTGGAATGGAGCCACCAGGTCCCGTTCGAGATCGCCAACTACACGCTTCCCGCCGATACGAAGGTCGATTGCCGCCACTCTCTCCGCGGCCACGGCCTTGGATTCACGGCCAGCGCCCTTTGGCGGGTCTTTCCCGCGCTCCGGGTCGGAGCGAGATACCAGAAGAGCGTCACGATCGACCTCGCCGGAGGGAACGGTTTCGGGATCCCCCGAGATTTCAGCGGGGGCACGGTCCCGGATCCCTACTGGCCATACCGGCAGGTCTGGTCCCTCCTCGACTTTTTCTTCGTTCCCCAAGAGGTGACCGGGCAGCTCACCCTCCCCAGGGAGATCGCCTGCGGCGTCGTCGTTTCGCCGGCCTCCTGGCTCTCCCTCCATCTGGACGCTCAATGGGACAAGTGGAGCGAGTTCGGCCGTTGGGAATTCCGCTCCGTCAACGCGGACGGGGACCTGAACCCGGCGTTCACATCCGACTATCGGGAGTTTTGGGGCGTCACGCCGGACTACGGCACCTTGGGGGCCCCTTTGACGCTCCGGGACGCGCTCTCGCTCAAGGCCGGGCTGGAGGGCCGGTTGGGCCGGTGGTTCACGTTGAGGGCCGGCTTCGCCCGCAGCGAGAGCACCGTCGAACCGGCCGACAGAAGCCCTGTCTACCCGGACCTCGACCGCAACGTTTACTCCTTCGGCGGCGGATACGAAGGCCCCGTCTTCTCGATCTACGACACCGAGGAGGCCGTCGGCCAGCTGTCGCTCGATCTCTTCGTCCGCTACAGCGCGGCCGGAGAGTCGCCCTCGACGCTCCCGGGAATGGAGCTCATGTACGGCTCCAAGCGCTGGGTCGTCGGCGTCGGCGTCGGGTTCATCTTCTAAGCCATTTCGAACGGGCCATCTCCCCTCCGGCGGAAGGGCGCCGGGCCGGGGGTTGAGTTCGCTGTCCCGGAATCTATAATCGGGGCCTATGACGGACCCGTCAGCGTCCATCCGGAGGAGGCTTCCCATGAGGACCCACACCATGCGTTCGTTCGCCGTCTTTGCCCTTATCTTCGCTCTCGCCGCGGCGACCCCGATCGGCGGCCGCCGGCCAAAGCGCGCCGGCCAAGAAGCCGGCGGCCGCGCCCGCTCCGGCCCCGGTGCCGCCGCGCGACCTGACGGCCCATCTCATCGGCCACGCCCACATCGACCTGAGCTGGCTCTGGCGCTGGGAAGAGACGGTCTCCGACATCGCCCGCTACACCTTCAAGGGGACCCTGGCCCAGATGGACAAGATGCCCGGGCTGACCTTCGCCCAGAGCCAGGCGGCGATCTACGAGGCGATCGAAAAGGACCAGCCCGAGCTCTTCGCCGAGATCGCCCGCAAGATCAAGGACGGGACCTGGGTCCCGGTCGGCGGCATGTGGGTCGAGCCCGACGCCAACATGCCCGACGGCGAGGCGCTCGCCCGCCAGCTCCTCTACGGCAAGCGCTACTTCCTGGACAAGTTCGGCATCGACGTCAAGGTCGGCTGGAACCCCGACACGTTCGGCCACAGCTGGCAGATGCCGCAGATCCTGCGCCGGGCCGGGATCGACTCCTACGTCTTCGGCCGCTGCGCGCCCGGGCCGGACCCGACCCATTTCTTCTGGTGGGAGGGGATGGACGGCTCGCGCGTCCTCGGCTACGTGCCGGCCGGCTGGTACAACGTCAGCCTCCAGGACGGGACGCGCAAGATCCTGGAGGCCGCGCGCAAGAACACGGCCATCAAGGACTTCATGATCCTCTACGGCGCCGGGGACCACGGCGGCGGGCCGCGCGACGTGGACCTCGCCGCGATCAAGAAATTCCGGGACGACCCGAACGAGCCTCGGCTCGTCTTCGATCTCCCGGAGACCTATCTCAAGGGGATCGCCGCCGCGAACGGAGCGGCGCTCCCGGTCGTCAAGCGCGAGCTCAACTTCACCTTCCCGGCCTGCTACACGACCCAGACGGCGACCAAGAAGAACAACCGCCAGCTCGAGAGCCTGCTCGTCACGGCCGAGAAGTTCTCCGCGATCGCCGCGGCCTCGGGCTACCGGGACTACTATCCCGAGCGCGACATCGACGAGGCCTGGAAGATCGTCCTCCGCAACCAGTTCCACGACATCCTCGACGGCTCGTCGCATCGGCCCCGTCTACGACGAGGTCGCCGGGTTCTACCGGCAGGCGCGGACGCGCGGCGAGCGGGCGCTCGACTTCTCGCTCGAGACGATCTCGAACGCGATCGACACGCGCGGCGAGGGCTTCCCGGTCGTCGTCTACAACCCGCTCTTCTGGGAGCGGACGGAGCCGGCGTTCGCCGACATCGTCGTCCCGCCGGACGCGAAGACCGCCAAGCCCTGGAGCGGCACGGTGCGCATGACGGACGGCGACGGGAAGAGACGTCCCCGTCCAGGTCCTGGAGAAGCGCGCCCAGGGCGACAACACGCTCTTTCGCGTCGTCTTCATGGCCGACGGGCGTGCCTTCGCTCGGCTACAAGCTCTATCGCGCTCATCCCGGCGGAAGCCGGAGTGGAGCCGGCGCCGGAGGGCGTCAGGGCCGGGGCGAGCGAGCTCGAGAACGACTTCCTCAAGGTCCGCCTCGACCCGAAGACCGGCTGGATCGCGAGCCTCTACGACAAGACGGCCGAGCGCGAGGTCCTGGCCGGTCCCGGGAACGTCCTCGAGGCGATCATCGACGAGCCCAAGGAGATGTCGGCCTGGGAGCTGGGCCTCAAGGGCCTGGCCGGAAGGGCCGGAGAGAACGGGGCCGATCGTGGAGCTCGTCGAGAAGCGGCCCGGTGCGCGCCGTCATCCGCGTCAAGTCCCGCTTCCGCGACTCGACCTTCGAGCAGGACCTGACCCTCTATCGCGGGCCTGCCGCGGCTCGACTGCCGGACGCGCCTCGACTGGCGCGAGCGGAACATCATGATCAAGGCGGCCTTCCCGCTCGCCGTCAAGGCGCCGGCGGCCCGGTTCGAGATCCCCTACGGCTCGATCGCCCGCCCGGCCGACGGGACGGAAGTCCCGGCCCTGCGCTGGATCGACGTCTCGGACGGTTCGGGCGAATACGGCGCGGCGCTCCTCAACGATTCGAAGTACGGCTTCGACGTCAAGGGCGGCGTCATGCGCATGTCCGTCGTCCACGGCGCCGACCTACCCCGACCCCGAGGCCGACCGCGGCCGCCAGGAGCTCCTCTACTCGGTCCTCCCCCACGGCGGGGACTGGAAGGCCGCCGAGGTGACGCGGCGCGGCCTGGAGCTCGAACAACCCGCTCATCGCGCGCGTGCCGATGGTCCACGCGGGCGCCCTGCCCAAGGTCCACTCCTTCATCAAGGTCGGCCCGGCGAACGTCATCCTGTCCGCGGTCAAGAAAGAGATGGGCTACGCCGAGTGGGGCCTCATCCTCCGGCTCTACGAGATCCACGGCGAGAAGACCGAGGCGAAGATCGATCTCCCCTGGAAGGTCGAAGCCAGCGAGTGCGATCTCATCGAGCGGCCGACCGGAAAGACGATCGGCTCGGGCACGTCGATCACCGTCCCCCTCGCGCCCTACGAGATCAAGACGATCCGGGTCGTCCGCAAATAAGAAACGGCGGGATTATCGAACGGTGAACGAGCCCGAGGCTGCGTCGACCTGACCGCATCCGTTTCCGGGTTCTCGGCCCGGATCTCGAGCCGGTAGCGTCCGGGCTGGAGATCAGGAAGCTCGAATTCGAGAAGATAGAAGTCCGCCTCGTCACGGCTGGTGCCTTTGAGCAGGCTCATTTCGATCGGCTCCCGTTCCTCGCTTCCTTCGTGCGTGAGCCAAGCCGACAGGTCGATCTCTCCCTTCGCATCCCGTTCCTTGCCCCAAATGCAGCGAAGCGCCGGCGAAAAGAGAGGTCGCGCCTTGTTCGAGCGCGCCGATCAGGGGAACGTATTCCTCGGCCGGGAAAGGAAAGACCCTGGAGATGGAGAAACCCTCCGGACCGCCTGGCTCGCCTGCCGGGGCCATATTGAGATAGTGGGCTTCCGCGCCGCGGACGAGAAGAAGCGGAGGGAACATCATGGGTCCTTCGGTCGAAGGCGCGCGCCACTTCGACCACGCATGACCCGACCGCGGCCCTCCCGTCGTCGAGGTTCCTGACGACCGCCCGGCAGTCGTACCGGCCCGGGGCCAGGGCGGCCACCCCGTATTGAAAGATCTTCTCGGCCTTGAAGTCCTGCCAGTCGATCTCCACCCTCTTGCCGTCGACGATGGCGCTGCTCTCGTCGAGGACCAGGGTGATGAATTCCGTGCGGTCTCCGACCGCGTTGCGGATCGCCGGGATGGAGAGCTCGGTAAGGAGAAGGATGTTGCCCGCCTGGCCCGTCGTCGCGAACGGGAGGGCCGTCATCGGGAAATCCAGGCCCTCGCGCCGGAGGCCGCGTCACCCAAGGCGAGGTCGATCAGGTGCAGGTGCTTTTCGACGGGCGTGAGCTTGGCGAACGGGACAGGATTGAAGTAGCCCCTCTGGGCATGGACCTTGTACCCGGGCTTGACGACGTCGACCTTGACGTCATGGTACTTCCCATCCCAGGCGACGGGGATGCTATAGCCGAGGACATAATAGTTGGCCGTGGCGTCCTGGATGTCCGTGGCGATCCGCGAGCTGAAGTTGACGTGGCCCACGAACATTCCGCCCGTCGTCTGGGAGAGATAGGCCAGCGATCGTTCGGGCAGGGTCCCGGAGGGAAGCTTGTCTTCCACATCCCGGCCAGGCAGGGTTTGAGGCGTCGTATCGACCGTGAAGACGGGGGCATTGGCCGAAGCCAGCGCCCTGGCCATCGTCTCGAAAAGAACGCTATTGAGCCTGCCCGGACGAACGACGCCGTTCCCGAAGCCCATGGTAAAAAGGATGATGTTCTTCTGGCCGGGGATGGCCCGCAGCGCCTTGGCCCATTCCGCGATATCCGCGAACAGATTGCGCTGGGTGCGGACCGGCATGGCCGCCGTGCACCGGCAAAGACCTGCGCGTTGAGGAGCTCCATGCCCGATGAGATCCCCGCCGGGGCAGGTCGCTGGCCGCCCCGGCGAAATCGCGCAGCTTCCTGAGCTTGGCTCTGATCTTGTCATGGTCTTTCGTCAGATACTCGTGGAGCGTCAGGCCGCTTATGGGGGACAGAGTGAACAGGGCCGCCTCGTCGTCCGGGCCGGCCTTGGTGTCAAGGAACTCGAGCGCCGCGGCTTTGGCCTTCTGGACCCCCTCGAGGCCGTTCCTGACGTAGTCGATGAGGAAAATGAACTTGCGGCTGAGAAGCGGAGCCTCGGGCTTGGGAGACGGGGCCGAGGCAGCGACTGGCGCCGCCGGGGCCGCGGGCCCTAGAGCCGGAAGCGCCAGGACGTGTCTCTCGAAGTCCGTGATCGTCTGGGGCTGGCCGTTGTCGGTGATGACAAAGTCGGACCTCTCGAGGTCCAGGGCCGGCTTCCCGTTCGCGTCCGTGACGAAGACCTGGATGAGCTTCAGCGTGACGGTGACCTCGTGCTGGAGGGGCGCCCCGGGGCTTGTTCACCTGGGCGGATGCCGACGGACGCCCGGTCCCGCCCGGCCGCGAACAAGGCTGAAGACCGAGAGCGCCGTCAACGATTGAAAAACGACCGTTGGGTTTCCCCGCGCGCGACATTCCGACCCCCAGACTCAGTGACTATGATGCGGACCTATCCCTTTGTCAACCGTTGTCCCTTCCCATTCCCGTCCTGATGTGTGCCGGGAGTTGAGTGTGCACCCCAAATGCGTTGTATCATGCGGCCAAATTCCGCCCGAGGAGGGATCCCATGCCGTTCACGCCTCTCGGCCGCTCGATCATCATCATCGTCATCGCCGTCTTCCTTGCGGCTTCGCTGACGGGACCGGTTTCCGCCGGGCAGATCCAGGAGCGGCGCGACCCCGCGCTTGTCCAGGCCGCGCCGCGCGGACAGGCCCCCGGCGCTCCGCAGGCGGCGGCCCAAGGAACACCCCAAGCTCCCCGAAGAGGACGTCTCGGTGACGAGCCACGCCATCACCGTCGGCGGCAAGCCCCTCCCCTACACCGCCGTCGCCGGCACGCTCCTCCTCAAGGCCGATGACGGCCGCCCGCGCGCCAACATCTACTTCACGGCCTATTTCCGCGACGACGTCAAAGACAAGGTCCAGCGCCCCATGGCCTTCGTCTACAACGGCGGCCCCGGATCGGCGTCGGTCTGGCTGCACATGGGCGCCTTCGGCCCGCGCCGGGTCGTGCTGGCCGAGGACGGCAACGCCCTCCCCGGCCCGCCCGGCCGGCTCGTCGACAACGAATTCACGCTTCTCGACGTGACCGATCTCTGCTTCATCGATCCGGTCGGCACCGGCTACAGCCGGGCCGTTCCGGGGGAGAACCCGGCCCAGTTTTACGGCTACGTCGAGGACATCGCCGCCGTCGGCGATTTCATCCGCCTGTTCACGACCCGCTACGAGCGCTGGGCCTCGCCCAAGTTCCTCATCGGCGAGAGCTACGGCACGCCCCGGTCGGCCGGCCTGGCCGGCTATCTCCAGGGCCGCTCGTCGAGCATGTATCTCAACGGCATCGTCCTCATCTCGGCCATCCTCAACTTCCAGACGGCCCGCTTCGCGCCGATGAACGACTCGGCTTACATGCTCTTCCTTCCGACCTACACGGCCGACGCCTGGTTCCACAAGAAGCTGCCCCCGGACCTCCTGGCCAAGGACCTGCCGTCGGTCGTCGACGAAGCGCGCGCCTTCGCCCTGGGAGAATACGCCCTGGCCCTGCTCAAGGGGAACACGCTCGAGCCGGCCGCCAAGGACGCCGTCGTCCGCAAGATCGCCCGCTACACCGGCCTCGCCCCGGATTATATCGCCAACGCCAACCTGCGCATCTCCCTCAACAGGTTCGTCAAGGAGCTCCTGCGCGGCGAGCGCCGCACGATCGGCCGTCTCGACGGCCGTTTCAAGGGCTTCGACCTCGACGCGGCCGGCGAATCCTACGAGTTCGACCCGGCCAACGCCGCGATCAGCGGCCCCTTCCCCGCCGCCCTCAACGCCTATGTGCGGGGCGAGCTCAAGTACAAGAACGACACCCCGTACGCCGTCTCGGGCGACGTCCGCCCCTGGAGCTACGAGAACGTCCAGAACCAGTACCTCAACACGGCCGAGACGCTGCGCGGGGCCATGGCCGCCAACCAGTTCCTCAAGGTCTTCGTGGCCAACGGCTACTACGACGGCGCGACGCCCTTCTTCGCGACCGAATACACGTTCTTCCAGACGGACCTGGCCGGCGACCTCGAGGGCCGGATCAAGATGGGCTACTACGAGGCCGGCCATATGATGTACATCCATAGGCCGTCCCACGCCAAGCTCAAGGCGGACATCGCCGAGTTCATCAAAGACGCGTCGGGGATCAAATAGGGAACCGCTTCGGCGGTTGCGGACGACGGGGAGCTACCGTCTGACGAGCTGGTCGAGGCGATAGCCGGCGGCCAGGTAGAACTGAAGATCGAAGGCGATGTCGTCGAGGTCGATCGGGCGTCGTGCCGGTGAGCCGGAAGAAGGCCTGCTCGATCTCCTTGGCCTTGCCGCGGGGCCGGGGCCCGTCTTCCTTCGGCCCGTAGATCTTCCAGAAAGCGTCCCATTCCCGCCGCGCCCCCGGCGGCAGATCATCGAGGCTGACGAACGGCTCGCCCGCGGCGTCGAGCCGGACCCAATTCTCTTTGAGGGCGCGGACGGCCGGGTAGAGATGGGGACGCCCGGGGTCGTCGAAGAAATAATGGAAGGGAACGGCGTCGTCGATATAGGTGTAATAGATGTCCCAAAGGGGCGCCTCGGAGCCCATCCAGGCTGTGCCGTATTTCGCGGCCAGGTCGATCGGCTCCGAGTATCCGACGAGCGTCAGGTCCTTTGGGTCGAGCGTCCGGTCGCTGTAGTAGAAGGGCACGTAGCTTTCGGCCAGGGCGCGGATGGTCGGATACTCGGCGGGCCGGCCGACGAGCCCCGGATAGCGCGATTGGGCGTTCGAGCCGTAAAGGCCCGTGACCGGGTCGCGGCAGACGATGAGGTTGTGGTCCGCGTCCTGGCTGGCCTCGAGCATGACCAGGCGAGGCTCATGGCCGTGGAGGAAGTTCACGGCGTAGGCGAACGTGGCCCCCTCGAAGCAATGGGCCATGCCCGTCCGCAGGACGAGCCGCGGCGGCATCGTCGTCTCTTCCTGATCGACCGAGGCGTGATCATCATTGTAGTAGAGGCGGGCGTCGAGGAACTCCTGGACCTTCGCCGGCGTGTCGAGAGCGGCCAGGATGACCAGCTCGTCGCCGGCGAACTTGAGCCCGAGCGCCTCGCAGTGAGCCCCGAAGCGCCCGAGGGCCTCAGCTCCCAGGGCCTGGCGATAGGGCGCGGCGAGCTCCCGGAGCCTCTCCTCCGGCGACACAACCGGGATGCCCTCCTTGGGGATCGGTTTGCTCATGACGGCCTCTGCCGGCCTGATATAGCATAGGCACGGCGCGCGAATCAACCGGCGGAAGATCCCGAATTCCCTCATCCGGCGGCCCCGGCGGCCGGTTGCCCGCCGGAGCGGGAAGTGCTATCCTACGGCGCTCACCATGAGACAGCACGAGATGTCGCCGGGCGCCCTGACCATGGGCCGTATCGCCCGCTTCTGGCTTCCTCTCGAGGCCACCTGGCTGATGATGGCCGCCGAAGGCCCGTTCCTGGCCGCCGTCATCGCCCGCCTCGCCGGCGCCCAAGGAGAACCTGGCCGCCTTCGCCGTGGCCACGGCCCTGGCCTGGATGGTCGAGTCGCCCATCATCATGATGCTCTCGGCTTCGAACGCCCTCGTCAGGGACGGCGTCGCCTACCGGAAGCTGAGGCGCTTCTCGAACGTGCTCAACGGCGCCGTCACCGCGGTCATGATCGTCCTGGTCGATCCCCCCGGTCTTCGATCTCGTCGCCCGCGGGCGTCATGGGCCTCACGCCCGATCTCGCGCGCCTGGCCGGGCGGTCGATGATCTTCCTCGTCCTCTGGCCGGGGGCCATCGGCTTCCGCCGCTTCTACCAGGGCATCCTCATCAGCGACGGGCGGCCGCAGGCCGTGACTTGGGGAACGGTCATCCGGCTCTCGACCATGGCCGCGACCGGGATCCTCTTCGCCCTGGCCTTCCGCATGCCCGGCGCGAGCGTCGGCGCGGGCGCGCTCGGCGCCGGCGTCATCGCCGAGGCGGCGGCCAGCCGGTTCATGGCCCGGTCGACGATCCGGCGCCTGTGCCGCCAGAATCCGGCGGATTGCGCGTTCGGGAACGCGCTCTCGGCCGGCAAGGTCGTCCGTTTCTACGCGCCGCTCGCCCTGACCTCGTTCCTGTCGTTCTTCATCAACCCGCTGACGACCTTCTTCCTCGCCCGCGGCCGCATGCCCCTCGAATCGCTGGCCGTGCTGCCGGTCATCGTCGGCCTGGCCTTCGTCTTCCGCACGGCCGGCATCGCCATGCAGGAGGTCGTCATCGCCCTCATCGGCGACGGCGGCGAGAACCGCCGGATCCTCGGCCGGTTCACGGTCCGGGCCGGCGCGGCCTCGGCGATCGGCCTGGCCGCGGTCGTCTTCACGCCTCTCGCCCCCGTCTGGTACGGGACCGTCTCGGGCCTGTCGCCGGACCTCGTGACCTTCTCCCTCCTGCCGGGCGCGTTTCTCGTCCTCATCCCCTTCATCGAAGCCATCCTGTCCTACCAGCGCGGCGTCCTCGTGAAGTCGCACCGCACCACGCCGATCAGCGTGGCCGTGGGGGTCCAGCTGGGCGTGACGACCGCGGTGTTCGCCGTGATGGTCCTCGTCCTGAAGATGGTGGGCGCTGTGACCGTCGGGCCCGCCCTGACCGCGGGCTATGCGGCCGGGGTCGCCGTTCTCATGGCCGTGGGTAACGGGGCCGCCTCGAAGCCCGCGTCCCCCGCCCCGTCTCAAGCCTCCTGATCTTCGTCTCCTTGGCCTTGATCTCCCGGTGGCGCCTATGGGGAGAGTCCCGATTTAAGGCGGTTCCTTGAAACGCCGCGGGTTATCTGGTACTTAACGGAGTGCCGGAAGAAGAATGGAACCAACAGCGAAGGAGTCATGATCATGAAAAAAGCGAGCCCCGTCACTCGCCGTGAGTTCATGGCCCGGGCCGGCGCCGCCGCCCTGTCGGCGGCCGTTCTGCCGGCCGGGGTCGGGCGCGGCTCCCAGGCCAACGCCAAGGTCCGTCTCGGCCTCGTCGGCTGCGGCGGACGAGGCGTCTGGATCGCCAAGCTCTTCCAGAAGCACGGCGGCTATGAGGTCACGGCCGTCGCGGACTACTTCAAGGAGCGGGCCGACGCGGCCGGCGCCGCGCTCGGCGTCCCCGAATCGCGCCGGTTCACGGGACTCGCCGGCTACAAGCGCCTGCTCGACGCCGGTGTCGACGCGGTCGCCATCGAGACGCCGCCCTATTTCCATCCGGAACAGGCGGCGGCCGCGGTCGACGCCGGCGCGCACGTCTACGTCGCCAAGCCCGTGGCCGTGGACGCCCCGGGCTGCCGTTCGATCGCCAAGTCGGGGGCCAAGGCGACGGCGAAGAAGCGGGCTTTTCTCGTCGATTTCCAGACGCGGACCCACCCGTCCTTCATCGCCGCCGTCGGCAAGGTCCGCGAAGGCGGCCTGGGGGACATTCTTTTCGGCGAGGCCCTCTACCACGCCGAATCGCCTTGGGAAGAGTACTACGAACCCCTGGCGGCCGATCCCGGGAACGCCGAGCTCCGGCTCAAGGCCTGGGGCCTCGACCGGGCCCTTTCGGGCGACATGATCACGGAGCAGGACATCCACGCGCTCGACGTCATGAGCTGGATCATGGGCCCTCCCCCGCTCTACGCCCTCGGCTGCGGCGGGCTCAAGGCCCGGCCCAAGGTCGGGACGTGCTGGGACCATTTCGTCGTCTATTACCAGTACCCCGGCAAAGTGGGCATCCAGTTCAGCGGGCGCCAGTTCAAAGGCCACGGCACGGCCGAGGGGATCAGGAACCGCATGTTCGGCTCGAAGGGCGTCCTCGAGACCGAATACGGCGGCGCCGTCCTCATCCGCGGCGAGGGCTACTACAACGGCGGCAAGACGCCCGAGATCTACGAGTCCGGGGCCGTGGCGAATATCGCCGCGTTCCACAAGGCCATTGTCGACGGGGACTTCCGGAACCCGACGGTCGAGCCGAGCGTCCAGAGCAACCTGATCACGATCCTCGGCCGCAAGTCGGCCTACGAGAACCGCCTCGTCAACTGGACGGAGATCGTCGAATCCGGCGAGAGGCTCATTCCCGATCTCCAGGGTTTGAGGGACTGACCGCCGCGAGAGGAGCACCGGCATGAAGAGATCGATCATCGGCACGTGCCTTCTTATTCGCCGCGATCATCGCCGCAACCGCGGCCTTGGCGATCGCGGCCAGCCCGGCCGCGCCAGAAGACCGCCTACAATCTCCCGCTCGGCGTCTGCGACTGGACGATCGGCAAGGCCGGCGACCCGGCCGCCTTCGAGCTGGCCGCGCGCCTCGGGCTCGACGGCGTTCAGGTCAGCCTCGTCCCCAAGGGCGATTCCCTGGCCCTGGCCGACCCCGCCCTCCGATCGGCGTTCCTCAAAGCCGCCCGGAAGGCGCGCATCCCCATCGCCTCCTTCGCCATCGGCGACCTCAACGACGTTCCGCTCAAGAGCGACCCCCGGGCCGAGATGTGGCTGGCCAAGGGGATCGACGTCGCCGCGGCCATGAGGGTCAAGATCATCCTGGTCCCCTTCTTCGGCAAGGGCGAGCTCCGGAACGATCCCGCCGGCGTCGACGCCGTCGTCGCCGCCTTGAAGCGGCTCGCGCCCGCGGCCGAGGCCAAGGGCGTCGTGCTGGCCCTCGAAAGCTATCTCAGCGCCGGGGACATCCTGAAGATCCTCGAACGGGTCGGTTCGCCCGCCGTTCAGGTCTATTACGACGTCGGCAATTCCCAGGACATGGGATATCCCATCCTCGACGAGATCCGCGAGCTTCGGGCTCACATCGTGGAAGTCCACGCCAAGGACACCAAGGACCTTTACGGAAAGGGCTCGATGGACTTCCCGGCCGTCCGCACGGCCCTCGAGGACATCGGCTACAAGGGCTGGTTCGTCCTGGAGGGCACCAAGATGCCGCTCGGCGTCGAGGAGAGCGTCCGCTACGACGCGGAATACCTGAGGGCCGTCTTCGGGATCCGGACGCCCTGAGCGTTCGGACATCGGCATCGCGGCATTCATCGGGAGGGCACCCATCATGCGCGGCTCAAGCATCCTGCTGGCGATCGTCTTCGGTTCGGCCGTCCTGTTCCCGGTCTGGGGCTGCGGCTCAGGGCCCAAGGCCCGGCACGGGGACCGGTTCCAGGACCTGTTGCGCCCTCCCGACGCCGTGACCGTCGTCACCGAAGAGGGATCTGTCGAGCTGGCGCGGGAAGGAGGGGTTTGGCGGGCCGGGAAGATCGAGGTGTTCGCCGCCGGGCGTGACGGGCGCCTGCGGCTCGAGCTTTCCGCTCCCGAAGCCGCCGTGAAATATATCGAGGCGCGCTGGACCGGCGATCCGCCGGCCGATTGGAAATACCTGGGCGACGCCTGGGAGCGCTCTTACGGCGAGCTCGAATGGCAGCCGCTCGACGGGGCGCGGGAGATGCCCTGGTATTTCCTGTCGAGCGACGGCCGGACGACCCACGGCTACGGCGTGATGACCCAGCCGGCGGCCATGTGCGCCTGGAGGGCCGGCGACGGACGGCATCACGCTCGACGGCCGATGTGCGCTGCGGCGGGGCCGGCGTCCGGCTCGGCGCGCGCCGGCTTGTCGTCTGCGAGGTGACGACCCGGAGGGGAAGGCCCGGCGAAACGCCGTTCGAGGCGGCCCGGGCCTTTTGCCGGCAGATGTGCCCCGCGCCGCGCCTGCCCAAAGAGCCGGTCTACGGCTTCAACGATTGGTACTGCGATTACGGGAAGAACAGCGCCGAGAGCGTCCTCTATTACGCCGCCTGGGTCTCGCGGCTCGCCCCGAAAGGCGCGAACCGCCCCTTCATGGTCGTCGACGACGGCTGGCAGGCGACGGGCGGCGGCACCGGCCACGGCGGGCCCTGGGACCGGGGCAACGCGAACTTCCCCTCCATGTCCGGGTTGGCCGAGGGCATCCGCGAAGCCGGGGCGAGGCCGGGGATCTGGATCCACCTGCTCACGGCGCAGGACGGCCAGCCCGAGGCCTGGCGCCTGAAGCACAACCCCGGGATCCTCGACATCTCGGTCCCCGAAGTGCGCGCCTATGTCATGGAGACCGTGGCCCGCCTCCGCGCCTGGGGCTACGATCTCATCAAGCACGACTATTCCGTGAGCGATCTCGCCGGCTACACGCGCGCCGCGCCCAAAGCGGACGCCGCGTGGGCCTACGCCGACCGCGGCCGCACCGCCGCGGAGATCGTCCTCGACCACTACCGGAGCATCCGCGAGGCGGCCGGCGACGACGGGATCGTCATCGGCTGCAACACCATCGGCCACCTGGCCGCCGGCCTCTTCGAGCTGCAGCGGATCGGCGACGACACGAGCGGCCGGGACTGGAAGCGGGTCCGCAACCGCGGCGTCAACACCCTCGGCTTCCGGGCGCCCCAGCACGGCGCCTTCTTCGCCGTCGACGCGGATTGCGTCGGATTGACCGAAGCCGAGGCCGTCCCCTGGGCCTGCAACAGCCAGTGGCTGGATCTTCTGGCCCGCTCGGGCACGCCCCTCTTCATCTCGTTCAAGCGGGGCGCGCTGACGGCGGATCAGGAGAAGGTCGTGGCCGAGGCGCTGGCGATCGCGTCCCGCCCTCAGCCGCTGGGCGAGCCGCTCGACTGGTTCGACGCGGTCAATCCGACGCGCGGCCTGGAGGCGATCTCCCATCTCGAAGGCGGGGCCGCCCCGCGGCGCTGGAAGCTGATGGGCAAGATCGTCGAATACGATTGGAGCTGCGGAGAGCTCCGCTAAGACCCCGGCGAGATGCCTTGTTCGGGTCCCTCCGGCGGGGCGTTCATTCCAGGAGATCTTTGAGCCCGAAGGAAGCGGCGTAGAGGCAGCCGACGCCCGAAAGGTGGAAGGCCACGCGCAGCGCTTCGGCGATCTCGGCCTTGGTGGCGCCGGCCTTCATGGCCTGCTCCGCGAGGGCCCGGACGCCGCCCGGCGCGCCATGGGCCGCGTCAAAGGCCATGGCGATCAGCAGCTTGATCCGGCGCGGCAGGGCGCCGTCGCAGTAGATGAGCGCGTCCGTATCGTCCACGTGCTTCATGAATTCAGGATCGAGCTTTCTCAGCGGCGTAAGAGGATGATCCGGCATGGCGAGCCTCCTGTCTGGGATGCGTCCTTATCATACAACACGGCGCGGACGCCATCCAGCGCGGGCTCGAGACGGATCCCCTGAAATGGGAGGCTAACAAAAAAAAGGCGGACGCCCCTTACCCGGGACGTCCGCCCCGAAAAAACGAATCAAGTCCGAGAGGCCCGCTCCGCTAGCGGGGCGATCCCCCCGGCCCGCGACGATCCCTCAGGGGATCAGTAGCGGCCGCGACCGCCGCCGCCGCCGCCGAATCCGCCTCTGCCGCCGCCGCCGCCGCCGGCCGGCCGGGGCTGGGCTTCGTTGACCTTCAGGTTACGGCCCTTGAGGTCCTTGCCATTGAGGCCTTCGATGGCCTTGATGGCCTCGTCCTTGTTCGGCATCTCGACGAAGCCGAAGCCGCGTGACTGGCCGCTCATCTTGTCGGTGATGATGGCCGCCTTTTCGACGGTCCCGTAGGCTCCGAAAGCCGTGCGGAGATCGTCCTCGGTCAGGTTGAATGAGAGGTTGCCGACGTAAATGTTCATCTCGTCTCCTTCGACGAAGGGCCCGTCCGGTGGCGCCGGATCAGCCCTGCAAAAAATCGATCGCAATAAAGGAGAGGAGAACGCCGGCTGTTTGGGCCACAGGCCTCCGTGCCTTTATCCGACCCGCGCCCCCTTTACGGGGGAATTACGGCCAATATATTAACACAAAAAAACCCCGTATGCAAAGTCAAGTATTTTGTTAGGCCCGGGAGGCGGCGATCATGGCCCGGAGATTGGCCGGGGGCGTTTCGGCGGGGATGGCGCACCCGGCGTTGAGGATGAAGCCGGGCACCCCGGCGAAGACCTCGAGGAGCTCCCTCGTCCGGGCCTCGACGAGGGCCGGCGTCCCCAGGGCCAGGACGGCGCTCGGATCGATATTGCCGATGAACGCCGCCCTGCCCCTGCAGGGCGTCACGCGCGGCGCGGACATCGGTCTTGTAGTCGAGCTCGAGGGCGTCGGCGCCGGTCGCCACCATCCCCTCGAGGATCCGGGTCGTATTGCCGCAGATGTGGAGGCCGTACGGAAGGCCCAGGGCGTGGGCCGCGTCGACGAGCCTCCGTTCGTAGGGCCGGGCGAATTCCGCGTACATGGCCGGAGAGATGAGGTCCGGGCCGGCCGGGCTGTCGCCGTTCGAGACCATGTCGGTCCCCGTCCGGGCCATGAGCCGGATGAACGAGGCCGCGGCGTCGGTGCAATAGGAAAGGAGGGCGTGGGCGGCCTCGCGGTTCCCCTCGTCGACGAGGTCCATCATCCAATCGGCCGGGCCGCGCATCATCGCGGCCAGCGAGAAGCCGGCCTGGTCGCAATTGCCGCGGACGAAGACCTCGTCGCGGAAGTGGGCCTTGAGCCGGCGCACGGCCTCGAGCCAAACCTGGACGCGCGGGTGGCTCCCGACATCCGGCGGCGGAAGGTCCTTGACCTCGGCCAGGCTGCGCGATCCTCGCCCCGGCCCAGCGCGCCGGCTGGTCCTCGGGATGATCGACCGCGACGCCCAGGGCCTCGGCCACCGTGACCGTGTCGACGTCGACGAGGACCCCGTCGTAGCCGTAGGTCTCCACGGCGCGGATGAAGCTCTCGGCGATCGCCGCCGGGTCCTCGCGGAAGCGGCGCTGCGAGAATCCCGCCTCGCGCGCGGCCATCAGGAAATTGTGGAGCATGACCGGGACGCGGTCGGGACGGCCGCCGCCGAGGGCGGCGCGGATGCGCTCGGTAGCCGTTCATTCGTTTCGCTCTCCCGGTCCTAGTGAATCCTTTTTCCGGGACGCGGTCAAGGGGGCGGAGCGAGGGGCGCCGGGGCCGTCATTGACAAGACGCGCCGCAGGCGATATCTTCCTCCCGTCAGGAGGAACGGAGCCATGGCCATTCCGGGATTGACGATCATCGGCGAATCGATCAACGATTCCGTGCCCTCGACGAAGAAGCTCTTCGACGAGAACGACATCCCCGGCCTGCTCGAGCTCGCCCGGGGCCAGGACGAGAGAGGCGCCGCCTGGATCGACGTCAACGTGGGCTCGCGCCCGCCCGAGTTCATGGCCGATCTCGTCCGCCGCATCCAGTCGGTCACGGCCAAGCCCCTGTCGATCGACACGCCGGACCCGGCCATCGCCGAGGCCGGCCTCGCGGGCCTACGACCTCGAGCGGACCGGCGGGCAAGAGGCCGATCCTGAACTCGATCTCGCCGCTGCGCCTGCCGATGTTCGATCTCTGGGCGGTCCGGCCGTTCGTCCCCATCCTCATGTCGTCGGAGCGCTTCGAGCGCGGGGCGAGCCGCGCCAGCGCCAACCGGACCGCCGAGGAGACCGCGGCAGACGGCCCGGATGCTCCTCGAGGAGGCCCGCCGGCGCGTCCCCGGCTTCGCCAACGACCAGGCCATCATCGACCCGGGCATCGCCCCGCTCGGCAGCGACTGCGAGGGCCAGCTCAAGCGGGTGCTCGACTCGCTTGGCCCTCATCCACGGCGATCCCGTTCTTCGCCGGCGTCCACATGTCGGTCGGCTTGAGCAACTTCACCGTCATGCTGCCGTCGAAGACGAAGCCGACGGCTCGCCGGTCAAGGGCCCGCTCGAGAGCGCCTTCCTGACCCTGGCCATGCCCCGCGGCCTCGACACGATCATCGGCTCGACCGTCCGCAAGTACGAGATCCTGCCGGCCGGCCACCCGGCCCTGGGCTGCCTCGAGGACATCCTCAAGCTCGAGGGCTTCGACACTCTCATGCGGCTCAAGGAATTCTATGGATAAGATCTTCCACGTCGAGCTCCAGACCCCCAAGCGCTCGTCCGAGGACATCGACAAGGACCTGGCGACCTTCGAGGACAAGTACCGCAAGGTCATCGAGGCGGGCTGGATCGTCTGCATCACCGACAATCCCATGGGCCTTCTGAGCTACGGGGCCATGGAGACGATCGACCTCCTCGGCCTGCCCGTCCATCCCGGACCAGCTCATGGTCCATCTCAACACGTTCCACCCCCGGAAAGAGCTCGACGAGATCCTCGGCGCCTTCGCGGCCGCGGGCGGCCGGCATCTTCTCGTCGTCTCCGGCGACGGCAGCCAGCGGCTCCATCGCCTCGAGCCGGCGGAGATCGGGATCGAGGCCACGACCGTGACGTCGGTCGAGCTCCTCCGCTACATCGACCGGGAACATCCCGGCCGGTTCACCTGCGGCGTCGCCTTCAATCCCTACGAGCCGCAGGACGCCGAGATCGAGAAGATGAAACGGAAGGCGGGCGCCGGAGCGTCCTTCATCATCACCCAGCCCATCATCGGGCGCGACGACCGGCTGGCCGGCCTCGAGCCCTTCCGGCTGCCGGTCACCCTCGACGCCTGGATGTCGAAGAAGCTCCATCTGCTCTCGGAGTGCGTCGGCCATGAGATCCCCGAGGGGACGCCGTACGATCCGATGGAGAACCTGAGGGAGCTGCGGCGGAACTATCCCGACTACGGGCTTTATCTGGCCATCCTGGGCTTCAAGACCCAGTATCCCCTGCTGAAGGGGATCTGGGAGCAGCCGCCGGCCTGAGAACGACCGCCCGGCTGAGCCGGACGGCGACGGCCTCCCCCGCTTCGAAGCCCGCGCTCACGGCGGCCGCGACGATCTCCTCGAATCTCCGCGGCCCGACGTGCCCCAGGGGTTCGACGAGGAGCAGCAGGCCGCCCGGCTTCAGCGCCTCCAGGACCTCGCCGAAGAACCGCCTCAGGTCGTCGACCTCGTGGGCCATCCAGAAGGCCAGCGCGAAATCCGCCTTTTCCTTTAAGCCCAGGCTGTCCTTCTCGGCGAGGTGAAGCCGGACCCGGCCCGCGACCCCGGCCCTCTCCGCCCGCCGCCTCGTCTTCTCGAGCATTTTCGGCTGGATGTCGACGGCGACGACAAGGCCGCCTGCGCCGACCAACCGGGCCATGGGGACCGTGAAGAAGCCGGGGCCGCAGCCGATGTCGAGGACCGTGGCCGCCCTCCCGGACGAAAGGGCCCAGGATGCGGGCCGGATCGTGGGCCATCCTCCGGAAGACGTTCGTCAGCGTGAAGGACAGCCAGGCGGGGCAAAGGGGTTCGTGCATATCGCCAAGGATAACCCAAGAAACGTGCCATCCACAAGACTCCCGTTCGCCGGCGGTTTTGGCATGAATCTTGGATATGCCTGCCGTAAGGCGGCGGCATATGGTCCGCCGAACAAGCGGGGCAAGGAGGAGGAATGCACAAGAAGACTGGAAACGGGTGCTCCAGGCGGCTGTTTCTCCAATACTCGGCCACCGTCGGAGCCATGGCGGCCCTGCAATGGGGATGCTCGTACCGGTCGACGGGCGCACTGGCCGAAGGGCCCTACGGGGTCACCAGCCCCCGCCTGAGGAAATACGTCGATCTGATGAGGGGCATCGGCGGGATCGGGATCCCCGTGGCCCAGGCGGACTCTTTCGCCGCCCCTGTCACGGGTGTCCAACACTACACGGTCAACATCGGGCCCTATAACGATGTTCTCCACTCCGATTTCGTGACCCCGGGAAAGCCGGCCTTCGTCTCGGGATTCGCGGGAACCAAGCTCTTCGGCTACGGCCAGGGAACGAGCTTCAAGCACCTCGGCGGCCTGATCATCGCCCAGAGGAACGTCCCCGTTCAGATCACCTTCAACAACCATCTCCCCGCCGCTCAGATCATGCCCAACGACGCGACGCTCCCGCAGCCGCAGGCGCAGAGATCGGACCGCACGGCCATCCATCTCCATGGCGGGCACGTCCCCTGGATCAGCGACGGCGGCCCGCACGACTGGTGGGCCCCCGACGGCGTGATGGGGACGAGCTTCCTCAACAACACCGTCCTTAATCCCGGCGGCCACGCCGGGGCAGGCCGAATACTTCTACCCCAACGACCAGAGCGCCCGGTTCATGTGGTACCACGACCACGCCTGGGGGATCACCCGGACGAACGCCTATGCCGGGCTCGCCATCGGCCTACGTGCTCGTCGATCCCGCGGCCGAAGCCGCCTTCGACGCCGCCAATCCCGGGGTTCCGTCGTCCCTCGACTTGGGCAGCATCAACGTCAATTACTTCTATCTCGTTTTCCAGGACAAGATCTTCTTCGGACCCGGACGGGCCGCCCGCAGACTACGGCGCCAACGCCGGTCCCGGGCGATCTGTTCTACGCTTACAAGTACGATCACGACCTTGTTCGGGCCGGCCGGAACCCCGTCGTTCGGAGCGGACGCTCCTGAGCCCGCCGCCCGTGCCGTCCTGCGTCCCGGAGTTCTTCGGCGACACGATCCTGGTCAACGGCACGGCCTACCCCCTGCTCGAGGTCGAGGCCCGGCCCATCCGGGTCCGGATGCTCAACGCCTGCAGCTCGCGGTTCCTCAATCCCCGGCTCGTGGCGACGCGCGGGAAGCGGCTTTCCCCAACAACGACGAGCCCGCTCGTATCGGCCCTTGGGCCCCGGTTTCCTCCAGATCGGGACCGAGGGCGGCTATCTGCCCCAGGCGGTCCCGTTGACCGGGATGGCCGGATCACAGCTGCTCCTGGCGCCCGCCGAGAGGGCCGATCTTCTGGTCGACTTCTCGCGGCATCGCCGCCGGGAACAGAGTTCATCCTCTACAACGACGCGCCGGGCCCCTTCCCGGGCGGGGACGGGACCTTCGATTTTTACTCCGAACAACAGCCTGACCCCGTGGACCCGGGCCGGCTACGGGCCCGATTCCAGGACCTTGCTCAAGGTCCGCGTCAAGAGCCCGACGACGGCCGTCACGCCGCTGCCGGCGACGATCAACACCGGCATCGCCAACCTGAGCGACCCTCTCCTGGTCGCCCAGACGCCGGGCGTGCCGACGCCCATTCCGGCGATCGGTCACCGTGGGCGGCGTGACCTACCCCGTGGCCAATGTCCGCACCCTGACCGCTGAACGAAGGCTTCGACGAGTACGGGCGGCTGGCCCAGTTCCTTGGGTTCCGATACGGAGGCGCCGGGAGCGAAGCAGCGGGTTCTTCGGCAGGACCTATCTGGACACCGCCGACCGAAGTCGTGCAGGCGGGCATCGGTCGAGGTCTGGCAGATCGCCAACCTCTCGGCCGACACGCATCCCATCCACTTCCATCTGTGCAACGTCCAGATCCTCTACCGTCAGGCGATCCAGACGGAGGGGTTCGACGGGACTTTTACGGTCAATCCGATGGCCGACCCGATCGCTCCCGACCTCAACGAGCTCGGCTTCAAGGAGACCGTCCGGACGAATCCCGGCCGAGGTGACGACCGTCATCATGAAATTCGACCTCTCCGCGAATCCTCCGAACGTCCCGGCGATCCCCGCCAGTCCCAGGACGGGCGGCCTCGAATACGTCTGGCACTGCCATATCCTCGAGCACGAAGAGCACGACATGATGAGACCGCTCGTCATCACGCCCTGAAGTTGACGGAGGGAAGCGAAGCACCTCTTGAGTTTCCGGGTTCGATTCTGCTATCTTCAACGGATAAATGGCTCATCTGGCCGGGACATCGGGCTCTTTCGGTCCTTCCCTTTTTCGCAAGGCCTCGCCTCGCGGCGGCGGAGAGGCCCGGCCCTGGATCCGGCTCTCAAGTCCAAAATTTAGGGGTCCGCTATGAAAAGAACGGCGTTGATGATCTTGGCGCTGGCTGCTCCTGGCGGCCGTCGCCTTCTGGGCGGGTTCGAGGGTGGGCCATAAGGGGCTCCCCGCAGCCGGAAATCCCCAGGGCGAGGCCGAGGCCGCCCCGGCTGCCGCCGATCTCGCCGGGATGGACGAGGGGGATCTGGCCCCCGGCACGGTGAACGTCAGCCCCGAAAAGCGCCAGCTCGTCGGCATTCGCGTCGCCGAGGTCAGAAAGGAGCCCGTGAGCCATACCCTCCGCGTGCTCGGAAGGGTGGCCGCCGACGAGACCCGGCTCTACATCATCAACGCCGCGACCGCCGGCTGGGTCATGGGGATCTCCACCGTGACCCCGGGGGCCATGGTCAAGAAGGACGAGGTCCTGGCCACCTATCTACGCCCCCGAGGTCCTGGGCGCCCAACAGGCCTACGTCTACAGCCTCAACACTCTCGACCGGCTGAAGAGCGAGGGGGCGGCCCTGCCCTCCCAGGTCAACTCCGTCGAGGTCAGCGTCCAGCAGGCCCGGGACGCCCTCCACAACCTGGGCATGAGCGACCTGCAGATGGACGAGATCGCCAAGACCAAGAGCCGCGTCCAGCAGATCGAGATGCGCTCCCCGGCGACCGGCATCGTCGTCGCGCGGAACATCTTCCTGGGGCTCAAGTTCGTCCAGGGGACGGAGTTCTTCCGGATCGCCGACCTGAGCCGCGTCTGGATCCTATCTCGACGTCTTCGAGAACGAAACGCAGTACCTCAAGCCGGGGGCCAGGCCCATGATCTCGCTGGCCGGCCAGAACACGGTCTTCGAAGCCGTGGTCAGCAACGTCCTGCCCCTCTTCGATCCCGTCCACGCCGGACGATGAAGGTCCGGCTGGAGGCGGACAACCCGGGGTACGTCCTCCGTCCGGACATGTTCGTCGACGTCGAGCTGCCCGTGACGCTCGAGGCCACGCTGGCCGTGCCCACCGACGCCATCCTCGATACGGGGCTCAAGAAGACGGTCTTCGTCGACCGGGGCGGCGGCTTTTTCGAGCCCCGGGAGGTCGAGATCGGCCGGCGGCTGGGCAACACGGTCGAGATCGTCAAGGGCCTCGAGCCCGGAGAGCGGATCGTCGTCTCGGGCACCTTCCTGATCGACTCCGAGAGCCGGATGGAGCTGGCCGCCGCGGGGATGACGGGCAACCTGAGCCTGGACCCGGTCTGCGGCACGCCCGGTTTCCATCAGGCAAGGCCGAAGAGGCGGGAAGAACGAGCCGTCTATGAGGGGAAGACCTATTATTTCCGCTCCGACGAATGCCGGGAGCTCTTCGAGAAGGATCCCCGGAAATACATCGGCCGGGAAAGCGACTCCGCGGCAGCCGAAAAATGATCGACCGCATCATCGATTTCTCGGTCAACAACAAGATCCTGGTCATCGCCGCCCTGGCGGCGGCCTGCCTGGCCGGGGTCTGGTCCATCCAGAACCATGTCGCTCGACGCCATCCCCGACCTGAGCGACACCCAGGTCATCATCTTCTCCCGCTGGGACCGCAGCCCCGACATCGTCGAGGACCAGCTGACCTACCCGATCGTCTCGGCCATGCTCGGGGCGCCCCGGGTCGAGTCGGTCCGCGGCTTCTCGGACTTCGGCTATTCCTACGTCTACGTCATCTTCGAGGAGGGCACCGACATCTACTGGGCCCGCTCCCGGACCCTGGAATATCTCTCTCCCGTCCTCTCCCAGCTCCCCGAGGGGGCCAAGACCGAGCTGGGGCCCGACGCGACCGGGCTTGGGCTGGATCTACCAGTACGCGCTGGTCGACGAGTCCCGGAGCTACAATCTGGCCGAGCTCCGGTCGCGTCCAGGACTGGTATCTGAGGTATCATCTCAAATCCGTGCCGGGCGTCGCCGAGGTGGCGGCCGTGGGCGGCTTCGGGAAGCAGTACCAGGTCAACCTCGACCCCAACCGTCTCCAGGCCTACGGCATCACCATCAGCCAGGTGACGCGAGGCCGTGCGCCGGGGCAACGCCGAGGTCGGCGGGCGCCTGATCGAGTTCGGCGGGACCGAATACATGGTCCGCGGCCGGGGCTACGCGAAGTCCATCGAAGGATTTCGAGGACATCGTCGTTTCGGCCAGCCCGAGCGGCACGCCGATCCGGATCAAGGACCTCGGGAACGTCGCCCTGGGGCCCGACATCCGGCGAGGGGTCGCCGAGCTCGACGGCCAGGGCGAGGTCGTCTCCGGCATCGTGGTCATGCGGCAGGGCCAGAACGCCCTCGACGTCATCGACCGGGTCAAGGCCAAGATCGAGCGAGGTCGAGGCCGGGCCTGCCCGCCGGGGTCAAGGTCGTCCCGGTCTATGACCGGTCCGACCTCATCCACCGGTCCATCGGCAACCTGAAGTCGACGCTCCTCCAGATCCTGCTCACCGTCAGCCTCATGATCTTCCTCTTCCTCTGGCACATCCCCAGCGCGCTCATCCCGGTCATCACCATCCCGGTCGCGGTCCTGCTGTCCTTCATCCCCTTCCGGCTGCTGGGGATCACGGCCAACATCATGTCCCTCGGCGGCCTGGCCATCGCCATCGGCGCCCTGGACGACGCCGCGATCGTCGTCGTCGAGCAGACCCACAAGAAGCTCGAGCAATGGCAGAAGGCGGGCCGCCCCGGCAGACGACCGGGCGGTCGTCATCGGGGCCGTCAAGCAGGTCGCCCGGCCGAGCTTCTTCGCCCTCCTCGTCATCGCCGTCTCCTTCCTGCCGGTGCTGACCCTCGAGGCCCAGGAAGGCCGCCTGTTCAAGCCCCTGGCCTACACCAAGAACCTGTCCATGATCATCGCGGCCATCCTGGTCATCACCCTCGATCCGGCGCTGCGCGTCCTGTTCACGCACGCCAGGAACTTCAGCTTCCGGCCGCGCTGGCTCTGCCGCTCGGCCAACGCCGTCCTGGTCGGCAAGATCCGGGACGAGGACAGCGCACCCCATCAGCCGCTTCCTGATGAAGATCTACGATCCGGTCGTCCGCTGGTCGCTGCGGAAGAAATGGCTGGTCATCGGCGGGGCCGTCCTGCTGGTCGTCGGCGACGGTCCCCGTCTACCTCCAGCTCGGCTCCGAGTTCATGCCGCCCCTCGAGGAAGGCTCCCTCCTCTACATGCCCACGACCATGCCGGGCATCTCGATCACCGAGGCCCAGAAGATCCTCCAGGTGACGCGACCGGATCATCCGGCAGTTCCCCGAGGTCGACCGGGTCCTGGGCAAGGCGGGCCGGGCCGACACCGTCGACCGACCCCGCCCCCCTCTCGATGCTCGAGACCGTGGTCACGCTGAAGCCCAAGAGCGAGTGGCGGAAGGTCCGGACCTGGTATTCCTCCTGGGCCCCGGAGCTGGGCCCGGTCGATCTTCCGGCATTTCACCCCCGACCACATCTCCCAGGAGGACCTGATCAACCAGATGAACGAGGCCCTGGCCCTGCCGGGCCTGGCCAACTCCTGGACGATGCCCATCCGCGGCCGCATCGAGATGCTGAGCACGGGCCTGCGGACCCCGGTGGGCCTCAAGATCTCCGGGCTCGGACCTGGACACCATCGAGGAGATCGGCGCCCAGGTCGAGGCGGCGCTCAACCGGCTGGAGGGGACCCGGAGCGTCTTCGCCGAGAGGACCGGCAGCGGCTACTTCCTGGACATCGAGTGCGAACCGCGAGGCCCTGTCCCGCTACGGCCTGAGCATCGACGACGTCCAGGAGGTCATCCAGAGGGCCATCGGCGGCGAGAACATCACCACGACGATCGAGGGCCGCGAGCGCTACCCGGTGAACATCCGCTACATGCGGGACTTCCGGGCCGACCTGGACGCGCTCGGCCGGGTCCTGGTCGCCGGCCGGGGCGGACCGGCAGATCCCTCTCTCCCAGCTGGCGACGATCAAGCTGGCCTCGGGGCCGTCCATGATCCGCAACGAGAACGGCCTGCTGACGGGCTATGTCTATGTCGACATCGCGGGCGTCGACGAGGGCACCTACACCCGCGAGGCGGACGAGGCTCTTGCGGAAGAGCGTCCGCCTGCCCCCCGGGCATTCCCTGGCGTGGAGCGGGCAATACGAGGTCATGGCAGCGGGTCCGGAAGCGGCTCGGCGTCGTCCTCCCGCTCACCCTCGTCCTGATCTTCCTCCTCCTCTATCTCAACACCCGGTCGCTCACGAAGACGTCCATCGTGCTGCTGGCCGTGCCCTTCTCGGCGGTCGGCGCCTTCTGGCTCCTCTATGTCCTCGGCTACAACATGAGCATCGGCGTCTGGGTGGGGCTCATCGCCTTGCTCGGCGTCGACGCCGAGACCGGCGTCTTCATGCTCCTCTATCTCGACCTGGCCTACGAGCAGGCCAAGATCGGAGGGCCGGATGCGCAGCCTCGGCGACCTCCAGGACGCCATCCGCTACGGCGCGGTCAAGCGCCTGCGCCCCAAGTTCATGTCCGTGTCGACGACGTTCATCGGGCTCGTGCCCATCATGTGGTCGATCGGGGCCGGCGCGGACGTCATGAAGCGCATCACCGCCCCGCTGATCGGCGGGATCTTCACCTCATTCCTCCTCGAGCTCGTCGTCTATCCGGCGATCTACGAGGTCTGGAAATGGCATTTCGAGGTCAAGAAGACCCTGCCCGGCCGCCTGAGCCGGCCTCAGCCCGGAAGGACCAGGTGGGAAGCCGCCATCGCGACGATGACGATCGCCGCCAGGACGAGGAAGCACGCCACGGCGACAATGGCCAGCTTCTTCTGGAGCTTGGGGACGGCCGCGGACAGGCTGGGGACCTTCCGGAAGGGCGAAAGGATGCCCACCCCGAGGCCGGCGATGGCCCCGCCGAACAGGCTGAAGTAGATCGGGTAACCGATGAAGTGATAGCCGGATTGGAGGACGCAGAACGGGCAGTGATGGGACGGCAGCTCGTAGATATAGACCGAGATGAAGGAGACGATGGCCAGGATGGAGACGACGAGCGTCGCCCCGGATAGAGACCCCCAAGAAAACCCCGCCCCGGCCCGTCTTGATGAAAACGGCGCCGGCGGCCGCGCTGAGGAAGACGCACGAGAAGAAGAGGACCCTCATCGGGCCCATGGGCAGCGAGGCCAGGTCGGAGCCGAGAGAGCTCCCGCCCTGGCTGAAAAGGGTGCTGCAGCACGAGGTGATGATGTCCGGGTCGAGCCGCAGGAAATAGGCCGCCTGAAGGACGATCTCGGCCAGGATGAGCGGCGAAGCGGCCAGGAGCCATGTGTATTTCGTCCGGACGAGCGGATAGTCGAAGCCCTTGTTGTCGGCCGCGTTCAGGATGAGCCAGAGCCCGGCCAGGATCGCGTTCGTTCCCTTGAGAAGCAGGGCCGGGTAGCCGAACGCGTTCACCTTCAGGGTGCCGGCGGCGCACATGGCCCCGACGAAGAAGCCGTGGATCCGGTCGGCCGTGAACACGAACAGGGCCAGGGACAGCAGCTCGGCCGCGAAGGCATAGCTCAGGAGCGTCGAGACGAGATAGGTCTTCCGCTCGAGGCCGAGCTGGAGCTCGCTGCCGCTCCGCAGGTCCCACCGCCGCAGGATCTGGGCCCCGAACACGGCGGCGTAGACGACCATGAAGCCCGTCAGCAGGGAGGCCGTGAAGAGGGCCAGGATGAGAGGATGGAAGATCACCGGCCGTCCCCGTCGATCCGGCCGTCGCGGATGTGAAAGACGCGCTCGACGGCCGGGTGTTCGTAGACGAGGGGGTCGTGGCTGGCGATCAGGACCGTGCGGCCCTCGTCCCTGAGCCGGCCCATCGTGTCCATGAACTCCCGGGAGAGCTTGGTGTCGAGGTGGGCCGTCGGCTCGTCGGCGATGACGACGGCCGGGTCGTTGATCAGGGCGCGGGCGATGGTCACGCGCTGGGCCTCGCCGCCGGAGAGCCATTCCACCCGGGACTTCGCCTTGGACGCGAGGTCGAAGAGCTCGAAGAGCCCGGCGGCCCGCTTCTCCAGGGACGAGCGCCTCTCGCCCGTCGGGTAGGCGGGCAGGATGACGTTCTCGAGCGCCGTCAGCCCGGGGATGAGGTTGAACTGCTGGAAGATGAACCCGAAGGTCTTGCGCCGGATCTCGGTCAGGAACCGTTCCGGAAGGCTCGTGATCTCGCGGCCGAGGACGTGGATCCGGCCCGAGGTCGGCCGGGTCATGCAGCCGATCAGGCTGAGCAGGGTCGTCTTGCCGGAGCCGCTGGGCCCCCGGATGACGGTCAGCCGGTCGGCCTCGATGACGAGGCTCGTCTCGTGAAGGGCGACGAACTCGTTGGGCTTGCCCTGGCTGAAGACCTTGCGCGGCCTTGTCGAGCGCGATCATCGGATCCCCTTCATGACCGCGTCGGGATCGGTGACGGAGGCCCGCCACGAGGGGATGATCGTGGCCACGGCGTAGGGAACGACCGTCAGGAAAAAGAGGGCCGTGAGCTGCGGAGGCGTCGATGAACGGGATGAGCCGGAACTGGGGGTAGAGGACGGCCCAGCCCTTGAGCACGGGCGCGAAGAGCCGCGCCGAAAAGAAGAAGACGTGGACGTAGGCCAGCAGGACGCCGAGAAAGAACGCGGACAGCGAGACGACGGCGCCCTCCCAGAATTTCATCAGGATGACGTCCGAGGTCTCCCAGCCGACCGCCTTGAGGACGCCGATCTCGCGGCGCTCCTCCTGGCTGAGGCCGGAGGCCTTGTCCCAGGAGACGATGACGAAGGCGAGCACGACGCCGAACAGAAGGAGGGCCAGGATGCCGCCCCGCCAGCTGAACACGGCGTCGTAGGTCCTCAGCATCTCGTCCCTGAGGATGATGCGGGTGTCCGGCAGGCGCTCGGCGATCTTCAGGGCGATCGTCGGGAGCTCGCGCGGGTTGGCCACGCGGACGACGAGGTCCGTGGCCAGTCCGTCGGCCGGGCCGAAGATGGCCCTGAAATCCGCGGCCGAGACGAGCACCAGGTCCGAGGCGACGAGCTCCGAATCGGTCGACAGGATGTCGCCGACGACGAGCTCGACGAGCGCGCCCGAGGCGCCCTTGAACTCCAGCGTGTCCCCCGGCGAGGCCATCCGGGCCCGGGCCACGCCCGGGACCGATCGTGACGGTCCCCTGGGTCCGGCTCGTCCTCCCGCGGCACGAGCAGCGTGTAGTTGGCGCCGACGACGGGATCGTAGTAGTAGCCCCAGAGCCGGCCGTCGCTCGAGATGACCCCGGCGATGTCGCGGATCCTTTCGAGGTAGGCCAGGGGGATGGGGTCCTGCCGTCCGGCGACCGTCCGCTGGACGACCATCTCGGGCGCTTCCCGGAGGACGGTGGACGCCTCCTTCCTGATGGCGGACGTGGCCAGCATGACCGAGGCCATCAGGAAGACGAGAAGGGTGTAGACGGCGAGCAGGGCCAGGTTCTTTCCCTTCCGCCTCAGGAGCGAGGACAGGGTGAAGTCGAGGACGTTCTTCTGACGGTCAATCCAGCTGGCCATGGCTCCTTCTCAAGTGCGGGGAGGGTCCGAGGAGGGCCCCCGAGGGAAAATGCTCCAGGGCGAGCGGGTGGTCCTGGAAGGCCGTGTGGAAGTCCGCGAGCGAGAGATGGCGCGTGTAGTTCGCCTCCGTCGACAGGCAGAGGTCCGTCAGCTCGAGGCGGCGGACGAGAAGGGCCTCCTCGCGGAGGACGGTCCGGGCGCCCCGGACGGACAGCGCGGCATGGGCCGCCATCAGCCCGAAAAGGACGAGGAGGCCGAGCATGAACAGCCCGAAAAGCCTCGTTCGTCGCGTCATGTCAATCGACGCCCTTGAGGACGTCCGGCGTGACCTCGGTCGAAGCGGAAGAGGGATTCGCCCTTGTGGTCCTTCATGAACCCTTTCGCCTCCGCCTCTTTTCCGAACGGGATGAGCTCCCGGCCCATCGGGCCGAGGATGTCGCTCCCCCGGACATAGACGGCCTTGGCGCCGTCGATCCAGCCGAGGCTGTAATAATCCGTCACCCAGACCGAGGCGATGTCGGAGCGCTTGCGTCCGGGCGCGTACTTGTCCATCTCGAAGAGGAAGCGGAACATGTCCTTGCAGCCGTCGAAGTAGGCGGTGGCGCCGTCCCTGAAGACGACGGCGGCCAGGAAGTCCGGGAACCCGGCCACGAACATGCCGCAGACGGGGCACTTGTTCGCCGCGGTCGGCTTGGCGGGCGGCCGGGCCTGATCGGGAACGGCCTGGGCGGCGAGGAAGCCGGCCGCGGCCAGAATGAGCGCGATGCCGATCCTTTTCCTCATGCTCACGGCCTCCTTGGATCCGGATTATACCTTGGAAATCGCCCGTCGGCCAAGTCCGGGGCCGCTTTTCGCGACCCCGCCGATTTGACGGGTGTTCGCGGCGGCAGGGTAAAATGAAGCATGGCCGGCAGGGAAAAACGAGGAATCGCCCGTCGCGCGCTCGTCTGCTTGGCCGTCTGCGCGCTTTCTCATCGGGACGGCCGGCGCCGCCACCCTCGAGCTCAAGAAAAAGGCCGGAGCCTACGACGTCGAGCTGCGCATCGACCGCAATCCTCCCGTCGTCGGGGACAACGGCCTCGCGCTCCAGATCACGGACGAGGACGGCGCCGTCCTCAAGGACGCCAAGGTCCTGGTGAACTATTACATGCCGCCCATGCCCCGCATGGCGCCGATGAACTACAAGACCCCGGCCAAGCTCAAGAAGGACGCCTACACGATCAGCATGCACCTGATCATGGCCGGCCCGTGGATCATCGTGGTCAAGATCACGGTCGGCGACAAGACGACCTCGGCGCGCTTCCAGATCGACGCCCGCTAGTCCCGCCGCCGCTGATGCCGTTTCCATCATCCCTCCTGCCCCTGAATAAATAAACCTTATCCCCCTGGAAGTTTTGCAAGATTCATGCCCATGGGAGGCGCCCGCGCCAAATCCATCGAAGGCGGGCCCCGGGGGCGGTCGGGATCTTCCGCCCCGTGCGCTGTCCGTCCTGCCCTAGAGGACGGGATTCCCCCAGGGCAGGATTCCTCTTCTCACCCCGGAGGCCGACCCGATCTTGACACGGCCGCCCATCCCCTCATCTATAGACCTTTCAATAAAAACGGCGGTTTCAGGATCCGTTTTGGCCGTTTTTCCGAAGTTGGCACAAAACTTGGAGTTGTCGGGGCAAAATGAACATTCCGACTTTCGGGTATGTACAAATTCCGTAAGAGGAGAGGAAGTATGGGCAAAAAGAAATGGGTTATTCTTTTGAGCATGCTCATGGCCGGGATCTCGCTCGGCTGGGGCACCGTCCAGGACCGCCGGCAAGCCAAGCGCCCCGACGGTTCCGAGTACGGCGTCGTCAGCCGCGAGGCCAAGCTGGAGCGCATCAAGAAGCAGCATAATATGCCGGCGCTGCGCCGCGCCGCCGCGCAGCGGTATAAACAGATCCGCGCCCGGGCGCTGGCCAAGGAGCTGGCCAAGGGCACGCTCTTGTCCCGGGCGTCGGCCGCGCCGTTGGCGCCCCTGCCGCTGGCCCCGGTGGGATCGGTGCCGCATTTCTTCGGGCCGTTCCCGAACTACGCCAGTAGTCCGGTCCCCCGCGGGCCCATCGCCAGCGCCGTCCTCATGTACGGCGGGACGGGCTACGTGGCCCCGACCGTCGTCGTCGAGGACGTCTACGGCACCGGCTCCGGAGCTCAGGTCGAGGCCGTCCTGGACCCCGTTTTCACGGGCGTCATCAAGAGCCTCAACCTGATCAACCGCGGCAGCAATTACTCCGCGCCCGTCGCTTACGTCGTGGACGCGGCCGGAACGGGGGCCGAGGTCGTGATCTCCATAGGCGGGGCGTTCGCCAACGGCCTGCGGCAGTTCGTCGATGCCCTGAACCATCTGAATTCGGACCGCACCACGGGGACCGTGGCCGACGCCATCGCCGCGATCCCGGGCCCCTTCAACGGCGGCATCCGCAAGTTCGTCGACCGGCTGGCGGGCCTCAATCCGGCGGGCGCGAACGGCATCGGCCAGTACATCCCCGTGGCCGTTCCCGATACGACGACTTATCCCGGGTCCGATTATTATGAGATCGAGCTCGGGCAGTACAGCGAGAAGCTGCATACCGATCTTCCCCCGACGCTCCTGCGCGGCTATCGGCAGACCAATACGACCGATCCCGCGATCAGCGCATTCCACTATCTGGGCCCGCTGATCGTCGCCCAGAGGGACCGCCCCGTGCGCATCAAGTTCACCAACAACCTGCCGACGGGCGCGGGCGGCAACCTCTTCATCCCGGTCGACACGACGCCTCATGGGAGCCGGGGAGGCGCCCGAACGGGACTGAGTCCTATACCGCAGAACCGCGCCGACGCTCCATCTCCACGGCGGATTCACCTCCTGGATCAGCGACGGCACGCCCCACCAGTGGATCGACTCCCGCCGGGAGAGACGACCTCTTATCCCAAGGGCGTCGAGCGTCTTACAACGTCCCCGACATGCCGGACCCGGGCGACCCGGCAGTGCGACTGACGCTCTATTACACCAACCAGCAGAGCGCCCGGCTGATGTTCTATCACGACCATGCCTTCGGCATCACCCGGCTCAACGTCTATGCCGGCGAGGCCGCGGGCTACCTGATCACCGACGCGGTCGAAGCAGGACCTGATCAACGGCACGAACGCGACCGGCGTCAATCCGGACCTGCAGAAGATCCTGCCCGATCGTCGGCGTTCCCCTGGTCATCCAGGACAAGACCTTCGTCGATGCCGCCGACGATCGACGCCCAGGATCCGACCTGGAACTGGGGCTCGACGCCGGGGACGCCCGTCACGGGCGATCTCTGGATGCCCCATGTCTACATGCCCAACCAGAATCCCTACGATCTCGAGCGGCATGAACGCCTTCGGCCGGTGGCACTACGGCCCCTGGTTCTGGCCGCCGACGACAGATATCGCCTTCGGCCCCGTCCCGAATCCCTATTACGACCCGCTCAACGCGCCCTGGGAGACCGCCGTACGATGCCCGCACGCCCAATCCGTCCATGGCCATGGAGGCGTTCATGGACACGCCGCTCGTCAACGGCACGGTCTATCCTTACGTCGAAGTGGAGCCGAAGGCTCTACCGCTTCCGGGTCCTGAACGCCTGCAACGACCGGTTCGTGAACCTCCAGCTCTACAAGGCCGACCCGGCCATCATCACCGCGGACGGCCGCAAGTTCAATACCGAAGTCCGTATGGTCCCGGCGTCTGAGACCGCCGGGCTTCCCGCGCCTGTGGCCGAAGGACGGCCGCGAGGGCGGCGTCCCCGACCCGGCCATGATGGGACCGTCCTTCATCCAGATCGGCACGGAGGGCGGCTTCCTGCCCGCTCCGGTACGTCATCGACAACCAGCCGATCGACTGGAACGTGAATCCGACCACCTTCAACTTCGGCAACGTCTCGAGCCACGCCCTTGCTTCTCGGGCCGGCCGAGCGGGCCGACGTCCTCGTCGATTTCACCGGCTTCGAGGGCCAGACGCTCATCCTCTACAACGACGCGCCGGCGGCTTTCCCGGCCCTCGATACCCGCTATGACTACTACACGGGCAACCCCGATCAGACGGGCTCCGGCGGCGCGCCCTCGACGCTAGCCCGGCTTACGGCCCCAACACCCGGACGATCATGCAGATCCGGGTCGAAGCCACGGCCACGACACCCGTCCACGTCAACCTGGCCGAGCTCGATTTCGCCTTCCAGAAAGGTCCCGATCCGGCCAAGCGGGGCGTCTTCGAGGTCGTCCCAGGATCCCATCCTCTATCCCGACGTCGTATTACAATACCGCCTACGACGGCACCTTCCCCGCCGATCCCTACGCGCAGGATCTACGACGCGTCCAAGACCTTCCACACCCTCGCCGGGACGCGGTCACTATCCCGTTCGAGCCCAAGGCCATCCAGGACGAACAGGGCGAGGCCTATGACGTCGAATACGGCCGCATGAGCGGCTTCCTGGGGGTCCAGATCCCGGCTCGGCGGCGGCGCGCAGCAATTCACGCTCTACCCTTACGGCTCGCCTCCGGTCGAGCTCCTCAGAACGTCCCTGACGCCCATGTCGCCCGTTCTCGGGGACGGGACCCAGATCTGGAAGATCACCCACAACGGCGTCGACACCCACACGATCCATTTCCACATGTTCAACGTCCAGCTCATCAACCGGGTGGCTTGGGACAACGCCGTCAGCGTCCCCGACGGGAACGAGCTGGGCTGGAAAGAGACCGTCCGGGTCAATCCGCTCGAGGACACGTTCGTCGCCATGAGGCCGGTCCTGCCGACCTTGCCCTTCGAGGTCCCCAACAGCATCCGGCCGCTCGATCTGTCCAAGCCCCTGGGCGAGGAGCTCGAGGGCGGACCGGGCGGGTTCAAAGACCCGTTCGGCAATCCGGTAACGGTCATTAACCATGACGTCAATTTCGGCTGGGAATACGTCCTCCACTGCCACCTCCTCGGACATGAGGAGATGGACATGATGCACAGCCAGGCCATCGCCGTCCCCCCGAACGCCCCGACGGGCTTCACCGCGACGGTCGCCGCGGTCGGCGTCGACCTGGCCTGGAACGATAACTCCATCAACGAGACCAACTACCTCATCGACAAGTCCATCGATCCGGCCTTCCTGACCGGCGTGACGACGATCTCCCTCGGCGCCGACGTGACGGCCTACAACGACCCCGTGTTCGATCCCGCTGTCACGACCTATTATCGCCTTTACGCCTCCAATTTGGTCGGTGACGTCGATACGCCCGGCTTCCCGGTCATCAACGCCGCGTCCGCTTTCCTCGGTCCCCTCTCGGTGGGTCAGCCCCCGGCTGCGCCCGCCGACCCGACCGGACTGACGGCCGCGCTGCAGGCCGGTCCGGGCGTCCTCCTGAGCTGGACCGACAACTCCGTCAACGAGACAGGATTCGTCGTCGAGCGCGCCGACAATGGCGGGGCGTTCGTTCCGATCGCGTCTCCGGCGGCCGCGGCCGCGTCGGGGACGGTCGTCACTTATACGGACACGACCATGCCCGCCGCGAGCTCGGTCGTCTATCAGGTCAAGGCCGTCAACGGGACCTTGTCCTCGGCCTATTCGAACACCGCCGCCCTCGCCATCCCGGCCCCGCCGGGCGCGCTGGCCCTGGCCGCCCCGGCGGCCCCGTCCAGGATCTCCGTCACACGCGTGTCCGAGGGACCGGGCGTTCAGAGAGTCAAAGTGACGTGGACGGACAATTCCGATAACGAGAGCGGCTTCACCGTCCAGTTGGCCACCGACGCCGGATTCAAGACCGGCCTCATCACGGCCACCGTCGGCGCCGGGATCAAGACCTTCGAGAGCGGCCCGCTCAACGCCGGCGTCGAATATTACGCCCGGGTCCGGGCGAACAAAGGGCAGTCGGCGGCCTCGGCCTGGGTCAAAGCGTCGCCGGGCCGCGCCGTCAAGCGCTAGCGGACCGAGCCGGAAAGGAGAATGAGCATGAAAAAGATCGTTTCACTGGGCGCCCTGGTCGCGCTGCTCTTGGTTTGGCCCGCCTGCAAGGGGGCGACGACGCCCCTCGCCGTGGCGAACATCACCCTGAGGGCCGAAAAGACCATGATCTACATCGGCGACATCCAGGCCATCCTGGCGACGGCGCGGATGACCGACAACACGAATCAGGCGGTCGCAGGCGGCACTTGGGCGTCAGACAACCTGGCGGTCGCCACCGTGGACAGCTCGGGGGTCCTCACCGCCGTCGGCTCGGGGATGGTCAATATCTCCGTGACCTTTCAAGGAAAGACGGGGACCAAACAGTTCCGCTGCCTGCCGAACTACGGCGGGACGTGGACGGGCACTTACACCGTCACGGCTTGCAGCGCCACGGGCGATTTTGAGCTCTACACGTTCTGCGGCACGCTTCCGTCGGGCACGGTGCTGAATACGGACCTCATCCTGACCCAGGGCGGGGACCAGGTCACGGGCCAGGCCTACCTGGGCACGCTCGTGGCCAATGCGACCGGACCCGTCGCGCTGAACGGACAGCTGGCTCTCACGGCCCAGGTGGTGCAGGGGGATTTCACGATCGATGTGGTCTATACCCTGCAATCCACGGTGCCCGGACAGAGCACGGGCGATCTGACCCAGCTGTGGCTGGGGCTGGGCGCGACCTGGATGGGCCAGGGCCAGCTCACGTGCGCCATGAACACGCTCAACAGGACGAGTCTCATGTCGCGCGAGCCGGGGGTCGCCGGGCTGGCGAGCCTTCCGCCCAACCCGACGCTTCGAGACATTATGAACGCCCTGCGGCAGCGCTAAAGCGCGCCGATAAAGGGCGCGGCCTCAGGAAGGCTGCTGCGACAGCAGCCCCGGCCTGAGGAACTTGGCAGGGTCCTGACAAGCAGGCCCCGGATCGGCACCCCGCCCTTCCGGGGCCTCATGATAGCAGGTCTGGTAGGCGGCCAGGGCCAGCTTGGCCCGGCCCTTGATGTCGCACTTGGCGTGGATCCTCTTCACGTGCGTCCGGACCGTGAGCGGCGAGATGAAGAGGCTCTGGGCGATCTCCTCGTTCGTCAGGCCGAGGCCCAGCAGACGGAAGACCTTGAATTCGGACGGGGTCAGCGTGTGGACCTGGGCCATGACCTCTTCCCGCTGATAGACCTGTTCGGCCCGGCGCTTCTTGAGCTCTTCGATGTCGTCGCTGTCCCAATGGTGCTGCCACACGAAATCGTTGACCTTGTTCTTGACGACGGTCGAGACGAAGGAGCGCGGCGGCGCCCAGCCCTCGCCGAGCTTTCGCAAGGTCATGAAGACCGCGAAGAAGACCTCCGATAGGATCTCTTCCGCGCACGGCAGTCCGCCCAGGGCCTTGTCGACGGAGCTCCTGATCATGGTCCCGTACTCCTTGACGATCCTTTCCATCAGAGAGTTGTGTTTTGTCAGGACGTCGGTCATGCCAGTCCTCCAATCGTTTTCTCGCGGTTGGGCCTCGATCCGGGAGCCGGGATCGGCGCCCTCGAAGGCCAAAGTATCAGCGCCAAATGAACCTGCTATGAATTAAAGATTAATTTTAGATTAAAATAACTATTGATAAATTCATTTAATTTTCATATCATATTCATGAACAAAGGAGTATGCTTGAGCCTCTTTAGACTCCATCAGGAGGGGACCACATGCGAGTCCTGGTCGTGGAAGATTCTAGGCGCCTTGCGGGCATCGTCAAAAGAGGCCTTCTCGAGGAAGGGTACGCCGTCGACAACGCCTATGACGGCGAAGAGGCCGAATATATGGCCGAAACGACCCCCTTCGACATGATCATCCTGGACATCATGCTGCCCAAGAAGGACGGCCTCACCGTCTGCCGCGATCTCCGGGCCAAGAACGTGAACACGCCGATCCTCATGCTCACCGCCAAGGACAGCGTCGAGGACAAGGTCGCCGGCCTCGACTGCGGCGCCGACGATTACGTCGTCAAGCCCTTCGCCTTCTCCGAGCTCCTGGCCCGGATCCGGGCCCTGCTCCGGCGCGAGGTCCTGCCCAAGGTCCAGAAATACCAGGTCGGCGACCTCTCGCTCGACCCCCAGAGCCGGGAGGTTTGGCGCAACGGCGCCCAGCTGGAGCTGACCGCGAAGGAGTACGCCATCCTCGAGTACTTCATGCGCCGGCCGAACGCCGTGGTCACCCGGACCATGCTCGGGGAGAGCGTCTGGGACTACGAATTCGACGGGCTCTCCAACATCATCGACGTCTACGTGCGGCGCATCCGCCAGAAGCTCGACCGGGAGGGCCAAGCCAGCCTCATCCAGACGGTGAGAGGGGCCGGCTACCGATTGCGCGTGCCATGATCGCCACCAAGAGCATCAAGTTCCGCCTGACCGTCTGGTACCTCGTGGCCATCGCGGTCCTGCTCATCGTCTTCGGGACGGTCGCCTATTACCTGCTGAGGAAGAACCTCTATCGCAACCTGGACACGTCGCTCCGGGCGAGGGTGGAGGACCTCCAGAGGTCCATCAGGATCGAAGGCGACCGGATCTCCTTCGACCGGCAGGTCGACGAGCTCGTCCTGATCTACAACGCCAACGCCGACCTCTTCGAGCGCCTCGGCCCCAACGTCGAGTTCGCGGACATCGGAGCGACCGTCAAACAGGCCTTGTTCGGCGACAAGTCCTTCGTCTCGGCCGAGACGGCCGAAGGGACCTACGTCCGCATGTACGCCGCGCCCATCAACGTCAATTCCGAGCGCATGGCCCTCGTCGTCGGGCGGCTGCCGAACGACATCCTGAGCATGCTGGCCATCTTCCGCCTGGTCATGCTGAATTCGTCCATCCTCCTCCTCGTCCTCGCCGGCGTCGGCGGCTGGTTCCTGGCCGGCCGCACCCTCAAGCCCGTCGAGCGGATGGCCGAGATCGCCCGGGGCATCGGCGAGAGCGACCTGAGCCGCCGCATCGACGTCGAATCCGACGACGAGCTGGGCCGGCTGGCCACGACCCTGAACGGGATGATCGCCCGCCTCGAAGAGGCCTTCATGAAGCAGCGGCAGTTCGTGGCGGACGCCTCCCACGAGCTGCGGACCCCCCTCGCCGTCATCCAGGCCGAATCTTCCCTCGTCCTGGAGAAGCAGCGGAGCCAGGAAGATTACCGGAAGTCGCTCGAGCTCGTTTGCCAGGAAGTGAGCTACATGTCCGAGATCGTCGGCAAGCTCCTCGTCCTGGCCCGGAGCGACGCCGGCTCCGAGCCGATCAGCATCCAGGAGGTCGATCTCACAGGCCTCCTCGCCGAGATCACCCAGGACATCGAAGCCCTGGCCCAGGAAAAGGGCCTGAAGCTCAGGTTCGGTCCCATGGACGGCGTGACGGTCAAGGGCGACCGGGTCAGGCTGAGGCAGCTATTCCTGAACATCCTCGACAACGCCCTCCGCTATACGCCGGTTGGGGGGACGATCACGGCCTCCGTCACGCGCCGGGACGATCAGGCGGTCGCGACCATCTGGGACACGGGCGCCGGCATCCCGGAGGAACACCTGCCGTTCATCTTCGACAGGTTCTACCGGGTCGACAAGGTCCGGACTAACGGCGAGGGCGGCACGGGCCTGGGCCTGTCCATCGCCACGTCCATCGCCCGGATGCACGGCGGGGCCATCGAGGTCGAAAGCCGCGTCGGCGAGGGCTCGGTCTTCAGGATCATCCTGCCGCTGGCCGGTCCCCCTTCGAAGCCCCCGACGACGACCCTTCCTCCTCCGCCTAATCCCTGATCCGGAACGCCTTTCCGGCGACGACCGTGAGGACGGCCGCCAGCCCGGCAAGGACCCCCACCTGCAGGGCGATATCGGCGAAGCCTCCCTGGAAGAACGTCAGCCTATGCAGGGCGTCCATGGCCCAGTAGGCCGGGGAGATCCTGGCCACCGTCCGGACGGCCGGAGGCACGATCTCGTTCGGCCACCAACAGCCGCCGAGCGCCGCGAACATGTTGGCCATGAGGACCGACAGGCCGATGATCGTGTCCTCCTTGCTGAGGAGCGAGCCGACGAAGAGACTGAGCGCGGCCATGGCCAGGGCGAAGACGGCGATGACGAGCAGGGCCAGGGGGACGCTGCCCAGGTTGAGCTTGAAGAAGATCTTGCCGACGACGAAGAGCATGAGCGCCTGCAGGAGGCCGATGAGCCAGCGCGCCAGGAGCTTGGCCCGGAAGAGCTCGCCCGTCGAGAGCGGCGAGAAGAGCATCCGCCCGAGTATCCCCTTTTTCCGGTCCTCCATGATGGAGACGCCGCCGTAGATCAGGACCATCATCATGATGAACTGGATGGTCGTGCCGGGGATGGTGTGGTCGAAGCCGCTCGGCACGACGGTGACGGTATTCGCCGGGAACTCGCCCTTCACGACAACGAGATCACGGAACTCCGGGTGGCCGTCCAGGAACTTGGCGAGGTCGCCCGCGCCGTAGAGGATGAGCTCGCTGATCGTCCGGGCGATGGCTTGATAGAGCCGGGTCTCGACGCGCGCGGCCGCCTGCGACGACGCGCCCTCGCGCTTCTTGAAGGCCAGGCTCTGGCCGATGCGCGCTTCGATCTTGGCCGAGAAATCCGGCGGCAGGACGATCAGGCGGCTGTATTCGGCCGGCTCCTTGTCGGTCACCGTGACGGCGACGCCCGGGGTCTCGATCTTGCCGATGAAATAGGCGCCCCAACGTCCCTGGTCGAGGTTGACGACGGTAAGCTCGGCGACGTTCGGGGCGTTGTCGCTCGATCTTATAGAGGAACCCGAAGAGGACGATGAACATGATCGGGAAGGCCAGCGTCCAGAAGAAGAAGATCTTGTCGCCGACCATGAGCCGCAGGTCGACCGCGGCCACGTGGAGGATGCGCTTGGTGCCTCTCATGGTTCACACCGAGACCCGCCGGCGGAGCGCCGGGACGGCCAGGGCCAGGAGGATGAGGCCGCTCACGAAGAGGACGATCAGGCTGGCCAGGGGGAAGCGGCCGTCCCTGATCAGGGCCGCGCCGTCGATGAACCAGCGGTTGGGCGTGACCACGCCGACCGCCCGGAACGCCTTCGGCATCATCTCCGGGGCCAGCATGGATCCGCCGAACAGGCTGAAGGCCAGGATGATGGGCGCGCCGAGGGCCCCGGCCTGGTTGCGGTTGCGGACGAGGGCGTGGAAGAGGGCGAAGAACGCCGCCGTCCAGAAGGCGGCCACGACGGCGAGCAGCAGGAAATAGCCGAACGGGCCCCAGCTGACGCGGAAGACGACGGTCCCGAAGGCGACCATGACCAGGAGAACGGCCAGGCCCATGATCCAGCCGCCGGCGATCCGCGCCCCGATGAGCTCGAGCGGCCGCAGCGGGGTCGTCATCATGCGCCGGAGCTTGCCGTCCTCGCGGTCGGAGAGGACGTCGCGCATCAGCGTCTGGACGATGAACAGCAGGAACATGATGGCCATGCCGGGAAGGATGGCGGCGAAGAGATGGGCCGCGGTGACCTGCGGCCGGGCCCCGGCGGCCTTCGTCTCTTCTTCCTTCAGGCCGATGAGCAGGGGGTCCAGATACTTCGAGGCGGCCACCACCTTTTTCTGGGCCTTGCCGAACTCCGGGCCCAGGGTCTCCCAGGGGATGCTTTCGGGCTTGAGGTCGAGCATGGCCCGGATGCCCTTGACCTCCTCGGAGAACGCCTGGATGGCGCCCGAGAGCATGACGGCCATGGTGTTCATGAACTCCTCGACGACGTCGGGCAGGAACTGCTCGGACGGGTTCTTGACGACGAGGAGCGTCACCGGCTTGGCGTCCAGGAGGTCGAGGGTGAAGCCCCGGGGAATGACGACCATGGCCGAGGCCTTGCCCTTCCCCATGCGGGCGCGGCCGTCGGCCTCGTCGGTCACGGTCACCTGGAACATCTTCTTCATCTGGTCGACGTCGAACGAGCTCACGAGGAGCTTCGAGGCCAGCCCTTGTCGTTGTCGACGAGCAGGACCGGGATGGGCGGGAGCTCGTTCCCCTCGGTCCGGGGGGCGAAGATGATGCCGATGAGGCCGGTCATGGCGATGGGGATGATCATGAAGATGATGATGGCCCACGGCGCCTTGAGGTGGCGGCGCACGTCGTTCCGGAGGATGAGGAGCAGGCGCCGCACGGCTCAGTCCCTCAGGCTGCGGCCGGTCAGCTTCAGGAACACGGTCTCGAGACCGGGCGTCTTGATCTTCAGATCGGTCACGGCCAGCTTTCGTTGGAAGAGGCGGTCCATGATGCGCGGGATCTCCTCGGTCGCGCCGACGGCCAGCGAGGCCAGGTTGTCCGCCACGGAGAGAAGCTCGATGCGCTCGCCGGCGAGCTCCCGGAGGGCCTCGGAGAACGACGCCGCGGGGAACTCCCCCGTGATCTCGACGATGTCCCGCTCGCCGACGATGCGGACGAGCTCGTCGAGCGTCCCCTGGGCCAGGATGCGGCCGTGGTCCATGATGGCGATGCGGGAGCAGGTCGTCTCCACTTCGGCGAGCTGATGGGTCGTGAAGATGACCGCGGTGCCGGCCGCGCCGACGCTGCGGATGATCTCGAGGATGCTGACCTTGGCCTGGACGTCGATGCCGACCGTGGGCTCGTCGAGAAGCAGCAGGTCGGGCTTGTGGAGCAGGCCGATGGCCGTGTTGAGGCGGCGCTTCATGCCGCCGGAGAAGTTCTTGACCGGCTCCTTGGCCCGCCCGGAGAGCTCCACGAGCTCGAGGATCTCGGCGGCCCGGCGCTTCAGTTCGGCCCGCGGCACGTCGTAGAGGCCGCCCCAGAAGAGCAGGTTGTCCGTGGCGTTGAGCTCGTCGTAGAAGGCCATGTCCTGGGGCACGATGCCGATGCGGTTCTTGAGGCTGCGGTCGCCGAAGAGATTGCGGCCGGCGAAGCTCACCGTCCCGGTGAAGTCCCGGAGCGTTCCGGCCAGGATGGAGATGAGCGTCGTCTTGCCCGCGCCGTTCGGGCCGAGCAGGCCCAGGACCTCGCCCTTCTTGAGGTCGAGGGAGAACCGGTCGAGGGCCAGGACGTCGCCGTAGGACTTGGTCAGGTTCTTGATCTCGAGCATGTGCGGCACACCCTTTTCGGGGATAATACCATATCTACGTTTCGGCACCTATAAAGGTTGATGGGGTTCCAACCCTTGACCTCATGCGTCTCATCGACGATAATGCCCGCCATAAGCCGGTCTTCATAAGGAGGGTCTCTTGCAGAACCGAAGAAAAACGACGTTGCCCTTGATGTTCGCGGCGCTCCTGGTTCTCTCGACCGCGGTCTCCGCCCAGCTTCCGCCTGCGGCAGACGTTCTCCCGGCGGGATTCACGGTCACGGGAGAACGCAACCTCGGCGGCTCCATCTTCATAAACGCCACCAAGCCCAACGAAAATTTCCCCAAACCCCATATGGACCAGGGCATCACGCTCGAGATCACGTGGCGAAGCAGCCCCATGGCCGATATGGTCCTCGACATGGCCGCAAAACAGCCTGAGGATCCGGCCCTACAGATCCCTGGCTCCATGACCCGGGAGGAGCCGTGCGGGACCGAGCGCTATCACGACGGAGTCCTAAAGTGCCGTAAGGTCATAATCCCCTGGGTCGGCGGGGGAAGCGGGCCCGACCTCGTGACCTGGCGCATCGTTTGGACTGGCAAGGGCCAGGATGGCTTGGTGGGCGTCGGCGTCAACAATTTCTACGGCGCCAAAGAGACCGCCTTGGGCTGGATCGACGGCATCATCGCCAAGATCGCAAAGGCCAAATAGACGCGCCCTGGACACGAGCCGGGACGCCTCCCTCGCCTTATATCGTCGCCGAGTTGACATCGGTTGTCCGCCCGCCATATCCTTGACTCCCAAAGGGTTGAGCCCGGCCTCCCTGATCGTATCTCGGTGAAAGGTGACCCGTCCATGAAAAGAACATCGGCCATTGATGAAAACGGCCTGTCTCGCCGCGGCGATCGCCGTCCTGCTCGGCATGGGGATCGTTTCCGCCCAGGGCCCGGGCGATCCGCTCGCCCAGGGCTTCCAGGCCCCGCCCGACAGCGCCAAACCGCGCGTCTGGTGGCATTGGATGAGCGGCAACATCACCAAGGAAGGCATCCAGGCCGACCTCGAATGGATGAAGCGCGCCGGCATCGCCGGCTTCCAGAACTTCGACGCCGGGCTCGACACGCCCCAGATCGTCGCCAAGCGGCTCGTCTACATGACCCCGGCCTGGAAGGACGCTTTCAGATTCACCGCGACGCTGGCCGACCGGCTCGGCCTGGAGATGGCCATCGCCGGCTCGCCCGGATGGAGCGAGAGCGGCGGCCCTTGGGTCACTCCGGCGCAGGCGATGAAAAAGTACGTTTGGAGCGAGACCCGGATCGAGGGCGGCCGGCCCTTCAGCGGAGTGCTGCCGAAACCGCCGTCGACGACAGGCCCTTACCAGAACATGGGCACCGGACGGGACAAAGAACCGGTGTTTTATGCCGACAGCGCCGTCGTCGCCTTCCGGGCGCCGGAGAACGAGCATGCGCCCGCCGAGCTCGGGGCCAAGGTCACCTCGAGCGGCGGGCGCCTTCGATCTGGCCGCCCTCACCGACGGTGATCTCGCCAAGGCCGCCCTGCTGCCGGCCGCCCCGGTCGATGGAAAGGCCTGGATCCAATTCGAATTCCCCGGCTCCCAGACCGTGCGCGGGCTCACGCTCTGGATCCTGAGGGGCGACCGCGGCGGCCGCTTCGCTGATCCGGAATTGGAGTCGAGCGACGACGGCCGGGCCTTTCGCCCCGTCGTTCAAGTCCCGGGCGGCGCCGTGACCGTGGCCTTCGCTCCCGTTTCGGCCAAGTATTTCCGCGTCAGCATCAGGACCCTGGCCCCGCAGGAAGGTGCCCGGCCGGGGCCCCAGGCGACACCCGAGATCCCCGCCGGCGCCAAGGTGTCGGAGCTCGTCCTCCACGCGGCTTCCCCGGTCAACCGGTTCCAGGACAAGGCCGCGTTCGACGCGACCGCCGGCCTCTATGAATTGGCCACGCCCACGGTCCGGGCCGGCGACGTCGTGGGCAAAACCGACGTCGTCGATCTGACGTCGAAAATGCGGCCCGACGGCCGGCTCGACTGGACCCCGCCCGAGGGACGCTGGATCGTCCTCCGCTTCGGCTACTCGCTCACCGGGGCCCGCAATTCCCCGGCCTCCCCGGAGGCCACGGGCCTCGAGGTCGACAAGCTCGACCGGGCCCACGTCAAGGCCTACTTCGACAACTATCTCGACCAGTACAAGAACGCCACCGGCGGCCTCATGGGCCAGCGCGGTCTCCAGTACGTGATCACGGACAGCTGGGAGGCCGGGACCGCCAACTGGACGGACAAGATGTTCGCCGAGTTCGCCCGCCGCCGCGGCTATGACATGCGACCCTGGCTTCCGGTCCTGGCCGGCCGGATCGTCGAGAGCGCCGAGGCGAGCGACCGCTTCCTCTGGGACTTCCGCAAGACCCTGAGCGACCTCGTCGCCGAGAACCACTACGATCAGCTGACCGACATCCTGCGCGCCCGCGGCATGGGCCGCTACACGGAATCGCACGAAGGCGGCCGGGCCTTCATCGGCGACGGCATGGACGTCAAGCGGCAGGCCGCGATCCCCATGAGCGCCACCTGGCTCGAGGGGCCCGGGCAGGCCGAGCACGTACCACGACGCCGACGTCCGCGAATCGGCCGTCGGTCGCCCACATCTACGGCCAGAACCTGGTCGCGGCGGAATCGCTGACCGTCTACCGCAACGCCTGGATGTTCTCCCCCGAGACCCTGAAATCCACGGCCGACCGGATGATGTCGAACGGCCTCAACCGGTTCGTCATCCACACCTCGGTCCACCAGCCCGTCGACGACAAGATCCCCGGCCTCGGGCTCGGGCCGTTCGGCCAGTGGTTCACCCGGCACGAGACCTGGGCGGAGATGGCTCTGCCATGGACGACTTACCTCTCCCGCAGCTCCTACATGCTCCAGCAAGGCCAGTTCGTCGCCGATATCCTCTACTACTACGGCGAGGATTCCAACGTCACGGCCCTCTTCGGCGAGAAGATGCCCGACATCCCGGCCGGCTACAGCTTCGACTTCGCCAGCTCCGACGTCGTCCTGAACCGTCTGTCCGTGAAGGACGGCCGGATCGTTACGCCGACCGGCATGAGCTATCGGCTCCTCGCGCTCGATCCCAACGCCGGCACATGTCGCTCGCCGTCCTGAAGAAGATCCGCGAGCTGCTGAAGGCCGGGGCGGCCGTCGCCGGCCCCAAGCCCATCGACAGCCCCAGCCTGGCCGACGACCAGACGGAATTCCGGGCCATCGCGGACGAGCTCTGGGACGGTAGCGCTCATGAAGGCAAGGCCATCGGCCGCCTGACGATCGCCCAGGCCATGGCCATGATCGGGGCGTCGCCCGACTTCACGTACACCAAGCCGCGCCAGGATACGAGCCTCGCTTTCGTCCACCGCCTTCTTCCCGACGGCGACATCTATTGGGTCGTCAACGGCAACACCCGCCGGGAGACTCTGGAGGCCAGCTTCCGGGTCACGGGAAAAGCGCCCGAGCTCTGGCACGCCGAGACCGGCCTCGTCGAGCCCGCGTCCTATCTCATCGCCAACGGCCGGACCGTCGTGCCCCTGCGTCTCGCGCCCGACGACGCCGTGTTCGTGGTCTTCCGAAAGGCGGCCGCCGCGCCCGCGCGGGCCCTGCCGGACCCGGTCGAAACGGAGCTGGCCAAGATCGCCGGCCCTTGGACCGTGGCCTTCCAGCCCGGCCGCGGCGCCCCGGCCTCGGCCCGGTTCGACGCGCTGAGCTCCTGGAGCGAAAACGCCGATCCGGGGATCAAGTATTTCTCCGGAACGGCGACCTACACGGCGAGCTTCGACGTCCCCGCGCATTGGTTCGTCTCCGGGGCCCGGCTCTGGCTCGACCTGGGCAACGTCAAGAACCTGGCCGAGGTCAAGGTCAACGGCGCTCCATTGGGCACGGCCTGGAAGGCGCCCTTCCGCGTCGACGCGACCGAGGCCCTGAAGCCCGGCCCCAACACGCTCGAGATCAAGGTGGCCAACCTGTGGGTCAACCGCCTCATCGGCGACAAGCAGCCCGGGGCCGCGAAAACCTACCACCTACACAGCGGTCGAATTCTATAAGGCCGATTCGCCTCTTCTGCCCTCGGGACTCCTCGGCCCGGTCAGGATCGTCGGGGTGAAATAGCGGCCTCGGGTCCGCGGCCGGCCGTTTGACGGCCTCGGGAACGGTGTGCTATATGCATCGCGTGGGCCCCGCCGGGGCTCCGAGCTTCTACTCCGCAAAGAGGTGGACCATGCGTCGCTTCGCCGTCGTTCTTCTGGCCTTGGCGGTCTCGCTGTGTCTGGCGTCCTTCGCCGCGGCCCAGGCGCCGGAAAAGACCCATCCGTTGACCATCCACGACATGCTGGCCATGGACCGGATCTCCGATAGCCAGGTCTCGCCGGACGGCAAATGGATCGTCTTCACCGTCCGCGAGACCGACCTGGCGGCCAACCGCGGCCGCACCGACATCTGGCTCGTCGGGACCGACGGCAAAGGCCTGCGCCGCCTGACGAATCACCCCGCCTCCGACTTCAACGCCCGCTGGACCCCCTGCGGCCAATGGATCTTCTTCCTCTCGACGCGGTCGGGTTCGTCGCAGGTCTGGCGCATCAAGGTCGACGGCGGCGAGGCCGAGCAGTGGACCCGCTTGCCGCTCGACGTCGGCAACCTGGTCGTGGCCAGGGCCAAGCTGGCCTTCACGATGGACGTCTTCCCCGGCCTGACCCCCGAGGCGACGGCCGCCAAGCTCGAGGCCGATCGCAAAAGGGCAAGGCCACCGGACGCCTCTACGAGAAGCTCTTCGTCCGCCATTGGGACACCTGGAGCGACGGCCGCCGCTCCCATCTCTTCTACGTGCCGATGCACGGCGGCGGCGAGGCCAAGGACCTGATGCCGGCCATGGACGCCGACACGCCCAACAAGCCGTTCGGCGGGACCGAGGAGATCGCCTTCACGCCCGACGGCAAGGGCCTCGTCTTCGCGGCCAAGGACGCCGGCCGCGAGGAGGCCTGGTCCACGGACTTCGACCTCTATTATGTGCCCGATCGACGGCTCGGCCGCCCCGCGCTGCCTGACCGAGGCCAACAAGGCCATGGACACCTTGCCGGCCTTCTCGCCGGACGGAAAGACCCTGGCCTACGCGGCCATGGCCCGTCCCGGCTACGAGGCCGACCGCTTCCGCATCGTGCTCCGCGACTGGCCGGACGGACAGCCGCGCGTCCTGACCGAGGCCTGGGACTTCTCGGTGGCCTCGCTCGGTTGGGCCAAGGACGGCAAGAAGATCCTGGCCACGGCGCCCAACAAGGGCCAGACCTCGCTCTTCGCCGTCGACGCCGCGACCGGGAAGGCGGAAACGCTCGTCGGCCAGGGCACCGTGGCCGGTTTCGCCCCCGCTGGGCGACGGCGTCGTCTTCGAGCGGAACACCCTGACCTCGCCGACCGAGATCTATTACCGTCGACGCCCGGCGCGGGCGAGAAGGCCCTGACCGCGATCAACGCGGCCAAGGTCGCCGCCGTCCGGCATGGGCGAGCCCGAGCAGTTCAGCTTCAAGGGCTGGAACAACGAGACGGTCTACGGCTACATCGTCAAGCCGGTCGATTTCGACGCGGCCAAGAAGTACCCGGTCGCCTTCCTGATCCACGGCGGGCCGCAGGGCTCGTTCGGCAACGACTTCCACTATCGCTGGAACCCCCAGGCCTACGCCGGCGCCGGCTACGCCGCGGTCATGGTCGATTTCCACGGCTCGACCGGCTACGGCCAGGCCTTCTGCGACGCCATCCGCGGCGACTGGGGCGGCAAGCCGCTCGAGGACCTCAAGAAGGGCCTGGCCGCGGCGCTCGCGCAAGTATCCCTGGATGGACGGGACGCGGGTCGGCGCCCTGGGCGCCTCGTACGGCGGCTACATGATCAACTGGATCGCCGGCAACTGGCCCGACCGCTTCAAGTGCCTGGTCGCCCACGACGGCAACATCGACGAGCGGGCCGCCTACTTCGAGACCGAGGAGCTCTGGTTCCCCGAGTGGGACCACATGGGCACGCCCTGGGACAACTCCGCAGAGCTTCGAGAAGCACAATCCGGCCAATTTCGTCAAGAACTGGAAGACGCCCATGCTGGTCGTCCACGGCGGCCAGGACTTCCGGGTCGTCGAGACGCAGGGGATCGGATCGTTCAACGTCCTGCAGCGGCGCGGCATCCCGTCCAAGTTCCTCTACTTCCCCGACGAGAACCACTGGGTCCTCAAGCCGGCCAACTCCATCCTCTGGCACGAGACGGTCATCGCCTGGCTCGACCAGTGGCTTAAATAACGACCGGACTTCCGAAAAGCGCTTTCTTCTCTTTCCCGGACGGGGATCTTCGAGACGATACCCATCGCCGCCTCGAGAGCGGAGGCTCAGGGAGATCCTTTTTTCTTGGGGGCGGGGGTTTTCGGGTCGCCCGTTCGTCATGAGAGTAGGATGTCAAGAATAAGGAGCCGGAAGCCTTGCTAGAAGAACAATGGCTGCGGATCTACCGGGAGACGGTCCACCCCCTCTACGGCTACCTGGCCAAGCGGACGGGGGGTGACAGGGCCCTGACGGAGGACATCGTCCAGGAGTCCTACTTGAGGGCCATCGACAGCTGGAAGACGAAAGCCGTCCCGGAAACGCCGCTGGCTTGGTTGAAGCAGGTCGCGCGGAACATCCTGATCGACTATCTCAGGCGGAAGAAATGGGACGCCGACGCCGGGCCGCGCGGAGCCGACGGCGTCGAGCCGCGCACGCCCGCGGACGAATTCGAATCCCTGGAGATCTTCCTGGCCATCGCCTCGCTCGGCCGGCGCAAGGCCCGGGCCCTCGAAGCCTTCTATTTCGACGGCCTCAGCGTCCGCGAGATCGCCGGCGAGATGTCCGTTTCCGAACGCGCCGTCGAAGGCCTATTGCGGCGGGCCAGGGGATCGCTGCGGGCCGTCCTGCCCGATCCTCGGCTCGAAGGAGGGACCCATGTCTAGCCGATTCGAACCCGACCCCAAGTTCGTGGACCGTCTGGAGTGGCAATTGGCCTCGGAGTTCCGCCGCCGGGAGCATCTGAAACCGGCCCCCGGGCGGATCGCCGTGCCGCGGAGCGTCGCGGCGCTGAGTCTCGCCGCCGGCATCCTGCTCCTGGGCGTGGCCGCGACCAAGGCGGCCGACCTCATCAAGGACTCCTGGCGGAAGAAGATCGAGGTCGCCCGGCTGGAAACCGAGGTCAAGATCAAGACGGCCTTCCTGGAGCTCAAGAAGGACCGGGCGACCCAGGCCGAAGGCAGGTTTTCCATTGGCCTTATCGGCGAGGATGAGTCCCTGGTCGCGAAGCTGGGGGCCGATAGGGCCGCGGCCGACCTGGAGAAGTCGATCCTCGATCTCGCGGAAGCCAAGGCGTCCGGGGAAGCCCCGCGCGACGAGCTCTATGCTCCCCTCGTCGGCGGTCGCGACTTTGTCGGGGAACGGCTGGGGATCGAGAAGAAGGTGCTCCAAGCCGATCTGGACCTACGACGGGCCCGCACCGAACGCACTCTGCGGCATCGGGTCGAGCTGGGACTGGCGCCGAAGAGCGCCCTGAGCGCGTTCGCTGCCGCGCTCGCGGGCCAGGAGGCGGGCCTCGGAGACATCGAAAATCGGCTGGCCTTGCGGCGGCGGTTCCTCACGGGCGAGATCTCCGCCGGAGAGCTGGAGATCCAAACCCGGATGAGCGCGGCCGAAAAGGAGCTGCGCGAGGCCCAGTCCTCGATCGATACCATCCGGCCTCGACTCGAAGACCTCCGGGCCAAAGACGCCGTCGGTTTGGTCACGGTCGACGAGGTCAAGGGATTGGAGCTCGGATTGGACGCCGCCCAAGCCAAGGCCGACCTGGCCCTCCAGGAGATCGAGATCCTGAAGACGATCCGCTAGAGGCCGTCCCATCCTCGCGGGGACGCGTACCCAAGGTACATGTCCCCGCGACGGCAGTCGCGAGCTCGGATCCGGAGCGGGAAAGTTCCGCTTTTCCGGCCTTCATTCGACCAAATTCAGGTAGGATAAGACCATGAGCTCGTTCCGGGCCAGAGCCGCTTTCTGGCTTTTCGCCGTCGCTTCGGCCCTGTTCGCCGGGTGCCGGACGGCCGTCAGGACCGCCCCGTCTCCGGTTCCCAACCCCGCCGCCCCCTCGCCGGCCGTCGCCAACCCGGCGGACCGGACCGCCGCCGCGGCCGAAGCGCCGCTGGCCCGCATGGGCTACACCATCCAGGTGGGGGCCTTCGCGGTCCTGGACAACGCCCGGGCCCTGGCCGGGGACCTCGCCGCCGCGGGCCTGGACGCGTTCTATTTTCCGTCGGGGTCCGGCCTCTTCAAGGTCCGCTTCGGGAACTACCCCACCCGGGACGCCGCCCTCGCGGAGGCCCGGAAGCTGAAGGCGGCGGGGCGCATCGCCGAATATCTGATCGTCGGTCCCGACGAGTACGCCGTGGTCAAGCCCGGCCCCCCGGCTCCGGCGGCGGGCCGGCCCGCTCCGTTAGTGTCGGATATCCGCGAGAGACTCACGGTCACGGCGGAGGGCTTCATCGGGGTGGACTACGCGTGGGGGGGAACGTCGACGCGTTCGGGCTTCGATTGCAGCGGTCTCGTCCAGGCGGTCTATCAGCTGAACGGCCTGGCCATGCCCCGGTCCGTCCGGGACCAATACCGGGCGGGAACGGCGGTCGCCGGGGACCGGTTGACGAAGGGCGATCTCGTCTTTTTCTCGGCCTCGCCGGGCGGGGAGCTCAGCCACGTCGGGATCTATATCGGGGACGGCGTCTTTATCCACGCCCCGGGGAGCGGCAAGAACGTCCGCCGCGAATCCCTCGGGAGCGCTTATTTCAAGTCGCACTACGCCGGCGCCCGGGCCTATCTCCGATAGCGATCCGCCGGAATCCCGTCATGATTCCGGTCTCGGTTTGACCGATCCTCCACCGGCGGGGATAATAGGCCCCTCATGAGCGTCCTGACCGTCCGCCACGCGGCCGAGAACAACCTCCGTGACATCGACGTCGACATCCCCCACGGCCGGATGACCGTCGTCACCGGCGTTTCCGGTTCGGGAAAATCCTCGCTCGTCTTCGACGTCATCTTCCGGGAGGCCGAGCGGCGCTACCTCGAGACCTTCTCGTCCTACGCCCGCCAGTTCATGGGCAAGCTCCGGCGGCCCGACGTCGGCCATGTCAGCGGCCTCTCCCCCGCCGTGGCCGTGAGCCAGAGGATCTCGTCGCCGGGTCCCCGGTCCACGGTGGGAACGCTGACCGAGATCCACGACGACCTCCGGCTGCTCTTCGCCCGTCTCGGGCATTCGCCCGACGGGCTGCGCCTGTCGCGGCGGATGTTCTCGTTCAACTCCCCCGAAGGGGCCTGCCCGGTCTGCCGGGGCCTGGGCGTCGAGGACCGCATCGATCCCGATCTCCTCGTCTCCGATCCGGCCAAGACCCTGCGGCAGGGGGCCCTGGCCCTGACGACGCCGAACGGATACATCATCTATTCCCAGGTGACCATGGAGGTCCTGGACGAGGTCTGCCGGGCCCACGGCTTTTCCGTCGACATCCCCTGGCGCGACCTGACCGAGGACCAGCGCCGCGTCGTCCTCGACGGGAGCGACCGCATCCTCATCCGCTACGGCAAGCACCCGCTCGAATCGCGGCTCCGCTGGAAGGGCATCGTCGCCAAGCCGCGGGAGGAAGGGACTCTACAAGGGCATCCTGCCGGTCATGGAGACCATCCTCAAAGCCAAAAGGAACGACAACATCCTGCGCTTCGCCCGGACGCTCGCCTGCCGCGCCTGCGGCGGGCGCCGCCTCAGGCCCGAGTCCCTCCGGGTGACCGTCGCGGGGCGCACCATCGCCGACTTCAGCGAGATGAGCGTCCGCGGCCTGGCCGCGGAGTTCCGGAGCCTGGCCTTCGACCCGTCCTGCCGGGCCGCGGGCGACGCGGTGCGCGAGTCCCTGCTCGGGAAGACGGCCTCCTCGAACGCCTCGGGCTCGGCTACCTGCGCCTCGACCGCGCCGCCGACACGCTCTCCGGCGGCGAGATCCAGCGCATCCGGCTGGCCGCGCAGGCCCGGAGCGGGCTGCGGGGCGTCCTCTACGTCCTCGACGAGCCGACGGCCGGCCTTCATCCGGCCGACACCGCGCGGCTCCTGGGACCTGCTGGCCGAGCTCCGCGACAACGGCAACACGGTCCTCGTCGTCGAGCACGACGAGGAGGTCATGCGCGCGGCCGACCATCTCATCGACCTCGGGCCGGGCCCGGGGGAGGCGGGCGGCCGGGTCCTCTATCAAGGTCCGGCGGCCGCGATCGCCGGGCTGCCGCGGGGCGAGAGCCTGACCCGCGATTACCTGACGGGCGACAGGGTCCCCGCCATCCGCTCCCGCGGCCGCTCCGGAACGGGACGGCTCCTCGTCCGGGGGGCCCGCCTGCACAACCTCAAGTCCGTCGACGTCGAGTTCCGCCTCGGCGCCTTGAACGTCGTGACGGGCGTGTCGGGCGCGGGCAAATCCACGCTCGTCCGTCGCGTCCTGGCCGAACGGCTCCGGACCGGGCGCTTCGGGCCGGGACCGGACGCCGACGGCGTCGAGGTCGAAGGGACCGCGGGCCGCGTCGTCGAGGTCGACCAATCCCCCATCGGCCGGACGCCCCGGTCCAATCCGGCGACCTACACGGGCCTCTCCGACCGCATCCGCGACCTGTTCGCCGCGCTCCCCGAAGCCGCAGGCCAAAGGCTTCGGCAAGGGCCGGTTCTCGTTCAACGTCGCCGGCGGCCGGTGCGAGACGTGCCAGGGCGCCGGGCTCCTGCAGATCGGCATGCACTTCCTGGGCGACGTCGACATCGTCTGCCCCGACTGCGAGGGCCGCCGCTTCAACGACGAGACGCTCGCCGTGAGGGACCGTGGGAGATCGATCCACGACGTCCTGGAGATGAGCGTCGCGGAGGCGTCCGTGTTCTATGCCGGATCGCGGCGTCTCGCGGCCGGCCTCGAGGTCCTGAAGCGCCTCGGCCTGGGCTACCTCAAGCTCGGCCAGAGCTCGACGACCCTGTCGGGAGGCGAAGCCCAGCGCGTCAAGCTCGCCTCGGAAATGAGCCGGGCGGCGGCCGGGCCGGTCCTCTACGTCCTGGAGGAGCCGACGACGGGCCTTCACCGGGCCGACGTCGAGAACCTGCTCACGGCGCTCCAGGAGCTCGTCTCCCTCGGCCGGACCATCATCGCCATCGAGCATCATCCCGACGTCATCCGGGCCGCCGACCGCGTCGTGGATCTCGGCCCGGGGAGCGGCGAGGACGGCGGCCGCGTCGTCGCTTGCGGCCCGCCCGAGGAGATCGCGGCCTGCGCCGCCTCGCTCACGGGGCGCGCCCTCCGGGGGGAACGCGGGACGGACGACGAGCCCGCGGCCCCGGGCCGGGAGCGCCCCGAAGCGGACGGGCCCATCGTCCTCGAAGGCGTCTCGACCCACAACCTCAAAGGGATCGACGTCCGCATCCCCTTCCGCAAGTTCACCGCCGTCTGCGGGCCGTCCGGCGGCGGCAAGTCCTCGCTCGTCTTCGACACGCTGTTCGCCGCCTCCCGCCAAAGGTACATCGAGAGCTTCTCGGCCTATGTCCGCGCGCTCATCGACAAGGGCGGCCGGGCGGACTTCGCCTCGGCCCGCGGCTTGACGCCGCCGATCGCCGTCGCCCGGGCCTCCTCGACCCCGAACCCCCGCTCGACCGTCGGGACGATGACCGAGATCCACGACTACTACCGGCTGCTCTATTCCCGGGCCGGGACGCCTCCGCCGGGATCCGGCGGCGCGACCCCTGACGGCTTCGATGTTCTCCTTCAATCACGAACAGGGCGCCTGTCCCCGGTGCAAGGGGCTCGGGACGATGACCGTGACCGATCCGGAGCGGCTGATCACCGATCCGCGCCGATCGCTCCTCGACGGGGCCATGGACGGGACGAAGACGGGACGCTTCTACGGCGATCCCCACGGCCAGTTCGTCGCCGCGCTGCGGGCGGCCGGCGAGGCGGCCGGGATGGACTTCTCCAAGCCGTTCGCGGACCTCACCGGGTCCGAACGGGAGGTCGCCCTCAACGGGACGGGCGACCGCGTCTACGACATCGTCTGGTCCTACAAGCGGGGCAACCGGGCCGGGGATTTCAGGTTCCGGGGCCCGTGGAAGGGATTCGCCGCCCTCGTCGCCGAGGAATACGAGCGCAAGCACGCCGACCGCCGCGGCGAGGCGATGCGGGTCCTGATGAGGGACGACCCCTGCCCGGATTGCCGCGGCCGCCGGCTCAAGCCGGAGTCCCTGGCGGTGACCTACCGGGGACTCGACATCGCGGCCCTGTCCGCGCTCTCCGTGGACCGGAGCCTGGACTTTTTTTCCGACCGCGGCGACGCGGCGCCGGCCGATGCGCGGACGGCCGCCGTGGCCGCGGCCGTCCGCGGCGAGATCGCGCGCCGGCTCGGTCTCATCCGCGACGTCGGGCTGGGCTATCTCAGCCTCGACCGCCGCTCGGCCACGCTTTCGGGAGGCGAGGCCCAGCGGCTCCGCCTGGCCGCGCTCCTCGGCGTCAAGCTCACCGGGGTCACCTTCGTCCTGGACGAGCCGACGCTCGGGCTCCATCCGCGCGACACCGCCAAGCTCGTCGATCTCATCCGCGGCCTCACGGCGGAGGGCAACACCGTCGTCGCCGTGGAGCACGATCTCGACGTCGTCCGGGCGGCCGATCACGTCATCGACCTCGGGCCGGGCGCCGGCCGCGACGGCGGCCGGATCGTCGCCGAAGGCCCGCCGGCGAGGATCGAGGGGACGCCCGGCTCGGTGACCGGGCCTTACCTCGCCGGCCGCGCCGTTCGCCCAGGGCCTCTTCCGGGATCGCCTGGACCGGCTTTAGCGATCGTCGGGGCCCGGGCGAACAATCTCAAGGGGATCGATGTCGCCATTCCCTCGGGGGTCCTGACGGCCGTGACCGGCGTTTCGGGGAGCGGGAAGTCGAGCCTGGCCTTCGACGTCATCCTGGCCTCGGCCGAGGCCGGACGTCCGGTCTCCTGTTCCGAGATCCGCGGGCTCGGCCGTTTTTCCAAGGTCGTCGCGGCGGGGATCGAGGCCCCGGCCGAAAGCGCCTCGAGCATTCCTCTCACCTACTTGGGGCTGTTCGACGCCGTCCGCGGGATCTTCGCCGCGTCGGACGAGGCCCGGGCGGCGGGTTTCAAGAAGGCCCATTTCTCGTTCCTGACGCCCGAAGGCCGCTGCGGGGCCTGCGGCGGGACCGGCCGCAAGACGGTCAGCCTCGACCACCTGGCGGACGTCTCCGTGCCCTGCGAGGTCTGCCGGGGCGCGCGGTACGATCGAAGCGTTCTCGGGGTGCGGGTATCCGGCCGGACGATCGCCGACGTCCTCGACCTGACCGCGGCCGAGGGCGCCGACGGCCTTCTCCGGACAGCCGAAGATCGCGGCGGCTCTGGCCCTGCTCGCCGAGATCGGGCTCGACTATCTGCGGCTCGGCCAATCCCTCGACACCCTTTCGGGCGGCGAAAGGCAGCGCCTCAAGCTCGCGTCGGAGCTGATGGACCCGCGCCCGGGCCGCGCTCTCTACATCTTCGACGAGCCGACGACCGGCCTCCATCCCTCCGACGTCGACCGGCTGCTCGGTCTCTTCGGAAGGCTCCTCGCCGCGGGGCAGACCATCGTCGCCGTCGAACACGACCTCGACCTCATCTCGCGGGCCGGGCACGTCATCGATCTCGGGCCTGAGGGCGGCGACGAGGGCGGATCGCTCGTCGTCCAGGGAAGGCCGGAGGCCGTCGCGGCCTGCGCGTCGTCGCACACGGGCGCGGCGCTTCGGCGATACTGCGGGCCTGCGGGACTAATCCGCGTCCTTGACGCAGCGGAAGCCGACCGTGGCCGCGCGGTCGAGGCCCGGGGCGATGAGCAGGTGGATCTGGACCCGGTCGACGGCGAGCGGCCCGCTCTTGACGTACCAGACGCTCTTCTCCGGCGCGTAGAAGCTGCCGCCGCGGATGATGCCGTAGCGGTAGACGCCGTTGTCGTAGACGTCGTCCATGACCTGCCAGACGTTGCCGACCATGTCCAGGACGCCGAAGGGGCTCGCCCCCTTGGGGAAGGCGGTGACGGAGGTCGTCCGGTTGAGCTTGTTGTTGCAGCGGCCGGGCTCCATCTTCTTGCCCCAGGGGAAAGGCCGCCCGTCCGTGCCCTGCGCGGCGTACTGCCACTCGGCTTCCGTCGGCAGGCGCTTCGCCGGCCCATTTCGCGTAGGCCCGGGCGTCTTCGAGCGAAACCCAGATGACCGGATGATCGCCCTGGCCGGCCGGCGGCTTGCCGTCGACCCAGTGCTTCAGGAAGTTCGACGCGTCGGCCGGCGCGTAGCCGGTCGCCGCGAGGAAGGCCGCGAAGGCGGCGTTGGTGACCGGCGTGCGGTCCATGAAGAAGCGGCGCATCTCGAGGCGTGCGGGGCGTTTTCGTATCGGGGTAAGGGATGACCGGGTTGGCGTCGTCGGGGTTGCCGGCCGTCTTGAAGACGAACGTCCCGGCCGGGCACCTCGACCATGCCGGCCGGGGCCTTCGAAGCCGGGGCCGTCCTCTCGACCCGTGTTGTGAGCCGCGGATAAGCCAAAGGCAGGCGGACGACGCGCTCGTCGAGGAGCTCGCCCCGCCCGTCGAAAAGCTGGACGACGAACTTCTCCTCGCGGAAGCCGAAGTGCTCGTGGAGGGCGATCGTCCGCCGCTCCGTCCCGAACGAGGCCGGCGCTCTCGGCGTAAGAAGGGTTCCCGGCCGAGACGGCGATCCGGCTGCCGGCGGGCGCGCCGGGCGCCTCGAACGTCACCAGCTCGCCGTCGGCCTCGACCTTGACGAGCTCGGGCAGAACGGCGAGACAATCGACATTCGCCTCCGTCCGCGTCCCGAGCCGGGCGGCGTCGAAGGCGGCGACGTCGACCGGGGCATAGCTTTTCCCGTTCCGCGCCGACGGGCTCGAGCTCCTCGTGGTTCCACAGGCTGACGAGATGGGCGCCTTCCGGCACCTCCGACTTCGACGAGCGGGCCCTTGTATCCCTCGGGCCGCAGGCTGAAGACCGTCCAGACCGTCTTCGCGCCGTCGCGCCAGCGGTTGGCCCAGAGGCCGTCCTCGAGGGTCGCCACGAGCGGCTCCCAGCCGGGATCGAGGAAGGCCGTCGAATTCTCGCGCAGAAGCTTGGTCGTCCGGCCGAGATAGCGGAGCTCCTCCTCGATCCAGTCGGGCCGGCCCGGCCGCATGGTGTTGATCTCCGAGCCGTAGCCGTTGAAGAACGACACGGCCGACTCGCGGTGGAGCGGCCCCTCGGCCAGCTGCAGGACCCGGAAGATGGCGAAATCGGGCCGCATGTACTTGTTCATGTTGAGCGGCGGCGGCATATAGAGCGCGTCGTGGACGCGGCCGGAGACGATGCCGGGCATGTCGCGCGGCACGGCCATGCCCTCGCTGTACATGATGACGCCGGGCTTGACCCGGTCGGCCGCGGCCTGGAACTCGCGGCTCGACTCGCCGCGGGTGTCGAGGACGACGCCGTCGGCGTCGAGCGTCCGGAGCATGGCCTCCATGCCGGCGATGTGGTCCTCGTGGCGCGTGCTCTCGTCCCAGGGATTGTAGGAGATGAAATATTTCTTGCCGAGCTTGTGGGTCAGGTCGACCTGGCGCCTGAGCTCGGCCAGGCCGCCGGGCAGGTCGCGGTACATGTCCCATTGATTGCGGGCGTCGAGCCCGAGCCGGGGCCAGGTCGGCCAGATGGTGAAGATGTCGATGGGGCCGAGGGACTTGTCCCAGGCCGTCAGGGTCCGGTCGAAGGCGTAGCGGCCGGCATCGCGGTCATAGTAGGTCCGGTCCCAGGCGAACTGCAGGACCATGAGGTAGGCCCGCCGGACCCAGGCCAGGTCGGAGCGGCGGAACAGGGCGTCGTCGAACTTCTCGAGGTCGTAGAGGAAGCGCTCGCGGAACATGATCTCGAGCCCGCGGCGCCAGCCGCCCGGGTGGGCTTCGAAGTAGAGGGCGTATTCGACCGAGCCGCCCGGCTCGAGGATCGAGGCCCAGCGAGTGCGCTCGGCCTTGTCGGTCTTGACCCGGCGGGCGATCGCGGTCAGTGTGCCCGCGGCGCCTCCCGTCTCGACGGAGCAGAAGCCCAGGTGCCAGGCGTTGTCCGGAAGCAGGACGCCGATCGGCCGGAGCCCGGGCCGGAAGAGCTGGCTCCGGTCGAGGGTGTGGGGCTCCTCGTTCGGCAGGCCGGCCGTGATGTAGGCCCGGTCGGCGCCCTCGCCGAGCGGGACGAGGTTCTCGAGCGTGATCTTCGACTTGGCGTCGTTCCGGAAGACGACCTTGAGCTTGGCGCCGGGCGCGAAGCCCTCCTCGGGCGTCACGGTGAAGGCGAGCCCGGCCGGCAGGGCCGAGGCCGTCGTCAGCCGCCCGTCGACGAGGAGAGAAAAGAGCGGTAGCGGCGTCGCCAAGGCGATCTTCTGCGCCGTCGGCCATCGTCAGCCCTGAGATGGTCGTTTCCGCCCCCGCGGGACCGGACAGCGTGACCGACCCAAGGCCGGCCTGTTCAGCGGCGGCGGCCCCGATGGCGAGAACCGCGACGATGATCCCGAACCCGATGATCTTGCGCGCGTCCATAGCACTTGGAGTTCAGGGCCGGGATCTCCGGATTCCCGCCGCGAAGAGGCCGAGGAAGAACCCCATTAGCAGGGTCAGGGGCAGGAGGATCATCTGGGAGAGGCTGATCCTCCAGAAGTAGATCCTGTAGCTGACCTCACCCGGGTTTTGGATGAAGACGATGGCTATCAGGATCAGGAGAACAAATCCCAAACCGATCTTTTTTGCCACGGCCGCCTCCTTTACTTCGCTCTCCGCCTCATTCCCCGGCCGGGCAGGAGCCGGTCCTTGTCGAGCGACGATCGTCCGAAGATGCCCAGCAGGCCCTTCAGCCCGACGCTCATCACGATGTTGATGAAGAAACACAGGAAGGCCAGGAGGACCAGCCCGCCGCAGAGGGCGGCCAGGATCATATAGATGTTGAATTCGCCGTTGTAGTAGATCGTCCGGCGCAGCATGCCCTGCAGGCCGGCCATGCCCATGAAGGCGCCCATGCCGATGCCGCCCGTAAGGTGGGCCCAGAACTGGATATTGGACAGCTTCTGGCTGTAGAGCTTGGCGCCGTTGGTCAGGATCGGGAAAAGGAGGTAGATGGCCGCGTGGAGGGTCATGGTCAGGCCGACCAGGACCGCGACGTGGACGTGCGGCCCGACGACCCACTGGGTGTTGTGGAGGATGCGGTTGAGGCCGACGTCGGCCTGGATGATGCCGGCGGGAACGCCGAGGGCGAACCCGAGGAGCCCGCCCAGCAGGAATTTGAGCTCGTTCGACATCTTGAGAGGCCGGGCGCTCCAGAGCGTGGCCAGGGTGATGAAGAAGGCCAGGCCCTGGGTGATGAGCTCGAAGGCGGTCACCATCTCGCCCGAGACGACCTTGAGCAGGGCCGGCTGGGCCTGGTCGGAGAGAAGGTGGTGCGACCAGACCGTCCAGGAGACGACGAGCTCGACGAGCAGGGCGGCCCGGGCGATATTCTGCATGAACAGGGCCTTGCCCGTGATCAGCATGGCCAGGAGATACCATGTGCCGGCCACGAAGATGAGGACGAGGCCGTCGGCGACGAGGTCGAGGCCCCACCAGAACCAGTTCTTGTAGAGCAAGGCGTCGATGGCCGTGTGCTTGAGGCTCGTGCCGAAGAGCTCCGCGACCATATAGACGAGGATGAGGACCCCAGTGAACAGGATGGTGGCGGAATTGAGGGCCACGTCCACGCTGCCCCGGGCGACGGCGGCCACGGGCAGGGGCACGAGATGCGCCTCCTTCTTCTTCCTGAAGAGGTTCCGGATGCCCGTCCAGCCGAGGGCCGAGGCCAGGAGCGCGCCGGCCGGCTGTTTCTCCCAGCCCTTGGGGGTGTAGGTGATGGTCTTGAAGATGTTGATGACGAAGAAAGCGGCGCCCAGCATGGCCAGGGCGATGCCCAGGATGAAGAAGGCGCCGCCGAGGGCGCTGAACTGGCTGAAATCGGCCGGGAGGGGCCAGTAGAGCGTGTAGAGGGGCGCGTAGTGGGAGACGAATCCCGCGCCCCAGAAGACGATGGTGCCGACCGTCATCAGCCAGAAGGTCCAGCCGGCGAGCTTGAAGCTCCACAGCGGCTTCTTCATCAGGAACGGCACCAGGAAAAGGAAGGCGCCGAAGACGATCGAGTAGGACGACCCGAAGATGCCGACGAGCGGGTGGGCCGTCATGATGGCGAAGAACTGGTTCGATTTGATGAAGGGGATGGGCTGGACCTCGTAGATCCGCATGATCATCCCCTCGATGAGGGCGAAGCCGAAGTAGACGAGGCCGACGACGACGAACCTCAGGGTCAGCTTCTGCATCGGCGTCAGGGTCTTCGGCTTGAACAAGCCCTGTTCCCCGTTGATCAGTGTCTGGAAGATGCTCATGATCGTCCCCTCACTTCGCTTCCAGGACTTCGATGGCGTCTTTGAGGATCATCTGGGCGCCCTTGGGGCCCGAGTATTCGGTCGAGCGGATGGTGTAGAGCCCGGGCTTGGTGAACCGCCAGATGACGTCGTTCTTGTGGCCCGGGACGACCTGCATCTGGAAGACCATGGAGTGGTCGGGCCGGAAGACCCCGAAGCCGTAGGTCAGGTCGTCCGAGGCGACGTCAAAGCGGACCTTCTCGCCGACCTTGACGACGAGCCGGGCCTCCGGGAGCTGGAATTCGTGGTTGGCGACCCGGATCTCGAAGGTCTTGTCCACCTGGACGCTGGCCCGGTGCAGGTCGGGCTCGACCCAGGGGATGGTCTTCAGCGTGATCGAGATGCAGCGAGACGCCGAGGACGGTCAGGAAAGCGACGAAGGTGAAGAACAGGGCCGGCTTGACCCCGCCCCCCTTGCCCGGCTTCGTCAGCCGCCAGCCGACCCAGCCGACGACGAGGATCATGGCGATCGCGTAGAAGCGTATAAGCCAGCGTCTGTCCCCAGAGGACGACGGTTGAATCGACCATGAATGCGGGCCTCCTTCCCTTCCCGAAGGCATGATAGCCGCGGTCGCAGGACCGGTCAAGACGGAAAGCTGGGCTTCAGCGCCGGGGCTTGGGCGCGGGCCGGAGGTCGAGGTCCTGGAAGTCGTAGCTGAAATCGGTCTCCGGCGAGACCGCTTCCATCCTGGCCCGTTCGATGGAGCCGTCGGGATTGAGGGCGAACGTCACGTAGGCGTCGGCCCGGAGCTCCCGGTCGCGCCAGCGGACGATGAAGGTATCGTATTGCCAATGCTCCATATCGCCGACGAGCGCGGGCGTCTTGGAGAAGCGCATGACCAGCCGGCCTCCGGTCTCCTCGACGGCGACGTCGCCGTACCAGGCGTCGGTGTAGACGCCGGCGTATTTCGCCAGGGGCAGCGAGGGCTTCGACGAGGCGTCCCGGGCCGCCGCGGACTCGCCGAGCGCCTTCTGGGTCTCCTCGTCGAACCGGGCCTGCAGCTTGAGGAAAGCGGCCGTCCAGTCCGTCGCCGGGGCGCCGAGATCGTTGTCCACGATCTGCCAGGTGAGGGCGGAAAAAGCGTTCGTCGACTCGGCGTTCGTCAGGATGGCGACGCCGAAGTTGCGCTCCGGGAGAAGCGTCACGATCGAGACATAGCCCGGCAAGCCTCCGGTATGGGTGATGACGCGCTGGCCGCGGTATTCGCGGATCCCCAAGCCGAGGGCATAGGCGGCGAAGTTCGACTTCAGGGCCGCCAGCTCGGCCGGCGGGGCGGAATTCGGCACGATGGTCACCGGGGTCTCGATCTGCCGCGCGGTCCGCTCCGAGTAGAGCGCGGCGCCGTCGGCCAGCTTGCCCCGGGCCAACCGGACGAGCATCCACTTGGCCATGTCCTCGGCCCCGGAGTTGATGCCTCCCGCCGGATTGGTGTTGTCGCTCGTGAACGGGGCGATCGGCCTCACAGCGCCCTCGACTTTGGCGTGCGGCGTGGCGACGTTGCCGCTTTCGGCCGCCGCCGAATGGCGGACGTTGCTCCCGGCCATGCCGACCTTCTTCAGGATGCGGTCGGCGACGAAATCCTCCCACGACATGCCGGACACGGCCTGGATGACCTCGCCGGCGACGAGGTAAAGGACGTTGTCGTAGGCGTAGGCGCTCCGGAAGGACGTCGCCGGCTTGATATAGCGCAGGCGCCGCGCGACCTCCTCCCGGTTATAGGTCGATTCCGGCCACCACAGCAGGTCGCCGGCCCCGAGCCCCAGGCCGCTGCGGTGGACGAGAAGGTCGCGGACGCTGAGCTCGCGGGTGACGTAGGGATCGTACATCATGAACCACGGGAGATAGTCGACGACGGGCGCGTCCCAGGCGAGCTTGCCCTCCTCGACGAGGAGGCCGAGCGCCGTGGCGGTGAAGACCTTGGTGTTCGAGGCGATGCCGAAGAGCGTCCGGCCGTCGACCGGCGCCGGGTCGCCAAGCTTCCGGACGCCGTAGCCCTTGGCCAGGACGACGCGGCCGTCCTTGACGATGGCCAGGGCGAGCCCGGGGACCTCGAAGGCCTTCATGGCCCGGGCGACGGTCGCGTCGATCCCGGGCGGCACCCCGGCGACGGTCTTCTGAGCCCGGGCATCTGGCGCCGGCTCGGCGCCCTGGAGCGGCGGCAGGGCTTGAGAGAGGATCAAGACGGCGAACGCGACTGCGAGGGCGGCGCGGGAAGTGCGGCGGAATACGGACATGAGGGCCTCCTTCCGATGGGGTGCGGACATCATATCGCCGGCGGAATCAGAAGGTCAAGGCCGCCTGCGGCGGAACTCGATGAGCTCCACGGGAGCGCCGTTATCCGTGATCATGGCCACCCGGACCCCCTCGGACGGCGAGGTGATCTCGGCCGTCGCCCCCAGCCGGGCCAGCGCGGCCTCGAGATCGTCGACTTCGAAGGCGATGTGCGGCACCGTCCGCACCAGCTCCGAGATCCCGCAGCCGGGCTCGAAGCGCATCCATTCGATGCCGAAAGGGCTCGTCCGAAAGCCCGAGACATACAGCTTGAGATGCGGCAGGTAGACCTCGCCCGGATGAGGGACCGTGGTCGGGACGCCGAGATGGTGGTAGCGCCAGCCCAGTTCGGCGATGGCCGAAGGCGGCTCGTTGTCCTGACGTTCGCGCGGCATGAAGGCGCCTCCTCTTGGGCCCCGATGATATCCCCGGCCCGGGCCGCGGTCAAGGATATCCCGTCGCGGGCGGCCTTGTGGTATCATGGTTTTAACGAAAAAAAGACCTGCGGCGCTCCCGCCGAAGGCGAGGGGGGACGATGGATAAGCCCAGCGCGGTCAGAACGGGAACATTCGGGCTCGTGGCGGGACTCGTGGTCATCGCGGCGACCTATCTCGGGAACCGGCTCGCCGGCCTGCCCTACCTTCCGTTCGACATCTTCGATTGGCTGGCCCGCGTCCTTCCCGGCCGGCTGGTCGCGACCTCGATCGATACCATGGTCATGATCATCCGGGGGCTCAGGCTGGGGCCGACCGCCTCCACGGCCAAGCTGGCCGAGCAGGGCATGGCCTTGGTCCAATTCGCCGCGACCTGGGTCGTCTTCGGCCTGATCCTGGGCGTCGCTGGGCGGCGACGGCCGGAACGCCTGACGCTGTACGGCGCGATCGGCGGGCTGCTCCTCTTCCTCTCCGCGACAGGCATTGAGGCGGCCCGGGGATTCGCCGAGGCGAGCCCGTTGGCCGCCCTGCCGTGGCTGGGCCTCGTCCTCATCGGCGGCGGGGCCCTGCTCGGCAGGACGCTCTCCGCGCTCTCGGCGGCCTCCGAGGCTTCGCCCGAGGACACGATCTCGCGGCGGCGGTTCCTCCGATTGGTCGGGACGGGCTCCTTCGTGGTCATGGTCACGGCCGCCGGCGTCAGCGTCGTGTCCAAGAGGAAGAAGGCGTCGCTGAGCGAGATCGACCGGGAGGAAATCGTCAGGGCCGGCGGGACTTCGGGACCGGCCGCCTCCCCCGCCGCCGGAGAGCTCGAAAAGAGATTCCCGCCCGTCCCCGGCACCCGCGCCGAGCTGACCTCGAACCGGGATTTCTACAGGATCGACATCAACCTGCAGCCTCCCAAGGTCGACGGCAAGGCCTGGCGACTGAAGCTCGGGGGGCTCGTCGACCATCCGCTCGAACTGTCCCTCGACGACATCCGGTCGAAGCCGCGGCAGACCCAGGCGCTAACCCTGTCCTGCATCTCCAACCCGGTCGGCGGCGACCTCATCAGCACCAGCTTCTGGACGGGCGTCCCCTTCAAGGCCATTCTCGAAGAAGCGGGGTTGAAGGAGGGCGTCAAGGAGATCTCTATCGAGTCGGCCGACGGCTTCTACGAGAGCGTTCCTCTCGGCGAGGCCCTGGACGGCCGCACCCTGCTCGTTTACGAGATGAACGGCGAGCCGCTGACGGCCGACCACGGCTTTCCCCTGCGCGTCTACATCCCCGGTCATTTCGGGATGAAGCAGCCCAAGTGGATCGTCCGGATGGAGGCCATCGACCATAAGGGCAAGGGCTTCTGGGTCGACCGGGACTGGAGCGAGACGGCCCGCGTCCGGACGACGTCGGTCATCGACGCCGTCGCCGCGGGCGCCCCCGCCCCGGAGACCGGCCTCGTCCCGGTCGGAGGCATCGCCTACGCCGGCGACAGGGGCATCAGCATGGTCGAGGTGCGCGTGGACGGCGACCCCTGGGAGAAAGCCGAGCTGCGCCTGCCGGCGCTCAGCCCGCTGACCTGGGTCCAGTGGCGCTATGACTGGAAGGCGACCCCGGGGAAGCACATCTTCCGGGTTCGCGCCTACAACGGCGCGGGCGAGCCCCAGATCACCGAAGACCACCCGCCCTTCCCCGACGGGGCCACGGGCATCCACGAGAAGGCGGCCACGATCCGCGGCTAGTCTTTATCTTTTTCGGCCGGGATCCGTCCGGTCTCCCGGCCGCTCGCGTCGAGGAAGCGGACGACAGGGGCGCCGTCGGGCGCCACCTCGACGATGAGCCGTTCCTTGCCCTGCGCGTCGTTGAGCCGCAGCGAGACCGCGCCGTTGTCGCTCTTCCCCAGGAAGAGCCGGGGCTGGGCCTGGCCGCGCCCGGCGAAGAACTTGGCGTACTCTTCCTTCTGCTCCTCTTGGGTCATGTCCTTGATCCGGCCCTGGAGCTCGAGCAGCTCGCCGATCGAATACTCGGGCCGGTCCCAGATCGAGAACCGGGCCTTCCGGTAGCCGTCGTCCTCCGACGCGTCGAGGGTCAGGACCTGGTCCTGGTCGTATTGGTCGAAGCTGAGGTGACCGTAAGCGCTGACCTTCCCGTCCTTGTCCTTCTCGCCCCCGAAGGTCAGGCCGCCGTTCTCCGTGCCCTCGTCGTTATAGAAGAGGATGCCGGCCGTGGCCCGGTTGGGATGCGGGTATTCCTTCTTCTTGAAGAGAATGCCCGGAAAGAGGGCCTTGCTGGAGAGGACCAGCCGGACCGTCCCGTCGGGCTCGACGACGTTGATCCGCTGGACGTCGATCGAGGAAAAGCTCGCGCTCCGCGGCCGCGCGGCGCCCGTGAGCAGAGCCACGGCCACGGCGAGGGTCAGGACGCCGGAATAGACGGCCAGAAGCTTGTGGCCTTCGATCTTGACGGTCATGTGCACCTCCATGGGAATTCGCGGTTCTCTTGCGCGTTCGGATCCGCTCTCCTATATTACACCAGGGCATCCGGGGCGTAACTTCGAAAGCGGAGCTCTCTTGATTCAAGGATCCCTCGGCATGGGGACCGGAGGCGTTTCCTGAAGAACAGGACAAGTGCCATTTGACGGATTGATCCCTGGGTACGAAGCAGTCTGTATGATGCCTTTCGGGAACTTCTGATAGTCCCCGCCGCCTGGATTTCGGTCTTTCTCAGGGGGGAAACCGGTTTCCGGACCGTCAGAGAGAGCGGGAATTTCTTGGCATGAAATCGGCATAAGCGAAGGTGCTTCTCCCGAGTCCGTGCGCCTTCCAATGACGGCGAGGCGCAGGACAGCGAGAGGCAAGATAGAAAAGGAGGTTGATATGTTAGAAGCTCTTGTCATCATCCTGGTCGTTCTGTGGGCCCTGGGGTTCTTCGCGTTCCATGTCGGCGGCGGCCTGATCCACGCGCTCATCGTCATCGCCCTGGTCCTTCTGATCATACGACTGGTGAAGGGCCGGAAGAGTCCTTTAGAGGGAAAGCGCCAAAATGATCGGGTCGAAGGGCCGGACCGCAAGACGGATATATGGGGTCCTCTTGGGCTTGGGACTGATGACATCCGGACTCTTTTCCGCGCAAGTCTTCAAGTACGGGAAAGCCAAGCCCGAAAACGGGCATCTGATCCAGACTGTCCCTTTCGAAAAATGGCTGAAGATAAATTATTGCGGCCCGGCCTGTTTGACCATGGTCCTCAACTCCTGGGATGAAACGCGATCCTTCAGCCAACGGAAGATCGCGGATGAGATCTATGACTCCGGGAGCCAGGCGACCTACAACTCCGAGCTCGTCTTGTATCCGCGGACCCAAGGGTTCGAGAGCTACTCGTTCCAGGGCACCCTGCAGATCCTGAAAGATCTGTGTCAGAAAGACATCCCGGTCATTGTCCTGACGAAGACCATAAAACAGGTCGGCAAGGGACATTACCGGGTGGTCATCGGGTTCGATGACGACAAGGGCCAGATCATCTTCCACGACCCCCTTTTCGGAGGCCGGCGGGCCATGAAGACCAAGAGCTTCATGAAGGTCTGGGAGCTCGGAAAGGGCCGGAACCTGTCCCGATGGATGATGGCCGTTGTCCCCGCTCAAAGCCCTTTCGCATTTCCCTCCCTCCAAAACGACGCTCTGACCTCCATCAATCTGGCCACGGCCTATTACCGGAGGTCGGATTTCGCGAGATCGAGGGAGCAGTGGGAAAAGGTCAGGGAATCCCTCGGCCAAGATCCGTATCCGCTTTACAGTCTGGGCATGGTCAGCCTGAGACAAGGCAAGTTCGCGGAAGCCGAGCAATATGCCCTTGAAGCCCTCGGCGTGGACGCGAACAGCGCCTACGCTCACGACGTCCTGGGCCTGGCTTATGCCAATCAAGGCAAGATGCTCCCGGCTCTCCAGTCCCTCGGCCAGGCTCTCCGGCTGGCCCCCAAAGAAGGGTTCATCCGGGCGCATTATCTGCAAGTAAGGGCCCTTTATATCGAAAGGGCCCGGCTTGAATACATTCAAAAGAAGGAGAAGTCGAATGAAAAGATGGGTTAAGATCGGAAGTGTCGTCATGATGATCATGATGCTGTCCGCCTTCGCCGCGGCTGCCGTTCAGAAACCGGCGGCCCAGCAGGCGGGGACGACGGGCCAGCTCGTCATCGGCGCCCAAGACGTGATCACGGCGTCGGATGCCGGAGGAGGCGCTCTCGCCACAAGGGACATCGTCATCATCATCGCCATCATGGTCGGGGTGGTCATCCTGATCCTGGTCCTTTGACGGAGCCTGCTCGAGGCTGCGCGCAGAGGATCTGACGGGAAGTCGTCCTCGCGGTTGATCCAAGTGGGCGTCCTCCCCGAGAGGAGGACGCCCTTTCCTAACCTCGGGGGGAGGCATCATTCCATGAAGCTTGCGGGCATCGTTCTCGTCGTTTTGGGCGCCTTGGCCTTGGCCTACCAGGGCATCCGTTATACAACCCGGGAGAAGCTGATCGATATCGGACCCCTCAAGGTCACGGCTTCGGAGAGGAAGACCATCCCCGTGCCTCCGATCGTGGGCGGCCTCGCGCTCGTCGGGGGCATCGCGCTGATCCTTGCCGACCGAAAGAAGAGATAGGGGAAATTCCCAGGGGGGGTCATGAAATGGACAAGCCCATCGTTTCAAAGCTCGCCATGGGCCAGCAGACGAACCCCCAGATCCTGCAGATATATAGCAAATATGACGGCCCCGAGCTGGACCGCCGAAGCACTGGCGATCATCAAAGCGATAAAGGTTGAATACGCCGTGGCCGGCGCACCCTCACGCCCAGGCCGAGAATCGGATTTAACGGGGATAACGCATGGCGAACCGTAAGAAAAGAACTAAGAAAAGAACACTATTGATCGCAGGCGGGGCGGCCCTGGCCGTCCTCCTTCTCGTCTTCCTTGTCCTCCTGTTCGGCGCCAAAGCTCTCAAACCCCGGATCGTGGCGACCGCCTCCAAGGCCCTGGGAATGGATGTCCAGGTCCGAGGCGCGGGTGGGCGTATCGTTGTTCCCGGTTCATCGGCGCTTCGATCGCGGACATCGCGGTCACGAACGGCGGCTCCGATGTCGCCACCGTGGCCAAGGCGAAGGTCGGGCTGAAGCTCCTGCCGCTCATCACGGGCAAGGTCAGGATCAGCCGGATAGATCTCGTCAAGCCCGCGATAACCATCGTCCGGCAAAAGGACGGGAAGCTCAATATCGCAAAACCGGGAGGCCGATCGAAAGGGACCCCCGTATCCCTGGAAAGGCTGGCCGTTTCGGAGGGAAGCCTCCAATTTACGAACCTGGAGTCCGGCGGGGAAACCGTGCTCGAGGGTATTGAGATCAGGGCCGGAAACATCCGGGCCGGAGGGACGCCGGGCGGGGGCCCGTTGAAGACGCTGTCGTTCAGCGGAGATATCCGCTGCCGGGCGATCCGAGCCGGGAACCTCACGATAACCGACCTCGTCATGGGAGTCGTGGGCAAGAACGGAGTCCTCGACGCCGGCGATGTCCGCATGAACGTCTTCGGCGGGGCCGGGGAACGGTGCCCTGCGCGCGGACTTCACGGGGGCCGAGCCTCAATTCACGTTCACCTTTGCCGAGAAGGCGCTCAAGATCGAGCAGCTGCTTCAAGGTTCCTCGAAGGCGAAGAACATGGAAGGGCTGGCCGACCTGTCCGCAAGCCTCACCGCTAGGGGAAAGACCATCGGCGAAGTGAAACGCTCCCTCCGGGGCCAGGCGTCCCTGAGCGGCGAGAATATCGTGCTCAACGGCTTGGACATCGATGACGTGACCTCGTCGCTCCTCCGGAGCCGGAGGTTCAACCTCGTCGATGTCGGGTCGTTCTTCCTCGCGGGCCCCCTGGGTCCGGCCCTCACAAGAGGCTACCGTTTCGCCGACCTCTTCGCGGATTCCCAGGGAGGGAAGAGCGTCATCACCAGGCTTGTCTCGGTCTGGAAGATCGAAAAAGGCGTCGCCGAGGCGGTCGATGTCGCCATGGCCACGGAAAAGCGAAGGATCGCCATGACGGGCGGGCTGAATTTCGCCGACAGCCGCTTCGAGGACGTCGTCGTGGCGGTCGTCGATCAAGACGGCTGCGCGGAGGTCAAGCAAAAGATCCGCGGACCCTTCAGCCGTCCGGAGATCGGCAACATCGACATCTTCAAGTCGCTCACCAAACCCGTTGCGAACTTGTTGAAGAGCGCGGTGAACCTGTTCAGCAACAAGCCCTGCGAGGTGTTCTATGCGGGTTCCGTCGCGCCGCCGAAGGAAGCCAAGCGACCGTAGATCGGCCGTTGACAACCTTCTGTCCCTTGGGTACGATTCGCATCGGCCCCATGGGAGAAGGACATGAAGAAAGCCTTCGGTATCGTCGTTTCGATCGTCGTATGCGAGCTCGCGGGCATCATCGGCTCCCTCTTCACGGCACCGTCCATCCCCGGCTGGTACGCGGGCCTGGCCAAGCCCTCCTTCAATCCCCCGGGCTGGGTCTTCGCTCCGGTCTGGACGATCCTCTACGCCATGATGGGCCTGGCGGCCTGGCTCGTCTACGAGAAAGGATCCAAACGGCCCGAAGTGAGAAAGGCCCTGGCCGTCTTCGCTGTTCAGCTCCTTTTAAACACGCTGTGGTCGATCGTCTTCTTCGGCGCCCATCACCTCTTCGGAGCGGTCGCCGTCATCGTGCTCCTGTGGGCGACGATCCTCTGGACGATCCTCCTTTTCCGGAGGATCTCGAAGCCGGCGGCCTGGCTGCTCGTCCCTTACATCCTCTGGGTCAGCTTCGCCTCGGTCCTGACCGTATCGATCTTTACGCTCAACCGCTGAGACGCGCGCGCGTCGCCAGCCGCGGCCGCAGGGCTACTTCCCGATCTCTTTTCTGATCGCTTCGAGCTTCTCTTTGAGGACGGGCGCGAAGGCGAAGAACTGCTGCAGGGTGGCGCAGCCGTAATCCGCGCAGTGGGCGCAGGTGACGACGCCGCGGGCCGAGGCGCAGACGCGGATGCCGCACGTCGCCGCGTGGGCCGTGCTCGTCCTCTTGCCCGTCGGGCAGCCGTCGCAGACGCAGGCGTCGGCGCCCATGTCCTTGCCGCCGAACTGCGCGGCCCATTTCTTGGCCACCTCTTCGAGTCCGGCCCGGTCGTTCTTCTGGGTCGCGACGTAGGCTTCGCATTCCCCGCAATCGAGGCCGCAGTAGGCTTGGATCTGGGCCATGTGATATTCCTCCTATTTGTTCGCTTCGAGGAGCTTCTTGAAGGCCTCGTCGTCCGTCTTGAAATCGCGGGCGGCCTGGCCGACCCGGACGATGCGGATGCTCCGGATGGGATCGCCCTTCTTCACGGTCTTCAGGAGATCGAGGCCGGCGATCGTCTTGCCGATGGCCGTGGCCGTCTTGTCCAGCCCGGCGCGCTTCCGGAGCGTCAGGTAGAACGCGTTCGGCCCGGTGACGCCGAGGACGCCGGCGGCGTCGTGCTTGAGCGCGGCGTTCGGCGACAAGCGGCAGCGTCGGGATGGCCACCGACTTCTGGACGTCGGAGACGATCGAGCCCGGCGACGACGCCGTCCCGCACGTCGACCTTGCCGATCGGCGGGATCTCCGGCCGCGGCCCCGCGCCGGGACGGCCCGCCGGGGCCCATGCCGCCCCGGAGCCCCTGGCCGCCCGCCCTTGCCCTCGACGATGCGGACGAAGTTGGCCGTCTGGAGCGGCGCGTTGACGAAATCGAGCGTCGTCATGACGTGCGCGGGCGAATCGCCGGCGCCGACGGCGATGTCGGCGTAGAGGCCGTCGGCGAGATAGACGCCCGTCCCGCGTCAGGGGCTTGTCGAGGTTGGCCACGCCGTAGGCCACGACCGCGGTGACCAGCGCCGAATGCTGCTGGTGGGCCGTGTAGGGCACGAGCTCGCTGTAGAGGTCGTGCAGGGTGTGCCAGGCGTGCTGGTACTGGTAGTCGGTCTGGGTCGTGAAGCGGAGCGTCGGCACGCCCTGCATCTCGAACGAGGAGTGGTCCGTGCCGCCGGGGCTCGTGGCGTGGGCCCGGGGCACGCCCCGCTCGAGCTTGAACGGCCACTTCGGGTTGAGGGCCGCGAGCGGCGCGGTGATCCTCTTGAAATCGGCGAACCAGGTCTCGGGGACCGGCGGCCCCGGTGATGGCGCTCGGGCTGCCGTCGCGGTTGATCATCATCACGATCTTGGGGGCGATGCCGGGCCGGTTCTTGAGCCAGGCCTGCGAGCCGACCAGGCCGATCTCCTCGGCCGCGAAGAGCACGACCGACGATCGACCGCTTGGGCCGGCCGCCGGCGGCCTGGATGAGCCGCATGGCCTCCATGGCCGGGGCGAAGCCCGAGCCGTCGTCGACGGCCGCCGGTCGCGGCGCTGAAGCAGTCGAAGTGGCCGCCGAGGACGATGTATTCGTCGGGGAACTCGGTCCCGCGCAGGGTCGCGACGACGCTGTGGTACTTGACCGGGCCCATCTTGAACCAGTTGCGGATGTCGAACTCGAGCTCGACCGGCTCGCCCTTCTCGACCAGGCCCTTGATCTCGTTGTACTGGGCCTCGGCCAGCTTGATGTCGGGCAGGACCGGGAGCTTGTCCCAGGACTCGACGAAGCCGTCGAGCATCGGGAAGGGATCGGTCTTGGACGACTGGATGGTGCCCCGGGCGCCGGCCTCGACGAGGGCCGTCGTGAGCGTCGGCATGAGCTGGGCGTCGGCGTACTCGGGCGTGCCGCGGCGGCCGTCGCGGGCGAAACCGGTGTTCGTGGCCGGCGATGAGGACCCAGGCGCCCTTGAAGGCGGCCGGGTTGGCCTTGACCTCGGCGATGGCCGCCTCGACGGCGGCCCGCTTCTTCTCGACGTCCTCGGGCGTGGCGTTGCGCCCGGGGATGGAGAACGGGTCGGCCTTCAGGATGACGACCGGCCCGCGCTCGACGCCCTTGGTCCCGGCCGTGAAGCTCGGCGTGCCGAAGTAGAGAGCCTTCTCGGCGGGCTTGATCATCTTGCCGAACCAGGGGCCGCGGTTGAAGCCGACCGGCACCTCGCCGGCCTCGTCGAGCTCGGCCTCGAGCCCCCACTGCTTGAACTGCCAGACGGCCCACTCGGTGGCGTCGTTGTAGGCGTTCGTGCCCGACTCCCGGCCGCCGAAGCGGTTGCTGGCGTAATCGTTCCAGATCATGACCCGGTTGTCGGTCGTGCCGAGCTCGATGATCTTCTGGACGACGGGGTCGCCGGCCGGCCGGGCGGGCGCCTGGGGGCTCGCCGCCACGGAGGCCAGAACGGCCACGACGATGACGAAAAGAAGTAGCGCGTTTTCTCATGGGCCTTCCTTCCCGGGGAGCGTTCGAGGCCGGAATCATAGTCTCGCACGCGAACCGTTGTCAAGGAACCGAACGGGCCACGGAATACGCTCGCCGGACGTCTTTGTGACGATCCGTCCGGCCTGAGGCCCCGAATATCCTGTTGTCTCGTCCTGCCGGGCCATATTCTGTTCCGCAAAGCAGGCCTGGGCGTCCGCCACCGGGATGCCCGAGGGGGCCCTTTTCAGGCCATTTTCAAGCCAATGGCCGGGACTTCGCGGGTTTCGTCTGGCACGGAGTTTGCTATAGAGTTATCGATGATGGGGTGATCTGTGAACAGGGCCGAACGAACAATAGGGACCATCAAACACGTCTTGAGGCAGCTCAAGCGGAAACGGGCCTCGTCCCTGGCCGCTTCGGTCTCCTTTTTCGCGTTTCTCTCGTTGTTCCCGTTCTTCCTCTTTGTGATCTCGCTGGCCAGCGTCTTCGTGGACAGAAGCGCGGCGCTGTCCAAGCTGGAAGAGTACGCCCGGCTCTTCCCCCCGTCGGTTTCCGGCAACGTGATGGACATCCTGCGGGGCATGCTCAAGTCCGGCGGCGTTCTCTCCGTCGTCAGCTTCCTCGCCCTCGTCTACTCCTCGTTCATGGTTTTCTCCCAGATGCGTTCAGCCTTGAACCGCATCTTGGGCTTCACGCGCGCCGCCACCGGCTGGCTGGCGACACTCAAGACGTTTTCGTTCTTCCTGATCACCGCCTTGGCGATCGTCCTCATCGTTCTGAGCGGGGGCGCTCTTTTCGTCATAGCCGAGAAGCTCGGACGCCTTCCCCTCGTCAGATCATATTATTTCGTCCTGCCGGCCTACGTCCTCGTCGAGGGTTTCTTCCTGGCCTTCTCTTACCGCTACCTCTCCTACGGCAAGTTCGGCTTCAAGCGCGCCCTGGCTGGGGGATTCATGGCCGCGATCCTCTGGGAAGCGCTCAAGCTCCTGTTCGGCTGGTATGTGAGCGCTATCAGCACGCTGACCGCTCTGCCCGGAGTCATCGGATCCATCACGCTGCTCCAACTGTGGCTCTTCTTTTCCATCGGGATCTATTTTGCCGGCGCCCAGCTGTGCCTCAGTCTCGGCCGGCCGGCGCCGCGGAACGGGGAATGAGAAAACGCCTCCTCCGTCTCGCCTTGGCCGTCATCCTCGGCATGATCGTCATCTTCGCCCTGCTTCATACGCTTCCGGCCAGGAACCTGGCCAGGAAGTACGCCATTGGATTCCTGGAGAAGAAGTACGGCCTGGAGGTCGGCATCGAGCGCCTGGGCTACAACCTCTTGACCTTGAGGTTCACGGTGAGCGGCCTGACCGTTCGTGACAGGGACAGGGCGGATCTGCCGGTGTTCCTCCGGGCCGGCGCCGTTACGGCCCGGGTCCCTTTATCGCTGCTCCTGAAAGGAAAGCCCGTCGTCAAAGAGATCACGGCGGTCGATCTCAGGATAGCCGTACATAAAAGCGGGGCAGGCGTCAGCAACGTGCCGGACTTCGGATCCGGCACAGCCACAGCCCCTTCCGGCGGGACGCTGCCGGAGTTCCGCATCGGGAGCCTGGCCGTCACGGGGTTCTCGGTCCTCTATGCCGATCCGGGCCGCGACATGGTCCTGGAATCGCCGACCGTCCTCGTGCGGCTCGAGTGGGACCGGGCGGGCTTTCACGCGTTCCGAATCGAAAATCTCCGGAACGGCGCCCTGTCGTTCAAGGACGGCTGGCGTCTATCGCCGTCCCTCTCGGCGCGGGGGAGGCTCGGCCGCGACGCGATCGAGCTCGAGGATCTCCTGATAGAAACGGAGAAGAGCCGCTTGAGCGCGTCCGGACGGATCGAGGATCCGCTCAACCCGCGCCTGGACCTGGACTTCACCGCTCTGATCGACGGAGAGACTATCCGGCCCCTGCTCTCCGGGCGGCCCGGAATGTCCGGCCAGGTCGCTGTCCGCGCCGGGCTCGAAGGCCCCCCTTCATCGCTTCGGGCGGTCTTGAGCCTTCAGGGCGAGTTGCTGGATCCGGCGCGGACGTCCGGGGCCAGCTTCGAAGCCGAGGCGCGATGGGAGGACCGGGTCCTGACCGTGGCCTCCCTGCGGCTCGCCGCGGCCGGGGGAACGATCTCCGGGAGCGCCGAGCTGCGCCCCCTCGAATGGGAAAAGGGGAACAAGGCCCGGCTCGAGCTCAAGGATCTCGACCTCGCCGAACTGGCGGCCCTTTCGGACTGGATCCCGCCCTTCTCATCCCGGGTTTCTGGGCGCATTGACGCTTCCTGGGACGAGCTCGGCCTGGAAGGCCTCGTCGGAAGCGGCGAGCTGATATTCAGGAAACCGGAGCCCAGGGCGGCGGGCGACGAGGCGCTCCGTCCCATCTGGGGCGATCTGCGCGTGGAATCGAGTCCGGAGCGGATCTCGCTCGTCTTGCCCGGCCTGTCCGCGGAAGCCTTGAGCCTGTCCGGGGAGGTCCGTCTCGCAGGAGGCAAGCTCGCCGGGGTCTACCGGGTCGAGACGGATGACCTCGCGGCCCTGTGCTCGAGATACCTCCCGTCGGCGAACGACGGCCCTTTTCGCTGTCTGAGCGGGGAAGCCGCCGTGTCCGGCTCCATCACGGGAACCGTCCGGGCGCCTCGGATCACTTCGATATGGGAGGCGAAAGGGGTCGCCTTCCGGGAACTGGGCGAATGGGACCTCGCGGGCGAGGCTTCGTTCGCCGGAGGGTCCATCAGCATTCGGGATTTCCGATTGATCTCCGGCCCGGCTGAAGGCCATATTTCGGGCGCCCTGGCTCTCGGCACGCGCCGGGGCGAAACCTCGCTCGATCTTACCGCGACGGGTCTGCCCTTGGATCGTCTCTCCCCGCTCCTCGCTTTGGAAGAAAAGATCGGGGGCAGGCTCGACTTTGAGGGGCGATTGTCGGGACTTTGGCCGCATCCCCGTTTTGGCGTCAAGGCCCGGGTGACCGGCCTGGAATACTCCGGATGGCGGCTGGAGGAGGTGCCTGCTGGATGGCACGGCCGACGGACGCCGGCTGGACTTCGACGTCACCGTGCCCGCGCCCGCCGTGTCGCTGCAAGGACATATCGGGCTCGAACCGCCATTAGCGTTCGAGGCGTCCCTTCAAATGGCCGGAGCGCCGCTTTTGGATGTTCTCCGGGCCGTCAAGGGGATGCCCGATGCGGATGCTCCGGGCGCGATGACGGCCAAGATCGATATCAAGGGAAACGCCGGATCCATCGGCTCGACGTCTATTTCGGGCTTCGCCCTGCTCGAAGCCGAGCATGTCATCTTTCCCGAGCCCCTGCCCCCCTTCGGTAACGTCCGGCTGGAAACGGTCATCGAAGAAGAGGCCCTCGTCATCAAGCCCTCTTCCCTTCGCTTCGCGGATTCCCTGGTTGAGGTCGAAGGCCGGGTCCCCCTGTCGTTCTTTCTCAAGCGCCTTGCCCCGGGGGCGGGCCAGCCCCGGCCGAACGCGATCATCGAGGCGCGGGCCACGGGCCTGGAATTCTCGCGGCTGGCCCGCGTCTTCTCGATAGCGTTCCCCCCGGGTCTCGCGGGGCGGACGGATATCGATGTCAAGATGACCGCTTCGGCCCCGAGCCTGGAAGAGATGGACGTTCGAGCGAACCTCGAGACGCTGGATCTCGAGCTTCTGGGGATCCCCCTCAAGCTGGCCCAGCCTGTCGGACTGAGACTGAGCTCGGGCAAGCTGTCCATCGATGAGCTGACCCTGACGGGAGAAGGCACCAGCATCCGGGCGGGAGGCGGGTTGGATCTGACCGGCGCGGGGCCGCTTTCGCTCTTTCTGGACGGCGATCTGGATGTCCGCACATTGCAGCCTTTCCTGGGCCGAACCGCGGTATCCGGGCAGGGCCGGCTCCGGCTGCAAGCCGGGGGAACGCTTGACGATCCCCTGATCACGGGGTCCCTTGGTCTGGATCGCGTCGGGTTCGAGATCGCCGAACCGGGCCTCTATCTCTCCGGCCTTTCGGGCCAGATCCAATTCGCGGGGAATAAGCTCGTCCTCAAGGGACTCAAAGGCAGGATGAACGGGGGGACTATCGAGCTGGGAGGCGAGGCCGAGATCAATAAGCTCGCCCTGGCAAAAGCCAGGCTCGATCTGGAGGCGGACGGCGTAAATTTGGATTTCCCGGAGAACCTCCGGTCGCTCGCCGCGGGACGGCTCAGTTTCGAGTCCGACGGGGCGCGGCACTCGCTCGGCGGCGAGATCTCGCTCCAGGCGGCGGATTACAGGGAGCCGCTCTACGTCGAGTCACGGCTCTTCCGCCTGTTAAGTAACAAAGGGCGAAGCGATCTGTTCGCCGAGCGCAGCGGGTTCCTGGAGGACCTGAGCTTCGACCTGCGATTCAAATCCGTCAACCCGGTCCGGGTCGACAACAACCTGCTGAAGGCCCGCCTTCAGGCCGACCTGAGGCTCACGGGCTCGCCTTACGAACCCGGCCTCAAGGGCCGGATCAGCGTCGTCGACGGCGGAGAGGTGTATTTCGCCAGAGACACCTACCAGATCGTGCAGGCGAGCGCGACATTCGTCGAGGCGGACCGGATCGTCCCTGATATCAACCTAACGGCCCGGACCCGCGTCGCGGGCTATCTCATCGAGCTTCGGGTCCTCGGGACCCCCGACGAGCTGACGGCGACCTTGGTGTCCGAACCCCCTCTGGCCGAATCGGACATCGTCTCCATCCTGCTGACCGGACAAAGACTGGAGTATGTCTCCTCCGCGGTCCTCCCCGCGGTCGGCCTCGAAGCCCTGGACTATCTCGAAAGCGCCCTTTGGGGTCGGGTTGAGCGGATCGTCGAGAGGGCGTTCGGCCTGGACACCTTCAGGGTCGACACCAGCCTGATCGCCGCCCAGGAGAATCCCGAATCGCGCATCACCGTCGGCCGGGACATCGCCCGGAATCTGCGGCTCGTTTTCTCCCAGGGGCTCAGGGAATCGGAGGAGCGGACCTTCATGCTGGACTACCGGCCCCTCGAGAGCCTCAACCTCAGGGCCGTCAAGCAGGACAACGACTCCTATCAATTCGGCGCCATGCACGAGCTGCGCTTCGGCCTGAAGCAGGAGCGGACAGGTCCCGTCCTCTCGGCAGGAGCCAAGGGAGCCCGTGATCGGCAAGATCGACCTCGGGGGCCAGCTCGGCCTGCCGCGGCCAACCGTCATGGAGAGGCTCAAACTCAAGGAAGGCAAGCGCTTCGACTATTTCGCCTTCCGGAAAGACCTCGAGCGCTTGGAGAAGCTCTACCTCGCAAACGATTTCCTTGAATACGGAGTCGATTACCGGAAAGAGGAGACCGAGGGCCGCGCCGTCCTGGCCTACCGGATCTCGGCCGGACCCCGGGTGCGGCTGGTCTTCTCCGGCGCGGAGATCTCCCCATCCACCGCGGCCAGAGCGCGGCGGCTCTGGATGGATGGGACGTTCGCGGGCCAGCGGATGGAGGACGTCCGGAAGCTCCTTGAAACCGAGTTCTATGGGAACGGGCACTATCAGCTGGAGATCCGGTTCGAAGAGCGGGAGGTTTCCCCGGAGACGAAGACGGTCGTTATCGATATGTCGCCCGGCCCGCGATACGATGGCATCGAGTACGTTTTCGAGGGACTCAGCGGCATCGGGGAGCGGCCTCTGCGCGCCCTCCTCGACCGGCCGGAGTCGCTCCACGCGCTCCTCACCCGCCCGGCTCGGCTGACCGATGACATGGAGACGGTTCTCAGGCGGTTAGGCTACCTCAAAGCCCAGGTGGAAGGCCCGCGGATCGTGTTCCGGGCCGGCGAGAAAAGGGCCGAGGCGGCGTTCCAAGTGCAGGAGGGACCCCGTTTTGCCATAGGGAGCATCGTTTTCGAGGGCCGGGCGCGGCTCGATCGTCCCGCCCTCCTCAAGGCCGCGGGTCTCGCCGAGGGCGATCCTTTCATGCCGGACCTCCTCGACCCGGCCGCGGCCAGCATGGAAAAGCTGTACAAAGGGAATGGGTTCGTCAATTGCCGGGTCGACGGGCGTATCGCCGCCAGCCCCGGGGAAGGAAAGGTCGACCTCATCTTCGCGATCCAAGAGAACGACAAGGCCGTGATCGAGGACGTCGCCATCACCGGCAACAGGATCACGACGAGCGGGACGATCAAGCGAGAGCTGGACTTCGGGTCCGGGGACGTCGTCGACGGCCGGAGATTCAGCGAGGCGCAGAGGCGGCTCTATCGCCTGGGCATCTTCCAGGCGATCGACATCGACGCCCGCCCGCTCGAAGACCGGCAGGGCCAACCCGGGAGCGCGACGCCGCCGACACCCTACGAGGTCGAGGTGCGGGTGAAGGAGCTCAAGCCCTATTACTTGAGGTACGGAGGCCAGTACGATACCGACACGGGGCTCGGCGCCACGGTCGAGCTCGCCCGCAGGAACTTCCTGGGCAGGGCCCTCGACGCCGGGGCGGGCCTGCAGGCGGACTTCCGGGAGCGAAGCGCCCGGGCCTACATAAGGAGCCCCTATTTCCTGGGTGCCAGGCTCGATACGAGCCTGTCGGCCTTCGCCAACAGGGTCGAAGAAGCCGATTTCACGACGGGCCGGGTGGGGGCCGTTTTTCAGCAACAGATGAGGTTCCGGAAGGACTTCGTTTTTTCGTGGAATTACACCTTTGAACACCTCTCGAACCTCTTTGAGGGCCGGCCGCTTCTCGGGGAGCCGTACAATGTCGGCAAGGTCGTGCTTTCCGCCGCCCGGGACCGGCGGGAAAGCCTTTTCGACAGCGTCCGCGGCAGCTTCATCTCCGTGACCGGGGAGTATGCGGGAAAGGCCCTGGCCTCGGACGTCGATTATCTCCGGTTCTTCGGACAGTATTTCATCTACCTGCCGCTCGGACGCTCCCTCACATATGCGGCCGCGGCGCGACTGGGGATTGGGCACGGGCTGGGCCAGGAGCTCGTCCCCTCGGAGAGGTTCTTCGCCGGCGGCGGCAGCTCGTTGCGGGGATTCGGGTACCATGAGGTCGGGCCGACGGACCCCGTTACGGGGAATCCGGCCGGGGGGAACGCCGTCCTGATCGTGAGCCAGGAGCTACGGTTCCCGATCTTCAAGATATTGAGCGGCGCCCTGTTCACGGACCTCGGCAACGTCTACCCGACTCTCTCCGACTTCAATCCGTTCCGGGTGAGGAAGACCGCCGGTTTGGGCATCCGGGTGAACCTCGGGTTCGTTCTCGGCAGGCTGGACCTGGCCTTCAAGCTGGACCGGCGTCCCGGGGAATCGCCTTACCGGCTGCACTTCAGTCTCGGCCAGGCCTTTTAGCGGCGGCGAAGGTCAGCGAATTCCTTTTTCAGCGCCTCGTAGGCTTCCGCGGCGACGCTCTCCTGGAAATCCGCCATCTCCGCCGCGGACGGCTTTGCCGCCGCCCACTCGGCCCACTTCGCCGCCGTCCTCTCCATGGCCCGGTCCTCGACCCGGAAGAGCTTGGGCAGGACCCCTTCCCCGCCGTAGGTCCGGAGCCGGGTGACGTTGAGGTACTGATACATGCGGCCCCGCTTGTCCGGGTAGAGATAAGCGGCGACGGCCAGGGCGAGGTCGTTGAGCGGCGCGGTCTTGGGTCCGGTGGTCACGGCCGGGACCTTTCCCGCGGCCGGCCAGACCGGCACGGCCACCCCCGTCACGGGCTGGCCCAAGAGGACCCACATCGTCCCCAGGTCGGCCCGGTCGCGCGACGGGGCGCCCTCGAAGACGAGGACCGAGACGCTGGTGTTGCGGTTGATGGTGTCGTTGGTGTGGACGTAGAGGGGCGCCGCCGGGTCGTCCGGCAGGGGCCGGGCGAGCGGGTCCGAGTGGAGCTTCTCGTGAACGAGGTCGCGGGAGGCCTCGCGCAGGATGAAGCGGGCGTCGATCCGGCCCTGCGCGCGGGCCGCCTCGACGATGTGGCCGATCCGCTCGAAGCGGTCGAAGCCGCCGCCGAGCATATGATCGGGAGACGTGAAGGCGAAGTTCGTCCGGACGATGAAGCCGAAGGGGGCCACGCGCGGGTCGCGTGTATCGAACTTGACGAAGGAGTCCCGACGCGTCTCGAAGAAGCAGGCGCCGCCCTCGGCGTCGATGACGCCGAAGTTCGCGGCCAGGTCCCACTTCCCCTTCTCCCGGACGAGGAGGGCCTCGAAATCCCGGACCGTGGCGCATTCGCCCAGGGCGAGCTTCATGAACGCCCCGTTCCCCGCCCCGTCGAGCTTCTTCGCCCCGTCGCTGAGGTCGTCGGCCTGCGAGTTCATGAGGGCGAAGCCCGCGGCGTTCTGGCCGCCCCAGACCTCGCTCGGATCCACGGCCTCGGAGATGACGACGGCGATGAAGTCGTGTTTCGGGCCCTTGAAGGCCATGAGCTTGTTGTTCGGGTCGGACGTGTCGCGGTTCTTCCACATCAGCGGCCGTCCGTTGGCCGTGGCCCGGCCGGAGATGACGGCCAGCGTGCACGGCACGACGGCCTGGACGAGCAGCACGACCCCGGCGGCGACGAGCGCGGCCTTCGGAAGGCGGAAACGGCGATTAGTCATGGCTTTGTTCTCCCGCAGGCGATGATATTTCCGCCCGGCGGCCGATGTCAATGATCGACGGAGGCCCCGGCATGATCTCCTCTATATGGGTGGGGCACGGGAGTCCGGCGGGGCAGGAAAGAGGGACGGTTTTTGGGATCCCCGGCGGGGTCCGGCGTTCTCTGGGGAAAGGCTCCGAGCCTTGAGGGAAGGGGCCGAACTTTGCTTTCGGGCTGGCACATATCTTGCTAAATTAACAGTGCCGCGGGTAAAGCGCTGGGCGCCGGCGACATCCGCGGGAACGGGGGAAACGGCGGCGCCCAACGCGTTGGATCCCGACGGATCCCATAAAGGAGTCGAAAATGAAAAAGTCAGTGATCGTAGCCTTAACCGTGTTCGCCGTCTGCGCCTTCACACTTCCCGGCAACGCGCAGATGATGAAGGAAAGAGGGACGATGATGGCGCCCATGATGACGAAGCCGGCCATGGAGCTGGGAATGGCCATGCGCAAGCTCTGGGAGGACCACATCACCTACACGAGGAACTTCATCATCAGCTCGCTGGCGAACCTCGAAGACGCGGGGAAGATCGCCGAGCGTCTTCTCAAGAACCAGGACGATATCGGCGACGCGATCAAGCCGGTCTACGGGGCCGAAGCCGGCACGAAGCTTTCGGCGCTTCTCCGAGACCACATCCTGATCGCCGCCGACGTCGTCAAGGCCGCCATGGCCGGCAACGCGGCCGGGCTCGACGCCGCGAACAAGAAATGGTACGCCAACGCCGACGACATCGCCATGTTCCTGAGCGGGGCCAATCCCAACTGGACCCGCGCCTCGCTGAAGGACATGCTGGATAAGCACCTCGAATACACGACCCAAGAGGTCGTGTCGCGGCTCAAGAAGGACTGGGCGGCCGACATCGAAGCCTACGACAAAGGTCATGTCCATATGCTGATGTTCGCCGACATGCTGACCCACGGCATCCTGAAGCAGTTCCCCGACAAGTTCAAGAACTGAGAGCGACCGGGCTCCGGCCCGTGCCGGGCGGGGACTCAGACGGATTTGGCGCCCGGCTTCGACCGGGACGGCCTTTGCACGGCGTAGAGGACGAGACCCACCGTGGCCGTGGCCATCTTGCGGATCCTCCGGATGACGCCGAGGCTCAGCCCGAGAGCCGCCGGGAAGCCCAGGCTTTGGAGGACCAGGGCGTGGGCGCTCTCCGCGACCCCGAATTGGCCCGGCACGATGAAAAAGGCCGTGTTGATGATGGTCACGCCTATCGACGTGAACAGGGCCTGGACGGCCGAGGCGTGGGCCCCGAGGACCCGGAGGATGACATAAACCTCGGCCACGCCGACGAGCCGGGCGGCATAATGAAGCGCCACCGCGGCCGCCGTCCGCGGGCTCAGGCATCGATAGACGATCCGCAGATTATCGTCGAGCGCCCGGATGGATCCCTCGCGCTTGTCGATGAATCTCCGGACCCGGGGGAAGACCTTCGCGATCCGGTTGAGCGGCCCGAGGAATCCCTTCATTTGGAGGACGATGAAGAGAGCGATCCCGGCCACGGTGGCCGCGAGACAGATGGCGGCGGCGGTGTTCATCCAGCGCGGCAGGCGGAGCAGGACCAGGGTGAGAAGGAATCCGGAGACCAGAAAAAGCGCCGAGCCGAAGCCCTCGGCCGTCTTGTCGACGAGGACGCTGGGGATGCCTTCCTCCAAGGGGACCTGCCGCTTGATGAGAAAGGGCCGGACCGCGTCGCCGCCCAGGTTGGCCGTGGGGATGAGCGTGTTCAGGGAATCGGAGATGAGCTTGGCCCGGAAGAGCCGCCCGAGCGGGACGGGCCGGAAATGGGCGGCTTGGATGAGCGACCAGGCCCAGGCTTGAAGGAAGAGCCAACCGAAGCCGAGGCCGACGATGACCAGGAACCAGGGCCCAAAATCGCCGATGTACCCCAGGACCGTGGCCACGCCGACCTTCATAACGAGAAAGGCGAGAAGCCCCAGTCCGGCAACGCTCAACAGGGAGCGGACCCAGCGCGGGAATCGCCGGGAGGCCCGGGGAGCCGGCAGCGAGCCGGCGGGCCCATCCCCGATGACTTTGCCGGGATCTTCCATCAGCCGATGAGGCGCTCCCAGCGCACCGCCCGCTTGAGGATGCGGTCGGCGACGACGGCGACGCCGAGTCCGGGGCCCTCCGGAACGGCGATGAAGCCCCCGGGGCCGAGGACGACCGGCGGATCGGCGATGTCCTCATCGAAATAGTTGCTGGTTTCGGAGGTGTCGCCCGGGAGGTTGAAGCCCTCGGCCGTCTGCAGGTGGATGTTGACGGCCCGGCCGATGCCCGTCTCGTCCATCCCGCCCGACCAGACGTCGATGTCGCGGCCGGCGCAGAAGCGGGCGATCCGCATCGATTCCATGAGCCCACCGACCCTCCCCTGCTTGATGTTGACGATGCGGCAGGCGCCGAGCGCGACGGCCGTGGCCGCGTCGGCCAGGTTGTGGATGGACTCGTCGAGGCAGATCGGGGTCCGGAGCTCCTTCTGGAGAAGCGAATGCTCGTAGATGTCGCTGTAGGACAGCGGCTGCTCGATCATCATCAGGTCGAATTCGTCGAGGCGCTTCAGGTGGGCCGTGTCCGCGAGCGAGTAATCGCCGTTCGCGTCGACCATCAGCCGGAGCTTCGGGAAGCGCTCCCGGACGGCCCGGACCCACTCGATGTCCTGGCCCTTCTTGACCTTCATCTTGACCCGGTGATAGCCCTTGGCCACGGCCCTATCGACCACGGCCAGGAGATCGTCCTTCGTCTCCTTGAGGCCGATGCTCAGGCCCGACATGATCTTCTTCGCCGGGAAGCCCAGGAGCTCGTGGAGGGGAACGCATCTCTGGAGCGCGACGAGGACGAGGAGGCCGTTCTCGATCGTCGCCTTGGCCATGCCGTGGCCCCGGACGTGGCGGAACCGCTCCATGAGCCCGCCGAGCGTCGTGGCCGGCTCGACGAGCGGCAGGAGGAAGTCCTTGATGATGTGGCGCGCGGTCGTGTTCGTCTCATAGAAATAGAAGGGATCGGGGTCCGAGACGCACTCGCTCCAGGCGACGACGCCGCCCGACTCGAGGCGCATGAGCATGGCCTCCTTGTCCGTCCAGACGTGGACGCTCGTCCCGAACGGGGAGACGAAGGGCAGCTTGACGGTGACAAGGTCGACGCGATCGAGGGCGGGGACGGGGATATTCTCGAGGGGCGTGAGGAAAGTCGGGTCACTCATGATGCGGGTCTCCTTAGCGTCCGGAGGCGTGGGCGGCCAGCCGTACCCGGAAAAATTCGACCAGGCTCGGCAGATCGATCTCATGTTCGCCGCGGTGGATGGCGAGCGCCGCGCCGCCGGGAGCGCCGAGGTCGGCGTAGATGGGGAGGATCTCTTTCAGGGCCTGCCGGGCCAGCGGCACGACGAACATGTGCGGCTCTTCGCGCAGGCCGTTCTGGCACTGGAGCGGCCGCGGGGCGATCAGGCCGAAGATATCGGGGAAATCGGCGAGCTCCCTCAGGCCGTCGAACTTCCAGCACATGCAGTGGTCGAACTCCATCTGGTCCATCATCGTCAGGAAGCCCGAGCTGACGCAGGCCGCGATCCTCTCGTCCATGGCCGCCAGCCACATGGCCATCTCACCGCCGAGGGACAGGCCCGCGCAGCCGATCCTCGACCGGTCGACGCTCTTCATCGCGGCCAGATAGTCGACCGCGCGCATGAGATCGCGGAGCCTCTCGCCGGCGAGCGTCCGGCCGGGCTCGTAAACCTCGTGCTGGCCGACGTCGACGGCGATGGTGACGTAGCCCATCCCCGCCAGCTCGGCCGCGAAGCCCTTATAGACGCTCGACCTGTCGTGGACGATGAAGCGCGAGCCGCCGTGGCCGTGAATGGCGACGACTGCGGGATAGGGCGGCGCGCCGGTCCGGGGGGTCGTGACGACCGCCTTGATCCGGCGGCCCGGCGTCGAAGCGAGCTCGACCTCCTCGAAGACGTAACCGGGACGTTCTTCCGTGGACAGGGTCCGGGCTTCGAGCGGCACCTTCGCGGCCACCTGGTCGCTCATCGAGAGAAGGCGGAAGATCCGGGCCCGAAGGTCCTTCTGCCAGAGGACGGCCTCGCGGCGGGGCCGCGGCGTGTATTTCATCGTCCGGAGCTTCGGCGCGGCCGGGTCCCGGTGGGCCTTGACCGTGAGCCGGAGCGTCTCGCCCGCCCCCACCTTCAACGGGAGCGCGTAAAGGTCGTGGCCCTTGACGATCCGGGGGGGCGCCTCCCCTATCCTCACTTCGTAATCCTCCGTCGCCTCGGCCGTGAACCACTCGGGGAACTGGTTGATGCGCGGATAGTCGAAGGGCAGATACATCCGGACGCGGTGCCGAGGCCGGTCGAAGCGGAGGTTCCCCGACCAGGGCCAATCGCCGGCCAGAACGACCTGGACGGCCCCGTCGGGAAGCCGCGCCGCCCCGAGCTTCAGATCGTCGCGCCACGGGGAGGCGGCGATGCCCTGGGTCTTGGCGAGCGCCCACATGAGCGCCGTGCGGGCCGAGTTGCCGTCGCCGTGCCAGCCCTCGATGATGCCGTCGGGCCGCTGCTTGCCGAAGATGAACTCCATCGACCGGTCGACCCATCCCGCGGCGGCGTCCGACGGGATGCGGTTGAGGAGGTTGATGGCGCTTTCGACGGCATCGGCATAGCCGTCCGCGCTGCCGCTTTCCCAGTCATAGCCTTCGTATTTGGGGATATTGGCCAGCGCCCGCGCCGCGGCCTCGCGGTAGCGCGGCTCGTTGTCGAGAGCGGCGACGGTGAGATAAGCGTTATAGACGTAGCCCCACGTGTCGGCCAGCCCCTTGTTCTGGACCTCCCCGGTCCGGGGATCCACGGCGTTGTAAAAGAGGCCGTCCGGGTTGGCGCCGACCTCCAGGACGCGGTCCAGGATGGCCCGCATGCGGGGTCGATAGCGCTTCCACCGCTCCGGGTCCTCGCGGCTGGCGAGAACGCAGGCCTCCGCGAGGCCGCCGATGATCTCCGAACCATGGTCGCGGAGCCGGATGCTCTTCTCCGCCAATAGATCCCCATCCAGGAGATATCGGTCGGCCAACCTGTAGGCCCAGGTCCGGAAATCCTCGTCGCCTGTCGCCCAGGCCAGCCGGCAGGTCGCCTGGAGAAGGTCCCCGACGACCTCGACATTCGTGGACGGGACCGGGCCGGACGGCGTCTCGACGGAAGCCTGCTTGAAGACGTCCCGGACGAGGCCCTGCATCCGGTCGAGCCAGGGGGACGGGCCGAGCCACTCGGAGACGGGCATCAGCCCGTCCTTGGCGTACTCGGCGGCGCCGAAGACGATCTCCGCCAGGTCCGGTTTTTCGGACCTGAAACCCTGGGTGGCGAACAGAAAATCGTCCGGCAGCGACTCCACGCGGCGGGTCAGCTTGTCCTCGCGGGCCAGCATGGTCCGGACGGTCTCCTTGAGATAAGGATCGTCGAGGATGTGGGCCGTGAGGACGATGAACGGATAATTGTCGGCGGCGGCGTCCCTGGCGTTCCAGTAGTCGTCGCCGGTCAGGTTTCGCGGGATGAGGCCCGAGCGGGGATCGGCGTGGACGAGCCAACCCTGGGCGAAGCGCCGGCAGAACATGACCGCGCGCCGGCTCGCGGCGGCGTTCTTCTCGGCCAGGGTCCAGGTACCGTCGGGGGCCGCGGCGGCCGGGACGATGAGGGACGCGGCCAGGATAATAAGAAGGGAAAGCGCTTTTTTTCTCATCGGAACCCTCTCAGCATGATCGAACACGGGGAGTGACCGCAACATAGCACCGGGCCAGGCGACTGTCAACGCCGCACGGGAACGCATCCGTCCTTGAAAGCCCCGGCCATCGAAACTATAATCCGGTCCACGGAGAAGAGGCCCCCGGCGGGCGCGGCGGCGATCCCTCCGATGGGCTCGAGGACAAGGAATGAACAGAAGAGCAGCGCGGCGAGCTTGGTCGGCTCCTGCCGCTAGTCCTTCTTCTCGCGACGTGCGCGGCGCCTGCGGGACGCGGCATCGCCGGCCCGGACGCCGTCTTCTCGCCGCGCCTTGGCGTATGCACCTCGGCCGGCAACGCCGCGATCCTGAAGGCCGGCGGCTGCGATTACATCGAGGAATCCGTCCAGGGCTTTCTTATCCCCGACAGGCCCGAAACCGAATTCCGGGCTAAAACCGAGGCCCTGTCGGGATCGGCGCTGCCTGTCGAGGCCTGCAACAGCTTCCTGCCGGGCTCTCTCAAGTCCGTCGGCCCGGAGCCCCGGCACGACGAGATCGCCGCCTACGCCGAAACGGCCTTCCGGCGGGCCCGGGAGACCGGCGTCCGGACCATCGTCTTCGGCAGCTCGGGCTCGCGCTCGATTCCGGACGGCTTCGACCGCGCGGAAGCGCGCCGCCAGTTCATCCGTCTTCTCCGGCGCCTGGGACCTATCGCCGCGAAGCGGAATATCATCATCGCGGTCGAGCCGCTCCAGCGGAGCGAGTGCAATTTTATCAACACGGTCGCGGAAGGCGCGGCGATCGTCAAAGAGGCGGGGCATCCCAACGTTCGCCTCCTGGCCGATATCTATCACATGCTGCGCGAGGGCGAAGGGCCCGCGTCCCTCATCGCGGCCGGCCCTCTCCTCGAGCACGTCCACATCGCCGAGAAGGACCGCCGCAGCGCGCCGGGCGTCGCCGGCGACGACTTCACGCCCTATCTGCGGGCCCTCAAGCGGGCGCGTTACGCCGGCGCCATCTCCCTGGAGTGCGACTGGGACGATCTCGCCGCCGAGCTCCCCGCGGCCGTCGAAGCGCTGAAACGCCAGATCGCGGCGACGAACGCCCAAGACCCCGGTCAATAAGAAGGAGGTTTCGCATGGCCGACAAAATACCTGTCACCCGACGGAGCTTTCTCCGGAGCGGCGGCCGCATGGCCGCGGGCGCCCTGGTCCTCGGGGCCCTTCCTTCCGCGGCCGGCCTCCGCGGCGGCGGCCCGGCCCGCGGCCCAAGTCCCCGGCGCCAACGACCGCGTCAATCTGGCCATCATCGGGGTCAACGGCCGCGGCCAGAACCACATCGACGCCTTCGGGGCCATACCGGGCGTGAGGATCGCCGCGCTGTGCGACGTCGACCTGAACGTCCTCGGCGAGCGGGCCGCCTACGTGGAGAAGACCTTCGGCGCCAAGCCGGCGACCTATCAGCACCAGCGGAAGCTGCTGGAGAACCGCGACATCGACGCCGTGTCGATCGCCACCCCGGATCATTGGCACGCCCTGGGGACGATCTGGGCCTGCGAGGCGGGCAAGCACGTCTTCGTCGAGAAACCCTGCTGCCACAATGTCCGCGAAGGGCGGCGCATGGTCGAGGCCGCCCGGCGCTACGGGCGCCTGGTCTCGGTCGGCTTCCAGAACCGCTCCAGCCGCGGCGTCCGCCAGGCCATGGCCTTTCTCCACGGAGGCGGCATCGGCGAGGTCTACCTGGCCCGCGGCCTGTGCTTCAAGGCCCGCGACCCCATCGGCCGCGTCCCCGACGGCGTCGGAACGGGGCCGGAGTACGCGTACTCCGTCTGGAACCGGCCCGGCCCGAACTACGACCGCGCCTACATGGACAAGGTCGATTACGACGCCTGGCTCGGCCCGGCCCCCAAGCGGCCGTTCAACTACAACCGGTTCCACTACAACTGGCATTGGCACTGGGATTACGGCAGCGGCGACATCGGCAACCAGGGCCCCCACCAGTGGGACGTCGCCCGCTGGGGGCTCGGCCAGGAAACGCATCCGAGGAGGATCGGCTCCGCCGGCGGCATCTACGGCGGCCGGTCCGCCCAGGAAACGCCGGACACGCAGGCGGCCGAAGTGATCTATCCCGACGGCAGGATGATCGAGTTCGAGGTCAGGGGCCTCCCCACCAACGCCGAGGACGGCATCATGATCGGCAACATCTTCTACGGCGCCAAGGGTTGGCTCCACCTCGACGGCGACGAGTGGCAGTCCTATTTCGGCCGTGAGAACGAGCCGGGACCGGGCTCCAAGACGGCGGGCGAAGGGGATTTTCCCGATCCCATGGGCCCGGCCATCGAGGGCGGCCACTACGCCAACTTCATCCGCGCGGTCAGGGCGAACGATCCGGCCATGCTGACCTGCCCCATCGAGGCCGGTTACATATCTTCCGCCCTGCCGGCCTTGGCCAACATCTCCTACCGGCTCGACCGCAAGCTGTCCTTCGATCCCGGACAGGAACGCTTCGTCGGCGACAAGCCGGCCGACAGGATGCTCAGCCGCGATTACCGGAGCCCCTACCTTCTGCCCAAGGTGGTCTGACCGTTGGATTTCCGGCCGCGAAACTGGTATCAATAGAGAAAAGGGGTGTATCCCGAATGGCCAAAAAGCCGAACGACCGGAAACGGATCGAAAAAGACTCCCTCGGCCGCAAGGCCGTGCCCGCGGCCGCCTATTACGGCATCGAAACCGAGCGCGCCGTCGAGAATTTTCCCATCAGCGGCCTTCGGGCCCCCGGCGTGCTCGTCGAGGCCTGCGCCCGGATCAAGAGAGCCGCGGCCCAAGCGAACGCCCGCCTGGGACTTCTCGACCGCCGGACGGCCGCGGCGATCGCCAAGGCCTGCGACGAGGTCGCGGCGGGCAAGCTCGAGGACCAGTTCGTCGTCGACGTCTTCCAGATGGGCGCCGGGACGTCGTTCCATATGAACGTGAACGAGGTCCTCGCCAACCGGGCCGAGGAGCTCCTCGGCGGCCGGAAGGGCGAGTATCGCCTCGTCCGCGCGCACGACCACGTCAACATGGCCCAGAGCACGAACGACGTCTACCCGACGGCCATGCGCCTCGCGTCGCTGGCGCTTCTCCGTGACCGGCTCGTCCCCGCCCTCATCGCCTTCGAGGGCGCCCTCGGCCGGAAGGCCCGCGCCTTCGACCGGGTCCTCAAATCCGGGCGGACGCATTTGCAGGACGCCGTGCCGATCCGCCTTGGCCAGGAGTTCGCGGCTTACCGGGGCGCCGTCGTCAAAGCGCGGGCGTCCATCGCCTTCGCGGCGCGCTCGCTCCACGAGCTGGGCATCGGCGGCAGCGCCGTCGGCACGGGGCTCAACACGGACCCGCGCTTCGCCGGCCTCGTCGTCAAGAGCTTGGCCGCCGGGACCGGGCTCCCGCTCAAGCTCGCCGCCGACCCGATCGAGGCCATGCAGAGCCTGCGTCCCTTCGCCGACCTTTCCGGCTCTCTTCGCAATCTGGCCCTGGAGCTCAACCGGATCGCCAACGATCTCCGGCTCCTGGCCTCGGGACCGCGCGCCGGCCTGGCGGAGATCTCGCTGCCTCCGGTCGCGCCGGGCTCCTCGATCATGCCGGGCAAGGTCAATCCCAGCCTGCTCGAGATGCTCAACCAGGTCTGCTATCAAGTGGTCGGCTGCGACGCCGCCGTGGCCGCCGCCGTCCAGGCCGGCCAGCTCGAGCTCAACGTGATGATGCCGGTCGTCGCGTTCAACCTGCTCTTCATGATCGGGATCCTGGCCGCCGCGGTCCGCCAGACGGCCGACCTCGCGATCGACGGGATCACCGCCGACGCCGGGCGCTGCCGGGCCTTCGCCGAGGCCAGCCCTGGCCTGGCCACGGCCCTCTCCCCGCTCATCGGGTACGCGGCGGCGGCCGAGGTGGCCGGGGAATCGATGCGGACGGGAAAGTCCATCGTGGCCGTGGTCAGAGAACGGGGGCTCATTGGACGAAGCGGCCTTGATCCGCGTCCTCGATCCCCTGGCCATGACCCGGCCGGGCATCCCGGCCTCGCGCCGGCGCGGCCGATGAGCCCGGCCTTCCCTTGGGCCACGGCCCTGATGTTCACCGGCGCCCTGCAGGGCCTGCTGCTCTTCGCGGCCTTGTTGTGGAGGAAGCCCCGCCGGTCGCCGGCCAACCGGATCCTGGCCGTCCTCATGTTTCTCACGGCCATCCGGCTCGGCCACGTCGCCTTCATCCGGCTTCAGCCGGCCCCGGTCGCGTGGGACTGGAGCCTGCCCCTCATCCTCACCTTCTCACCCTTGCTCTACCTCTATTGCCGGGCCCTCCTCGCACCCGGTTCGACCCGGAAACGCGGCGACCTGGCTCATTTCGCGCCGGCACTCATCTGGGCGGGCTGGCGGGCGGTCCAAGCCCTGGGACGTTCGGCGGCTGGCGGACCCACGGAAGCCCCGGCCGCCCGGCTCGTCTCCTATCTTCCGGACCTTCTCTGGCTCGTTCAGACGGTTGCCTACCTCCTCCTCATCCTCGGCCTTCTCCGCCGCCACGCCCGCGAATCGCCCGCGGAGCTGTCGGACATCGATAGCATCCGCGTGACCTGGATCCGGGCCCTGGCCGCGGCCTTCGCGTTCCTCTGCGGACTTATCCTCGTCTTCCTGGCCGGGACGGCCATCGGCCTTGATTTCGTCAGGCCCTCCAATGCCGTCCTCTATATCTCCGTCGCCCTCATCGTCTACCTCTGGGGATGGTTCGGCCTGCGTCAACCCGAGATCTTCGGCGCGCCGGCCGGGCCGGGCGCGAAGGCGGCCGGGACCGCGGCCGCTCCGTCGCCAAGCGCCGCCGAGAGCCTGGACCGGCTGATCCGCGTTGTCGACGAGCGAGCGCTCCATCTCGATCCGGCTCTCACGCTGCATGACCTGGCCCGGGCTTCGGGACTCCCGGCCTACCAGGTGACGGCTCTCCTGAACGGATCGTTGAGAAAGACGTTCTATGAGTTCATCAACGCCCGCCGCATCGAGGAGGCGAAACGGAAGCTGGCCGATCCCGCCTTCGACAACGTCAAGATCCTGGCCATCGCCCTCGACTGCGGATTCGCGTCCAAGTCGGCCTTCAATCGGGTCTTCCTCGACTTGACCGGCCAGACCCCCTCGTCCTACCGGCGAAGCCTCCGGCCCCCCGCGTTGGCGGTCTGAATCAGGGCCCCTCTCGCGGAAGATGTCCTGATCCCCGCGATCAGGACGATTTCCGGCCTCGGCGAGCCTATATTGGGCCCGACGCCCATATCGCGGAGGTCCCGACCATGAAAAAAACGCTGGCGCTCCTGGCCGCCGGCCTGGCTTTATTCTTCTTCTCCAACGGCCGTTTCGCCGTTCCGGTCGCCGCCTGGCTGGCCCCGATCTTCCTGCTGCGCTTCTTCCGCAAGAACCGGCTCGGCCTCACGCTCGCCGCCGGAGCACTCCTCTTCCCCGTCGCCGCGGGCGTCATGCTCTACGGCATCATCCCTCCGGCGCTCGGAACGCTCTTCTACGGGCTCGCCGCTTACTACGGCCTCCTCTGGTTCCTGCCCTACGCGGCGGATAGGCTCATTGCCCCAAGGGTCCGCGGTTTCGCCGCGACCCTTGTCTTTCCGGCGGCGGCCGTGGTCTCCGAATACGCCAACGCCCTGGCCCTCGGCGACTGGGGCTCGCTGGCCTTCAGCCAGCCGGGCTTCCTCCCTCTGCAGCAGGTCCTCTCGATCGCCGGGATCGGGGGCCTGACGTTCCTCATCACCTGGTTCGGGGCGGTCATCAACTGGGTTTGGGAGGCGGGGGCCGAATGGCGTCACATCCGGCGCGGGGCCGCGGCGTTCTCGGCGGTTCTCGTCGCCGTCCTGTTCTTCGGCGGCGCGCGATCGATGCTCTTTCCGCCCGCCGCTCCGACCGTCCGGGTGGCCGGGTTTACGGAGCTCAGGGGCGGCGATCACGGAAGACGTGTTCTGGGACAGGATGTTCGAGCGCACCAGAGCCTGCGCCGCGGCTGGGGCCAAGATCGTCCTCTGGCCCGAGGCGGCGGTCGACGTCAGCCCGGAGCGAAAGGGGGCGTTGCTCGCCCGGGCGCGGGACGAGGCCCGGGCCGCGCGCCTGTATCTTCTCGCGGCCTTCTACGTCAAAGGGCCGGAACCGCCGGCGGACCGGGGGTTCAACTCGTGCGCATTCATCGATCCCGACGGACGGGTCCTGTGGGAATACGTCAAGGCCCACCCCGTTCCGGGATCGACCGACCGGCCCGGCGACGGGCACATCCCCGTCATGGACACGCCCTACGGCCGGATCGCGGCCGCCATCTGCTACGATCTCGACTTCCCGGCGCTCATCCGACAGGCGGGCCGGCAAGGGGTCGATATCATGCTCGACCCGTCCTGGGATTGGCGCGCTCTCGATCCGCTGCATACGGAAATGACCGTCGCTCGCGCCGTCGAAAACGGCTTTTCGCTCGTCCGGCAGACGGCCGAAGGGCTGTCCGTCGCCGTCGACTATCAAGGCCGGGTCCTCGCCGCGATGGACCACTTCCGGACCGAAGACCGAATGCTCATCGCCGATGTGCCCGTCCGCGGGGCGCGCACGCTCTATGCCGCGTACGGGGATTGGCTGGCCTGGCTCTGCGCGGCGGCGCTGCCGCTCCTGGCCCTAACCGGCCGCCGCCGGACGGCGGATCCGGGAAACGCGGCCGGACAGACCTGATCCAGGCCGGATCCCGGCTCGGCCCTTCATCGATCTCGATCGAATATGATCCGAAGCGTCAACCTTTTCCGGCCCGGGGGAGTCTATTAAGACGACTGGCGCGTACCAGTCCGCATACTCCGGATGTCCCGGGCGGGCGCCGGGAAAGAGAGGCCGAACATGTTCCGCAGCTACCTCAAGACCGCCTGGCGCAGCCTTTGGAAGCACAAGGGCCATACGGCCGTCAACCTGGCCGGCTTCGCCATTGGCATGGCCTGCTGTGTCGTCATCCTCGTCTACGTCCGCCACGAGCGGAGCTTCGATGACTATCACAAGGATATCGATCGCGTCTTCCGGATCAGCATGGACATCCGCACGAAGACCGCCAACCGCCTCTTCGCCCCGATCTCGGACACGGCCGGCCCGGCCCTGAAGGCCGACTATCCCCAGGTCGAGGCCTCGGCCCGGGTCTGGCCGCAATCGGGCCGCCTGGTCAAGCGGGACGCCTTCGTGAGCTACGAAGACCTGTTCATGTTCGCGGACAGCTCGCTCTTCGACGTCCTGACCATCCCCTTCGTCCAGGGCGATCCCGCGACGGCGCTCGTCCGGCCCGCGACCCTGGTCGTCTCCGAGAGCATGGCCCGGAAGTACTTCGGCGGCACCGACCCGGTGGGCAAGGCCCTGAACATCAACGGCCGGGATTTCGAGGTGACGGCCGTGGCCGCCGACCCGCCGGAGAACACGCATCTCCGCTACGGCCTCATCGCCTCGATGGCCACGGTCCAGGGCGCCCGCTACATGAACAACTGGCATTCGACCATGTTCTACACCTATCTCAAGCTCAAGCCGGGCGTCGATGCCGCGGAGTTCGGGAAGCTCATCGCCAATTTGGCCGACAGATACGTCAAGACCCAGCTCGACGGCTGGGGCACGACCTACAACTACTTCCTTCAGCCCGTCCGCGGCCTCCACCTGGCTCCCCCCTGCGCTATGAGATCGAGCCGCCGGCCAACCCCGTTTCGTGACCATCCTGTCCATCGTCGGACTGTTCGCTCTGCTCATCGCCTGCATCAACTTCATGAACCTGGCCACCGCCCGCTCGGCCAACCGGGCCCGCGAGGTCGGTCTGCGCAAGACCGTCGGGGCCGGGAAGCGCCAGCTCATCGGCCAGTTCCTCGGCGAGGCGCTTCTCCTCGCCTTTTTCGCCATGGCCCTGTCGGTCTTGATCGTCAGGCTTTCGATGCCGTTCCTGAACCGATTGACGGGGGCCGGGCTCCATGGACCTGGCTCCTCTCCCCCGCGGTGCTCGGCCTTCTCGTCGGAGGAGCGATCCTGGTCGGTCTCGCCGCCGGGATCTATCCGGCGCTCGTCCTCTCGTCGTTCCGGCCGGTCGCGGCCCTGCAGGGCGCGCTGGGCCGGGGCCAGGCCGGGCTCGTCCTCCGAACGGTCCTCGTCGTCCTCCAATTCTCCGTTTCCTCGGCCCTCATCCTGGGGACCCTGTTCATGAACGATCAGGTCCGCTTCATGAAGCGCCAGGGCCTCGGCTTCGATAAGGCCCAGAAGCTCGTCGTCCCCCTGCGCGGCGCGATCTCGGCCGGCCACAGCTACGCCTCGGTGAGGAACGCCTTCCTCGGCGGCGAGTCCGCCATCCAAGGGGCGGCGCTGTCCTCGACGGTCCCCGGCCGGGGGGTCTCCAACTATGCCATCGAGCTCGTGGGCGAAGCGGACAACAAGAACCAGTCCATGTTCCACCTGTACTTCGACGAGAACTTCGTTCCCCTCTACGGCATCTCCATCGTCGCCGGCCGGGCCTTCCAAAAGGACATGAGCACGGACATCGCCGGCGCCTTCCTGATCAACGAGGCGGCCGTCAAGGCGTTCGGCTGGAGCCGGCCGGAGGAGGCCCTCGGCAAACGCCTGCGCACGGGAAACGGGGGCCGCGTCCTGACCATCATCGGCGTGACGAAGGATTTCCATTACCGCGGCCTCCAGGCGCCCGTCGAGCCCTTGGCCATGGAGTTCAACCCCGGCATGCTCTCTTATCTGACCTTGCAGGTCGAAGCCGCCGGGGCCAAGTCGGCGCTCGCGTTCGTCGAAAGGACGTGGAAGGAGACGTTCCCCGAACGGCCGTTCGAGAGCTTCTTCCTGGACGACGATTTCGACCGTCAATACCGGGCCGACGAGCGCGTCGGCCGCATCTTCGGGATCTTCATGCTCCTGGGCCTCTTCATCGCCTGTCTCGGCCTGTCCGGCCTGGCCTCGTTCACCGCCGCGAGCCGGACCCGTGAGATCGGCATCCGCAAGATCCTCGGGGCCTCGTCCCCGCGGATCGTCGGCCTTCTGTCGAAGCAGTTCGCGATCTGGGTCTTCGTGGCCAGCCTCCTCTCCTGGCCGGCCGCCTATCTCTTCATCGAGCGCTGGCTGAAGGGCTTCGCCAGCCGGACGACGCTCGGCGCCGGAACGTTCGTGCTGAGCGCGGCCGCGCTCATCGGCCTGGCGCTGCTGACGACGAGCGTCCAGACGGTCCGGGCCGCCCTGGCCAACCCGGCCGACAGCTTGAGGCACGAGTAGGATCGCGGCGGGGCGGCATGGGGCGCCGGCCCGTGACGAGACGCCGGAGGCGCGCCCAAGGCCGGTCCGGGTGTTCGGATTAGGAATGCGCCTCGTCCGAAAACGGACATTTCCCCCCCCCCGTTCCGGAGACGCTCGCCTGGCATGCTTTTTGCTCTTAAGCCGGACGGAAAAAGGAGTATCGCCATGTTCCGGAACTATCTCAAGGCCGCGTGGCGGAACCTGAGGCGCCAAAAGACCTACGCCATCATCAACATCGCGGGACTGGCCGTCGGCCTGGCCGGCTGCCTCCTGATCTTCCTCTACGTCGCCGACGAGCTGTCCTACGACCGCTTCCACGAACAGGAAGCGTCCATCCGGCGGGTCCTGGCCTGTTTCCATAAGGAGGACGGGAGCGTCGAGTTCCGGACCTCGTCGATGCCCGCAGGCGCCGCCCCGCTCTTTCCAAAGGAGTTCCCGGAGATCGAGTATGCCGTCCGCTTCGGCGCCGCGCGGGGCTCGATCCGGGCCGGAGAGGCCGTCTTCGCCGAGGAGATCACGTTCACCGATCCGGGCGTCTTCACCCTCTTTTCCTTTCCCCTGATCTCCGGCGAGCCGGCCTCGGTCCTTGCCGGCGAGGACTCGCTCGTCCTGACCCGGAGCGCCGCCGCCAAATTCTTCGGAGGCCGCGATCCCGTCGGCGAGACCGCCACCCTGGCCTTCGGCAAATCCCAACGGGACTTCCGGATCACCGGCGTCGCCGAAGACCCGCCCCGGAATTCGACCATCCAGTTCAAGGCGCTCGTACGGGCCGAGAACCTGACCTGGGCGAGCTACGAGGAGGCGCTGACCAACCTCGGCGATTTCTCGTATCCCCTGTTCATCGGTCTCAAGAAGGGGGCCTCGCCCCAAGCCGTGGCCGCCCGCCTGGACGCGTTCACGGCCCGGGCCTTCGAGGCGGAGTTCGGCCGCTGGGGCTACGATCCGGCCAAGAGAAAAACATTGCCCGTGACCCTGGAGCTCCAGGAGCTCCGGGACATGCACTCCGACTTCTACGGCCCGGCCGGCTCGCGGAAGACGTCCGAGGGAGGGGGCGATCCGTCCGCGCTGCTCATCCTCAGCGGCATCGGCCTGGCCGTGCTTCTCATCGCCGGGATCAATTTCGTCAACCTGTCGCTCGCCCGGTCGACGATCCGGGGACCCGAGATCGCGTTGCGCAAGGTCGTCGGCGCCGGCCGCGGACATCTCGTCCAGCAGTTCTGGGCCGAGGCGCTGGTCTTGGCAGCGGCCGCCCTCGGCGCCGCCGTCCTGGTCGCGGCGCTCGTCCTGCCGGCCTTCAACCGGCTGGCCGGCAAGGTCTTCAACCCCGCGGATCTCATTCGGCCCGGCAGCCTGGCGGCGATGGCGGCGATGCTCCTGGCCGTGACCCTCGTCTCCGGCCTGTATCCGGCCATGGCCATGTCGGCCGTCTCGCCGGTCGAGGCCTTTCGGGGACGGACGACGATGGCGGCCGGCGCCCGGTGACGCGGGCGCTCGTCGCGATCCAGTTCGCCCTATCGGTCTTCCTCATCGTCTCGACGTTCGTCCTCGGCGGGCAGATCCGATACCTGATCGCCCGGGACCCCGGGTATGACCGGCAGGGGCTCATCCACGTCCGGCTCCCCTCGACCGTGGCCGAGGAGAACCAGCCTCTCGTCGACCTCTTCCGCAACCGCGTCCGGTCTTTCCCCGGCGTCGCCGGCGTCAGCGCCTCCAACTCGGCCCTCGGCCGGAACACCTCGGCGGCCCCCGTCAAGATGGGCGATCGGCGCGTCATCGCCTACCAATTCCGCGTCGACCCGGAATACCTGAAAACGATGGGCCTGAAGCTCATCGACGGCCGCGATTTCGAGCCGGCCGAAACGGGTGTCGCGATCATCAACAAGGAGTTCGCCCGGGTCCTCGGCGCGACCACGCCGGTCGGCCGGACGATCGGTGATTTCGCCGACGGGGCCGACGACGCTTATCCGAACAACCTCCGGATCATCGGTGTCGTCGTGGATTACAACGTCATTTCGCTCAAGTACGGGCTCTCGCCCCTGTTCATCCAGCGCGAGCCCAAGTGGGGCATGTGGAACCTCATCGTCCGGGTCCGCCGGGAGGGTATCGCGGCGACCATCCGGGAGCTCGAGGGCGTCTGGGCCGAGATCGTTCCCAGCCATCCCTTCGCCTTCACGTTCCTCGAGGACGACCTGAAGGCTCAGTACGCTTCGGAGATCCGCTGGGGCGGGATCGTCCGCCTCTCCTCCCTGTTCGCGGTCCTCATCGCCGGGATGGGCATCTTCGGCCTGACGCTCCTCTCCGTCCGCCGCCGGTTCAAGGAGATCGGGATCCGAAAGGTCCTCGGGGCAGGGGTGATGCAGGTCGTCGCCCTGGTCGGCCGGGAGCTACTGCCGCTCGTCGTGGCGGCCGATCTCGTCGCCTGGCCTGCCGCCTACCTCGTCATGAGGCGTTATCTCGACGGCTACCACTACCGGATCGATCTCGGCCCCGTTTTCTTCCTGGCGGCCGGTGTCGTCTCCCTGGCCGTCGCCGCGCTGACGGCCGGCGGCCTCGGCCTCAAGGCGGCCCTGGCCGACCCGGTCAAGTCCATCCGGTACGAGTAGGAGGGGGGCATGTTCCGTAACTACCTCAAGATCGCCTTGCGCCATATCCGGAAGCACAAGGTCTACTCCTTCATCAATATCGCCGGCCTGGCCGTGGGCATGGGCTGCTGTCTCCTGATCTTCTTGTTCGTGCGCGATGAGCTGGCCTTCGACCGCTACCATGAGAAGGCCGACAGGATCTTCAGGCTGGTGGACGGATTCGACGTCGAGGGGGATCAGGACGAGTTTTACGCCCTCTCCTCGGCCCCGTTCGCCCCGACCCTGGAGCGGGAGCTCTCCCAAGTCGAAGGCGCCGTCCGGTTCTTCCCGAGGCGCGGGGCGATGGTGACGGCCGGCGAAATGAAGGCCTACGAGGACAACGTCTTCTTTGCCGACGCCTCCGTGTTCCGGATCTTCACGCACCCGTTGATCAAGGGCGATCCGGACACAGCCCTGGCCGAGCCGAACACCCTGGTCGTCTCCGAGCGCATGGCCTCGAAGTATTTCGGCCGCCATGACCCGCTCAACAAGACCTTGAGGATCAACGATCGCGATTTTCACGTCACGGGGGTCATGGCCGACTGGCCCCGGCAGTCCCATTTCGTCGCCGACATGCTCGGCTCCATGAAGACGTTCGAGCAGGTCCCCGGCATGCGGGAGAGGTATTTCGAGAACTGGGTCCGGCACGAGTTCTACACTTACCTTCTCCTGAAGGACGCGGCGGCGGCCGCGACGGTCGAGGCCGAGCTCCCGGCCTTCATCGAGAAGCACGCCGCGGCCTCGGTCAAGGAGGTCCTCGGCGCCAAGCTGACCGCGCGGCTCCAGCCCCTGACGGCGATCCACCTCCGGTCCCATCTCCAGCTCGAGCTCGCCGCGAACGGCGATATCAAGTACGTCACGGCTTTCTCGATCATCGCCGTCTTCATCCTGCTCATCGCCTGCGTCAACTTCATGAACCTGGCCACGGCGAGGTCGGCGGCGCGCCTCAAGGAGGTCGGGCTCAGAAAGGTCGTCGGGGCTAGCCGGGCCCAGCTCGTCCGGCAGTTCCTCGGCGAGTCGTTCCTTTTCACGGCCCTGGCCCTGGCTTTGGCCGTCCTGATCGTCGTCATCGCCCTGCCTGCCTTCAACGGCCTCGCCGGCAAGGCTCTCGCGCCCCGGGACCTGCAGAACGCCGCCACGGCCGGGTCCCTGCTGGCCATCCTGCTCCTGGTCGGCTTCGTTTCGGGAAGCTATCCGGCGCTTCTCATTTCGGGCTTGCGGCCGGCCGGCGTCCTCAAAGGGACGGGCCAGGGGTCGTCCCGAAAATCCCTCCTGAGAAAGGTCCTGGTCGTGGGGCAGTTCGGCGTCTCGATCGTCCTGATCATCGCCACGGCCGTCGTCCTCGACCAACTGGACTATGTGCGGAACAGGAAGCTCGGTTTCGACAAGGACCACGTGGTCGTCATCCCGGTCCGCGAGAGCTCCATGCGGACGAACGTCGAAGCGATCAAGGAGGACCTCAAGAGGAACCCGGACGTCATCGCCGCGACGCTCGGGAACGGCCTTCCCGGAGGACAGCTCGCCGGGGATTCCCTGGACATCGTCACGAACGAGGGAAAGAAGCGGGTCACGGTGGCCATGATCTATTGCGACCACGATTACATCTCGGCTATGGGCATGGAGATCCTCGAGGGCCGGGACTTTTCCCGCGAGATGGCCACCGACGCGAAAGAGGCCTTCATCGTCAACGAAGCCGCCGTTCGGGTGCTTGGCCTCGCGGCCCCGCTCGAAACGCGCCTGGAGTGGAATGATATGGCGGGAAAGGTCATCGGTGTCGTCCGGGACTTCCAGTACCAGTCGTTGCGTCAGGAGATCCAGCCCCTCGTCTTTCACATCGCTCCGGTCTATGCCTGGGTCATGGCAGTCAGGGTGCGTCCCGACCACATCCCCGGCACGCTGGCCTATCTCGAGCGCAAATGGAAGGACTACGACCCGGGCCATCCCTTCGAATACCGCTTTCTGGACGAGACCTTCGACGCCGTCTACCGCGGCGAGGAGCGGCTCGGGCGGATCTTCAGCCTGGCCGCCGGGCTGGCCATCGTCATCGCTTCGTTGGGGCTGTTCGGCCTGGCGCTCTTCACCGTCGAGGCGCGGACGAAGGAGATCGGCATCCGCAAGGTCCTTGGCGCGTCGCTGGGGAAGATCGCCGTGCTGCTCACATGGGAATTCCTGGCGCTCGTCCTGCTGGCCAACGCCGTGGCCTGGCCGGTCGCTTATCTCCTGATGAGCCGCTGGCTCCGGAACTTCGCCTATCGCGTCGACATCGGGCCCTGGGTCTTCGTCCTTTCGGCGGGGGCGGCGTTCGCCATCGCCCTGCTCACCATCAGCTATCAGACGCTCAAGGCGGCCCTGGCCGATCCGGTCAAGTCCATCCGGTACGAGTAGGACGCGCCGGCGCCGCCGCTAGAATCCGAGGGTGAAAACCGTCTGGACGCCGGGCTCGGAGTGGACGTGGAGCGTCCCGCCGTGGAGCCGCATGATCTGGCGCGAGAGGCTCAGTCCGATGCCCGGAGCCGCCCGGCTTTGGTCGAGAAGAAGGGAACGAAGACCTTTTCCAGGTTCTCGGGCGGGATGCCCGGTCCGTTGTCCGCGACCTGGACGAGGATCCGGCCGCGCTCGTCGAGAAAGGCCCGGAGCGAGACGGCGGCCGCGGCGCGGCCCTCGACGGCCTGAAGGGCGTTGAGCAGGAGGTTGATGAGGACCTGCTCGACGAGCTCCGGATCGGCCTGCAGGATGAGATGGGCCGGATCGATCGTCGATGAAAAAGCGACGGCCTTGCCGGAGATGTGCGCGGTCATCAGCCGGCCGACCCGGGCGAAGAGATCCTCGAGGGGAACGGGCCGGATCTCGGGCTTGGGGAGCAGGGTCAGCGATCGAAAGGCCTCGACGAAGTGGAGCAGGCCCAGGCTGCGCTTCTCGATCGTCCGGGCGCCCTCGAGGATGTCCTTCCGGGCTTCTTCGCCGCGGGGACCGGTGAGCGGCCCGCCCGGCTCCGTCCCGGCCGCCAATCCTCCGATCGTCGAGGCCAGGGTCGAGATGGGCGTCACCGAGTTCATGATCTCGTGGGTGATGACGCGGATGAGCTTCTGCCAGGCCTCCATCTCCTTTTCCTCGAGCTCGCGCTGGATGTTCTGGAGGGAGACGAGCCGGTAATCCCGGCCCCGGAGCCGGAACTCGGTCGCCGAGAGGGCGAGCGTCAGGGTCTCGTTCTCGCCGGCGATGCGGACGAACCCCTTTTCCTGCGGGGGCAGGCGGAGCAGGGTCTCGACGAGCTCCGGGCTGAAGGCCCGCAGGGCCTCGACGTTCTTGAGCCAGGGGACGCGGAGGAGCCGCTTGGCGGCGTTGTTGATGAGCTCGACCCGGCCGTCCGGCTGGAAGACGAGGAGGCCGATCCCGACGTGCTGAACGAGGGTCTCGAGATATTGGGCCTGCTCCTCGCGCTCGCTCCGGACCTGGCGCAGCGTGTCCATGACCCCGGCCATGGCGCCCTTCACCTCGCGGAACGACCGGCCGCAGCCCCTCGTCCTTGAAGCTCTGCCCGGAATCGGCGTAGTGGACCGAGAGGAAGAAGCGGGCCAGGTCGCGGTTGATCCGCTCGACGTAGCGGAAGAGCGCGTAGGCCTGGTAGACCGCCGCCGCTCCGAGGGCGGCCGCCCCTCCCGGTCGTCCCGGCGCGAGCAGCACGGCCCCCAGGATCGTCAGGGCCAGCAGGAGGACGCGGACGGCGCAGACGATGCGAAAACGCTTAAAGACCATGCTTCTCCAGCCGGCGGTAAAGGGCGCTGCGGGACAGGCCCAGCTCCTTGGCCGCCCGGCTGATGTTGCCGCCGACACGGCTGAGCGTCCGGCGGATGAGGATCTTCTCGGCCTCCTCCAGGTTGACGCCGTCGAGGGTCTGGTCCGCCTCGCAGGGCTCCGGGCTCGGCGAGAAGGAAATCCACCGGCCGGAGGACGGGCTCGTCGCTGAGGATGACCGCGCGCTCGATGGCGTGCTGGAGCTCCCGGACGTTTCCCGGCCAGCGATAGCCCTCGAGCTTGCGGAGGGTGTCCTCGCCCAGCCGCTTGGCCGGCTTCTGGTATTTGCGGCGATACAGGCCCAGAAAATGCTCCGCGAGAATGGGGATGTCGCCGGCCCGCTCCCGGAGTGGCGGCAGGCGGATCTCGACGGTGTTGATCCGGTAGAGGAGGTCCTGGCGGAACGTCTTTTCGGCGACCATCTCGTAGATCGGCTGATTGGTCGCGCAGATGAGACGGACGTCGATCGCCTGGGGCGTATTGGAGCCGAGCCGGGTCACCGTGCGGGACTCGATGACCCGGAGGAGCTTCGACTGCAGGGCCAGGGGAAGGTTGGCGATCTCGTCGAGGAAGAGCGTCCCGCCGGAGGCGACCTCAAAGCGGCCGGGCCGGGCCTCCCGGGCGTCCGTGAAGGCGCCCTTGACGTGACCGAAGAGCTCGCTCTCGAAGAGGGTCTCGCTCAGGGCGGCGACGTCCACCGATAGGAAGACCTCGCGGGCGCGGGGAGAGCGGCGGTGGAGATCGCGCGCGACGAGCTCCTTGCCGGTCCCGTTCTCGCCCAGGACGAGGACGTTGGCGTCGGTCGAGGCCAGCTTCTCGATCGTGCCGAAGACCGCCCGCATGGCCGGGCTGCGGCCGATGAAGTCGTGGAAGGGCCGGTCCAGGTCGGCGCTCAGGCTTTCCTGCCGCGAGCGGAGACAGTCGGCCTCTCGGCGCGTATCGCGGAGGCGCAGGGCCGCGGCGAGCGTGGCCAGGAGCTTCTCGTTCCGCCACGGCTTGAGGATGAAGTCGGTGGCGCCTTCCTTGATGCCGCGCACGGCCAGCTCGATGTCGCCGTAAGCCGTGATCAGGATGACGATCGCCGCGGGCTCGAGGCCGAGGATCTTCTCCAGCCAGCGGAAACCCTCCCGGCCGTCGGTCGCGCCGGGGGCGAAGTTCATGTCGAGGAAGATGACGTCGAAGGTCTCGGCCGCGAGGATCCCGGGCAGCGTCTCGGGGTCCGAGGTCGTCCGGACGAGGGAAACGTGCTGTTTCAGGAAGAGACGGCCGGCCTGGAGGATATCGTCGTCGTCGTCGACCAGCAGGACCTTGGCGTCGTTCTTGTCCACGATGGGTCGTTTCAGGAGGGGCGCATTTCCAGGAGCATTATATCAGAATTCCTCCTGCCTTCGAGCCGATGCAAGTTCCGTGCCGAGCCCGCCGGAGGGTGTCCCGAGAGCCGTCCCAGGCCGCCCCTCTCGGGGACGTTCGGGATGGGCGCCTGCCCGATCGGCCCGCCTGTCCATAAGCGGACAGCCTTTGTCACGTCACCGAACAGGCGACTCCGGCACGGCCCCCCCCGTCTCCCTCCGGGCCGCCGAAGAGGGCTTGGCATCGTTCTTGCTCATATCCCCGTCCGGAGTCGCTTCGGAGAGGAGTGCGTCGTGTTCAGAAACTACCTGAAGGTCGCCATCAGAAACCTGGTCCGCCAGAAGCTCTATTCGACCATCATCGTCTTCGGCCTGGCCGTCGGGATCACGTCCTGCCTCCTCATCTTCCTCTATGTCCGCCATGAGCGGAGCTTCGATCGCTTTCACGCCAACGCCGCCAGGCTCTATCGGGCGGTGATCACCGAAGATCCCCCCGAGCGCGAGCCCTTCACCTACGTCGAGGCCCCCTATCCCCTGGCCGGGGCCCTCAAGGAAGGCCTGCCGGGCGTCGAGGACGCGGTCCGCATCCACGTCCGGAACATCGTCGTCCAGCGCGGCGAGCAGGCCTTTCCGGAGCGCTGCCACCTCGTCGATCCCGGGTTCTTCCGGGCCTTCAGCTTCCCCCTCCTCAAAGGCGATCCGGACGGGGTCCTGCGCGATCCCAAGTCCGCGGTCCTCACCGAGAGCGCGGCCCGGAGGCTCTTCGGTAGCGACGATCCCGTCGGCCGCGAGCTGACCCTCCGGGTCGGCGAGCGCCCGCTCGACTTCACGGTGGCCGGGATCGCCGCCGATCCCCCGGCGAATTCGAGCATCCGCTTCGGCCTCGTCATCCCGTTCGAGAACGTGCGCGAATACCTCAACCCGCGCGTCTTCACCCAGTGGCTGAACGTCTATTTCGAAACCTACGTCCTGCTCGACCGGCCCCGGCCCGCGGCCGAGCTCGATCCGGTCCTGGCCTCCCTCGTCAAGAAGAGCTATCCCCAGGATTACGCGGCCTACGTCTCCGTCCATCTCCAGCCCCTCACGGACATCCACCTCGATCCGAGCATCCCGGCGGGTTTCGAGCCGACCGGCCATCCGCTCTATGCGCTCGTCCTCACCATCATCGCCGTCCTGATCATGGCCGTCGCCTGCGTCAATTTCACGACGCTCGCCGTCGGACGGTCGGCGCGCCGGGCGCGCGAAGTCGGCGTGCGCAAGACCGTGGGAGCGGACCGGCGCCGCATCGTCAGCCAGTTCCTCGGCGAAGCCCTGCTGCTGACCTTCTCCGCCCTCGGGCTCGGATTGCTGCTGACGACGCTCGTCCTGCCGCTCTTCGGGTCGCTGACGGGGACCGCGCTCGTCCTGGCCGTGAGCCCCGCGACGATCGTCTTCCTGATCGCCCTCATGGCGGCCGTCGCCCTGGCCGCCGGGAGCTATCCGGCGTTCGTCCTGGCCCGGCTGGAGCCCGTCGACGTGATCGGCCGCGCTCCTAAGATCGGCGGCCGGGGCCGTCTTGTCGGCGGTCTCGTCATCGGCCAGTTCGCCGCGTCCATCGGCCTGATCGTCTGCACGCTGGTCATGAACGTCCAATTCCGCTATCTCCTCGGCCGCGATCTCGGCTTCGACAAGGAGCAGGTCGTCGTCATCCCCAACCGCAATCCCTCGCCCGGGCGGGCGCCGGCCGTCGAACGCGTGAGGAACGCCCTGGCCGGGCGCCGGGAGATCACGGGCGTCTCCGGGGCCTCGACGGCCTTCTCCGGGGACTGGACGCTCCTCGGCTTCAACACCGCCGACGGCGTCTTCCGCCAGTTCGCCGCGACCACCGTGGACCACGATTTTCTGGCCACGATGCGGTTGTCCCTCGTCGAGGGGCGCTGGTTCTCCCGCGAATTCGGGACCGACCCGGCCGAGGCCCTGGTCGTCAATGAAGCGCTGGTCCGGTATTTCGGCTGGACATCCGGGGTCGGCAGGAGCCTGCCCGGCCCGGACTTCCCTCCGCACCGCATCGTCGGCGTCGTCCGCGATTTCAACTTCGAGTCCCTGAAGAACGAGGTCCGGCCCGCCGTCATGGTCCTCGACCCGTCGACCGTCCTCCGGGGCATCAACGACATCTCCCAGTCGTTCCCGATCCGGACGCCGAACTTCGTCTTTGTCCGGATCGCGCCCGGCCTGCTCCGGGAAGGGATCGCGGCCATGAAAGGCGCCTGGGCCCAGGCCTCTCCCGGGATCCCCGACGATTTCACCTTCCTCGACGACGATATCCGCAAGCAGTACAGCGAGGTCGAGCGCTGGCGCAAGGTGGTCGGCTTCGCCTCGGCCTTCACGATCGTCATCGCCGCCCTCGGGCTCGTCGGGCTGACGGCTCTGACCGTCGCCCGGAGGCGAAAGGAGATCGGCGTCCGGAAGGTCCTGGGCGCCTCCCCGGGCCGGATCCTGGTCCTGTTCTCGACCGATTTCGGAAAGCTCGTCCTGGCGGCCAACCTCGTGGCCTGGCCCATCGCCTATCTGGCCATGCGGCGGTGGCTCCAGGATTTCGCTTACCGGGCGGGGATACCGGCTTGGAGCTTCATCCTGGCGGGCGTCGCGGCCCTGGTCATCGCCCTGGGGACGATCTCCTGGCAGGCGATCCGGGCCGCCCGGACGGACCCCGTCGAGACCATCCGCTACGAATAGGGCCCTATGTCCGATTATGAACAGCCGTTGTCTGGCGGCGGACACAAGCCATCCGCCATTGGCCCATGAGCGTCCCCCTGGCCCCGCTTGGCACGCTCCCTGCATAATAGGCCATCGAAACGGAGCACGATATGGGCATGGACCGGCAGATCGAGAAGAAGAAGTGGCCGCCTCGCCGCATCGCGGCCGTCGCCGGCGGCGTCCTTTTTGTCGCCTTCGCGGTTTATGTCTTCGCCCTCCGCTCCCGGACGTCCTCGCTCAACGTCGAGAAGGACCGGCTGACGATCTCGACGGTGACCCGGGGCCCGTTCCAGGAATACATCGCGGTCATGGGCAACGTCATCCCCCGCCAGACGCATTTTCTGACGGCGGAGGAAGGCGGCCGGGTCGAAGACATCTATATCCGGGCCGGGACGATGGTCAAGAAGGGCGATCCTCTCCTCAAGCTGAGCAACGCGACCCTGGCCCTCGACATCATGTGGCGCGAATCGGACTTCTTCACGGCCAGCAACAACCTGCGGGCCACGCGCCTGGCCATGGAACAGTTCGAGCTGCAGCTCCGCAACGAGATCAACGAGGTCGAGAAGGACCTCCAGCAGGAGACGCGGAGGCACGACCGGACCGTCGAGCTCTACAAGAGCCAGCTCATCTCCCAGCAGGAATACGAGCTGGCCATGGACCAGTACGACTACCTGGTCAAGAAGAAGGCCATCACCCTGGAGAGCCAGAAGAACAACATGGCCATCCGGAAGACCCAGCTCGACGGGATCGAGGCGTCCGTCGAGCGGCTCGACTCGAGCCTGTCGGCGGCCAGGAAGCGGCTCGAGAACCTGGTCGTCCGGGCGCCGGTCGACGGGCTTCCTCACGGCCCTCAACGCCGAGATCGGCGAATCCAAGACGATGGGCCAGGCCCTCGGCCAGATCGACATCCTCGAGGGCTTCAAGGTCCGGGCCCAGATCGACGAGCACTACCTGCCGCGGACGGCCCTCGACCGGACCGGCTCGTTCACCCTGGCCGGCCGGACCTTCGGCCTCGTCGTCAAGAAGATCTATCCCCGAGGTCCTCGAGAGCCGCTTCGAGGTCGATCTCGAGTTCTCCGGCGACGAGCCGCCCGGCATCACCCGCGGCCAGACGCTGCACATCGACCTCAACCTGAGCGACGTGTCCGAGGCCGTTCTCCTGCCCCGCGGCGGCTTCTACACGTCGACCGGCGGCAACTGGGTCTTTCTCGTCGAGCCCGGCGGCAAGACCGCCGTCAAGCAGTACGGTCAAGCTCGGCCGCTACAACACCGACGCCTTCGAGGTCCTCGAAGGCCTCGCAGCCCGGCGACGAGGTCGTGACCTCGTCCTACGAGAGTTTCGGCGATATCGACCGCCTGGTCTTCAAGTGACCGGGACGGCGACCGTTCAAAGGAGCTGAACATGATCAAGACCGTGAACCTGAAGAAGGTCTACACGACCGAAGACGTCGAGACGACCGCCCTCAACGACGTCAACCTCGAGATCAAGGAAGGCGAATACGTCGCCATCATGGGGCCTTCGGGCTGCGGCAAATCGACCCTCCTCAACGTCCTGGGGCTGATCGACCAGCCCTCGGGCGGCGAGTACCACTTCCTCGGCCAGGAGATATCGAAGTTCTCGGAGCGGAAGCGGGCCGGCCTGCGCAAGCGCAACATCGGCTTCGTCTTCCAGAGCTTCAACCTCATCGACGAGCTGACCGTTTACGAGAACGTCGAGCTGCCGCTCCTCTACCTGGGGTTCTCCGCCGGCCGAGCGCCGCAAGCGGGTCACCGAGGTCCTCGAGAACATGGCCCTGATGCCCCGCAAGGGCCATTTCCCCCAGCAGCTCTCGGGCGGCCAGCAGCAGCGCGTGGCCGTGGCCCGGGCCGTCGTCGCCCGGCCCAAGCTCATCCTGGCCGACGAGCCGACGGGGAACCTGGATTCCGTGCACGGCGAGGAGGTCATGAAGCTCCTCAGCGGGCTCCACGAGAGCGGGCACGGCCATCATCATGGTCACCCACGCTCCCGCCTACGCCGACTACGCCCAGCGCGTCATCCACCTCTTCGACGGGCAGATCGTCTCCGAGAACTTCCAGAAGGGCTGCAAGCCCTGACGGAGGGCGGAGCGCCGAGCCGGGAGCCTGCCATGCGGCTGATCGAGACGCGCGGCGTGACCAAGTGGTATTCCGCCGGGGCGGTCCGGACGTTCGTCCTCCGCGACATCGACCTCGACGTCGACGAGGGGGAGTTCCTGACGGTCATGGGGCCCTCGGGATCCGGCAAATCCACCCTCCTCCACATCCTGGGCCTGCTCGACTCGCCGTCGGAAGGCCGGTACCGGTTCGGCGGCCGGGACGTCCACGGGCTGAGCGAGAAAGCAGCTGACCGAGATCCACAAGAACGACATCGGCTTCGTCTTCCAGAGCTATCACCTCATCGACGAGCTGACGGTCTTCGAGAACATCGAGACGCCCGCTCCTCTATAAGAAGGTCAAGGCCGTCGGAGAGGAAGGGCCGGGTCTGCGACATGCTGGACCGCTTCCACATCGTCGGCAAGAAGGACCTCTTCCCGAACCAGCTCTCCGGCGGCCAGCAGCAGCGCGTGGCCGTGGCCCGGGCCGTCATCGCCGAGCCGCGGCTCATCCTGGCCGACGAGCCGACGGGGAACCTCAGCTCCAAGGAAGGGGCCGAGATCATGGACATCTTCAGGGAGCTCAACGCGGCCGGGACGACGATCGTCCAGGTCACCCATTCCGAGAAGAACGCCGCCTGCGGCAAGAGGATCATCCGCCTGCTCGACGGCTGGATCGAGAAATAGCCCGGGAGCGGACAGGGGCTGTCCGCAAGCGGACATCCCGGACGAGGCCGATCCCGCTCCGGCCCCCTGAAGGCAAGACCGCCGGTCTGGCACGCATCCTGCATACATAGCGAGCGAAAGTATCTTCGCTTGCGAGGCATCCGATGATCTCAAAGCAGCTCATGGCGGCGTCGACCAGGCCGATCATCCTGGCCATCCTGGCCGGGGGAGAGGATTACGGCTACAGCATCATCCAGAAGGTGCGGACCGGCTCGGCCGGGGCCCTCGAGTGGACGGACGGGATGCTCTATCCCGTCCTCCAGAGGATGGAGATGGACGGCCTCATCACCTCGAAGTGGAGGGGCGGGGGCGATAGCCGGCCCCGCCGTTACTATCAGATCTCGGAGAGGGGCCGAAAGGAGCTCGTCGCGGAGCTGGCCGGCTGGAAAACCGTGTCCCGGGCCCTGGCCAGGTTCAGCGAGCCCCTCCCCGCCCGCGGCTGATCCGGAGGACATCATGTTCGATCTTGAGAAGGCCATCCTGGAATGGAAGGCGCGGCTGCGCAGGCATGACGTCCTCGAGGACGGGCCCGTCGCGGAACTCGAGGCCCAGATTGCGGGACTCCGTCGAGGCCCTGAAACGCGAAGGCGCCTCCGACGAGGCCGCGTTCGGCCGAGGCCGAGGCCCGCCTCGGCCCTCTCGACGCGATCGCCGCCGAATACCGGAAGAATCGGCTGGCCGCCCTTGACCGCCGCCGCCCTATCCGGGTCTCCCGCCTCTTTCCCGCCCTGGCCGGAAATTATCTCAAGACGGCCTGGCGCAAGGCCAAGCGGGAAAAGGCCTTTGCCGCGATCAACCTCATCGGCCTGGCCGTCGGGCTGGCCTGCGGCATCCTGACGACCCTCTACGTCCGCCAGGAGCTCGGCTATGACCGGTATCACGCCCGCAAGGACCGGATCTACCGGCTCACGACCGGCGTCAGGGGCGGCGCGTATGAAGGCATCGCCAAGGTCCCGGGCCCCTGGGGCGTAACGGCGGCCAAAGAGATCCCGGAGGTCGAGCGGGTCGTCCGCTTCGTCCTGATGAACGAGATCCTCGTCGGCCGCGGCGAAGTCCGCGCGTACGAGAGAGGCGGCATGTACGCCGACGCGCTCCGTCTTCGACGTCTTCAGCTTCCCCCTGCTCAGAGGCGACCCGGCGACGGCGCTGGCCCGCCCGGGGACGGTGGTCGTCACCGAGAGCTTCGCCCGCCGGTACTTCGGCGACGCGGACCCCGTCGGCGGGACGCTGACCTTCGATACAAAGAACGACTATCGCGTCACAGGGCTCATGAGGGACGTGCCGGCCGGATCGCACTTCACCTTCGATTTCCTCGTCTCCTTGGAGACCTACGCCAACCCGATGCGCGAAAGCTGGGTGTGGAACCAGTTCTACACGTATTTTCTCCTCAAGGAGGGGGCCTCGCCGGACGCCGTCGCTGCGAGGTTCCCCGCCCTCCTCGGACGGAACATGGCCGCCGAGGAGGCCTCCGCGTATGACGTGCGCCTGCAGAAGCTCACCGACATCCACCTCCGCTCGCACCTTTTCCGCGAGATCGAGCCGAACTCGACCATGGCCAACGTCACCATCTTCTCGGCCGTGGCCCTGCTCATCCTGGCCATCGCCGGCATCAACTTCATGAACCTGACGACGGCGCGGGCCCTGGCCCGGGCCAAGGAAGTCGGCGTGCGCAAGGCCGTCGGCGCCTCCCGCCTCCAGCTCACCCGCCAATTCCTCGCCGAGTCCCTGCTCATGAGCGCCGCCGCTTTCGCGCTGTCCTTGGGGCTGGCCGCCCTCCTTCTGCCCGTGTTCCGGCCCCTGGCGGGACCGTCCCTGGTCCTCTTCGGCGCCTCCCAGGCGGGCTTTCTCGCGGCCATGGCCGGCCTGGCGCTCGCCGTCGGGCTCGCCGCCGGGCTCTATCCGGCCTTCGTCCTGTCCGCGTTCCGGCCGTCCGACGCGCTGCGGGGTCAGGCCCGGGGGCTCCGCGGCGGCCTTTTCCGCAAGGGCCTGGTCGTCTTTCAGTTCGCCGCTTCGGCCTTCCTGCTCGTCGCGACCGGCATCGTCCGCGATCAGCTCCACTATGTCCAGGGCAAGCGCCTCGGCTTCGACATGGATCACCTGATCGTCGTTCCCATCCGCGACGACGGCATGCGGTCGGGATACGAAACGGCCAAGCGCGAGCTCCTGGGCGTTCCGGGCGTCCTCGGCGCGTCGGCCTCGGGGAACCTGCCGGGCGGGAGCGACTGGGGGATCCCCTATGAGGCGGAGGGCCTTGCGTCCGACAGCCTTCCCCCCATGCGCCAGCTTCTCGTCGACCAGGACTTCATGGCGACCTACAAGCTCGAGCTGGCCTCGGGCCGGAGCTTCTCCGTCGACCATCCGACCGACGCGACGTCCGCCGTCATGATCAACGAGGAAGCGGCCCGTCAGCTGGGCTGGGCCGATCCGCTGGGCAAGACGATGGCCGTCCCGGCCCTCAAGCGAGGCGCGTCCCCCATCATCGGCGTGATCAGGGATTTCCATTTCCGGTCGCTGCACGAGAAGATCGGCCCGATCATGGTCCTGGTCGCGACGCCGGAGATGATGACCGTCCTCTCGCCTCCGCATCCGGGCCGACGACGCCGCCGCGACCCTGGCCGGGCTGGAGCGCAAGTGGCGCGAGCTCGACCCGGCCCACCCCTTCAGCTACTCGTTCCTCGACGAGCGGTTCGCCCGTCTCTACGAGCGGGAGCGCCGCACCGGCACGCTCCTGCTCTCGGTCGCGGGCCTCGCGGTCTTCGTGGCCTGCCTCGGCCTTTTCGGCCTGGCCGCCTACGCCGCCGGGAAGAGGACCAAGGAGATCGGCATCCGCAAGGCCGTCGGCGCCTCCGCCCGCGGCATCGTCGTCATGCTGTCGAAGGATTTCACGCGGCTCGTCGTCATCGGCTATCTCGCCGCGCTGCCCGTGGTCGTCTGGCTGATGGGCCGCTGGCTCGAGGGCTTCGCTTACCGGACGGCGATCGGGATCGGGCCTTTCGTCGCGGCCGGGCTGGCCGTGCTGGCGGCCGGCTGGCTCTCGGTCGGCTTCCAGTCGGTCCGGGCGGCCCGGGCCAATCCCACGGACGCCCTCCGGTACGAATAGGCCGGCGGCGCTATTTCCTCGGGAAGATCGTCACCCCCGACGGATCGATCTGCTTGAGCTCCTTGACCACGCCGTTCTCGACCGTGAACTCGAACGTCACGTCCGAGAAGTCCTTGTCGCGGAATCTGAGCCCCTTGTAGGGGACGAGCTTCTGGTCGGCCTGGCCCGCGAATCTCAGGACCAGGTCGCCGTCCTCCTTGAGCACGACCTCGAACTTGACGCCGGTGGGGGTCTCATAGGTCCCGGCCAGCTTGCGGAGAAGGTCCGGCCGCGGGCGTCTCGGGCTTGCGGACGAACACCGCCTCGGCCTCGTCGAGCGAAGTGACCACCTTATCGATATCGCCTTGGGGATTGGTCTGGAAATTGAGCGACGTCTTGCCGAATTGCTCGTCGTCGGGCGTGTCGAAGCGGTCATAGTGGACGTGGGCGAGAGGAAGGACGACCTTATGGAAATCGAACCGGAGCCCGCCGTCCTTGAGATCGATCTTGATGACCCCGTAGGCGGGATGCTCGTAGGCGCCGGCGAAATCGGCCAGCGCGTGCGAGGGCTTCGTGCCGGGGACGCGGTCGGCGCCGGCCCTCGCCCGCGCTTCGGTGCCCGCCGCCTTGCCCTTCAGCCGCGTCTCGAGCTGGCGTGCGCTCCAGGGTGTCTGGTCCATGCCGAGCAGGCGCTCGTAGACGTTGTAGCTGACGATGTTGTAAAGCCCCGCGCAATGGTCCCCGATGACGAAGACGATGACGCCGATCCCTTCCTTCGGCATCATGGAGACCTGGGAATGGAAGCCCGGCAGGTCGCCGCCGTGGTAGGCCAGAAAGCGGCCCCGATAGGAGGCCGTCCAGCGGCCCATCCCGTAGGCGGAATTGAGGATCTCCCAGAAGCCGCGCGTCTCCGCGGCCGTGTTCGGCAGCGCGATGGCCGGGGCCAGCGTGGCCTTCAGCACGTCGGCCGGGACGACCTGGCGGCCTTCGTACTTCCCCTCGTTCATGAGGGCGATGAGCCAGTGGGACATGTCCTCGATGTTGGAGACGATCGCCCCGCACGGGGCGACCCCGCCGATGTCCTCGTAATACGGGATCCGGTAGAGCTCGAAGGAATCCCGCTTCTCCGTGAAGGGGACGCCGGGCTCGGGCTGCTTGAGCATGTCGGCGATGGAGAAGGAGGTGCTGGTCATCTTCAGGGGTCCGAAGAGGCGCTGCCGCACGAACTCCTCCCAGGTCTTGCCGGACTGGAGTTCGATGAGATAACCGGCCGCGGCGTACATGAGGTTGTTGTAGAGGAACGTCTGCCTCAGGGGCGCGGAGGGTTCCAGGTATTTGAGGCGCTCGAACAGCTCGAGGCGCGAGAAATCGGACTTGTACCAGATCGAATCGTGGCGGGTGACCCCGGTCCTGTGGGCCAGCATGTCCCGGAGCGTGACCGTGGCATTGAGCTGGTCGTTGGTGAAGTTGATCGTCGGGACCGACTCGCGGACGGGCTTGTCCCAGGTCAGCTTCCCTTCGTCGACAAGAAGTCCGGCGGCCACGGCGGTAAAGAGCTTGGTATTGGAAGCGATCTGGTGGAGCGTTTGGGGGGTATAGGGCAGCTTCTTCTCGTAGTCGCGATAGCCGTACCCCTTGGCGAAGGCGAGCCGGCCGCCGACGACGATGCCGACGCCGATGCCCGGCGCGTTCCAATCCTTGAGGATCTTGGCCATGTAGGCGTCGAATCCCTGGAGCTTCTTGGCCAGATCCTTGTCCTGGTCTTGGGCGACGAGCGCCGGGGCCGGGGCGCCGACGAGCAGGGCCGTGAGGAACAGGGCAAGGACGGCAAGCGGCCGGATGCGGATGCGAATGCGTTTCATGGCGACTCCTTTCTCAAGGCATGGCGCGGGACTTCGCCATTATGAAGGAAGACAGGAGGCAAGGCAATAACGCCGCTGGGCTGGTGCCCGTCCACCGGCTCCCGCGGACCGCGGCGGCCGTGAAGGTGCTGGGGTCCTTGACTTATGCCGCCGAGCCCTCCATAATCGGGACGCGCTGGAGAATGGCGATGAGGGGCGGCCAACGGCGGGCTTATCCGAGAGGGGCGGGCGCGGGCCCGTTGACCCGGCGGGAAGCCATCCGCTTGGGGCTCGCGGGAAGCGCGCTCGCCTGGCTCGGCGCGTCTTGCCAGCACCCATCGAATTCCCCTGAGCCTCCCGAGCCGCCGGCGACTCAACCCGTCTACGAGTTGACGCCGGGAACCACGCTCTACGACGATTTCGACGGGCACGGGAATTTTCAGACTTATGATGACCGTGACCTGGCCGTAGCGGGCGCGCTCTATTCGAAGATCTGGGTCCACGACAGCGGGGCCCGTGTCATCGACGCCGGCCAGGCCAGCCTACCCCCGCTTTTGGGGGCGACCGGCGACCATGCCGGGTCTGGGCCAGGCCTCTCCCCGGCCCCGAACTACGTCGTCGAGATCAGCTGCATCGACGTGATCACGGAGTTGATCTGGATGGGAAGTCCCCGGGAGATCACTTTCGCCGATTTCGGCTCTTTCGGCGCGGATGTGATGCTTTCCTCCCGCTCCACAGCCCCTCACACGAGCGCAAGCTTGAACTTCCATACGACCATCCCCGAGCAGCCGCCCGGCCGCAGCTGGTACGTCGCGCTCGGGATCTTCAAGAACTCGGAGGAGCCCGGCGGCGCTTTCGTCCTCGGGCAATACCTCAACCTCAACCTGGGCATCATCCAGAACGATTATCTCGGACCCGCGGTCCTCGATGAGTGGCGCTCCCTCCGGCTCGACATCGTCACGAAGGCCGGCGATCCCGGCCTCGGCGACCAGGACATCCGGCTCGATTACTATCTCGACGGAACTCTCCGGGCTTCCCGCATCCCCGAGGACAGCGCCATCCTCATCGACCCTTCCCGGACCGGTCTCGGCCCCCATCGCAGCCTCGTCGTCAACCGTGACGGCTACACGGGCGAGGCGGTCGGATGCTTCGATAACGTGCGGGCCGTGTACCGGAACCGGATCGCCTGACCGGCTATTTCCGCCCCATTTCCGCGACGCGGAATTTCACGATCTTCTTCACCAGGCCAAAGGGGATCGGCTGGCCGAGGGGGAATTGGATCGTCCCCTTGGACTGCTTGTACGGGGCCAGCTCCTTCTTGAAAGCCGGTATCGGGGAGGATGTCGGAAAGAAGCTGATGTGGTCCTTGAATGCCCCGAAGTGCACCAGATTACCGTTGAGCCTGAACGTGGGTATCCCGTAGGCGATCGTCTCCTCGGCTCCGGGGGGCGGAACGCGGGGCCGACGCTTATTCCTTCTCCATGATCCCGATCCCGACGTCGGCGCCGTCCACATCCACGATGATGAAGAGCGTCCCGCTCACCTGGTAATAGATGATCTGGTGGGTGCGGGCGTTCACGCTGAACGTGCCCGACCATCGGCCCACGTTGACCGCGTCCGCCATGAAGGTACCGGTCAGGGCCAGTCCGGCGGATGTCAGCCCTCCCTCGTTGAGGTCCACGGTCCCGGTCAACGCCCCGGCGGAGGCCACAGACTGTCCGACGAAGTCGGTCTCCCCGGCGGAGTCGACGAACTGGAGGTTGACGGCGTAGTTGCCGTCAAAAACGCCCGCCGACTGGGGAACGATATATCCGGAGGCGACCGCCCCAGGGTCATAGTCCATGATCAGCGCCCCGCCGCCCCCGACGGCACTGTTCGGATCGAACAGGTTGATGTCCGGCGCGACGGCGAAGATCAGCAGGTCGGCGACGCTCCCCCGCTGGTCCACGATGGGCGGGAGGCTCAGGGTCCCAACCCCGTTGCCGGCGATCGCGTAGCGGCTCGGGCCGGCGAGGGAGGCGAAGCTCGCCACTCCCGAATTGTTGAGATCGGAGGTGCCGGCCGAAAAACCGCCGGCCCCGTCCGCCGAGAACTGGCCGGCCATGGCCATCGGCCCGAACGCCGTCCCCCCGGCATGGGAGAAGGCGTAGCTTCCCGCGAGCGACGCATTCGAGAAGGTCGCCGTCAGGCCCGCGGCCCCTTGCCCGAACATGCTGCCGCCGGTCATGAACGAGGGAACGTCGGTTTGGATGATCCGCAGCGCCTGGCCCTGAACGGCGTAATACGCGAAGTCCACGCCGACGCTGAGAACGAGCGTCCCGCGGCCGAAGGCGTCCGGCGTGGTGATCGACCCGGTGGTCGCCGACTGGAAGGTCACGCCGCCGTTGTTCTCGTAATACGATCCGCTCGTGACGGCGCCGGAGGAGGCGCTCATGATGAGGACGCCGCCGAGCGTGATCGGCACCTGGTCCAGGATCTGCACACCCTGGGAGGTGAAGGCGAAGGCGCCGACGATCGCCCCGGGGTCGAGAGCGCTGGCCGCCTGGGAATCGAGGCTCCCGCTCGAATTGGCGGACCCGTCGAACTGGATGATCAACGCGTGGGTCGCCGAGGTGAGGGCGATGCTGAACGTCTCGACGCCGCTCAGGGGCAGGTTCGGATTGTCCACGGCGAGCGTGATGCTGCCGCGCCCGTCCGGTCCGATGGCATAGGTGCCGGTGAGGGGGTCCGGTCCCGCCTGGAGCGACTCATTTGCATAGTCCTGTTCGCCCGCGGTGATGTGGCCGTCGCCGTCCGCGACGATCACGCCGACGGCCGCGTAGGCCCCGGCGCCGTCCACGCCCTGGACGGAAAAGACATAGCGGCCGGTGAGCATGGCGTTCGAGCCGATCGGCACGATGGAGATGGCGAGGCTGGCCTTGGCGGAGGCATCCGCGGTCGCCGTCGCCGTGACGGTGACGGTGCCGGGGGAGGCGGGAGCCGTGAAAACCGTCGCCGCGCCGCTCGCAGTGTGGGACAGGGAAAACGCGCCGCAGGCCGCGCCGCTGCAGGACCAATCGACCCCGGCGGCCGAAGGGTCGTTGCCGACGCTGGCGGTGAGGCTCACCGATTGGTTGATCGTCATGGTGCCGGGGGCGCTGGTCAGATTTACGAAGACCTCCGCGGCAGTCTGATTGGAGCAACCGGTGAGCGAGAGGACGAAGAAAGCGAGAACGCCGGCGAGGGCCGGTTCGAAGAGATGTCCACGCCGTTTTTTCATGGCTTCCCTCCTCTTTTCAACGGCCCGCGGCAACGGGCTACTTCTTCTTCCGGGGCGGCGGCGTCCGCTTCGGCGGCGCCGACTTCTTGACCTGTTCGGCGTCCCTCCGGTGCCGCTCTTCGAGCTGCTGCCGCTCGGCCTGGTGCTGTTTCTGCTGTTCGGCGGTCCGGGCCTGATAATCCTGCCGGACCTTGGCCTTCTCGGCCGGGTTCCCCACCTTGCGGCTTTCTTCCTTGCGGCGCCGCTCTATCTCTTCCTTGTCCCGGGCCTGGCTCTTCTTGAGAAGCGACTCCTCCTGGGACTGCCGCTTCCGGACCGCGGATTCCGGCGAGCGGGACTCCGCCTGCCGGGGAGGCTCATAGATCTTGACGGGGGCCAGCTCGCGGCGGGCCTGGTCGCCGCCGATGAACTCCTTCGGCCGGGCCCGGGAGTCTTCGCGAAGGGAGGGCCTGTAGATGCGGACGTCTTCGCCGGAGATCCGGGCCTCTCCCGGCCGGTCGGAATCCTGGAGCCGCTGGCGCGTGACCGTGCGCCGGGTGACGCGCCGGACCGTTTCGACGTCGAAGCCCTCGTTCACCAGACGGCCGCCGCGGAAATCGTAGCGGTTCCGGGCCGACGTGCGGCCGATGATCCAGGTGTTGCGCTCATAGGGAAGGCAATAGCGCGAGATGTCCCGGTCCAGGAAACGCGGTCCCGAGACGAAAACCCAGAAGTTATACGGGATGCCGAGGGCCAGGACATCGAAATCGATCCCGGCCCGGAACGCGACGCCCGGGGGGATGGGCGCCCAGCCGAAATAGAGATCGCTATATCTCCAGGTGACCCACGCCGGGCCC
>CAWJKR010000012.1:0-62637 GCA_963843505.1 Candidatus Aminicenantota bacterium | reverse complement strand
AAGGGCGCCGGCCCTCGGTCCTCATCGCCCTGGCCAGCTGGGCCAAGGAGACCGTCGACGTCCGTCTCGCCATCGACTGGAAGAAGCTCGGCGTCGACCCCAAGACCGCCGTCCTGCGCGCCCCGGCCATCGACAAGTTCCAGGACGCGGCGGAATTCAAGCCCGGCGACGCGATCCGCGTCGAGCCCGGCAAGGGCCGCCTGCTCATCCTCATCGGATCGGTAAACCGGGCTGGCGCGGCTTAACTTGCGCTTGACACGCGCTTTTTTATAGAATCAGCACGACATGGGGGACGAGCAGGGCCGCGGTCTTCGCGGCCCTAGTCTGCCCCCACGATTCCGGGCGTTCCCCCGGTGTTCAGGAGGGCCTGATGTCACCCAGGAATACGGCCGGCCCCGCAAGACCGGGAACCATGACCCGTTTCCCTCAGATCCCGAAGTGCCCGACGGGGATCCGCGGGCTCGACGAGATCACCGAAGGCGGCCTGCCGCGCGGCCGGCCGACGCTCGTCTGCGGCAAGGCCGGGTGCGGCAAGACGCTCCTGGCCATGGAGTTCATCGTCCGCGGGGCCCGGGACTTCGGCGAGCCCGGCGTCTTCATGAGCTTCGAGGAAACGGGAGAGGAGCTGGCCAAGAACGTCGCCAGCCTGGGCTTCGACCTGCCGGCGCTCATCAGGCGCCGGAAGCTGGCCGTCGACCACGTCCAGATCGAGCGGAGCGAGATCGAAGAGACCGGCGAATACGACCTCGAGGGCCTGTTCGTCCGCCTGGGCTCCATGATCGACGAGATCGGGGCCAAGCGCGTGGCCCTGGATACCGTGGAGTCGCTCTTCTCCAGCCTGCCGAACGAGGGCATCCTGAGGGCCGAGCTCCGGCGGCTCTTCCGCTGGCTCAAGGACAAGGGCGTCACCGCGGTCATCACCGGCGAGCAGGGCCGGGACAGCCTGCTGACCCGGCACGGCCTGGAGGAATACGTCAGCGACTGCGTCATCTTCCTGGACCACCGGGTCTCCGAGCAGAACGCCACGCGGCGCCTGCGGGTCGTCAAATACCGCGGCAGCGCCCACGGCACCAACGAGTTCCCGACGCTGATCGACGAGCACGGCCTGAGCGTCCTGCCGATCAGCTCGCTCGGTCTGAACTACCCCGTGTCCCGCCGCTATGTCGGCACCGGCATCCCGGACCTGGACGCCATGCTGGACGGAAAAGGCTACCGGGAGGGGAGCAGCGTCCTCGTCAGCGGCACGGCGGGCACGGGGAAGACGAGCCTGGCCGCGGCCTTCGCCGAAGGCGTCTGCCGGCGCGGCGGCCGCTGTCTGTACTTCGCCTTCGAGGAATCCCCGGCGCAGATCATCAGGAACATGGCCTCGGTCGGCATCCGGCTGGGGCCGTACGTTCGGAAAGGCCTGCTCCGGTTCGAGGCGGTCCGCCCGAACTATCACGGCCTGGAAGGCCATTTGCTCAGCCTCCACGGGACCGTGGACCGGTTCCGGCCGGCGGCCGTGATCATCGACCCCATCACGGGTCTGAGCAATCTCGGCAACGAGAACGACATCGGGGCCATGCTGACGCGGATCGTCGGCCATCTCAAGAACCTCAACGTCACGTCCGTATTCACGAGCCTGACCGCGCCGGGGGAGTCCCTCGAGCAGAGCGAGGTCGGCGTTTCCTCGCTCATGGACGCCTGGATCCTCGTCCGCATGGTCGAATCGGCCGGCGAACGGCGCCGCCGCCTCTACGTCCTCAAGAGCCGCGGCATGGCCCATTCCAACCGGGTCCGGGAGCTCGTGCTGAGCCGCCGGGGCCTCCGTCTGGTCGACGTGGCCGAGGGCCCCGCCGCCCCGGCTGAGCGGCCGGGGCCCGGGGAAACGGCCATGAAAAAAGCAAGAAGCGGGAGCCCAAAGCAAAACCAGGGCGCGAAACCCGGCCGGGACCTGGGACCTGAGGCTCTATATCGCCGGCTTCACGCCCCGGGCGGCAACGGCCTTCGAGAACCTCAAGGCCATCTGCGAAGAGAACCTGAAAGGCCTCTATCACATCGAGGTCATCGACCTCCTGAAGAACCCCCGGCTGGCCCGCGGCGACCAGATCGTGGCCGTGCCGACGCTGGTGCGGAAGCTCCCCGTCCCGGTCCGGAAGATCATCGGCGACCTGTCGGACCGCGGAGCGCGTCCTCGTCGGCCTGGACGTGCGGCTCCGGAAACCGCAGCGTCGTCCGGGACCCGGAGGCCGAAATGACCGCCGGGAAGAAGCGCCGGCCGGCGCCCCGGCGGACGAAGGCCGCGGGCGCCGACGCCAAAGCCGCGTTGGCCAAGGCCGCGGCCGGCCGCCGGAACGCGAAGTATGTCCTGCGGCTCTACGTGGCCGGCATGACGCCGCGGTCGTCCGCGGCCATCCGGGCCATCACCCAGATCTGCGAGGACCACCTCAAAGGCCGCTATGTCCTGGATGTCGTCGATATCTACCGCCAGCCGACCCTGGCCCGGGGCGAGCAGATCATCGCCGCCCCCACCCTGATCAAGAAGCTGCCTCTGCCGTTGCGACGGATGATCGGGGACATGGCCGATACGGAGCGCATTCTGGTCGGCCTCGATCTGAGATCCAAGGAATGACCAAAGCGTCGTCCTCCCGCGCCAAGCCGGTCCGGCGGCAGAGCGTGCCGCGGGGCAAACCCCGGACGAAGGGGACCGGCGAGCTCGAGAGCCTGCGGCGCCAGCTGGCCGAGGCCGAGGACGCCCTCCGGGCCATCCGCGAAGGCGAGGTCGACGCCGTCATCGTCTCCGGCAGCAAGGGCGAGAGGATCTTCTCGCTCAGCGAGTCCGAGAGCCTCTACCGGCTGATGGTCGAGACGATGTCCGAGGCCGGCTTGGCCGTCACGCCGGAAGGGACCATCCTCTTCGCCAACAACTGTTTCGCCAGGATGGTCCAGAAGCCTCTCGAGCACGTCGCGGGAAGATCCGCTTTCGCAATTCGTCGGTCGCGACAGCCGTCGGCGTCTGAGCTCGCTGCTGGCCAAGGCCAGGCGCGGACCTTCGGAAGCGCGGATCGTCCTGGAGTCGGGCGGCGCCTCCATACCCGTCCATGCCTGGGCCAACCTGCTCGATCGGCCCGACGGAGCCACGATCTGCCTCGTCGGCGTGGACCTCTCCCAGCTCGAGACCTCCAAGGAGATGATCCAGCATCTCCAGGAACAGCGGCAGGTCCTGGCCGAGAGCGAGGCCGCTCTCAGGAAAGCCCAGGAGCTGGCCCACGTCGGGAGCTGGACCTGGGAGATCCAAAAAGGGATCCTCCATCCGTCCGAAGAGATGCTGCGCATCCTCGGGGTCGACCGGGAGGAATTCGATCGGGCCGTGCCGGACCTCATCGACCGCCTGGTCCATCCCGACGACAGGGAGCGGGTCAAGGCCATCGATCCAGGCCGGAGCGGCCCACGGGCCGTCTCTGGCCACGGAATGCAGGATCGTGCGTCCCGACGGTTCCCTCCGCGTGGTCTGGGGGGAATTCGGCGAGCTGAAGCGGGACTCCGGGGGAAACCCGGAGGTCCTGACGGGCGTCATCCAGGATATCACCGAGCGGAAGGCTGCCGAAGAGATCCTTCGCCGGTCCGCCGACGAATTGGAGGAGATCGTCCGGCAGAGGACCGCCGAGATCAAGAAAAGGGACGACGTTCTCCGCCGCGCCCAGAAGATCGAGGCCTTGGGGACCTTGGCCGGGGGCATCGCCCACGATTTCAACAACGTCCTCGCGACCATCATGATCAACGCGGAGCTGACCTTGCTCGAAACCGGGGACCGCGAGCCCGAGACAGAAGCATCTGTCCCTCTTGCTCCAGGCCGCCCGCCGGGGCCAGGAGCTCGTCAAGCAGATCATCACCGTCAGCCGGCAGAGGGAACAGGAGCGCCGAGCCCTTCCGGGTCTCCCCCATCGTCAAGGACGCCATGAAATTCCTCCGGTCCTCCCTGCCGTCGAGCATCGAGATCCGCGAGGCCCTCGAGGAATCGTCGGACTCCGTCATGGCCGATCCGTCCCAGGTCAGCCAGATCCTGATGAACCTGTGCGTCAACGCCGCTCACGCCATGCGGGAGCGGGGCGGCGTCCTGAAGGTCGAGCTGAAGGCCGTCGACATCGAACCGGAGATCGTCCGCCACGCATCCCGAGCTCCAGCCCGGTCCTCACGTCTGTCTCATCGTGAGCGACACGGGGTGCGGGATGACCGCGGAGGTCGTGGACCGGGTGTTCGATCCGTTCTTCACCACGAAACCGCCCGGCGAGGGCACCGGCCTGGGCCTGTCGGTCGTCTACGGCATCGTCAAGAGCTACGGCGGCGGGATCACCGTTTCCAGCGAGCCCGGCCGGGGATCGACGTTCTCCGTCTTCATGCCGCGCATCAGGCGCCGACGGAAGAGCCACCCGTCCGCCGCGAGATCGTCCGGGGCTCGGGCGAGAGGATCCTGCTGGTCGAGGACGACGCGGTCCAGCTCCAGGGCGTGACCGCCTTGCTCGAACGCCTCGGCTACGCGGTGACGGCCCGGGCCGACAGCGCCGAGGCCCTGGCTCTCTTCGAGCGCGATCCGCGCGGCTTCGACCTGCTCATCACCGACCAGACGATGCCGAAGCTGACGGGCAGTCAGCTCGCCGAAGGGGCCTTGAAGATACGGCCCGGGCTGCCGGTCATCCTCTGCACCGGGTTCAGCGAGATCGTCGACGGCGACAAGGCCGCGCTCATCGGGATCCGGAGGTTCGTCTACAAGCCGTTCGGGATGCGCGAGATCTCCGAGTCCATTCGTGGAGCCCTCGCGGACGAGGCGGGCGCGAGCCGCGGCTAGGGCCGCCCGGAGACACGATCCCATTTCAAGAGGAATGGGCCATGCCCCCGATCCCGGAAGAATTGGCGAATTGGCATTGTGTCCCCGATTTCTATTTGTCCGTTCGTTCTTCAGGCGACCATCCGGAAGCGCTTGACGACGAGGAATTCGTCTTCCTGGCGGATGATGCTGTAGGCCGCATCGCCCGCGGACGAGGTAAAGCGTCTCGGGCACGCGGACCTGCTTCAGGTAGATCCCCTCGGGCGAGAAGACGTCGAAGACGTGGTCCTTGACGCCTTCTTCGACGTATTGCTCCAGCCACAGGTTGCCCTTTTCGTCGAAGAACTTGCGCCAGTCGGAGAACGCCGGGTAGAACTCCGGATGGGGCCCGTCGGGCGTGTAGTCGGGGTGGCGGACGGGCCTGAAGTCCCGGCCGAAGCGGAAAACGGGCTTCCAATCAGGGTCGTAGACCGTTAAGAGATAGTCCTTGTTATAGCCCATATAGACCCGGTCGCCGGGACCGACGAGCCAGGAGGTCATGTAGGATTCACGCGAAGATTGGCTCGTGACCATATTCACCTGGATCTTCCTCAGCATGGTGCCGTTGAGGTATTCGCCCAAACGGATCTTTGACTTCCCGAGATCGTCCGTTTTGAACAGGGCCATCCGGTTCTGGACGAGCTTGAACTCCTCGCCGCCGCCCATATCCGGGGTCAGCATCTGGCTGTAATAGATCCTATTTTGCCCGTCGAGGCCGAGGGCCATGCAGAAGCCGTCCACTCGAAAGCTCGAAAGATATTTTCCCGCGCTGTCGAGCGTGATCATCTGGTTCTGGCGGCCGGAGAGAAGGAAGATCCGGCCGTCGGCGGCGAGATCGAAATAGGCCGGGATGTCGAAGTCCCCCGGCCCCTGGCCTTTCTTGCCGAACTTCCGGAGAAGCCTGCCATCGGGGGCGAAGACCTTGAAGTCACAGTCGCCCCAATCGAGAACATAGATGTTGCCCTCGGCATCGACGTCAAGAGACTGCGGACGGTTGAGGACCGATTCAGCCCCTCCGCTTTCGCCGCCGATGGTCAGGTCGTCCTGGAGGGCGTATCGGAAGACGCCTTCTTTCGGGAAGGCGGGATTCGTGACGGTTTTGATCCCGTCGACCGTCTCGATCTTGACCGGGTAGGCGGCGGCGGGTTGCTCTTTGCCCCGGCAGACCGTCATGGCGGCGATCGCGGCGAGGACGGCGACGATCGCGGCGGCTTTTTTCATGTTTACCTCTCCGGCACGGCTTGGAGATGAGAGACTCGCCCCCCTTGGGGGCTCATCCAGGCCGGTCCTTCTGAGAATACGCTAGCCCCCTGGAAAAGCGTTGTCAACGCCGACGTTTTTCTCCTCATTTTGGGCCCGGCGTATACTGGAAATACAGGATCCGTTCGGGGAGGGTGTCATGTCCAGAAGTCGTTGGCTAAATGTTCTTTTCGTTGCGGCAATAGCATCCGCGCTGGCGGCCACCGGCGGCCCGCGAGGGGCCAAGGATTGGAAGGTCTCTTTCCGCGAGTTTGACGTGCCGACGCCCAATTCGCGGCCCCACGATCCGGCCGTCGGCCGGGACGGGGCTCTCTGGTATACCGGTCAACTGGCCAATAAGCTCGGCCGCCTCGACCCGAAGTCCGGGACGATCAAGGAGTTCCCCCTGAAGACTCCCGATTCGGGGCCCCACGGACTGGCCGTCGACAAGGATGGGGCCGTCTGGTTCACGGCCAATTTCAAGGCCTATATCGGCCGGCTCGATCCCGGCTCGGGCGAGGTGAAAGAGTTCCCGATGCCCGACCCGCGGGCCCGCGATCCTCACAGCCTCGTCTTCGCCGGCGACGGCGCCGTCTATTTCACGGTCCAGGGCGGCAATTTCGTCGGACGGCTCGTCCCGGAGACCGGCGAGGTCCGGCTCAAGGAAGTCCCGACGACGTCGGCGCGCCCCTACGGCATCGTCATCGGGCCCGACGGGGCCCCCTATTTCTGCGAATCCGGGAGCGGCAAGATCGGCCGGATCGACCCGCGAACGCTCGAGATCCGCGAGTTCCAGCTGCCCGAAGGGGCCCGGCCGCGCCGGATCGCCGCGGCGCCCGACGGGTTCCTCTATTACACCGATATGGCCCGCGGCTACCTGGCCCGGCTCGATCCCAAGTCCGGCCTGATCAAGGAGTGGGCCTCGCCCGGCGGGGCCGGCTCGCGGCCCTACGGCATCGCCGCCCGCGCCGACGGCACCGTCTGGTACAGCGAATCCGGCGTCACGCCCAACACGCTCGTCGCCTTCGATCCCGCCACGGAAGCGTTCGCGCATTGGCCCATCCCGTCGGGCGGGGGCGTCGTCCGGAACATGGAGGCGGCGCCGGACGGCCGGCTCTACCTGGCCTGCAGCGGGGTCAACAAAGTCGCCGTCGTGGAAGTAAAATAAATCAAATAAATCGGGGACACAATACCAATTCCCCAATTAGCCCGCCCTGGAAATAGAAGACTTTTCGACCTAGCTTCTCTGGCGGGAGTCCGGTTCGACATCGTGACCGACAAACGACTTGACAGGCTGGGCCCCGAAGTATATATCTATCATATATACTTTGGAGTTAGAGCGATGAAGATCGCCAAGCTTTTTCGCAACGGACAGAGCCAGGCCGTCCGCTTGCCCAAGGAGTTCCGGTTCGAGGGGGATTTCGTTTACGTCAAGAAATCCGGCAACGCCGTCGTCCTGCTCCCCGCCAAGGGGGCTTGGTCGGCGCTCATCGAAAGCTTGGACAAGTTCTCGGGCGATTTCATGGACGAGAGAGCCCAGCCCGGACCGCAGAAGCGCGAGGCTCTCTGATGCGCTTCATGCTCGACACCGATTCCTGCATCGCCCTGATCAAGAGAAAGCCCGGCTCGATCCTGAGGCGGCTCACGGCTCTCGCGCCGGGAGAGGTGGGCCTCTCGGCGGTCACCCTGGCCGAGCTCCGATACGGCGTCGCCAAGAGCGCCCAGCGGGAAAAGAACGCCCTGGCGCTCGACGAATTCCTTCTTCCTCTCGAGGTCGCCGATTTCGATGAGCCGTCCGCGGAGGTCTACGGCACGGTCCGGGCCGCCCTCGAAAAGGCCGGGACGCCGATCGGTCCCCTCGACACACAGATCGGCGCCCATGCCCTCAGCCTCGGCGCCGTGCTGATCACCCACAACACCCGCGAGTTCCGCCGGATCCCGGGGCTCACGGTCGTCGACTGGCTCGCCTAGCCTGGATCATTCGTTTCTCGGTCAGTGTCTCCGACCGGCCCCTAAAGAAATGCGGCCCCGGCCGGCGTATATTATAAGTAGGATCGGAGGCACCTCATGAACAGGACAGGGATGATCGCCATCCTCGTCGTCATTCTGGCCTTCTCGATGGGCTCCCAGGCGGACGGACTGGGCCAAACTCGCGTCGACAACCCCGGCCGCGCCCTATCAAAGAACGCCGGCCGCATCGTCAACCTCGTTGAGGTCCAGCGCATCCGGGACGACGGCGAAGCGTCCATCTTCAAGTCCCCCCGTTTCTTCAAGCTCGGGCCGGACGGGTCCCTCCATTTCGTCGATTTCGCCGAGGGTGACCGCATCTACCGGTACAGCGCGGACGGCCGGCTTGTTCGAAAGCTCCTCAAGACCGGTCAGGGGCCCGGGGAGTGCCAATATGTAGCGGACTTCATCGTCACGGGGGACAGGGTCCGCGTCCTGGCCTGGAGCCCGCCCAAGATCATGGACTTCAACCTCGAAAGCGGCCGCTACTTGCGAGAAGCGCGCGTCCAAGAGGACTCCCATGGCCTCTGGTTCCTCGGGACGGCCGGGGGGAAGATCTACGGCATCCGGGACGAGGTCTTCCGCTCGGCCGCGTTCGAGAGCGCCGGAGTTTTCAGCATCCCGAACGTCGTCTACGAGATCTCGCCCGATTTCGGGACCTGGAAGAAGATCTACGAATTCCCGGTCCGCATGGTGATCAAAACGCGACGCGCCTTTCGACTGGATCCGATCGACGCCGCGATCCACGGGACGACGCTCTACATCAACCATACGGCCGAGTATCGGGTGACCGAGCTCGATCTTCGTCTCCGGCGCCGCGAAGCGCGTCATTTCCAGGGCTTATGACCGGGTCAGGTCGAAGCCGGCGAAAGCGGAGGATGCCGATCCCGAATTGAAGGGCGTGGAGCTCCCCGACGATCCCTATGTTTGGGACATCGACAGGATCCATGCGACGGCGGGGAAGCTGTGGGTGTTCACCTCGGCCATGAAGCCCGACGGGGACGACAATCAGGTCGATGTGTTCGACGCGGACGGCCGCTACGCCGACAGCATCATCCTGCGCTACCCGGCCGGCGATCGGAACCATCGCGGTGTTTCCAGATGGACTCTCATGACCGACGACGGCTTCTTCGTCATCCCGGAGCAGGAGGCGGACGGCCTGATCAGCATCGGCAAGTACCGGATCGTCGATGCCGGCCTTTTCCCCGATAAGCGCTAATTGGGGAATTGGTATTGTGTCCCCGATTTAGCGGGCGAGGCGGTCGAGCTCGTCGAGCTTGAGGCGGACGCTCACGATGTAGGGCTGCTCCCCTTCCGTCCAGTGCCCGTAGGTCGTCACGACGAACGTGCCGTCCGGCAGGACTTCGACGCCGGGATAGGCGCAGTCGGTCGTCCTTGGTGTTGTCCATGAGCCGGACGCGATACTGGCCTTCCCGGCCCTTGACGATGTCGTCGAAGGTGCCGACCCAGGCCACCCAGTCGCCGTGCGTCGGGCTCTCGTGGGTCATGTCGCGGAAGGAGATGAGGAGCCGGCCGTCCGGGGCGTATTTCGCGGTGTGGCGGTCCCCGGTGAGGGCGCCCGGAAGCTCGCGCGGCTCGCTCCAGGTCTTGCCCTCGTCCTTCGAGAAAATGACGAACGAGTTGCGGGTGCGGCTGTTCTCGCGGAGGAGCGCGGCCAGGGTCTTGCCGTCGGGCGAGCGGATGAGGCCCGGCTCGCACAGGTGGACCTCGGACGCCGCGTAAACCGCCCGCGGGAAAGACCAGGTCAGCCCGCCGTCCTCCGAGAACGTCGCGTAGAGGGTGAAGACGACCGGCGTCTCCTGGTGCGGCTCCTTGGCGAAGAAGCGGCCGTCGTCGTGGAACATGGCCATATAGCGCCCGCGCCCGAACGGCCTGAGCTCGACGAGAGCGGACATGACGACGACCCCGCCCCAATCTCCCGCCGGCGTGAGCGGCGTCCACGTCGCGCCGTCGTCCTCCGAGACCGCCAGGCGCGCCGGGTAGAGCCCGGACCAGACGATGAGGCGCTTCGTGCCGTCCGGCCCGACGACGCGGTGGATGGTCGGCGTCTCGAGCGAGGTGGCCCAGTTCTCCGGCACCGGCAGGCGCTCGCTCCAGGTCAGGCCGCCGTCGGCGCTGCGCTTCATGACGATGGCGCCGCGCCCGTGGCCCTTGGGATAGACGGTGAGGATCGTCCGGCCGTCCTCGAGGAGAACGGTCGTGGGATGGCCCAGGTACTGGCCGGGCTCGCGGTCGACCACGACCTGCCGCTCCGTCTGGGCGGCGAGATCGATGAGCGGGATCGAGTAGCCGCGCGAGACGGGCCCGGGCGGGGCCGGCTTCTTGGCGCAGAACGACAAAGCCATGACGGCGATCGCCGCGAAGAGCGCGAGCCCCGCGCTTCTTGTCCCCTTCCCGCTCATGGTCCCTTCCTTTGCGCCGCCTGCCCGGGCCGGGCTCATTTGAAGAGCTTCATCAGCCAACGGTGGAGGGGCACGACCGGCTCGAAGCGCTCGAGGCAATAATCCACCAGGCGCGCCGAAAAGAACTCCTCGGGCACCTTCGTCTCGAAGCTCGCGTAAAGCCCTTTGTGCTTGAGGAGATCGGCGTTGGGGTGGCCCGGGTCGAAGCCCGCCGGGACGCGCTTGTAGTGCTCGCCCTCGACGGCAAAGCCCTCCCGGGCCCGGAGCGCGGCCACGATCCTGCCGAGCTCGGCCCCGCGCTTCTTGTCGACCACATCCTTCCGGTACCGGCCGAGGAGGTTGTCGGGGATCATGTACATGCCGCCGCCGACGTAGAGGTCGGGCGGCTCGAACCCGAAATAGAATCCCGACGACTCCATCCGCGACCGGCTCCCGTCCCAGAAGTAGATGCCCAGGTTGGTCTTGTAGGGCGCCGGGTCCAGGCTGAAACGCGTGTCGCGGTTGATGCGGAAGATGGACTTGTTCACCGCGGGGACGGCGATGATGCCGGGCGCGATCGCCCTTGAGCCTCTCCCCCATGGCCGTGACGAAGAGCTTGGCCGGGGCCATGACGTGGGCGTCGTAGGTCGCCCGGTTCTTCTCGAACCAGGCCCGGTTGTTGTTTTTGCGGAGCGCCGCGAAGAAGCGCACCGTTTCCTTGGTGAAGCCGGAGAAAGCCGCGCTGTCGCTCATGTCGTCCTCCCGTGCCCGGTATTCTATCAAATTGCCAGGGCCGAAGTCGCTATGGTATAGAGGGGGAGGAAGGAGCCGTCATGAGCGCACTCGAATGGGACAAGGAGTTTCAGGGGGCGGTCACCGTCTGCGACGCGGAGGGGCGGATCGTCGAGATGAACGCCGAAGTCGCGCGAGGTCTTCGCCGCCGACGGCGGCGAGAAGCTCATCGGCGCCAATGTCCTCGACTGCCACCCCGAGCCGAGCCGGTCGAAGCTTCAAAGGATGATGGACGAGAAACGGACGAACGTCTACACGATCCAGAAGAACGGCAAGAAGAAGCTGGTCTATCAGGCGCCATGGTACAAGGACGGCGCCTACGCCGGTTTCGTCGAGCTGTCCTTCGAGATCCCCTGGGACCTCCCCCACTTCAACCGGGATAAATAAGAGGGGGTCAAACCTACGGCGGGGAGCGGATTCCGAGTAGCGACCATCAGAAGTGCGGCGGAGCGACCCGGAGCCGCACTTCTGGGAAATATCTTAATAAGAAAGTTAAAAACGTATAGGTTTGACCCCTTCTTAGAGCAGCGCCGTCGTCAGCAGCGGCACGTAGGTGATGAGCAGCACGGACACCAGGCCGACGGCGAGGAAGATCAGCACGTCCCTGTAGACCCGGTGGATGGGCTCGTTGAACCGGTAGCAGGCCAGATACAGGTTCAATCCCACGGGCGGCGTCAGGTACCCCAGCTCCAGGTTGGCCAGGAAGATGATGCCGAGATGGACCGGGTGGATATGGAAGAGGTTCCCCAGCGGGATGATGAGCGGCACGACGACGAGGATGGCCGAGTAGATGTCCATGAAGCAGCCGACGACGAGCAGGGCCAGGTTGAGGAGGAGCAGGAAGACGTACGGCGACGAGATCTTCGCCGCGACCCACTCGGTGAGCTGCTGGGGGATCTGGGCGTCGATGATGTAATAGGACAGGCCGTTGGCCAGGGCCAGGATGATCAGCACGCCGCCGATGATGGGCACGGCGTTGAGGAAGACGCGCGGCAGGTCGCGGATCTTCAGGTCCCGCTTGATGAAGGTCTCGACGACCCAGACGTAGAGCAGGGCCGCGGCCGCGCTTTCCTGCAGGCTGACGATCCCCCCGAAATAAAGGCCGAAGACGATGAGCGGCAGCAGGAGCTCCCAGAAGGATTCGCCGAACGCCGCGACGGCCTCCCGGACCTTGAAGGGCTGCCGCGGCATGCCGCGCTTCCAGGAATAGCCGATGCCGATGGCCATGACCGATGATGACCATGAAGGCCCCCGGCACGAGCCCGCCGACGAACATGTCCTTGATGCTCGTCTGCGCGGTCACGCCGTAGATGATGACGGGCAGGCTCGGCGGGAAGAGCAGCCCGATGCTGCCCGAAGCCGTCAGGAGCCCGACCGTGAACCGCTTGGGATAGCCGGCCTTCTCGAGGATGACGGCCAGCAGCCCGCCCAGGGCCAGAATGGTCACTCCCGAGGCGCCGGTGAAGGTCGTGAAGAAGGCGCAAACGACGACGGCCATCACCGTCAGCCCGCCCGGGAACCAGCCGAAAACGGCCTGGAAGAAGCGGACCATCCGCTCCCCCGCCTTGCTCTCGGACAGGAAGAACCCGACCGCCGCGAAGAGCGGGATGGCCGGGATGGCGCCTCCCGTCAGGACGCCGTAGGCCTGGTTGGGGATGATCTCGAGCGGCTGGCCGGCCTTGACGAAGAGGAGGAAGCCGATGCCGCCGAGGACCGTGAAGATGGGCAGGCCGAAGAAGGCCGCGGCGATGAGGACGATGATCATCGGCCCGGAGGCCGCCGCGCTGAGGGGCCGCAGGAACGCCCCGGCCGCGGCGAGGGCCGGCGCCGGGACGGTCCCGCCGGCGGTCACGAGCTGGACGAGGGGATCGAAGCCGAAGAAGAGGCCCAGGACGACGGCCGCGAGCCCCGCCCAGAGCCTCGCTTCCTTCTTCCCGATCCCGGTGATGAAGCGGACGCTCATGGCCAGGAAGCCCGCCGCCATGATCATGACGACGGCCCGTTTCGGCAGGAACCCGACCCGGTCCGACGCGGCGAAGGCGTTCACGGCGAACGACAGCGCGCTCGTTCCGAAGGCCAGCGTCAGTCCCGACGCGAGGGCGGCCGTGACCGCCTCGGCGGGCCCTTTCAGGCGCGCCGGCAGGAACATCCCGGTGGCCAGGGCGAGGTGCCTCTTCTCGCGCGACGTGATCGCCCCGGCGATGAAGGTGGCCGCGAGCACGAGGTGCTCGACATAGGTCCCCGAGTCGGGGACCCCGGTATGGAGCACTTTCCGGGCCACGGCCTCCGCGAGGAGCATGGCCGCGAGGCCGAAGATGGCGAGAATGGCGATCGTATCTTCGGCGGCGCGGGCGACGCGGACGAGCCTATTGGCCATGGGCTTTGCGGTATTCCCGGACGTGCCCTATGATCTGGTCGTAGATCGCCTTGGAGAAGACCGAGCCGACGAGCTGGCTCGACGGCCTGGTCGGCGGCCTGCCGCCATTTGACGAGCGCCGCGGCCGGGGCGTCGTGGACGATGAGCCCGTTGTCCTTCATCATCTTCACGGCGTCGGCCTCGAGGATCATCGTCTCCTCGTAGAGCCCCTTGGCCGCGCCGGCGACGGCGTCGAGGAACGGCTGGCGCAGGTCGGCGGGGATGGACGGCCCAGGCCTTCTCGCTGAAGATCAGTCCCCCGACGAGCGGGGCGAGCGGCGCCGTGAGCATGTGGGGGGCCAGGGCGAAGTACTGGCCCGACCCGGCCACGAGGGCCGGCAAGTAGAGGGCCGTCGACCGCGCCGCTCTGGAGCTGGATCATCAGGTCGCCCGAATCGCCCGAGACGGCCTCGTAGCCCATGCGCTTCCAGACCTGCTCGATCTCCGGGAAATCGGAGGTCACGCTGATCTTGAGCTTCTTCAGATCGTCGGGGTCGACGACCGGGTTTCTTGGAGAAGAAGTTGACCCAGCCGGCGAGCGTCCACATGCATCGTCTTGAAGCCGTTTTCCTGCGATGAGCTTCTCGAAGGTGGGCTTCATCTCGCTCGAAGACGGCGTTGAACTCCTCCCGGGAATGGAACAGGAAGGGGATGCAGAGGACCGTCAGGGAATGGTCGACCTTGGCCAGCCCCATGGTCGAGAAGACGCCGCCCTGGATGGTCGCCCAGGCGCATCTTGCGGATCATGTCCTGCTCGCCGCCGGCGATGCCGCCGGGGATAGATCTTGACCTGGACGGAGCCGTTCGAGAGGCGCTCCCAGTCGTTGGCCACCTTCTCCAGGGCCTTGTCCCAGGGCGAGCGGGTGGGGGCGATGCTGGCGATCTTGATCACGATCGCTGCCGACGAGGCGGACGGGGAAGGCGTTGCCGGTCCGGCCGGGGCGCCCGACGCGGGCGGCGCGAGAAGCGTCGCGGACACGGCCGTCCCAACCAGAAAGAGAATGAGAACGTGAGCGCGAACGCGAGCCGCGGATATTCTCTTGATCATGGATGTTCCAGTTCGATGAAGAAGTCGTCGATGTGGTCGAGGAGCCAGCGGGCCTTGCGCTGGTTGAGGATGTTGACCAGGCGGTTCTCCGGGCTGCTGTCCGTGTCGAAGGCGAGGACGCGCCCCAGGAGCTCCTTGAATTCCGCCGCGTTCTGCTCATTGACGGAGACGGTCGTGGCCAGGGCCATGAGCGCCGACGTGTCCGTCTTGCCGGCCAGGGCCTGGGCTTTGGCGAAATGATCCCGGGCCTTGGCCGGGTCGCCGCCGAGATAATCGGGGAGCGATCCGTAATAGCCGACATAGAACGAGTCGAGGGAGCCCTGGCCGTATCCGGGGACGAGCGCCGCGACCCGCTCGATCATGGCCCGGGTCTGGGGCACGGTCTGGCCGAGCGACATGTCGAACGGATCGACGGAGAAGGCGGCCAGCCAGCCGAGCGCGGTCCAGTAGAGGAGGTCCGCGTCCTCCTTGCCGAAGGGGGCCATGGCCTCCGCGTATTTCCGCTCCGTCAGCTGACGGCGGATGGCGGGGTTCTTCTTCTCGACGGCGACGAAGAGCATGTCCCGGCCGCGGAGGTAGAGGTTCTTGGCCCGGGCCAGCAGGTATTCCTTCGTCTCGGCCTCGCGGCGGGGCGTCATATTGGCCGGCGTTTCGACGAAGGCGTTGGCGTACATGATGTACAGGCTGCCGGTGCGGAGCCGCAGGCCGGCGTGGTCCGGGAGCGAGGCGAGGAGCGTCTCAGTAGAGCTTGATGGCGAAGGGCAGGGCCTGGCCGACGAAATCGGGGTCGTTGTCGGAGCTGAAGACGTCGGCGGTCGAGGCCGGTCCGGAGAGCATCCCGGCGACCTTTTTCAGGGCCATCTTCTCGAGGGAACAGGCCCCGAGGGAGATGATCAGGGCCAGGACCAGGCCCCGGGCCGCGGCCGTGGCGGCGAAAGCCGGTCCGTTCACTATGGTTCGCGCGCTCCGCATACAGAACTCTCTCCCCATATGAGCTTGGTCCACCCCGTTCCTACCGCCTCAAGGATAGGCCCAAGGCGGGCGTTAGTCAACTGAGGTCCGACGGGGCCCTGGACGGCAGGCGCGCGGCGGGAATGAGGCAGGCTCAGCCCCGCTTGCGCGCGATCCACTTGAAGAAGTAGTAGACCGGTATCCCGACCAGGGCCGTGGCGATGGCGACGAGCGACGGGACCGGGGCGCGCGAGGAAGGCCAGCACGAGGATGGCCGCCCCGACGAGGATGTAAACGGCCGAGGCGACGGGGTAGCCCGGCAGCTTCACGGCGCTCTGTCCCGAACGCCTCAGCTTGAAGACGCCGAGGACCGCGAGGAGGGGGAAGATGCCCAGGGAAAAGCCCATGTAGGTCAGGAGCTGCTCGAAGGTCCCCAAAAAGACCATGGCGACGGCGATCCCGCCTTGGAGGACGATCGACCGGGTCGGCACGCTGCGCCTCGGGTCGACGCGGGCGATGGACTTGAAGAAGATGCCGTCCCGGGCCATCGAATAATAGACGCGCGGCCCGAGGATGAGATAGGCGCTGAGGGACGAGAAGAGGGCGAACGAGATCAGGAGGGAGAGGACCGTTTCGGCGGACTTGCCGAAGAGGTTGCCCGCGGCCAGACCGGCGACCGAGATGACGCCTTCCATCTGGGCCGGCGGGATGGCGTAGACGTAGAAAAGATTGAGGGCGGCGTAGAGGACCATGACCACCGCCGTCCCGAGGAGGAGCGAGCGCGGCAGGTTGCGCGACGGGTCGCGGACCTCGGAGCCGACGTAGGCCGAGGCGTTCCAGCCGCTGTAGGCGAACATGATCCACATCAGCGACAGGCCCATCGTCTTGATCCCGGTGAAGTCGAAACGGAAGGGCGCCGCGGCCGTGAGGTGGGCCAGGCTCCCCTTCCCGAAGGCGAAGCCGGCGGCGACGAGACCGACGATGAGGAGGATCTTCAGTCCGGTCAGGGCGTTCTGGACGCGGGCCCCGGCCTCGAGGCCGCGGGTGTGGAGGAAGGTGAAGGCGGCGATGATGAGGATGGCATAGAGCTTCTTCATGATCGTCGCCTCGGAGGCGCCGGGGAAGAGGCCGGGATGGAGCAGGCCCGGGAAGGCCCGGGTCAGGTATTCGGAGAAGCCGATGGCCGAGGCGGCGATGGGCGCGGAGAAGCCGACGAAGAACGAGACCCAGCCGGAGAGGAAGCCGAGGATGGGGTGGTAGAGGCGGGAGAGGAAGGCGTACTCGCCGCCGGCGTGGGGGATGGCCGCCCCGAGCTCGCCGTAGCTGAGGGCGCCGCAGAGGGCGACCAGGCCGCCGATGAGCCAGAGGGAGAGCATGACGACGGGGTTGTGGAGGTCCTGCATCAGCAGGCCCGACGTCGTGAAGATGCCGGCGCCGATCATGTTGGCGATGACGATGTTGGTGAGAGGGAAGAGGCCGAGCTTGCGCTCGAGCCCGTTCGCGGCGGCGGTCCCTGCGGTCATGTTCGGCTCGTTCTTCAACGGCTCTCGTCTCCCGGCTGCGCGGAACTTCTACTCTATCCGCCGCCCCTCGAACTGTCAAACCAGAAGGGGTCAAACCTATACGTCTTTAATTTTCCCGCAGAAAATTAAAAACGTATAGGTTTGACCCCTCTTATTCGCCCTTTCTTTTTTTGAAACGACTCACGAGGAGCGTGAAGACGAACAGGGGGCCGTAGAGGGCGGCGGCCGCGGCGGAGAAGCCGATGTTCGAGCCCTTGAGGAGCCCGACGCCCCAGCCGAACTGATCCTCGTTGACGAGATAGGTCCAGGTCGAGGACGGGCCCTTCAGGCCCTCCGCCTCGAGGTCGACCGGGCCCCGGCGGGAGATGAGCGACCGGAGGGAGGCCTCGATCGCGCCGCCGATCCGGCCTTCGAGCTCGAGGAAGGCCTCCGTCGCCGCCCTCTGAAATTCCTGGAGCGGGTCCTTCCGCCCGAGAGAGACGAGGTGGATGCCTTCGCGGAGGTCGGCCAGCCAGGCGAGATGGTCGGCCCAGGCCTTGTCGATGTGGAAGAGCGCGGCCCGCCGGGCGAACCGGTCGAAGGCCTCGCGTCCGAACCTGGCCGTCCCGCTTTGAAGGATCTCCGCCGCGGGCGCGAACGGCACGCCCTCGCCCCCCTCCGAGCCGAAAGCGGCGTCGCGCCAGCCGGCGACGATCTCCCGCTGCGTTTCGACGAGCGTCGAATAGTCCCAGAGCGCCCGCCGGATGTCCAGGTTGCGCCCCTCGATGACGCGCTGCCCGTGCAGGATCTCCTTGCGCAGGAGGTCGTTGTCGACGGCGGCGTCCCGGCGCTCGAGCCGGTAGCGGGCGAAGAGCCGGCGGGTCAGGCCGTAGCGCTCGAAGATGTCGTCCTCGAGGCTGATGAAGAAGCGCGACGAGCCGGGATCGCCCTGGCGGCCGGCCCGGCCGCGGAGCTGGTCGTCGATGCGCAGGCTCTCGTGCCGGTTCGTGCCGATGACGTAGAGGCCGCCCAGACCGGCCACGCGGTCGCGCTCCTCCTCGTTCGGGCCGCCGAGCTTGATGTCCGTGCCGCGGCCGGCCATGTTCGTCGAGATGGTCACCGCGTCCGGGGCGCCGGCCCGGGCGATGAGCGCCGCTTCGAGCTCGTCGTTCCTGGCGTTGAGGACTTGGCAGGCGATGCCGGCCCGGGCGAGCGCCGCGGTGAGCTCCTCCGATTCCCTGACGCTGGCCGTGCCGACGAGGATGGGCCGGCCCGCGGCGTGGACCGCGGCGATCTCCCGGACGAGCGCCTCGGACTTGGCGGCCTTGTGGGTGAAAACGACGTCGGAGATGTCGCGACGCACGCACGGCCGGTGCGGCGGCACGACCACGACGCCGAGGCCGTAGAACTCCTTGATCTCCCGCGCGGACGGCGCGGCCGTGGCCGTCATGCCGCAGAGCGTCGGGTAGAGCCGGAAGAAGTGCTGGAGGGTGATCGAGCCGAGGATGCGCCCCTCGGCCCCGCGCCGCACGCCCTCCTTGGCCTCGACGGCGGCCTGGAGCCCGTCCGGCCAGTGGCGCTTGTCCATGACCCGGCCGGTGAACTCGTCGACGATCTCGATCCGGCCGTCGCGGACGATGTAGTCGACGTCCCGCTCGAGGAGCAGCTCGGGCGTGGAGGGCGCAGTGGACCGCGGCGAGAAGCGTCTCGTTCTCCGGGGCGAAGAGGTTGCCGCACCCGAGAAGCGCTTCGATCCGGCGGATGCCGGCGTCCGTGGGAAAGACGTTGGCGTTCTCGGCGTCGGTCTCGTAGTCGCGGCCGCGCTCGAGCGCGCGCACGACGGCGGCCAGGCGGGAGGCGTCGACGCCGCTCGCGCCGGCCGTCCCGGAGATGACGAGCGGGATGCGCGCCTCGTCGATGAGGATGGAGTCGGCCTCGTCGACGAGGGCCGCGGCGAAGGGGCGGTGGACGAGCTCGCCGGGCTCGTAGGCCAGGCGGTCGCGCAGGTAGTCGAAGCCGGCCTCCTTGGCCGTGGCGTAGGTCACATCGCAGGCATAGGCCGCCCGCTTGGCCGGCTTGTCCATGCCCTCCTGGGCGGCGCCGACGGAGAGGCCGAGAAGCCGGTAAGCGGGGCCCATCCAGGCCGCGTCGCGTCGGGCCAGGTAGTCGTTGAAGGTCAGGACGTGGACGGGACGGCCGGCGAGGGCGAAGGACGAGGCCGTGAACACGGCCGCGAGCGTCTTGCCCTCTCCGGTCGGGAGCTCGGCGATCTTGCCGTCGGCCATGGCCAGGGCGGCGATGACCTGGACGTCGTGGGCGTCGAGGCCCGTCGCGCGGCGCGCGGCCTCGAGGACGAGGGCGAAGGCTTCGACCCGCGCGTCCTCCTCCCCGCCCGGCTCCTCCGCCTTCGGCCTCGGCGGCGCGCCGGCGAGGCGCCGGCGCAGGGAGGCGGCGAGGCCGGCGATCTCCGCGTCGGAGGCGCGGACGAGCCGCTTCTCCTCATGGAGCGCCCGGATCTTGGCGACGATCCTCGCGTACGCGGCGATGTCCGTTTCGACGGGATGTCCGCGGAACCGGTTGAAGGCCGATTTCGGAAGAGTGCGTCATGCGGGTCCTCCTCTGCAAGGCACGTGGTTTCTCGGCGAGACGCGGAGAAATGGAGGAGGTCAGCGAGGCGGGCTTCTGAGAAGGGGCGAGCCGCAAGCGCGAGAGACGACAGCCTGCGCGAGACAGGGCTCGCCGCGCGGCCGGACGGCGAGGAGAACGCCGAAAACAAGGGCGCTGAGGACGAAGGGCAGCGGCAGGAAGAGGACGGCCAGGATCAGGAACGGGACGACAAACCTGGTGGTCATCTTCTCTTGCCTCGTACCTATTCTATGCCGCCGTCTACCCCCGTCAAATGGGGTCAAACTACCCGTCAAACCTATCGATAGTCTCGAGACGCCTCCTGATCTCATGAAAAGTTAAAATCGTAGGTTTGACCCCGTCTTGCCTTGACAAAGGGGGCCGCTGAACTCATGCTTAGACAGAGACCGCAAGTGAAGAAGCACATTTTATCCCTGGGCGGGGTCTTGGCCATCCTGCTCGTCCAGGGCGGCGCTCCGGCCGCCGCGGGCGGGGCCGGCCCCGCCTCCCCACAAACAGGCCAGGCCGCTGTCAAGCCCCTTCAGTACGAGGTCTCCGTCGTCCTCAAGCTCATCCACGTCCAGGTCACCGATAAGAAGGGAAACCCCGTCGGCGACCTGACGAGGGAGGATTTCACCGTCACGGATAACGGGACCCCCGTCATCCTGACCGAATTCGAGAAGCATGCCCTCTCGGCGGACGCGGCCGCGGCCGGCGCCGATTCGCCGAAAGATCCCGAGGGCCGGGCCGCGGAGGGCGCTCCTGCCGCGCCCGAAGTCCGCCCGGTGAGCCGGAAGTATTTCCTCTTCTTCGATTTCGCCTACAACAACGTCCGCGGAGTCCTGAAGGCCCGCACCGCGGCGCTCCATTTCCTGGACACGGTCGTCCGGCCCGAGGACGAAGTCGCCGTACTGACCTATTCCGCCGTCGGGGGGCTGGCCTTCCACGAATACATGACGACCGATCACGAGAAGGTCCGGAGTGTCGTCGAGAAGATCGGCCATTCGAATATCAAGGGACGAGCGACGGAGATCGAAGACAGCTACTGGCGGCTGATGCAGGATTCCCCCGGCTCCGGCGCCGGCGCCGCCATGGGCGTGAACTTCAGGGCCGAGGCGGAGGGCGCCCGTCAGGAATCGAAGAGCATGGCCCAGAAGTATATGGACAAGATGACGGCCTTTGCGCGGTCGCTGCGTCTCGTCGAGGGCCAGAAGCACTTCATCTTCTTCTCGACCGGGATCCCGAATTCCCTGATCTACGGTTATACTCCAAACAACCGCGCAATACCGGGGCGATATCGGCAGCGCCTCCGGTGACGACGTGCTCCGGCGCCAGAACGAGGACATGTACCAGGAGTTCGGCGCGTCGGGATGCTCGTTCTACGCCTTCGACACGCGGGAATCGGCCATGGAAGCGTCGCTGTTCACCTACGACGAGCAGACGTTCGCCACGGGGAGCCGGGCGATGAGCACGGCCATGAGCGCGCCACGGACATCTTCAAGGACAACAAAGCGACCGGGCTGAATTCGCTCAAGCGCCTCACCGACATCACCGGCGGGAGATACTATTCGAACATCAACAGGTATCGAGAAGAACATCGATCAGGTCCAGAGCCTGACCGGGACCTACTACGTCCTCGGCTATTCCGTCAACGAGAAATGGGACGGCGGCTATCACGACGTCAAGGTCGAGGTCGCTCGCAAGGGCTGCGAGGTCCGGACGCAGGCCGGCTACTTCAATCCCAAGCCCTACGCCGAATACTCCGACCTCGAAAAGCAGATCCATCTCTTCGACCTGGCCCTCAACGAGAGATCGCTCTCGCGGATGCCCGTGACGATCCCCATGGCGGCGTTGACGTCGGGGCGGAGGGGATCTCGCGCCTGGCGCTCCTGGCCCGGGTCCCCGGCGAGGTCACGGCCAAGTTCGTCGGGCGGAGGCTCGAATTCGTGGCCCTCTTCTTCGACGGCAACGGGGATATCAGCGCGATCGTCAGGGACGAGTCGGATCCGGCCTCGTTCCGGGGCCGGGATATCGTCTTCGCGGCCGGGTCGTCCCTCAAGCCCGGCGACTATGCCTGCCGGCTCGTCGTCCGCGACCTGGACTCGGGCCTGAGCGCGGTCGCGTCCGCCAAGGCGACGGTCATCAAGCCGGCGGTAACGGGACTTCAGGTCGGCACCCCCCTCATGCTCGAATCGCGGACCGGCAGCGCGTTCCTTCAGGCAACGGCCCGGAAGGCGAAGGACGCCTTCCCCTGGGCCGAGATCTACCCCTATGACAGCTCGCTCTTCGCGCCGGTCCTCTCGGGCACGCCGACGAGCGCGGCGAGCGTCCAGATCATCCTCCCCTGCGCCGTTCCCGGCGGCGGATCGGCGGACCTGGCCCTGACCGCCGCCCTGGTCGACGCGGCGTCGGGCGCCCGGCTTCCCGTCCAGGCCGCGATCGCCGGCCAGGTCCGGACGGGGCCGCTGGAGATCCTGACCCTGGAGCTCCCCACGTCCGGGATCGCCGCCGGCACGTACTATCTTCACTTCTACGCCGCCGACCGGGTCACGGGATCGCTCGGGCACGCCTCCACGACGCTCGTCATCCCCCCGCGCTGACAAAAAGATGGGGACGCTTCTATTTTTAGAAATAATGCGTTTTTTCTAAAAATAGAAGCGTCCCCATTTTCTTTTCGTTGAATTCCCGGCCGGTTTTTCTCATAATGGAGCGACCTTGAACAGCGACTTCCTGGAATTCCGCGGCGTTTCCAAGAGCTTCGGCCCGATCCGCGCCGTCTCCGACGTCTCCCTCGGCATCAAGAAGGGCGAGTTCTTCTCGCTCCTCGGGCCGAGCGGCTGCGGCAAGACGACGATGCTGCGCGTGGTGGCGGGCTTCGAGGACCCCGACGCCGGCCGCGTCTTCCTCGACGGCCAGGACATCACCGACCTGCCGCCGGACAAGCGAAAGGTCAACACCATCTTCCAGAGCTACGCGCTTTTCCCCCACATGACCGTCCGCGACAACATCGGCTTCGGCCTGGCCATCGCCAAGCGCCCGAAAGCGGAGATCCGGGCCGAGGTCGACCGCATGCTCGAGCTCATCCGCATGGCCGACCAGGCGGACAAGAAGCCCGATCAGCTCTCGGGCGGGCAGAAGCAGCGGGTGGCCGTGGCCCGGGCCCTCATCAACAAGCCCGACGTGCTGCTCCTCGACGAGCCCCTGGCCGCGCTCGACCTCAAGCTCCGGCAGAAGATGCTCATCGAGCTCGATATCATCCACGACGAGGTCGGCATCACCTTTCTCTACGTCACCCACGACCAGGCCGAGGCCATGAGCCTGAGCGACCGGATCGCGGTCATGGACGGCGGACGCATCGAGCAGATCGGCGCGCCGGCCGAGATCTACGAGTCGCCCCGGACGAGCTTCGTCGCGGCCTTCATCGGCGACACGAACTTCCTCGAGGGCCGGGTCCACGACTGCCTCGACCGCGACTACTGCCGGCTCTCGATCGCCGGCCTGCCGGAGATCCTCTGCTTCAACGACAAGGTCCTGGAGGCCGGCAAGCCGATCACCCTCAGCATCCGGCCGGAGAAGGTCCACATCTCCCACGACCGGCCCGAGGAGAAAGCCCAGCGCAACTATGTTCCCGGCGTCATCGAGGACGTCATCTACCTCGGCGCGAACACCAAGTACTGGGTCCGGGCCGGAGGCTACAGGATCCAGGTCCTCCGCCAGCACGACCGGTACTTCCTCGACGAGAAGCCCCTCCGCTGGAAGGACCCGTGCTGGATCTGGTGGCACGCCGACGACGGCTTCATGCTCGACCACTTCCGGAAAGCGGACGAGTCGCTGCTCGCCGTGCCGCCGCAGAGCGTCGGCGAGCCTTAAGATGGGGTCAAACCTACGCGATGCCAGTAATGAGCCTCGCGGAAGAGTGAGAAGGGAGCTAGAACTGGCATCGCGTAGGTTTGACCCCATCTTTAGGCGGCGGCGGACCGAGTGGCTCGTCTCGCTGCCGACGCTCGCGTGGCTGAGCCTCTTCGTCGTCGTCCCCACGCTGCTCGTCTTCGTCATCGCCTTCCGTCCGGCGAACCCCTACGGCGGCATCGGCCGCGGCTGGACGCTGGACACGATCCGCGCCCTGGCCGCGCCGAGCTATCTCCTCATCGCCTGGCGGACGCTCTGGATCAGCCTGCTGACGACCGTGATCTGCATCCTCCTGGCCCTGCCCGCCGGCTACACGATCGCCCGGGCCCCGGCGCGCTGGCGGAGCCGGCTCCTCCTCCTCGTCATCATCCCCTTCTGGACGAGCTTCCTCGTCCGCGTCTTCGCCTGGAAATCGCTCCTTCACCCCGAGGGCCCGCTCAAGAGGGCCCTCGAAGCGCTCGGGCTCGCCGGGCCGGAGACGACCCTCCTCTACCACCCGGCGGCGGTCGTCCTGGTCATGGTCTACACCTTCCTGCCGTTCACGATCCTGCCCATCTACGCGGCGGCGGAAAAATTCGACTTCCGGCTCGTCGAGGCCGCCCGCGACCTCGGGGCGCGGCCGTTCCAGTCTTTCCGCAAGGTCTTCCTGCCCGGCATCCGGCGCGGCCTGGTGACGGCGATCCTGGTCGTCTTCATTCCCGCCCTGGGGTCCTACATCATCCCCGACCTCGTCGGCGGCCCGTCCGGGGAGATGCTCGGCAACAAGATCGCCCAGCGGGTCTTCACCGACCGCAACCTGCCGCTCGCGAGCGCCCTCTCGGCCGTCCTCGTCCTGGCCGTGCTGGCGCCGCTCGTGGCCGTGCTCATCCTCCAGCGCAAGGGCAAGAAGTCCGACATCATCATGGGAGAGGCCCCGTGAGACGGAGCCGCTTCCCGATCGTCGTCACGGTCCTGGTCATGGCCTTTCTCTATCTGCCGATCGTCATCCTCGTCGTCAACTCGTTCAATCCGGCCCGCTTCTCCAGCCGCTGGGAGGGCTTCTCGCTGACGTGGTACGCCAAGCTCTTCCAGTCGCCCGAGATCTGGGCGGCCGTGAAGAACACGGCCATCATCGCCGTCTCGGTCACGGCCGTCTCGGTCCTCCTGGGCACGGCGGCCGCGTACGCCCTCCACCGCTTCGGCGCGAGCCGGCTCCAGCGCGTCCACTACACGCTCATCTACCAGCCGCTCGTCGTCCCCGAGATCCTCATGGGCATCAGCCTGCTGATGGCCTTCGTCGCGGCCGGCGTCCCGCTCGGCCTGTTCACGATCTTCCTGGCCCACGTCACGTTCTGCACGAGCTACGTGGCCATGACCGTGCTCGGCCGGCTCCAGGATTTCGATTTCTCGGTCATCGAGGCGGCCCGCGACCTCGGGGCGAGCCCGTGGCAGAGCACGCGCAAGATCCTCATCCCCATGCTCATGCCGGGGATCGTCGCCGGCGCGCTTCTCGCCTTCACGCTTTCGGTCGACGATTTCGTCATCACCTTCTTCGTCGCCGGGCCCGGCTCGACGACCCTGCCGCTGCGCATCTACAGCATGATCAAGTACGGCGCCCCGCCGATGATCAACGCCCTTTCGACGCTCCTCCTGGCGGTGACGCTGACCGCCGTCATCGTGAGCCAGCGTCTGGCCACCCGAAAATCCGGGACATGACCCATTTCTCCAGAAATGGGATCGTGTCCCGTGGATATAGTTACGCGATGAACCTTTCGGATTGAAATGACGGCCGAACTGGATTATAACGGGCCTTCGGAAACGCCGATGAAGAGATCCCTGGTGGCCGCGCTTGCCGTCATCGCCTTGCGTCTCCTTCGTCTCTTGCGGCAAAGCGAAGCCCGCCCTCAGCGTCTACACCTGGTCCGACTACATCAAGCCCGATCTCATCCGCCGTTTCGAGCGCGAGCAGGGCTGCCGCGTCGTCCTGGACACCTTCGAGTCGAACGAGGCCATGTACGCCAAGCTCAGGGCCGGGGCGACGGGCTACGACCTCCTGACCCCGTCGAGCTACATGGTCAGCCTCATGCACGCCCAGGGCCTCGTCCGGCGCCTCGACCGCGCGCTCCTCCCCAACCTCGTCCACATCGATCCCGACTACCTCGAGATGGCCATCGACAAGACGATGGACCACTCCGTGCCCTACATGATCACCAACACCGGCATCGCCTACCTCGAGGGAAGGGTCAAGGACGTCGTCCCGTCGTGGCGGATGTTCGGCCGCGCGGACCTCCGCGGCCGCATGACGATGTTCAACGACATGCGCGAGACGATCGGCGCCGCCCTCAAGTGCCTCGGCCACAGCATCAACTCGACGAGCGAGGCCGAGCTCGCCGAGGCGGAGACGCTCCTCCTCGAGTGGAAGAAGAACCTGGCCAAGTTCGACAACGAGCAGTACAAGATCGGCCTGGCCTCGGGGGAGTTCCTGCTCGTCCACGCCTGGAGCGGCGACGTCTTCCAGGTGCGCCGGGAGAACCCGGACGTGCGCTTCTTCGTCCCCGAAGAGGGCACGGTCATCTCCTGCGACGACCTGGTCATCCCCGCCGACGCCCGCCAGGTCGCCCTGGCCCACGCCTTCGTCGATTTCCTTCTCGACCCCGCGGTCGCGGCCGAGAACACGGCCTTCATCTACTACCTGTGCCCGAACAAGGATTCCTACCCGCTCCTGCCGGCCGAGATCCGCGACAACCCGGGCATTTTCCTGGCGCCCGGGATCCGCGCCAGAAGCGAGATGATCGCCGATATCGGCGCCGCCAACGCGCTCTACATCAAGGTCTGGGACCGGCTCAAAGCCTCCCGATAGGTGGGACCATGGACTTCCGTTCCCTTTCTTTCGCCCAAGCGCCCTTGATCAAAGTCGTTCCGCCCGGGCCCGGATCGGAGAGATTCCTCCGTTTCCAGCGGGACCATGAAGGGGGCGCCGTCTCCTATCCCCGCGGCCTGCCCATGGCCCTTCGTCGCGGCCGGGGCGCGACGGTCGAGGACGTCGACGGGAACGTCTACATCGATTTCTTCGCCGGGGCCGGGGTCATGAACGTCGGCCACGCCAACCCCGAGGTGGTCGCCGCGGCCAAGGCCCAGATCGACGAGCTGACCCATACCCTCGATATCCCGAGCCCGCCCCGGCAGGCCCTGGTCGAGAGGCTGAGGGGCGTCCTCCCGGTCGAGCTGACGCGCCTGCTGTTCGGCGGACCGACGGGCTCGGACGCCGTCGAATCGGCCATGAAGCTGGCCAAGTTCAACGCCAAGCGGCCGGGCATGATCGCCTTCGAGGGGTCCTACCACGGCATGACCGCCGGGGCCCTGTCGCTGACGAGCGGCCGCGGCTTCCGCCAGGAGTTCCTGCCGCTTCTGGGGGAGATCCATTTCGTCCCCTACGCCTACTGCTATCGCTGCGCCTTTGGAAAGACGGCCGGGGCCTGCGACCTCGAATGCGCGGCGTTCGTCGAGCACGTTCTCGAGGACCCTCATTCGGGAGTGGGCCGGCCGGCCGGCCTCATCGTCGAGGCCGTCCAGGGCGAAGGGGGGACGATCGTCCCGCCCGTTGAATTCCTGCCGCGCCTGGCCGCGTCATGCCGCCGGCACGGCGTCGTCCTCATCGCCGACGAGGTCCAGGCCGGGTTCTGCCGGACCGGGACCATGTTCGCGTTCCAGCATTCGGCGACGGTCCCCGACATCATGACCATGAGCAAGGCCCTGGGCGGGATCGGCCTGCCCATCTCCGGGATCGCCTATCGCGAGGAGCTGGACACCTTCCCGCCGGGAAAGCACATCGGCACGTTCCGGGGCAACGTCGCCGCCTATGCCGCCGGCGCCGCGGCGATCGATTTCATGGTCCGGGAGGACCTGGCCGCCCACTCGGCCGAGCTGGGCGCCTGGATGCTCGGCCGGTTGAAGGAGATCGAGAAGGACTCCCCCATCGTCGGCGAGGCCCGGGGGCGGGGACTGATGCTGGGGGTGGAATTCGTCAGGGACAAGGCGACCCGGGAGCCGGCCCCGGACCTGGCCAAGAAGGTCCGCTCCGTCTGCCACAAACACGGCCTTCTCATCGAGGTCGGCGGCCACTATGACAACGTGGCCCGGTTCCTGCCTCCCCTCGTCATCACGCGCGACCTGGCCGGCAAGGGCCTGGAGATATTCGCCGACGCCGTCCGCGAAGCCGAAGCCCGGGGCTAAAGCTAAAAATTGAACGTGTAGTTGAACTTGGCGTAGAGGGCGCGGCCGCTCGAGAGGGGCGGGACCGGGACCCTTCCCATCCGGTCCGTGTTGACCCCTTCGTTGTAGACGAGGTAGAAGTCGGTCCCTTCGCGGGGATTGTAGCGGAAGCGGACGTTCGCGCCGACCGTGTCGTCCGCGCCGTTGTACTGGACGAGGGCGCTGATCGAGAACTTGACGCTGAGCGTCGCCAGCGCCCGGAGCTGGCCGAGCGGCGCGAAATACGATTGTTCGCGCGACGGGAACCGGACCAGATTGTACTGGAACATGCCGCCGATCTCGAGGTCGGGGATGCCCGACCAGGTCGGCGTCACGCCCAGCGAGACGCGCCAGCCGTCGTAAGTAGCCGCCCACCTCGCCCGTGATCATCGTGTTGAGGAGACGGCCCTGCGGCGTCATGAGCATGAAGGTCAATCCGGGATAGGCGTAATGGCCGACCGGGACCGAGACGTCGTCTGTCGAGCTCATAAGGCTCGAGCAGGTTGTCGACGTAGAGCTTGGGTTGGACGAACCCGGTGAAGCCGCTCTTGGCCGCGCATTCCCAGCCCGGGCCGATCTCGCTCAGGAGCAGCCCGCCCGTCGCGTTGTCCCAGTAGAAGCGCGTCTCGAGGAAGGCGTCGTGGCTCGTCAGGGCCGACGCCTTGCCCGGGAACCAGCCGTAGAGGCTCCTCGTGTAGAAGGCCGTATAGTCGTCGAACATCATGAAGCCCATGCTGGGGTCGAAATCCCCGCCGGTCCGGGCGAACCGGACCGTCGTCCCGAAGCCCTTGTTCGTCCGCCGCTCGTACATCAGCGGCGAAGCGCGCCGAATCGAGGTCGAAGGCCCGGTTGACCCGCCCGTCCTTGAACGTCTGGGCCCATTGCAGGGTGAAATAGTCGTCGCCGCGGACGCGCCAGATCCAGTCGAGGCCGTAGTCGACGCCGTAGCGGCCGCCCGCGCCGAGCCGGCTGGTGACGATGCCGCCGACGTAGGAATAGGGATTGATGACCTGGCGCCGGAGCCGGAGGACGCCGAAATTCTCGGAAGGGTTCTCCTCGTCGAGGGCGGCCGTCTGCATGTCGAGAAAGCCGATGTCCCAGCCGCCCAGCCGCCCGACCAGGCGCGCGCCGCCGTAGATGCGGACGGCCCGGAGGTCGTCGTCGTCCGCGTCGCCGACGAGGCCGACGCGGCGGCTGTAGAAGAGCGTGTTCGAGCCGCCCATGTTGTAGTCGAAGTTGCTCGAGCGCTCCTGGAAGAAGAGCCGCTTCTCCGGGAAGAACAGGGAGAAGCGGGTCAGGTTGACCTGGACGTCGTCGGCCTCGACCTGGGCGAAATCCGGGTTGATCGGTCGCGTCGAAGGTCAGGTTGCCGGTCAGGCCGTACTTGAAGTCGAGGCCCAGCTCGAACTTCGGCGAGCCGCCCCGGACGTAGGCGGTCTCCGTCGTCGTTGAGCTCGTAGGTCCGGTCGAAGCCGCTGAGGACGTAGGGCGTGAGGTAGATCGGCCGGCGCGGCCGCAGGCCCGGCCAGACGGTCTCCTGGGCCTGGGAGGGCTTCCAGGCGCTCATCTGGCCCCAGTTCGGCGGGATGGCCGGGAAGATGTCCGTTTCGTTGCGGCGGGCCAGCCAGCGGAAGACGGTCACGCCCATGACGACCTCGCCGCCCGTGCGGCTGGAACCGGAGGCTCGAGAGCGGGATGCGCATCTCGACGAACCAGCCGTCGCTCGGTCGCGGGTCGACCGCGACGTCCCAGAACGTGTTCCAGCTCAGGTTCATGGGCATCGTCGTTCGGAGTCCGACATCTGGGCGTCGCGGAAGACCGCGGCGTCGAACCGCAGGCCGGCCGGGGTCGTGAAGAAGGCCAGCGAGTTCTCCTTGTCGTTGAACGTGTCGAAGAAGACGCCGAACCAGTCCGTCGTGGCGATCATCGCGTCGCGCTTCTTGGTCGGCGCCTGGATCTTGTCCGGCTCGCGGTCGTACAGTGCGGCCCGGCGACGTAGACGATACTCGTCGTCGTAGCCGAGCAGGGCCTCGCTCCGCTCCGAGCAGGCTTCGCCGAAGGTCGGCGCTCTGCATGACCATGCACAGCGGCGGGATGGCCCGCCCAAGCCGGGTCGTCGAGCTCAGGCCGTCGAGCGTGATCGGCCCGTCGACGACGGGTGATCGACGATGCGCTCGGTGCGGGGCAGCTTGAGGATGTCCAGGACCTGGGCAGGCGGAGCTTGGGCGAAGAGCGCCGAGAACGGCGCGGCCATGAGCAGGGCGACGGCCAGCCCGAGCCGACCGGATGGTCGCTTCCGGAAAAACATCCCCAGAGAATACCCAAATCAAATCGGGGACACAATACCATTTTCCGAATTGTTAAATCGGAAAATGGTATTGTGTCCCCGTTTTTATTTTTATTGATCAGGGCGCGGCGGATGATGACCGGCTCGAGGGGCTTGTGCATGGCCATCTTCTTGTCCGGCCCCTCCCAGCGCTCCTCGACCGGGACGGCGGCGATCCGCTCGAGGACGTCGGCGCCCTCGATGAGCCGGCCGAAGACCGTGATAGCGGCCGTCGAGATGCGGCCGGGGCGCGACGCAGATGTAGATCTCGGAATCGCCGCTCCACTCGTCTCCGACGCGGCCGAGGCCGAGGGTGCCGAAGAGATGCGGGCGAGTGTTGAATTCCGGCGGAAGCGGCGGCGCGTCCCCGCCTCCGGCCTGGATGACGTGGCCGCGGACGACCCGGTAGAAGTCTTTTCCGTCGTAGAAGCCTTTCCCGACGAGCGCCTTGAACTGAGCGACCGTCTTCGGCGCGTCGGCCTCGAAGAGCTCGAAGGCCATCGTGCCCAAGCTCGTCTCCATGACACAAACTTCACGGCCTTCGTCCGAAGCCGGCGTACTCGTCGGGGGCGGCGGGAACGAAGCCGGGTCCAACACGACGTGGCGGATCCGTTGCCGTTTCCAGGTGTAGGTGATGTGGACAAGCCGGTCCCGGGCCTGGATGATGGCGGGATAGGAGAATTCCGCGCCCTTCTCTTCCTCGAGCGTCAGGACCCTCTGCCATCCGCCTCCGTCGCTGGAAACCGCGACCGCCAGGATCCCCCGGCCTTCGGTGACGGGATTATAGACGAGGACCTGCCGCCCGTCCTGCAGGGTCACCGCGTCGATGCCGGAGTTGGGGTTTGGGAAGACAGTCGGCTCGGGAGAGGTCCAAGTCGCGCCCGCATCCTCGCTCCTCGAGTCGAAGATCCGGCCCGCGTTGCTCCTCATCATGGCGATGACGCCGCGCCTTCCGGTCCTCAGGAGGGCGGGCTGAATGAGCCCGACGGCCTTGCCGTCGTTGATCGGCGCCGTTCTGGCCCAGGTCGAGCCTCTGTCTTTCGTTTTCTCGATATGGACGCGCCAGCCGTCATCCTCCGTGGAGCTGCCGCACAAGATCGTCCCGGAGGCCATCTCGATCGGATGGTTCTTGACCGGTCCGATGATCCCCTCGGGCAACGGCTCCGGCGCGGCCCAGGTCCGGCCGTCGTCCGCCGACCGCATGAGCATCCCGCGCCAGCGGGCGGGCGAAGGCCCGACCTTGTAGAAAAGGAGAAGCGGAGCGCCCGTCGGACGGAAGAGCACAGGGTTCCAGCACGGCTCGGCCGCGCCGTCGGCCGCGATCCCTTTGGCCACCTCGACGGGAGCCGACCATCGATGGCCCACCTTGCCGGGACAGCCAGATCCCGACATCGGGGTCGCCCTCGCCGCTCCCTCCGAACCAAGCCGCGACGAGACCCGATCCGGTCTCCGCGATCGTCGACGCGTGGCACTGGGCGAAAGGCGCCGTCTCGAAGATATCCTCGCTCAGGAGGATCGCCGAAGCGCGGCCCGCCGTGATCTCGGCTCGGCAGTCCCGCGCCCGATCGCGGCGTCCGGCCGCGGCATGCCGCCGCGGCGAAAAAGAGGAGACTGACGCAAACGCAAGCGCAGATGCGGCCAAGAGCTACTTGAGCGTCGCGACATAGTTGCCCGCCCCGACCACGACCGTCGACAGGATGAGGACGACGATCCCGGCCACGACGAGCCGGCGCGTCGGCTGGCCCGTCGCCCGCCACTCATGGAAATAGATCCCCCACAGGCTGCTGAAGATGATGATGAAGGCCATGTGGATCGTCCAGCTGGAGAAGTCGTACTTCCCCATCTGGGTCGTGCCCATGCCGTAGAAGAAGAACTGGAAGTACCAGGTCGTCCCGGCCAGGGCCGCCCAGACATAATTGGAGAGAAGCGAGGGCATCGGCTTGGGCGCCGCGGATGACGCGCGCCGGCGGCGGCGCCGGCGACGGCGCTCCCTCCGGCCTGACCCGGCGATAATCGCGCCAGGACCTGTTCTTGAAGCTCAGGGCGGCGCACCAGACGAAGTTCGTCGTGAAGCCGCCGAGCAGGGCGACGATCATGACCGGGAAGTTCTGGAAGATCGGTCTGGCCCCGCTCTGGACGGCCGCCTCCGCGATGGGCTTGCCCGCGGCGAAGGCGAAGGCCATGCACGAGCTCATGATCCCGGCGAACACGGCCACCCAGGCGCCCTTGACGAAGCTGAACTCGGCGATGGAGGCCTTCTTTTCGGCGTCCGAGAGCTCCTTCTCCTTCCTCATCCCGGCCCGGCCGCACATGGCGATGCCGGTGAGGCAGACGAGGATCCCGAGGATGACGATCCGCCCGGACGTCGTGGCCACGAGCCCGGCGATGCGCCCCTCGAAAACGGGCGGGACGAGCGTCCCGAACACGGCGCAGAACCCGAGCGACAGGGCCATGCCGAGCGACAGCCCCAGGTAGCGCATGCTCAGGCCGAAGGTCAGGCCGCCGATCCCCCACAGCACGCCGAAGAGATAGGTCCAGAGAAGCGTCTTCGACGAAGCGGACCTGAGCACGCCGAGAAGATCGGGGCAGGTCAGCAGCCCCACGACCCAGGGCACGACGATCCAGCTGAACGATCCCGCCGACGAGCCAGTAGACCTCCCAGGCCCAGCCGCGGACGTTCTTATAAGGGATATAGAAGCTCCCGGCGGCGAACCCGCCGAGAGCGTGGAGCAGCACGCCGAGGAACGGATTGGGATTCATGAAGCCTCCATGAGTCCCGGAATATATCGCCGGCCCCGGGCGAAGTCAACCGGCCAGATGGGGTCAAACCTGCTTTTTTCGAATAGATCAGGTTTGACCCCTTCTTCCTAATTCGTTAGCATAGCCGCGAAAGGCGGCCCGATGCTGAAGAAACACCCCCGCGCCCTGGCCTTCATCTTCTTCACCGAGATGTGGGAGCGCGTCGGCTTCTACACGCTCATGGCCATCCTCGTCCTCTACATGGACAAGGTCCTGGGCTGGTCCGACGCCCGCAAGGGCGACTATCTACGGGCTCTTCCTGGCCCTCTGCTATTTCGTGCCGCTCCTCGGCGGCTGGCTCGGCGACAAGGTCATCGGCCAGATCCGGACGGTCCGGGCCGGCGCCTTCCTCATGGCCCTCGGCTACGTCGGGCTGGCCGTGTCCGGTCCGGAGCCGCGTGGCCCCGTTCTACATCGGGCTCCTCCTCATCGGCCTCGGGCACGGGCATCTTCAAGGTCAACATGGCCGTCCTCGTCGGCAACCTCTACGCCGGGAAGCCCGAGCTCAAGGACGCCGGGCTACAACATCTTCTACATGGGCGTCAACCTGGGGGCCATGATCGCCCCGCTCGTCGCCACGCTCAACAACGCCGTCTTCCACAGCTACAACCTCTCGTTCTGGGTCGCCGCGGTCGGCATGGTCTTCGCCCTGATCATCTTCCGCGCCGGAGAACCCGCGCTCCGGCCCGTCGACTGCAAGCTCGGCGCCGGCGCGGCGGCCGCCGCGCCGCTCCCCGCCGGCGAACCCCTTCCCCCGGCCGCCTGCCCCGCCGTGGACAAGCGGGAGGAGCGCCAGCGCATCGCGACCCTCGTCATCCTCTTCCTCATCGTCATCTTCTTCTGGGTCGCCTTCTACCAGAACTTCTTCGGCCTGACCCTCTTCGCCGAGCGGTCGACCGTCGTCCTGAAATGGCTCCGGCCCGAGACCTACCAGTTCTTCGAGCCCTTCTTCATCCTGGCCCTGACCCCGCTCCTCCTGGCCCTCTTCGGCCGCCTGAACCGGAAGGGCAAGGAGCCCTCGACGCCGGTCAAGATCCTGCTCGGCATGCTCATCATGAGCCTGGCCATGTTCGTCATGGTCTGGGCCTCGCTCGCCGGCGGCAACCGGGACCAGAACATCATGTCGCCGGCCTGGCTCATCGGGACCTACTTCATCGTCACCCTGGCCGAGATCCTCATCTCGCCCATGGGCCAGTCGTTCGTCTCCAAGGTCGCCCCGCCGCGGATCGCCGGGCTGATGATGGGCGGCTGGTTCGCGGCGACGGCCGTCGGGAGCTACGGCAGCGGCCTGCTCGGCAAGTCCTACAGCCGCCTGGCCCACCACGAGTTCTTCCTCTTCTCGCGGCGCTCATGATCGCGGCCGCCGTCCTGGTCGCGCTCTTCGCTCAAGAAGCTGAAGCGCTTCGCCAGCTGATCACCGGAGGAAACGCATGACCCTCATCCAGGAAAAGGTCAAACAGGCCGCCGCCCTGCTCAAGGAGTTCGGCGTCGACTGCTGGATCACCTTCACCCGCGAGAGCGAGATCTGCGGCGATCCCGACGCTCGTCTTCCTCGCCCCGGGGCCCGTCACCTGGCACTCGGCCTTCATCGTCTGCGCCGACGGCCGGACCCGGGCCATCGTCGGCCTCTACGACCAGAAGGGCGATCGAGGAGACCGGGCGCCTACGACAAGGTCGTCGGCTACGTCACCGGGCATCAAGGAACCGCTCCTCGAGTACCTGAAGGAGCTCGATCCCGCGACGATCGCCGTCAACTACTCCGAGGCGAGCGAGATCTGCGACGGCCTGACCCACGGCATGTACCTGACGCTCCACGAATTCCTGGCCGAGGCCGGGATGGCCGAGCGCCTCGTCTCGGCCGAGAAGATCGTCTCGGCCCTCCGCGAGCGCAAGTCCGCGGCCGAGATCGGCTGGATGAAGCAGGCCGTCCGGGCGACCGAGGAGATCTTCGAGCTCGTCGGACATTTCATCGCGCCCCGGCCGGACCGAGAACGAGATCGCCGCGTTCATCCTGGCCGAGGCCGAGCGCCGCAGGCTGCCCACGGCTTGGGGCCGGGCCACGTGCCCGGCCGTCTTCACCGGCCCCGACACCGCCCAGGCCCACTACTCGCCGACCGGCCGGACCGTCGAGCCCGGCCACGTCCTCAACATGGACTTCGGCGTCAAGGTCGAGGGCTATTGCTCGGACATGCAGAGGACGTTCTACATCCTCGCGCCGGGCGAAACGTCCGCGCCCGGGGACGTCATGCAGGGCTTCCGCACGATCGTCCGGGCGGTCGAGGGATCGAAGGCGGCCATGAAGCCGGGCGTCGAGGGCCGCGCGATCGACGCCGTCGCCCGCTCGATCGTCGTCGGGGCCGGCTACGCCGAATTCCCGCACGCGCTCGGCCACCAGGTCGGCCGCTTCGCCCACGACGGGACGGCCCTGCTCGGGCCGGCCTGGGAAAAGTACGCCCAGAAGCCTTTCCGGAAGCTCGAGGAGGGCATGGTCTTCACCATCGAGCCGCGCCTGACCGTCCCCGGCCGGGGCGTCGTGACCATCGAGGAGATGGTCGTCGTGACGCGCGACGGCGCCGAGTGGCTGGGCCGCCCGCAGAAGGAGATCGTCCTCGTCAAATGAGGGACAGATACCCGGGGCTTCGGCGGCTGGCGCGCATCGCCTTGCCCGTGGCGGCGCTTGTGTTCGTCGTCTCCTTCTTCATGCGCAACCGCCTCCCCGACAAGAGCCTGGCCCTCGAGCCGCTCCTTCAGAACCCCATTCAGACCAAGGACGGCCTCCCCGAGCCGTTCGAGGTCACGCGCAAGGGCTTCACCTACACGGTCACTCCTCTCTTCGGCTACGAGCTCTGGGGGATGATCGTCTCCTATCATCACTCCGCCTCGTTCATCGACATCTCCCACAAGCAATGGAACGACTACCTCAACACCAAGGACGTCTGCGTCATCTGGGGCAAGAACGTCGAGACCGGCGTCTACGAGCGGATGACTTTCAGGAACCGCGATTTCACCTGTTTCTATCGCTACCCGGACAGGGAGACGGGCGAGCTCTTCACCGAGAACGCCCTGTCGAACAACCACCTTCTGCCGGCCGACCCGCTCGTCGCCGGCGCCGTCCTCAAGGCCCGCACCGGCGACCAGGTCCATTTCAAGGGCTGGCTCGTCTCCTACAGCGTCAAGGGTGCGCCATATGCGCGCCGCTCGAGCACGGTCCGCAACGACCGGGGCAACGGCGCCTGCGAGGTCGTCTACGTCACCGAGTTCGAGGTCCTGCGGGAGGCCAACGCGGCCTGGCGCACGCTCCACAAGCTCTCGCTCGTCCTGGCCGTCCTCTCCTTCGCCGCCCTCATCTTCCTTTGACGCATCGGCCGGCTTCATGAGAACAAGGGGGACTTCCGCGCGTCCTATATGTAAATAAGGCCGCGGGAGCTCCCGGGGGAACCGGATCGCCCCATGAACGCTCAGGCGCCAGGCTCCGATTGACCCCGAAAGGCGGTTTGGTCTAGAGTGGCCAGTGATGTCCGCACGGCCAGATGGAGAACGTCAAGCGATATCCACCGTGAGGATCCGTGCCGTCGCCGCCGTATTGGCCGGGATGGCCGCCTGTGCTCTGCTCTGGACAGCCGCGTGCGCGCCGGGGCCGTCCTCCCGTCCGGCTTCGCGTCCCATCCAGCTCAGTCCCTGCGGGCGGGCGTTCGTGTTCGTCGACCACGGCCGTCCGGCGGCCAGGATCGAGATCCCCGAGACGGCGGGCGCCGTCGAGCGGCGGGCGGCCGAGATCCTGCGAACCTCCATCCTCAAGATGAGCGGCGTGGATCTCCCCGTCCTCACGGTCGGGGAGCCGGGCAAGCCCGGCGTCGCCGCCATCGGCTTCCCCCAGCAAGACCTTCCTCCCGTCATCGCCTCCTCCCTCCCTTCCCTCCGCCCCGACGGGTTCCTGGCCGGCACGTCGACGGGCAACCTCTACATCGCCAGCGGCGGCGGCAAGGGCCTGATCTACGGAGTCGTCCACCTCCTCGAAAAATACTTCGGCTGCCGCCGCTACAGCCCGACGGCCGAGGTCTTCCCCCGCGCGGACGACCTCGCCCTCGGCTGCCTCTTCGAGGCCGACAATCCGGTGAACGAGGTCCGCGTCGTCAACGGCGAATTCGCCCTCGACGCCGACTATCTCGACTGGATGCGGCTCCACGACCATCGCGACCTCTACGGCGCGGGCTATTATGTCCACACCTTCCAGCGGCTCGTCCCCTGGCAGACCTATTTCGCCGCGCATCCCGAGTATTTCGCGCTGATGAACGGGAAGCGGATCATCGACCAGCCCTGCCTGTCGCGGCCCGAGGTCTTCGACATCGCCGTGGCCAAGCTGCGCGAGGAGATGGCCGCCCAGCCCGACAAGAAGATCTGGTCGGTCAGCCAGAACGACAATTCCTCCTACTGCCAGTGCCCCGAATGCCTCAAGGTCATCGAGGAGGAAGGCTCGCCCGCCGGCCCCGTCCTGCGCTTCGTCAACCGCGTCGCCGCCCTCTTCCCCGACAAGACGATCTCGACCCTGGCCTACCAGTATTCGCGCCCGGCGCCGCGCCTGACCCGGCCGGCCCCGAACGTCGAGATCATGCTCTGCACGATCGAGCTCAACCGGAGCCTGCCCATCGCCGAGGACCCGTCGAGCGCCTCGTTCGTGCGCGACATCGAGGCCTGGAGCCGCATCTGCGGCAACCTCTATCTCTGGGACTACACGGTCAATTTCTCGCACCACGTCTCGCCCTTTCCCAACCTGCATGTCCTCCAGCCCAACATCCGGTTCTTCGTCGATCACGGCGTCCGCAAGCACTTCCAGCAGAGCAACACGGGCCCGGGCCACGAGCTGAGCGAGCTCAAGGCCTATCTCCTGGCGCGCCTTCTCTGGAACCCGGGCGCGGACGCCGGCGCGGTGACAGAGGACTTTCTCGACGGCTATTACGGCAAGGCCGGCGACTTCATCAGCCGGTACATCAGGGCCCTGGCCGCGGCGCTTCGGAGGTCCGGGGCCAGACTCGACATCTACGAGCCGCCGGCGGTCCACGCCGAAGATTACCTCTCCGCCGGCGACGTCGCCTCTCTATAACGCCCTCTTCGACAAGGCCGAGGCCGCCGCGGCCGGTGATCCGGAGATCCTCGTCCGGGTCGCGGACGGCCCGCCTCCCCTTGATGTACGCGATGCTCGAGATCGGCAAGAACGACATGTTCGGCCCGCGCGGCTTCTACAAGGAGAAGGACGGGCGCTTCGTCGCCGAGCCGCGCCATGGCCGGTCTCATCGACGATTTCTTCGAGCGCTGCCGCGCCGGCGGCGTCCGGACGCTGAACGAGTCGGGCCTGACGCCGGAGGCCTATCGCGACGGGGTCAAACGGTTCATCGACGTCCAGGTCGAAGGCAACCTGGCCTTCCGGAAGCCCGTGGAAGCCGACCCTCCGCCGGCCGCGAAGTACGCCAAGGGCGACCTGGCCGTCCTGACGAACGGCGTGCGCGGGCGCGACCGATTTCAAGGTCCACTGGCTGGGGTGGGAGGGCGTCGACGCCACGCTGACCCTCGACCTCGGGAAGCCCGCGGCGGTCCGGGAGATCGCCCTGAGCACGCTCTCCGACCAGCGGAGCTGGATCCTCCACCCGAACCGCGTCACCTGTTCGGTCTCCGACAGACGGCCTCTCTTACCGGGATGTCGGCGCGAGGGCCCTTCCGGGAGACCATCAGGCCGAGGACAGCATCCGGGCCTTCTCCTGGTCGGAGGACCTCACGGAGCCGGGGTCCTTCGGCCCGGTCCGCTTCGTCCGTTTTAGGGTCGAAGGGACGAAACGCCTGCCTGACTGGCACCCCTCCGCCGGAGGCCTGTCCTGGGTCTTCATCGATGAGATCGTCGTCCGCTGACCCCCGCGCCCATATGGGCGCCTTTTCCCCCCATATGAGGCGCCATTTCCCCCCATATGGGCCCCCCCCCTAAGGCCCGGTTTTTCATGGAACTATTGGCGGATTAAAAGCGTTTGATATAATAGATAGTTAGATACCCACGACTAAAGGTTAGATAGATGAAAACGAAAGACGATATTCTCAATAAGCCCAAGCCCCTGAACCGGCGGCGGTTCCTCGGCCTGGGGGCGGCCGCCCTGGCCCTGCCTTTCCTGGGCCGCCTGACGGCGTTCGCCTCGCCCGGCGCGCTTGACGCGCCGCTGCCCCTCGACCGCGGCCTGTCGTTCTACAACACGCACACGGCCGAGACCGCCGACCTCGAGTACTGCCAGTCCGGCTGCCTCGTCCCCGAGTCCCTCAAGAAGATCAACCACATCCTCAGGGACACCCGCACGGGAGATGTCAAGGACATCGACGTCCGTCTCCTCGACCTGCTCAACACCCTGGCCCGGACGCTCCCGACGAGCGAGCCCTTCCACATCATCTCCGGCTATCGCTCGCCCGACCACGAACGCCTACCTGCGGACGCACGGCGGGGGCGGGGTCGCCTCCAACAGCCTCCATCTCGTCGGCAAGGCCATCGATATCCGCGTCCCGGGCGTCAAGCTCCGGGACCTCTACAAGACCGCCGTCGGCCTGAAGGGCGGAGGCGTGGGGATCTATCCCGGGATCGGATTTCGTCCACGTCGACGTCGGCCGCGTCCGGACCTGGTAAGCCCGCCTACTCGGCGACGACCGACACGCGTTCCGCAAGCGCCCTGTCGAGGGCCGCGTCCCTGAGATAGACGTCCTGCCGGAATTGGACCCTTCCGTCCCCCGCGAGCCACGCCGTCCAGTACAGGACGTGGACGCCGGGGGCGTTCTTCCGGAGAGGGATGATCTGCGTCTCCCCGGCGGCCATCGTCTCCGGCGATCTTCTCCTTCGTCCAGGCCGGATCGTCGCGCAGCACGTAGGCGGCGAGGTCGAGGGGCCTTCTCGACCCGGATGCAGCCCGAGCTGAAGTTCCGGGCCGCCCGGGTGAACAGCCCGCGATCGGGCGTGTCGTGCATGTAGACGTCGTACTTGTTCGGGAACATGAACATGATCCGGCCCAGCGCGTTCTGCGGGCCCGGGTCCTGGCGGAACTTGAAGGACAGGCTGTCCGCTTTGACCTGCGACCAGTCGACGGCCGCGGGGTCGATCTCCCGGGCCCCCTCCGCTCCAATTCTCGAAAACGCGGAAGCTCTTCTTCTTGAGGTAGGACGGGGTCCTTCCGGAGCTTGGGCAGGATGTCCTCCCGGGCCAGCTTCGGCGGCACGTTCCAGGGCGGGTTGAGGGTGATGTCGGACATCCGGCCGCTGAAGTCCGGCGTCTGCCGGTAGGCCCGGCCGACGATGGCCGGCATGGACATGACCGCGCTGCCCCGCTTCGTAGACCGCGACCCGATAATCGGCGACGTTGACCAGGACGTACCTCTCGCCCGAGGTCCTGGGTGATCCAGCGCCAGCGCTCGAGGTTGGCCCGGATCTGCCTCAGCCGCTCGGCCGCGGACACGTTCAGGGCCGAGGCCGTCTCGGCGCCGACGGCGCCGTCGGGCTCGAGGCCGTGGCGGCGCTGGAAGGCCTTGAGCGCGCTCTCGAGGGCCTCGTCGAAAAGCTCCGGCTCTTCGCGGCGTCCCGGCCCCGGCCAGAGTCGCCCATCGCCGCGAGGGTCCGCCGGAGGGCGCCGACGCGGGCGTCCCGGTCGCCCTTGACGAGCTTCGGGCCGGCCGGGAATCCCGGCCAGCCGCCCGGCCGCGACGACGGCGCCGTATTCGCGGTAGGCCTTGCGGAGGCCGCGATAAACGGCGTGGCCGGGCCGCAGGGAATCGAACGCGGCGGGGACGTCCTTCGGCCGCCAGGCCCTTCTCCAGGACGGCCGCCAGGTCCTCGACGCGCCCCTTGATGGACCAGACGGACTGGATCGTCTCCGGGTCGACCTGGCCGTGGACGAGGTGCGAGCCGCAGAGGAGGAAGCCGTCCGTGAGGAGCATCTCCAGGTCGGCGAGGGACTCGGGCGGCACGTATCGAAGTCCCTTTTTCCGCGCGGCGTCGATCTCGCCGATCAGGGACTCGAGAGCGGCCAGGTGATAATTCGCGGGATCGAGGCCGTCCTCGGCGACGAGGCGCAGGGCGGCGATGAAGGCGCGGGCGTCGCTGAGGGACAGGCTGTCGTCGATCCAGGCCGGGCGGAAGTCCCGGTCCCGATAGAATCCCGGCAGGACGTCGGAGCCGCAGACGCGGTCGCGCCGGCAATAAACGGGCCCTTCGCCCGCGGCCGAACCGACCCGCTCCTTCAGGACGGCCCGGACCTCTTCGCTCGGAAAGACGGCCGGCGGCTTCGCCGCAGGACGCGGCCGCGCAGACGACGGCGAGGACGCGCGAGGGCCGCGGCGCGCGCGACGGATCCGGAGCTCTCATCATGTCCTCCCGGCATCCATTCTACCGGGGGCGGCGGGAAATTTCCACCGGGGCGGGCCATACAGGCACTTGACTAACCGGGCCGGCTCGCCTATCGTTGGTCGCATTCGTGCCCGGGAGAGCGAGACGATGAGCACTGAGCTGAGAAGATCCGGCATCGATATCATCGGCGACATCCCCTGGGGCATGCACTTCTGCCAGTTCTACCGGACGTCCCAGGACCTCCTGGACATCCTCGTCCCCTATTTCGCCGCCGGCCTCGAGGCGAACGAGTTCTGCATGTGGATCACCTCCGAGCCGCTGGACAAGAGCGCCGCGGAAAAGGCGCTGGCCGAAGCCGTGCCCGGATTCGAGCGCTACGTCCGCGAAGGGCCAGATCGAGATCCTCCCCCACGACGCGTGGTACCTCGCCGGGAGGGGCGTTCGATTCGCGGCGGGTCCTCGACGCCTGGGCCGCCAAGCTCGAGGACGCCCGGGCCCGCGGCTTCGACGGCCTCCGGCTCACCGGCAACACCTTCTGGCTCGAGAAAGAGGACTGGCGGGCCTTCACCGACTACGAGGCGGCCGTCGACGAGATCATCGGCCGCTGCCGGATGCTGGCCCTCTGCACCTACTCGCTCGACCGGTGCGGGGCGAACGAGGTCCTCGACGTCGTCCGCAACCATCGCTTCGCCCTGGTCCGGCGGGAAGTCGACGTGGGAGGTCATCGAGAGCGCCGACGTGAACGGTTCCGGCAGACGGCCAAGCGCGGTTGGCCCAATTCCCGCAGCAGAATCCCAATCCCGTCCTTCGCGCCGACGAGACCGGGCAGATCCTCTACGCGAATCCGGCGGCCCAGCGCGTCCTCGCCGCGCTCGGCGCGGCGGCCTCGGGTCCGCTGCCGCCGCCCCTCAGAGGCCTCGCCCTCGAGGCCTTCGGTCGGCGAGCGAGTCGTCGAGGCCGAGATCTCCGACGCCGCACGGCCGGTCGTATCTGGTTCACCGCCGTCCGTCCCAAGGACGAGCCCTACGTCAATCTCTACGCCCATGATGTGACCAAGCGCGCGCAAGCCGAGAGGGCCCTGCGCGACAGCGAAAACAAGTTTCGGGGCCTTTTCGAGTCCATGACCGAGGGGTTCGCCCTGCACGAGATCGTCACCGACGAGGCGGGCCGCCCCGTCGATTATCGCTTCCTCGACATCAATCCGGCCTTCGAGCGGCTGACCGGCCTGCGGCGGGCCGAGGTCCTGGGCCGGGGCGTCCGGGAGTCCTGAAGGACATCGAGCCCTTCTGGATCGAGACCTACGGCCGCGTCGCCCTGACCGGCGAGCCGCGCACGTTCGAGCGCTATTATCCGGAGCCGCTCAACCGCTGGTTCGAGGTCTACGCCTACCGCCCCGCCCCGCGCCAATTCGCGGTCGTCTTCATGGACATCACTCAGCGGAAAAGGGCCGAGGAGGCCCTCCGCGAGAGCGAGCATCGGCACGAGAGGTCCCAGGAGATCGCCCACCTCGGCAGCTGGGAGCTCGACGTCGCCGCCGACCGGCTGACCTGGTCGGACGAGATCTTCCGGATCTTCGGGCTCGAGCCCCAGGAATTCGGCGCGACCTACGAGGCCTTTCTGGCCGCGGTCCACCCGGACGATCGCAAGGCCGTCGACGCGGCTTATCCGGGTTCGCTGCGTGAAGGACTGCGACGGCTACGAGATCGAGCACCGGATCGTGCGCCGGGACACCGGCGAGATCCGGATCGTCCACGAGAAATGCGAGCACATCCGGGACGCCGCCGGCCGGATCGTCCGCTCCGTCGGGATGGTCCACGACATCACCGAGCGCAAGCAGGCGGAGGCCCTGCGCCAGGCGCTGGCCGACCAGGAGCGGCTCCGCCTCGGGGCGGCCGTCGAACTGGCCTCGGAAGCCGTCGTCATGGTCGACCTGGACGGCCGGATCCTCTATGTCAACGCCGCTTTCGAAACGATCAACCGGCTCGGCAAGAACGCCGCGGTCGGCAGGGACTATTTCGATCTCGTCGCCGGCGACCCCGGCGTCGCGGAATTCCGCGCCGCCGTCAGGCGCGGGGAAGACTGGAACGGCCGCGTCACCCTCGCGCGGCCGGGAGAACGGGCGGTCGAGCTCGGAGATCGCCGCGACGCCCGTCAAGGACCCTCGCGGGCATCCTCATCACGGAGCGGGACGTCACCCAGCAGGTCACCCTTCAGGAACAGGTGCGCCAGGCCCAAAAGATGGAGGCCCTGGGGACCCTGGCCGGAGGCATCGCCCACGATTTCAACAACATCCTGGCCGCCATCACGATCAACACCGAGCTGGCCCTCCTCGACACCGAGGAAGGCTGCCCGGCCCGGGAATCCCTGCCGCTCATCCTCCAGGCGGCCGAGCGGGGCAAGGAGCTGGTCAAGCAGATCGTCACCTTCAGCCATCACAGGGAATGGGAGCGGAGCCCCCTCCGCATCGCGCCGGTCGTGCAGGAGGCCCTGCAGCTCTTCCGGGCCACCCTGCCCGGCACCGTCGCCGTGCACGAGGCCGATCCGGGCCGACGACGCCACGGTCGAGGCCGACCCGGCCCAGATCCATCAGATCCTATCGAACCTGTGCCAGAACGCCTCGTTGGCCATGAAGGGCAAGCCGGGCCGGCTGGAGGTCAAGCTCGATAAGGTCGATGTCGACGCCGCGATGGCCCTCCGCCACTCCGGGCTCAAGCCCGGACCCTACGTGCGACTGGCGGTCGCGGATTCCGGCTGCGGCATGTCGCGGGAGATCACTGAACCGGATCTTCGAGCCGTTCTTCACCACCCGGAGCCCGGGGGAAGGCAGCGGGCTGGGCCTGTCGGTCGTCCACGGCATCGTCCGAAGCTACGGCGGAGCGATCACCGCCTACAGCGAAGTGGGCAAGGGCAGCACGTTCAGCGTCTTTCTGCCCGTTGCTGCCTGCGGAAAGCGCCGGCGGCCGAGACCGCGGCGGCCCCGGCGGCCGAGACCGGCACCGAGCGGATCCTGCTCGTCGACGACGATGCGGGCCAGCTCAAGAGCCTGGCCCGGATGCTCGAGCGGCTCGGCTACAGGATCACGACCCGGTCTTCCGGGCGGACGGCCGCGGCGGCGTTCAAGAAGGACCCGGACGCCTTCGATCTGGTCATCACCGACCAGACCATGCCGGGGATCTCGGGGATCGAGCTGGCCCGGGACCTGGTCAAGGTCCGGCCGGACATCAAGATCATCCTCAACACGGGGTTCAGCGAGAAGGTCAACGGCGAGTCCGTCGGCAAGGACGGGATCCGGGCCTTCATCATGAAGCCCTTCACGGCCCGGGAGCTTTCCGGGACTCATCCGCAAGGTGCTCGCGGGAAGAAGCTGACGCGGCGCCGCGGGGGCTACCCGGCCTCAGGCGATGTAGGGGACCGTCTGCGGGCCCTCGGGCATGACGCAGATCGAGGCGCCGCGGCCGTACGTCTCCAAGCAGGTCGGCGATCGTGTCCTCGACGCGGCGGCAGGGCCGGAGGAGGGCGGCGCGGATCTCGTCGTCCGTCAGGCCGTCCGACCTGCACGTAGATCGCGGCCTTCTGCTGGATCAGGGCCTGGATATGGGCCTGCCACTGGTCCTGCTCGAGGAATCCGGGGGCGCAGATCCTCTCGAGCAGCTCGTGCGGGTCGCGGGACTCGCGCAGGATCTTGCCGTAGAGCCCGTGCTCCGGGATGCCGTCCCAGCAGCTCGTGGCGATGATGATGGCGCCGCCGCGGACGGACGATCTGATCGGCGGCCCGCATGCCCTTGACCGACTGGTAGAGGTTGATGTCGAGCGGGTAGCCGGAGTTCGTCGTGACGACGATGTCGAACGGCCGGGGGACGGGCGACCATGGCCGAGCGCTTGACGAAGGCGCAGCCGGCGGCGTGGGCCCGGTCGAGGTCGCCGGCGAACACGCCCGTCACGGCCTTGTCGCGGTTGAGCGTCACGTTGAGCAGGAACAGGCGGCCGGCCTGCCCGGCGACCTCGCGGACTTCCTCCCAGATCGGGTTGCCGTGGGTGACGCCCCAGATGGCCTTCGGGTGGCCGACCATCCCGGCGTCGTGGTTGCCGAGGACGGTGCGCTGGCCGGCCATGCCCGGCATGATGGCCTTCCCGCCGCCGGAGAAGCCGGCGAAGAGATGCGGCTCGATGAAGCCGGTCAGGACCTTCAGCTCGCAGCGCATGAGCTCCGCGTTGAGCCAGGTCTCGTGGCCTTTCGAGGTCACGCCGACCCGGACCTGGGTCGCGGGCTCGAAGGTGTTGTTCTGGACGATGCGGCGGCTTTCGAAGATCGCGTCGCCCAGCATCGTCCGCAGCTCGGCCTCGGTGTTCGGCCGGTGCGTGCCCAGGGCGTTGAACAGCGTCACCTCGACGCCGGGGACGGCGTCCAGGACCTCGAGGACGGCCGCGAGGAGCAGCGGATTCGGGGCCGGCCGGGTGATATCGCTGAAGACGACCCCGACCCGCATGCCCGGGCGGACGAGCTCGCGGAGGGGCGGCGAGCCGAGGGGCGCTTCGAGCGCCGCGCGGACGGCGGCGCGGGGGTCGGGAAGGGCCGGGACGAACGCCGGCTCGACGACCGTGACGTCGAGCGCGTCGTCGAGCTCGAGCGGCAGCCCGTCCTTCCCGTAGGCCAGCGTGATGTGCATCTCGAAGCTATTTTACTCAAATTGGGGACACAAGACCATTGTCCGAATCGAGGAATGTGCCTCTTCGGCGGCATATGAACATGGGACGCTTCTGTCTTTCGCGACGAGAACTAGAAGCGTCCCCATTTTCCCGCCCATCTTCCCCGTGCGTGTCCCCCTCCTCACCGTTTCGCCTGCTGCAGCCGGAACAATCCCGCGCCGTGATACGGCACGACCGGGGCGAATTCGCCGTTGACGACGCCGACGGGCCGACCGCTCCAAACGTCAGTGACGGCGACGGGCCCGGCGAGCCCCATGTCGGCCAGACGGACCGGGACGGCGATCCCCGCCTCCGGGCCCTTCTCTTCCCTATCGCTCACATTGAACACCGCGACGTACCTGGCCCCGCTTGACGGGTCGTCCGCGGTCCAGGCCGCGAGCCCGTTGGCATGGAAGAGCTGGCGGTTCATCCGGCTCCTCTGGTTGACGGCCAGGACCCCGGGATTGGTGATGAGCGAGAGCGTCCAGGCGTCGCTCGCGGGGAGATGTCCGCCGAACATCATCTGGCTCCGGGAGATCGCCCACAGCGTCATGACCGTCCTCTGCTCGTCGCGGCTCAGGAAGTTGGGCACGTCCTCCCGGCCGCCGTGCGAGGCCATGGCGAAATAGCCGGGATTCCTGGTGACGTTCTTGGACCAGCCCTCGGGCAGGAAGCGGAGATGGCCGAGCGGCAGCATGTCCGGCTCGGGCCAGTGGCCGGGACCCGGCATACGGGGTCCAATCGTGGAGCCGCCGGAAGGCGGGCAAGACCTGGTCCCAATAATCCCAGAGGTCGCCGAGCAGGCGCCACGCGTTGGCGTTCTTGACGAGCGCCTCGGCCCGCGACGAGCGGCATCGGCCCGTAAGACAGGCTCAGCACGATGGGCCGGCCCGTCCGGTCGATGGCCCGGCGCAGCATGGCGATCTCCTCGCCGCGGTAGCAGAGGTCGTCGGCCTTGACGAAATCGACCCCCCACGCCGCGAGCTGGCGGAAGAGGGAGTCGTACCAATCCTGGGCCCCGGGCTTCTTGACGTCGACGCCCCATTGGTCCTCGTTCCAGTCGCAGAAATCCGCCTTGTCGGCGACGTCGGCGGCCCGGTAGCGCGATGCCCTCGATGGGCGTGTTCCTTTCGACGGCCAGCCGCGGGATGCCGCGGACGATGTGGACGCCGAACTTCAGGCCCTTGCGGTGGACGTAGTCGGCCAGCGGCTTGAAGCCGCGCCCGCCGGCCGACGAGGGGAACCTCGACGCGGCCGGGACGAACCGGCCGAACGCGTCGACCTCGGACTTCGAGCGGACCGGATAATCGGGCCCGAGCCGCTGCGGCTCCGACCATTCGATGTCGACGACGACGTAGCGCCAGCCGAGCTCGGCCAGCCGGGCGGCCATGAAGTCGGCGTTGGCCTTGACCTCGTCCTCGGTGACCGCCTGCCCGAACGAATCCCAGCTGTTCCAGCCGAGCGGCGGCGTCAGGGCCCAGCCGTGGAAGGGCTCGGCGACGGCGGCGGCGTTCCCGGCATCGTCCGGCCGGCTCTTTCCGGCCATCCTGCGGATGAGCGCGGCCTCCGTCATCGCTATAGGGGGCCCCGTCCGGGCGCAGGACGTCGTGGAACCAGACTTGACGGCTCCGGCCCGCCCTCCTTCGAGCCCCAGGGGAAGATCGTCTGGGTCTTGCCCCTGACGAAGCCCCAGTTCATCGCCCCGACGTCCTCGCCCTTGAAGAGCGGCAGGATCTCCTCGAACCGGCTGCCGGCCGTCCGGGCCATGTACTCCGTGCAGATGAGCGGGCGGTCGTAGGCCTTGAGCGCGGCGACCCGCTTTTCGGCGTCCGCCCGGTTCTGGTAGGAGTGGAAGGAGATGATGTCGGAGTGTTCGGCCTGGAACCGCGTTGAGCTCGGCCAGCTCTTTCGATTCGTCCCAGATGCCGACCGTCAGCGGCTGGGACGGCGCGGCCGCCCGGGCCCAGGCGAAAACTCTCTTGACCAGGGGCAGCGATTTCGCGCCGTAGTCCGAATTCCCGGGCTCGTTGTAGAGGTCCCAGGCCAGGACGCGCCGGTCGCCGCGCAGGAAGCCGACGACCCCGCGGGTGTAATCCTCGAGGACGCCCCAGCGGTCGGGGCTTTGAAGGAGGTCCGGCCCGGGACATTGGACCCAGCCCGAGTTATGGACGCCCGGCCGCGGCGCCGGCTGCGGGCCGAGCGCGAACTTGGGACTCCAGCAATCGTCGAAGAGGACGAACATCGTCCCGATGTGGTGCCTGTCGGCGATCTCCAGGAACCGCTCCAATCGCCGGAGGAAGCCGCCGGAGTCCTGCTCCCACAGGAGATAGTGAAGGAAGACGCGCACGGCGTTGAAGCCGAGGTCCTCGGCCCAGCCGAGCTCCTGGTCGATGATGGCCGGGTCGAAGGTCGCCGCCTGCCACATCTCGAGCGTGTTGACGGCCGTCCGGGGGATGTAGTTGCAGCCGAGCGTCCAGGGCTGGCCGCCGGCCCACGCCCGGGCCTTTTCCGCCGTCCAGCGGCCCGATGGTCCTGGCCGCGTCCTGCCCGGCCAGAACGACGGACAAAAAGGGCAAGCAGCGCCAGAGAGAAGACGCCTGCCCCGGCTTTCACGCGGGCACTCTGAGCTTTCATCGGTACTCCACCTCCACGATCCCTTCCCGTCAACGCCGGCCCGCGACGCGCCGACGGTCACCGTCTTCCCCGGCGGACATCTCGATCTTCACCCACGAGACCGGACGGCCGGCACTCGTCCTCGCCGTGTTCCGCGCTCGCGGGCGACGCCGTCGACCTCGATCTCGTCCCAGACGCCCTCGAAGACGGCCTGCCAAACGAACGTCCCGGCCCGAGCGGACGTGGAGCGTCGTTCGGCGCCGCCCGTCATGGCGGACGTCGACGAGGCCGTCGAAGACGGGCAGGCCCTTCGAACTCCGCCCACGGCGTCGCGGCCGTGAGATCCGAAGCGCGTCTCGATCAGGCCGCGTCGCCGCGTCGGGCCTGACGCCCATGAGCCCCGTCGCGATCGCCCCGATGACGGCGAACGGGACCTCGGGGTATTCGCGGCGCTTCTTGGCCGGGTCCGTGAGGGCCAGGATCTCGGCATAGGCCGCCTCGTCGGCGCCGTAGCGATAGAAGATCTCCGGCAGGTAGGATTCGACCTCGATGCCCTCCGGCGTTCCGCGTCCAGGATGCGGCGGAGCGTGGCCTCGCGCCGCGGGCCCGCGGGGATCAGGCCGAAATAGAGCGGGAAGACCCCGCTCCAGAACTGGTCCTCGAAGGCCGGCGAGCCGCCCGTGAGGGCGAAGTCGGCGTATTGGCCGCGCGACTCGTTCCACCACTCGGCCTCGTAGCGGCCGCGCAGCGCGGCCGCGCGCTCGCGGAGCGGCCGGGCCTTCGCTGTCGCCCTCTCCGCGGACTTCGAAGATCGCGGCGTAGGAATCGAAGGCCCGGGCCTCGCGGCCGATGAGGTCGGCGCCGAAGGCCGTCCGATCCGAGAACGGCCCCTCGTCGTAGCCGCCGAGCCCGCGGTTGCCGTATTCCGGGCGATGCTCGGGGATGCCGTCGCCGTCCTTGTCCCAGGCCTCGATATAGTCCTTGACCGTCAGGCGATAGAACTCGAGGAAAGCCGGGTCCTCGATATAGGTCTTGTCGCCCGTCCAGAGGTATTGGCGCCAGCAGGCGTCGAGGACGTCGAAATTGGCCGGCAGGTTGTACCAGAAATCCTTGTCGTTCTTGTAGTCGACCGGGGCCGGCCGGTCCCACTTGTCGATCTCCCAGTAGGAGCAGATAGTCGCGCGACGGGCCGATCGCCCGGGCGAACTTGCCGAGCATGTTGCGATTGAAGGCGGCCAGGCCGAGCGCCTGGGCCCCGGTGGCCTGATGGGACACGTCCCGCATGCAGAAGGCGAAGCGCGACGGCAGGGCGGCTTCGTACCAGTCGCCGACGGGATCGCCGTAGGCGGCCGCCGGGAAGACATAGTCGAGCGCCTGGGCCTTGGCCCAGGCGAACGCCGCGGCGAGCTGCGCGTCCGGCGTCTCGAGCTCGAGCGCGCTTTCCGGCCGCTTGCGCCGGCTTGAATCCGCTCGGCGGGCCGAGCTCGAGCGGGAACGGCGCGTCGCGGTCGCAGACGAGCCGCCCGTCCCGGAGCTCGAGGCGGGCGACCTGGAGCGACGAGCGGTGCTTGCCCGGCTCCGTGTGCGCCTTGGGCCCGAAGGGATGGGTGAAATAGAAAAGATAGGCCTCAGGGCCCTGAACGACGACCTCGCCGTGGCGGCCGATATCGCCGTCGTCGGGACGCTTTCCCGGAACGCCGAGAATGGCGCCCGGCTGCTCGGTCCAAGTCGAGAGGTCGGCTCGATCGCAGGACAGCCCATCCCCTGCCAGCGGTCGACGAGCATCCAGTAGGAGCCTTGCCACCAGAAGACGGCCGCTCCCTCTTGGGCCTTGTCCGTCACGACCGGGCCAACGACGGACCAGCGATAGAGGTCTTCGCTGTCGGCCGCGTAAATATGAGAGCCGTTGGCTTCGTCCTTGTACCACATGCGCCAGCCGCCGGAGGGCTTGGCATAAACGAAGGCGTCGATGACGCGCTCCGAGCTCAGAGGAACGATCGCCTCGAACTTCCAATTTTCGAGGTCCCGGCTGGTGTAATGGACGATGTGGCGGTCGCCGCTCCAATCGGCCGGGACGCCCCTGACGTAAGCGACGAACATGTGATAGGTCCGGCCGTGTTCGAGGAGGCAGGGGGCCCAGAAGGTGTTGCGGCCCGGCTCGAACTCGAGCCCCTTGGCCGTGCCGCGATAGGTCCAGGTCAGGCCGCCGTCGGCCGACGAGGCGATGCCGAGGTCCGTGCCGTGGCACCAGCGGACGCCGTCCTGGGCGTCGGGCGCGTTGGCCCGGCGGTTCGTGTAGAAGATCCACCAGGCCCGTTCCCGGTCGTTCCAGATGAGGGACGGATCCGCGGCGCCGTCGAAGACGGGGTCGCGAAAGAGCGGCGCCGGGGGAGCACGCGTCCAGGCCGTCGTCCGGGACGCGGGACGCACGCACGCGATGCCGCAAAGGCACGCCCCGGCGAGGACGAATGTAAAATCGGGGACATAATACCATTTCCCCAATTTCTTCACGGATGCGGCTGAGAAGTCCAGTGTCATGTCCCCAATTCCGGAAATTCGGAAAATGGTATTGTGTCCCCGATTTAGTCTTTATTGAAGACGGCCCAGTTGGGATTCTGGCGGAGCGTCTCCAGCCGGAAAGCGGTCGGCCAGGCCACGAGCCACTGGCTGACGGCGAACGGCTGGAGCCAGCGCGTGTGGAGGAAGCCCTCGTCCTGGCTGCCGTAGGGCCTCTTCTTGCCCATGACGACGAGGTCCCCGCCCGAGATGCCCATCGTGGCCGTTGACCCAGGCCGCCACGGCCCGCTCCCGCCAGGCCGCTTTGCCGGTGAGCTGGGCCAGCTTGATCCAATCGTTGACGATGATCAGGGCGTAGGGGTCCTGGTGGTGGTGCTGGGTCGAGACGGCCGTGCCGCCGTACGTGTCGTAGCCGAGCTCGCGCAGGACCGTCCCCTCGGCGAAGGGCACGCTGTAGTGCCACTGCCACGTCGCCAGATAATAGGAGACGTCCTCGGCCCACTTGAGATACTGGGCCTTGCCGGTCACGTCATAGAGCTCGAGCGCGGCCTTGAGGAGCGGCGTCGCCGATTCCTTGTCGATGCAATAGGTGTCGAGGGCCCCGGCCGTCGTGAAGCCGTTGCGGACGAACTCGCCGATATAGAACGCGTAGGCCTTCTCCGCCCCTTGGAGGTAGGCGGCCTTGTGCGTCGCCCGGAAAGCCGTGACGAGCGGCGGGATGAGAAAAGCGCCGATCGTGCCTTCGGGATCGACGACCTTCCCGTCGTTCGTCCAGGCCTTGCCGATGCGGCCGTCGGCCCGCAGGGCCTTCAGGGCGAAGTCGCAGACGCCGAGCGCCGCCGCCCGGTACTCGGGCTTGCTCAGGCCGCAGCGCGCGGCCAGGTCGAAGGCCTCGAAATAGCCCTGCGCGGCGTGGCCGAGGTTGCAGGCGTCCTGGACCTCGTTCTTGGGGTCCTCGAGCCCGATGAGATAGTCGTAGTGGCAGCGGAAGAGGCCGTTCTTCAGCCGGGCGTTCTTGAGCCATGTGTCGAGGCACTGGATCCCCTTGTCGAGCGAACGGCGCTCGTTCGACAGGAGATAGTCGTGAAGCATGGCGTTGGCCAGGGAGATGTTCTGCCCGGCCCAGCCGATCTCGTACTTCCAGGACTGCCGCTGGACCCAGCCCTGCTCCTGCGGGTCCCAGCGGAGCCCGATGGAGAATCCCTTGAAGCCCTTCTCCTCGGCCCAGAGGCTGTCGGCGGCGAACTGGGCGCCGAGCTCCCAGATCTCCTCCGGCTCGAAGCGCGGCTTCGCCGTCCGGGCGTTGAGCGACCAGGCGGCGTCGACGAGGGCATGCCAGCCGTGCCGGGGCGTCGTGACGGCGCCGACGACGATCCAGGCCTTGAGCGCGATCGTCTGGCCCCGGGACACCCGGAGGTCGCCGCGATAGGCGTCCTGATAGGCGTCGCGCATGGCGTAGACCTGGGGCGTCTCCTCCTCCGGCCAGACGAGCCGGTGCACGGTCTTGTCGGCGCGCGGCTCGAGCGAGCAGGAAAAGCCGCCGAGGAGCTGGCCGGGAGCGCTGAAGAGACCGACCGACCAGGCCTCGGACTCCGAGTAGGTCGCGCCGGGGATGGAGGTGCGGTGATAGGCGAAGGTCCAGGGCTGGCCGTCTTTGAGGAAGCCTTTCGGCTCGAGGCCCGTGCCCCAGGCGTTGCCGTCGTACGACACGGCCGGGATAAGACTGTAGCGCGACGCGTAGAGCGCCTCGAGCGCCATGGTCAGCCGCGCCGGCCGGACGTAATCCTTCCCGTCGTAGCGGAAGGTCCGTGTCCACTCGAAGAGGCCGGGCCGGATCTCGCGGACCGCGTCCTCCGCCGCGAAGTCCTTCTCGGCGAACGGAACGAGCGCCGCGACGGGACGGCCGTCGGCGGCGAGCGTCAACGACGCCCCGTCTTTTCGGACCTCGATCCGGGCCTGGGCCGCGGCGAAGGCGACGGCGAAGACGAGGAGGCAGACGGCGAGAAAGGTCAGGCGTTTGATCATGCGGAATGTCCCTCGCCGATCAGGGGCTGTCCCCGACGGGGACCGTCCCTCTCGGCTCGTTCCGGAGTTTGGACGCACGGTCCCTCCGGGTTATATCAGAGGCCTCCCCGAAAGACAAGGCGCGGCGGGCGCAAGCCGCTTTGAAAAGCGCCGGACCTTGGGCTATGATGGAAGGGCTTTCGGCAGATCCCCAGGAGGTTCGACATGCCCGTATCCTATAAAGATCTCGGCCTCGCCAACACCAACGACATGTTCCGGCGCGCCTTCGCCGGGCGGTATGCCGTTCCGGCCTACAACTTCAACAACATGGAGCAGCTCCAGGCCATCATCACGGCCTGCGTCGAGACGCGCTCGCCGGTCATCCTCCAGATCTCGAGCGGCGCCCGGAAGTACGCCAACCAGACCCTCCTCCGCTACATGGCCGAGGGCGCGGTCCGCATGGCCCGGGAGATGGAGAAGGCCAAGGGCGCCGGACCAGGCCATCCCGATCACCCTCCACCTCGACCACGGCGACACCTTCGAGCTGGCCAAGTCCTGCATCGAGAACGGCTTTTCGTCGGTCATGATCGACGGCTCGCACCTGCCCTACGAGGAGAACATCGCCCTGACCCGCCAGGTCGTCGAATACGCCCGGCCGCTCGGCGTCTCGGTCGAGGGCGAGCTCGGCCGCCTGGCCGGCATCGAGGACGAGGTCCAGGCCGACAAGTCGACCTATACGCATCCGGAGCAGGTCGTCGATTTCGTGCGCCGGTCGACGGTCGATTCGCTGGCCATCTCCATCGGGACCTCCCACGGCGCCTACAAGTTCAAGCCCGAGCAGTGCACGCGCGACGAGCGGGGCATCCTCGTCCCGCCGCCCCTGCGGTTCGACATCCTGGCCGAGGTCGAGAAGCAGATCCCCGGCTTCCCCATCGTCCTCCACGGCGCCTCGTCGGTCATCCAGGACGCCGTGGCCACGATCAACAAGTACGGCGGCCAGATGAAGGACGCCATCGGCGTCCCCGAAGAGCAGCTGCGGCAGGCCGCCCGGTCGGCCGTCTGCAAGATCAACATCGACACCGACGGCCGCATGGTCATGACGGCCACGATCCGCAAGGTCTTCGCCGAAACGCCCGGCGAATTCGACCCGCGCAAGTACCTCGGCCCGGCCCGGACGGCCCTCATCGAGATGTACAAGAGGAAGAACCGCGAGGTCCTGGGCTCGGCGGGACGGTACGGGCAGGAGTTCTAGCGGGGGGATGGCCGGTCTTTGATCGGCCCGGGCGCCGAGAGAGAACGCAGGCGCTGCCTGACCCTTTCGATCACCTTGGGGATCTCGTGCTTCGACAGCGACAGGGCCAGGCCCTTCATCCCGAGGGGGACGCGGCCCGGATCCGTGTAGACCTGATAGAAGGCGAGAAGCCCCCCTTCGCTGAACCGCTCGACCTGCCAGTGACCCGAGGTATCAACGACGGATTGGCTGAGGGGGACCTCCGGCCAGGGGATCTTCTTCCAGTCGATCCGGAAGCCGTCTTCCCCCCGGCAGACCGAGTACCTCAGCCGGTAGCGGCGGTGGACGCCCAAAGGCAGCTTCAGGTATTCCTCGACGATCGAGACCGAATCGCTTTCGTCGGTGACGACCGTTTTCTCGACGCGGGGCATGAACTCCCCGTAACGCCTGTAATCGGTGATGGTCGACAAGGCCTCCTCGACGGTCGCGAGGAGGACGCCGACGGCCTCGAAGGTCCGGCCTTTCCGGTCGGGGCTGGGGATCTCCCGCAGAATGATCTTGCCCTTGAGGACCTCGGCCCGCTCGAGGCTGGAAAGGGCCTGGCTTTCGACCTCGGAGCGCGCCCGCCTGCGGTCGCGCGCCGCGGGGCTCGGCCGCGACGGCGACCGCGATGGCGGCGCAGGCCAAGAGCGCCAAGAGGAGGGCGGTTCGAAACACCGCGTCATCCGCCGCTCCTTCCGCCCTCATCGGGCGGTCCGTCCCGCCGCATCATTCTCTCGCTATCGGGGGCGGCAGCGCAAGCGATTCCTGGCCCGGAGCGGCCCGACTTGCGTATAATGAGCGGGAAAGGCGGTGCCGCATGAAAGATCACGTCAAGGTCATCGGGATCCTGTGGGTCGTCTTCGGGGCGTTCTGCCTCGGCCTGGCCTTCCTCGCCCTGCTCTTCTTCTTCGGCGTCGCCCAGATCCCCAACGTCGAGGACGTCGAGCCGGGCGTCCTGCGGATCATCGGCATCATCGCCAGCTCGTTCCTCGGCCTCATCGGCCTGCCCCAGATCATCGGCGGCCTGGGCCTCATCCAGCATAAGGAATGGGCCCGGATCCTGATGCTGGTCGTCTCGTTCCTGAGCCTCGCCCACGTCCCCTTCGGCACGGCCCTCGGCATCTACTCGATGATCATTCTGTTCAATCCCGAGACGGTCCGGCTGTTCCAGGGCGGGACGCCCCGCGCCGCCCGACGCCGGCGAAATAGCCGGGACCGCCGGGAAGAGCCGTCTACTTCTTGACCGACGGGTCGGGCTTGAGACCGACCTTCTTGTAGAGCTCCCGCCGCCCTTCCTTGTCCCCGTCCATGATCTTGCGGGCGTACTTGGCCACGGCTTCGGCCTTGGCCCGGGGCACGACCACGACCCCGTCGCCGTCGGCCACGATGACGTCGCCCGGGAACGACGAGGACGCCGCCGCAGACGATGGGCCGGTTGACGGATTCGAGCTCGTTCCGTCCCGGGCCGGATGCCGCGGCCGATCCGCCTGAGGTAGAGCGGGACCTTCTGGGTGATGATCTCGTCGGTGTCGCGGGCCGTCCCGTCCGTGACGACGCCGACGCAGCCGAGCGATCTGCCACTCGAGGATGTTGTAGGAGCCGATCGAGCCGACGTCGGCGCGGGGGGCGTCGTCGATGACGAGGGCCGTGCCCGGGCGGATGAGCGGGGCGAACGATTCCGGCGAGAGCTTGTCGTACCAGTCCCCCGCCCAGGCGTCGTAGGCCTCGGTCGCGAGGACGCCGGCCGTCGGCCTCTGCGTCGGGACGTAGCGGGCCGTGACGGCGATGCCGGCGAAGCGGTGGGCGAATGTCGCGGTGTCGCGCCAGAGCGCGTGGATCTCCGGGTCCATGGTGCCGGTGTCGACGAGGCCGACCGCGTCCATGCCGTCGACGACGTCGGCGACCCGCAGGCCCTTGAACAGGGCCAGGACGGCCTTGTCCGCGGCCTCGGTGAAGGCCGGGGTGGCGATGTAGTTCCGGCCGGCCCGGAGCGCGTCCGCGTCCGGCGCCTTCGCGGTCTGCGCGGAGACGGGAAGAGACGAGCGACAGAAGCAGCAGGCCGATGATGATGATCACGATGAACCCTCCTTGCGATCTTCCGGCGCCCCGCGGCGACGGCCCCCGGCCCGATGGCCCCTAGATGATGAGCTTGCCCAGCCCGATCAGGAAGAGCAGCGCCCCGAGGGCGAGAACGTACTTGTAGGGGATGGCCAGGCCTTCCTTGACGTGGACGACCCAGACGTCCCGGTCATAGCTCGCGCCCGTCTCGCCGCGGTACTTCTCCTTGATCTGCTCGACGACCTTCTGGATCGTGTCGAGCTTGGCTTGTTGCTTGGCGATGGCGGCGCGGATCTCCTGCTGCTCGGCGGAGGTCAGGGTCCGCTCGAAGATCTTGTCCTCGGTCGAGAACCTCAGCACGCCGTCCACCTGAATGAAGAAGAGGACGAGAGGGATGCCGACGGCGAGGAGCATCAGGGTGAGCCCCTGATTGCGGCCGGTGCCCCTCACTCCGCGGCCGGTTTGCCTTCCGGCATAAGCCGCGCGTCCCACTCGTCGCGCCTGGCGTTCTTTCTTGACATGGGCGGCCTCCTTCACAGGTTTTGTCGGGGCTCGGCGGACGCGGGCCCAAAATATCTTGTTTACAGGGGGGAAGTCAACGGCCGCATCCCTTGACACTCTACAGTGTGTAGAATATAATGGAGGCATGAAATTATTAACCCTATCGAAATATGGGAAATTGAGCCCATTGTCCGAGGAGCTTGAGCGGCCCCTCATGGAGATCCTTTGGGCAAGCGGGCCCATGAAGGGCAAGATCTCCATGAGGAAATCCGTCGGCGCCGCGATATCGCTTACACGACGGCGCTGACGGTCCTTGACCGGCTGTCCAAAAAGGGCCTCATAAAGAAAGACCGGAAGTCGGGGACGATCCTTTTCACTCCGATGATCTCCCGGCAGGACTACGAGCGCGCCAGTCACGGAGAGCTTCGTTCAGAAGGCCTTTGAGGTATCGCCGGACCTGGCCGTCTCGGCCTTCGCCGGCATGTTCTCCAAAATGCCTGAGGCAGAGCTCGAGAAGCTCGAAAGACTGCTCGAAGAGAAGAAAAATGGGGAACTTCAAGACTAAGACGTGGACGAACCCCGCTCTGCTCCTGGGGGGGCTTTCCCTGCTCTTCCTCCTGATCTCTTTTCCAGCTCTACAGGCATCCGGAAACGGCCCTTCTCTTCCTCTCCCTGCCGAGTCCGGCGGCTTTCAGCTGCAACCTCCGCTGCCTGGGTATCGTGCCCTTCCTGCAGGTTCTTGGAGAAACGGGCAAGGCGTTCCTCCTCGTCTTCATGTCGGCGTCATTCCTTTACGCCCTTTTCCGAACTGTTTCGAGGATCTTGCGGACGATGACATTCGTCGAACGTGCCGAGCGTAACGCGGTTCCGTTCAGCAGCGTCCCTCGAGTTCCCTCCGTGGAGAACGTCACGCTCTTCGAGGACCGCTCTCCGCTTGCTTTTACAGGCGGCTTCCTGAAGCCGCGGATCTTCCTGTCCACCAGGCTCATGGAGATCCTGGACGAAAAAGAGCTCCGCGCGGTCGTCCTCCACGAGTCTCATCACCAAAGATCGAAGGACCCCTTGAAGGGCCTGGTTGTCTCGTTCATATCGGACTTCTTGTTCTTCCTTCCGGTCAGCGGTTTCCTCAAAAGGGCCTTCCATCTGACGTCGGAGTTGACGGCGGACGCCTACTCCATTCGCTCTCAGTCCGACCCGCTGGACCTCGTCAGCTCTCTCTTGAAGGTCCAAAAGCTCAACGGCCCGGCGGCTTCCTGGTTCTTCGACCCGACGACGGAGAGGGCCAAGCAGCTTCTGGGCCAACCGGCGACGATATCGCTCCCTCTAAAGAAGGCCTTCTTCACCTTGGTTTTGCTGGTCATCACGGTCTTCATCGCGCTGGTTCCGGTCAAGAAGAGCGTGTCGTCACTGTTCATAAATCACGACAAGACCTGCGCCCTGCGCTCCGGCCATATGTAGGGGTTGGCTATTGGAGGTGACCATGAAGAAAGCCGTTTCTTTATGTTTTTTGATGTTATTCCCGGCGCTTCTCTTCGCCCAGGAAGACGCCGTGCGCCTCGACGACCTCCTCAAGCAGGCACTGGAAAGGAACCCGAAGATCAAGTCCGTCGGATTCGAGGCCGACGCCATGTCCTTCCGGATCCCCCAGGAAAAAAGCCTGCCCGATCCGATGGTCGGCTTCACCCTGAAAAACATGGGTTTCCCCCAGTTCACCCTCGGCGAAGAGGTGATGAGCGGGGTCGGGGTCTCATTCTCCCAGCCCATCCCGTTTCCCGGAAAGCTCCGGCTCAAAGGCGAGATCGCCGGGAAGGCCTTCGAGAGGTCGAAGGAAGTCCGCAACGCGGTCGTTCTGGGCGTTCTCAAGGACGTCAAGATCGCCTATTTCGAGCTTTTTGCCCTGCACAAGTCCATCGCCATTCTCCGGGAACAGAAAGCCTTCCTGCAGAGAGCTCTCGACCTGACCGAGACGAAGTACTCGGTCGGGGACGGCGTCCAGTCGGAGGTCCTGAAGGCCCAGGTCGAGATCTCGAGAATGGACGAGATGATCACGCCGATGGCCGAGATGATCAAGACTCTCCAGGCTCAGATCAACCTGCTCCTGGATTTCCCTGCGGACAGACCCCTGGGGATGCCACAGGACCAGGGAATCGAAAGCCTCCCCATGTCGTTGGAAGACATCAAAAAGGCCGCGGCCGAGAACTCCCCTATGGTCAAGGAAGCTTCCTTGATGATCGAGGAAGGGGACAAGATGGTCGCGTTCGCCCGCAAGGAGCTCTCTCCCAACTTCGTGGTCGGCGCGGGCTGGGAATTCAAGGGCCGGCTGCCCAGCATGTACGAGATCATGCTGGGGTTCGAGGTCCCGCTTTATCGCAAGACGAAGCAGTCCAAGATGCTCGAGGAATCGCTCGTCCGGCTCGAAAGCTCGAAGAGCGGCCTCGTCTCCACGAAGAACGACGTGACCTTCATGGTCACCGAGGATTATCTCAAGGCCCGGTCGGCCGAGAGCCTCATCAAGCTGTACAAAGACGCGATCATTCCGCAGGCTTCGCTGACCGTGGAATCTTCGCTGGCCAGCTATCAAGTCAACAAGACCGATTTCCTGGCCCTTCTCACCGACATCAACACCCATTTCTCCTATCAAATGGCCTATTACAGGGAGCTCGCCGAACTGTGGAGCTCGATCGCCCGGCTCGAAGAATATTCGGCGACGGAGATCGTGAATTGGGGAGGGAAGAATGAAGACCAGAACTAGGTACATCGTCCTTGGTGTGATAGTCCTCGCCGCTGTCGTCCTCTTTGCGGCCTGCAAGGGGAACAAAGGAACCGGCCCAGCGGCCGGATCCGCCGGAGGCACCCTCGCCCAGGCCGAGAAAGCCAAGCCCGGCGCGGAAAAAACGATCTACCATTGCCCGATGCATCCCACCTACACGTCCGACAAGCCGGGCGACTGCCCCATCTGCGGGATGAAGCTCGTGCCCGTGGAGCCGCAGGAGAAGCCGGCCGCCGCCCGCCTCCGGTTCCCAAGAAGAAGATCATGTACCGCTCGACCATGAACCCCGACGAGGTCTCCGACAAGCCGGGCAAGGATTCGATGGGCATGGACATGGTGCCCTTCGAGGTCGAAGAAAGCGGCACCGTCACCGAAGTCGGCGGCCGGATCCAGGTCAAGATCAGCGCGGAGAGGCAGCAGCTCATCGGCATCAAGACGGCGGCCGTGAGATCGCAGTCCATCCACAAGCTCATCAAGGCGGTCGGCCGCGTGGATTACGCCGAGCCGAACATCTCGATCGTCAACCTCAAGTTCGACGGCTGGGTCGAGAAGCTCTTCGTGAATTCGACCGGCCGGGCCGTCCGCAAGGGCGAGCCCCTGTTCGACATCTACAGCCCCGAGCTTGTCTCGGCCCAGCAAGAGTACCTCATCGCTCTCAAGGCCGGCGCGGCGCTCGGCGATGCGTCGACCCTCCTCAAGTCGGCCCGGGAGAAGCTGAGGCTCTGGGACATCACGGACAGCCAGGTCGAGGAGCTCGAGCGCACGGGGCAATTCAAAAAGACGGTAACGGTTTATGCCCCCGGGTCCGGGATCGTGGTCGAGAAGAACGTCCTTCAAGGTCAGAAGATCATGGCCGGGGAGAACCTATTCAAGATCGCCGACCTCTCCCGCGTCTGGATCCTCGGCGAGATCTACGAGTACGAGCTGCCCTTCATCAAGACGGGGCAAGAGGCGAAGATCTCCCTCTCCTATTATCCCGGGGAGTCTTTCACCGGGAAGATCATCTATATCTATCCCTATCTCAAGCCCGAGACGCGGACGAATCAGGTCCGGATCGAAGTCGCGAATCCCGGGCTCAAGCTCAAGCCCGAGATGTTCGCCAACCTCGAGATTCATGTCGACTACGGCACGAGGCTGACCGTCCCCGTCGACGCCGTCCTGGACGCCGGCGTATCCAAGATCGTCTTCGTGGCCAAGGGCGACGGATATTTCGAGCCCCGGGAGGTCAAGCTCGGCGTCAGGGGCGAGGACATGTTCGAGGTCCTCGACGGGCTTGTCGACGGCGAGAACGTCGTCACGTCCGCCAACTTCCTCATCGACTCCGAGTCGAGCCTCAAGGCCGCCCTCAACCGGATGGTCAAGCCCGCGGCGGGAGTCGATAAGCATGATTGAAAAGATCATCGAGTTCTCGGCGAAGAACAAGTATATCGTTCTCATTTTCGTCGCCGCGGCCATCGTCGGCGCGGTGTACGCCATCCGGAACATCCCCGCTGGACGCCATCCCGGACCTCTCGGACACCCAGGTCATCATCTATTCGAGGTGGGACCGGAGCCCCGACGTCATCGAGGACCAGGTGACCTATCCCATCGTGACGTCCATGCTCGGAGCGCCCAAGGTCAAGGCCATCCGGGGTTATTCCGACTTCGGGTTCTCCTATGTTTATGTCATCTTCCAGGACGGGACGGACCTCTACTGGGCCCGCAGCCGGACGCTGGAATATCTGAGCAAGATCATCCCCAGGTTGCCGCAGGGCGTCCAGACAGAGATGGGGCCCGATGCGACGAGCGTCGGGTGGGTCTATCAGTATGCCCTCGTCGACAAATCGGGTCAGAACGACCTGGCCCAGCTGCGGAGCTTCCAGGACTGGTACATGCGCTACTGGCTCCAGGGCGTCCCCGGGGTCGCCGAAGTCGCGTCCGTCGGAGGCTTCCAGAAGCAGTATCAGGTCAACGTCGATCCCCACGCCCTCCAGGCCTACAACATTCCCCTCATGACCGTCATCGAGGCCATCCGGGACGGAAACAATGACGTCGGCGGCCGGCTGGTGGAGTTCACCGGCAAAGAGTACATGGTCCGGGGCCGCGGCTATGCCAAGTCGATCAAAGACATCGAATCGATCGTCGTCAAGAACGACATGTCAGGGACCCCGGTCCTCATCCGGAATGTGGCGCAGGTCGCGTTGGGCCCCGAGATCCGGCGCGGAGTCGCCGATCTCGACGGCGAGGGCGATGCCGTGGGCGGCATCGTCATCATGCGCTCGGGCGAAAACGCCCTGAACGTCATCAACCGGGTCAAGGACAGCTCAAGGAGGTCCAGCCTTCCCTCCCTCCCGGAGTCGAGGTCGTGACGACTTATGACCGCTCGGAGCTGATCAACCGGTCGATCGAAACCCTGAGGGGCCAGCTCATCGAGGAAATGATCATCGTCAGCATCATCATCCTCCTCTTCCTCTGGCACTTCCCCTCGGCCATTATCCCGATCCTCACCATCCCGATCTCGGTCCTGCTGGCCTTCATCCCTCTCTACGGCATGAAGCTGACGTCCAACATCATGTCCCTGTCCAGGATCGCCATCTCCATCGGCGTTCTCGTCGACGGGGCCATCGTCGAGGTCGAGAACGCCTACAAGAAGCTCCAACTTTGGCAGGAAGGCGGCCGGAAGGGCGATTATCATATTGTCAGGCTTAACGCTCTCAAAGAAGTCGGGCCGTCGGTCTTCTCTCTCGCTCCTCGTCATCGCTGTCGCTTTTCTGCCGGTATTCACC
>CAWJKR010000011.1:0-67179 GCA_963843505.1 Candidatus Aminicenantota bacterium | reverse complement strand
GGGCGAGGAAGAGAACCGCAGTCCCGGCAAAGACCCCGAGCGACCTTATTCTCCGTCCAGCGCTCATTGCTCCTCCCTTGTCGGCAGAATATGGCAGACGAAGGCCAGGCTCGGGGACATGTACCTGGTACGTGTCCCCAAATGGGGACCTGCCCTCCCCCCGACTATAGCACAAAAAACGCCGCGGGCGACGACTGGGATACGTACCGCTTACGTGCCCCCGGATGGGGCGGGTTGACCGCGCCGGGCCTTTGGCCTAACATGGGCTCTCGCGCCGCACGCGCCGAAGAAAGGAGTCCGACCATGCCAAGAATCCATAGATCCGCCGCGGCCCTCGCCGCCGCCGCCCTCGTCTTCGCCCTCGTCCCCGCCGCCTTCGCGGCCCAGACCCAAGAGGCCAAGGCGGAGCTGCCCGTCCTCGTCACGTCCTGCGGCCAGAGCATCGGCCCGACGACGATCAAGGTCGTGCTGCAGCGGCTGAAGATGACCTACGACATCGAGCCGCTGGCGACTCCCGAGACCCTCCAGGCCAAGGCCAAGGCGGGCACGCCCTACAAGACCCTCATCATCACCATGGGGGCCAGCCTCAAGGGCATGGGCGCGGCCGGCATCGAGATCGAGGACGAGCTGGCCCGCGCCGCCGCCCTCATCGCCGAGGCCCGCAAATCGGGCGTCAAGATCATCGGCGCCCACATCGAGGGCATGAAGCGGCGCTCCCAGGGCGCCGCGGCCGGCGACACCACCGACGAGCAGTCGATCGACGCCGTGGCCCCGAACTCGGACATCCTCCTCGTCCTCAAGGAAGGGAACTCGGACGGCCGCTTCACGGCCATCTCCCAGGCCAAGAAGATCCCCCTCGTCGAGTTCGAAAAGACGATGGACCTCATCCCGGCCCTGGAGAAGCTGTTCACGAAGTAGCAGCTCTCCCATTTCCGACGAATTCCTCTCGCGGCGGCGATGGGTGTCGCCTCGAAGATCCCCGTCCGTGGAGGGGGGACCCGCGAAGCGGGGGGAACCGGACGACTGGTTCCCGGGGGGCCGGGGAGCCAGAGGCGATACCCTGAGCTAAGCCGGAGAGAGGGATTCGCCCAAAACTGGGCCGGCTGCTATTTCTTCTTGATCGTCACCAGGCCGAGCTTCTCCTGGATGCCGACCCACGTCTCGACCTCGAGGAGGTCGATCGGCGCGAACTCGGCCGACGCGGCGTTGCGGATGTCGAGGATCGACCGCTCCCCGTCGATGAAGTTCCGGAGCTCCCTCTCGGCCATCATGATCGACGGGGGCGGCTGGTAATTGAGCTTCCGCAGCTCCTCGCGGAGCCCCCACATCGCCATCATCCCGCCCATCTTCTCGGTCCGCACGGGGACGAGCCCGGCCAGCCGGACCTCGTCCTTGGTCGGCGCGGCCTTTTCGGCCTTGAGGCCGAGCGCCCGGCAGCGCAGGGCGTAGAGATCGTCGACGCCCTTGAGGTGGGCGGCCCGGACCGCGTCGAGACCGCCCAGCCGGCCCGCGAGCGCGGCTTCGGCCCCGGCGTCCGCGCCGATGAAATAGCGGACCGAGGCCAGGGTCTTCTTCTCCCGGACGAAGCCCTGATCGACGAGCACCCGGGCCTCCCGGGCGGCCGCGTGGACCGCCTTCGCGTCGGCGGCGAGGAGCAGCCGCTCCGCGCGCGCCCGGTCCTCGGCCAAGCCGCCCGCCCTGGCGGGCCGCGATCTCGGCCATCATCCGTCCCGGCCTCGACGGGCCCGGCGTTGGCCAGGAACTCGGCGGCCGCGGCGGAGATCGTCACGACCCTCTTGAACTGCGTCGCGTCGGACTTGTCCGGCGTGTCGCCGCTCGAGTGGTACCACTGGTCGGGCCAGACGATCATCAGGACGGCCGGGATGCGGATGCCGCCGTCGACGAAGACGTCGTGGTCGCTGCCGCCGGAGTAGCGCTCGACGAGGAAATAGAACGGGTCGCGCGAGCCGGTCGGGGCCAGGACGCCGCCTGTCGCGCCAGCTCGCCTCCTGGGCGTCCCGCTGGGAATCCCCCATCCACTCGATATAGGAGGCCATGACGTCGTTGAGGAAGGTCGGCAGCGACCAGGGCGTCTGGTTGAGGCGGAAGTAGCTCCGGTTCATGATCAGGCCCTCGCCGACCATGTCGAGGTTGATGTCGGCGAAGATCCTCTTCTTGATGTCGGGGTTCAGCCGGAGGTAGGCCTCGGTCCCGGAGATCTCGGGCACGAACAGGAAGCGCACGGACCGCCGGAGCGGCGGGATCTTGCCCTCGGTCGACGAGCTTCTTCAGCACCCGGGCCGTCTCCAGGATGGCCGTGCAGCCGGAGGCGTTGTCGTTGGCGCCCTGCTTGGCCCAGCCCTCGTAGAGGTGGGCGGTGAAGACGAGCTCCTCGTCGGCGAGGTCGGTCCCCTTGATCAGGCCGACGGTCAGCTGGTCCTTGGCGTCCTTGACGACCTGGGTCTTGACGACGGCCCGGACGACGATCTTGCGGCCGCGCTCCAGGGCGTCCCGGAGCTCCTGGCCCTGCCGCTCGGAGACCATGAAGCCGAACGTCGCCCGGTCCTTCCCGCCCGGCCGCAGGCCGCTCCAGCCGACCTCGTCCCGGTCGAACTCGGGATGGCTCGACGACCAGCCGACGAGCCCCGCGGCGCCGTATTTCTGGACGCCGATCCGCCGGCGCCATCTCGGGCGGACCGTTGACGAGCAGGATCTTGCCCTCGACGTCCTTGTCCTTGTAGAACTCCTCGCGGTTGCCCGGCCCGACGTAGACGAGCTCGGCCGTCGTGTCCGTCGACTCGCTGCCCGAGCAGAGAGAGGCGGGGACGTCGTCGAGGTCGGCGATCTTGCGGAGCTCGGGCTCGACCGATCCAGAGCTCGGCCGACTCGGCGTCCCAGGCCGTCCGGTCCTCGCGCGGGCAGGTCGATCGTGGCGGCCTCGTCGATGCCGTATTCGCGGAGCTTCTCGAGGATGAACGCGGACTCGAAGTAGCCGGTCCGGTACTCCTCGGGCTTGCGGTTCCTGTTGACCCCGGTGAGATGGATCTCGTTCTGCAGGGCCCGCTCGCCGGAGGCCTCGTCGATGATGGCCCGCAGGACGTCCGGGGCGCTCGGCGCGGGCCGGGGCGGCGTGTCCTGGGCGGCGACGGCGCCGAAGAGCAGGCAGCAGGCGGTGACGAAGGACGAGGGCGGCGGCGGGCGGGATGCGTTTCATGGGGCCTCCTTGGGATCGTCGAGTCGAGAAACGGACATTCTACCCCTTCCGGGGCCGCTTGTGCTACAATGCCCGCCGGAACGAAGTGGACCTGGGGTCCGAAGGAGGTCCGGCCATGATCGCGACGGAAACGGCCAAGACGGTCATGCTCGTCCTGTTCGGTCTCTGCGATCCTCTGGATCGTCGTCATCATCGTCCGCAACGACATGCAGACGATCATCCGGGCCCTCATCGTCGCGGCCCTGCTGGGGCTCGGGCTCTATCTACCTCAATCAGACCAAGCTCGAGACGCTGTCCTTCACGGCCATCAAGGAGGAGCTCTTCCCGGTCAAGGCCCGGGCCTACACCTACAACCGGCGGGACTGCTATCGACGCCGGGAAGCCGGTCACGGCGTACATCTTCGAGGATCCCGGGCCGCCGCTCTCGCTGGCCATGATCGAACGGCGGCAAGTACATGGCCATCAAGGACATCCGTCCCGTCAACGTCGTCCTCGAGTACCTGGGCCTGCCGCCGGTCGCCGCGGGGGTCTCCGAGCTGGCCTCCATCACCGGCCGGACCCTCGACGCCGACAAGTACCGCTGGGACGATTACGAAAGGGGCGTCCTGCTCCTCGAGCGGGGCATCTGCCGCGACATGACCTCGGCCCAGTCCTTCACCTGCATCGCCCGGATCACGGTCACGGCCCGGTGAAGCGATGAGCGCGACGACATCGGCCGCCATCATCCTGGCCGTCATGGTCGCGGCCTTCGTCGTCGCCAAGCTGCTCAAGATCTCGACCGAGCTGTCGCTCTTCGCCGCCGCCCTGGCCGGCGCGCTGGCCGGCGGGGACGGCATCCCGGCCCGGCACATCGTCGAGGGCGCGTTCACCTACTTCGACATCGTCCTCATCTTCGTCACCGCCACGCTGTTCATGAACCTGCTCAAGGAATCGGGGGCGGCCGCGTTCGTCGTCCGGGCCATCCTCCGCCGCTTCCACCGGCGCAAGGCGCCGCTCTTCGTCCTGCTGGCCCTGCTCCTCCTCGTCCCCGGGGCGCTGACCGGGGCCGGCAGCGTCACCGTCCTCATCATGGGCGGCATGGCCGCCACCGTCCTCGGCACCATGGACATCCCCGGGCCCAAGATCGCGGCCATCATCTTCGTCATCGCCGGGCTGAGCGCGGCCGCGCCGCCCGTCAACCTCTGGGCCATGCTGACGGCGGCCGGCGTCAACATGCCCTACGTCGGCTTCTTCCTGCCGCTCCTCGTCCCCTGCGTCCTGCTGGCCCTGGCTGACGATCTTCATCCTGGGGGCGAGGCCGAAGCCGGTCGACCTGGCCAAGGCGCTCGCGGAGCTGCCCGAGGCCCCGGCCCGGATGAGCTGGGCCCGCGTCGCGGCGCCCTTCATCGTCTTCTTCCTCCTCGTCGTGGCCGGCCGCGTCTTCCCCTTCGACGTGCCCGTCCTGGGCCTGCCGCTGATGTTCGCGGCGGCCGGCGCGGCCGACGCTCGCTCCTCTCGCCGGTCAAGATCGCCTTCTTCAAGACCTCGCGTCGACACGGTCCACCAGCTCCTGCCGCTCATCGGGACGCTGACCTGCGCCGGGATCCTGGTCCAGATCATGGCCCTGACCGGCGTCCGCGGCCTCATCGCCATCACCACGGTCACCCTGCCCGTCACGGTCGTCTTCCTGACGCTCTTCCGTCACCCTGCCCGTGTCGGAAGCCGTGCTGATGTGGGGAGCGGCGCCCGTCCTCGGCGTGCCGCTCGTCCTGCTACTTCAACACCATCGGCCTCAACCCGGTCATCGCCCTGGCCGGGATGAGCGTCATCTGGCCGCTCGGCGACGCCATCCCGCCGACGGCCATCATCGGCCGCCTGACGACCTCGACCGTGGGCATGAAGGAGCCCTACGGCAAGTTCCTGAGATACTGTCTCGTGCCGGCGGATCCTCATCGCGATCGTCGGGACGCTCATGGTCGTCTTCAGCAAGAAGCTCGCCTTCCTGACGGTGTTTTAAGATGGCGACTGATCGTGACCATCCTCTACTATCTCATGACGGCCTTTATCGCCGTCCTGCTCGTCCGGAATTTCCTGAAAAGAAAGAACTGGCAGGAGGAGGCCCTGTACATCATCGTCCTCATCCCCTTCCTCCTGCGGCTGCTGAGGCTCAAATGATCCGCAAGACGGCCGTCGCGGCGCTCGGGGCGGTCCTGGCCATCGCTGGCCGGGCTGAGCTTCTACCGGAGCCGGCACCTGCGCCGAGCCGGTCGTCGCCGGGCCCGGGGGTCACCCGGGTCGTCACGCTCGGCGACTATTTCGCGCCGGTCAAGGGCACGGTCAACGACGCCAACGTCTATGTCCTCGAGGGCCGGGAGCCGGGCGGGACCGTCCTCCTCCTCGGCGGCACGCACCCCGAGGAGCCGGCCGGGCGCCTGGCGACCTGGATCTTCGCCGAGAACGCCGAGCTCTCGAGCAGGGCCGGCTCATCGTCATCCTGACGGCCAACCGGAGCGCCTCGACGGTGACCCGGCTCGGCGGGGCCTATCCGCCGGACTTCACCATCCCGACGCCCTGGGGCGGCCAGACGTTCCGCATGGGCGACCGCTGGTCGAATCCCCTCGACCAATGGCCCGATCCCGAGGTCTACCTCCACTACCCGACGCGCCAGGAGCTGGCCTACGTCGACATCCGCAACCTCAACCGGGCCTTCCCCGGCCGGCCGAACGGGACGCTGACCGAGAAGACCTGCTTACGCCATCACCGAGCTCATCCGCCGCGAGAAGGTCGACATCGCCATCGACTTCCACGAGGCCGAGCTCCAGTATCCCGTCATCAGCACGATCGTCGCCCACGAGAAGGGCGCGGACCTGGCCGCCGCGGCGTCGATGTTCATCAGCAGCATCGAGGGCTTCGCCATCGGCGTCGAGAACTCGCCCAAGGCCCTGCGCGGCCTGTCCCACCGCGAGATCGGCGACGCGACCGGCGGCCATCTCGCTCCTCCTCGAAGCGCCGGAGCCTTTCCTCGACGCGACGCGGGGCCGGACGGACCGCAAGCTCCTGCTCACGGGCAAGGACGAATTCGTCGTCCGGGCCGGCAAGCGGGGCCTGCTCTTCGAGAAGATCGACGAGAAGGGCTGGCCCATCGACGTCCGCGTCGGCCGCCACACGTCGACCGTCCTCCAGCTCCTCGAGATCTGGTCGGGCGACCATCCGGACAAGGCCGTCGTCGTTTCGGGCGTGCCCCGCTACACCGAGGTCATCGAGAAAGGCACCGGCGCCTTCCTCAAGGACCCGAAGTCGGTCGACCCCTCGAAGCTCTACTTCGAATAGGAAAAATGGGGACGCTCTCTTTTGTCCAGAAAAACGCCTCCATTTCGAAAATAGAAGAGCCCCATTTTTCCGCAGCCCCTCCGGATCGCCCGGGCGGCGCGATGGTCGCTACGAAGACGCGCGGTCAGAGCTTGCGAGGGGTGGTGAAAAGAAGCGTGAGCATCAAGAGGACGTAGACCGCGGTGAGCGCGGTGTGCGTCCGCGAGCCGGCCGCGGCGCGGCGATAGAACGGGCCCTCGCCCGGCGCGGGCAGGGGCCGGGGGTCCCAGGGAAGCCCGTAGCGCTCGCACAACCCCTTGACGTTGAGCAAGTGGATGACCGGGACGCCGGCCGCGGCCATGGCCTGAATGACGCCCCGGCGGTCCGGCGGCGGAAGGGGCACGCGGCGGGCCAGCCCCGGCTCGACCTTCAGGACGGCCGAGTCGGTGCCGAGGTTGGCCCAGCTGCCGCCGATATTGACGAAGGCCTTGATGGGCCGGGCCCCGGCGCTCTCCCGGTAGAGGGCCATCCGCCGGGCGACATTGCGCTCGAGGTCGGGCTCCTCGAGGAAGGGCGCGCCGCCGGCCCTGATGCGCGCGGCCAGGAGGTCGCGGCCCTCGACGCTCATGTCGCGCCCGATGTCCTCGTCCCCGCCGATGGCCCGGGCGATCGGCCGGACATCGAGGAGGCCCTTCTCGCGCAGGCAGGCCTCCATCTCGAGCCACGAGAACCCCGGGATGTTCCCTCCCCACTCCGACGCGCCGAGCGAAGAGATGACCAGCGGCGTCGACGCCCATCGGCCTTGGCCGCGGCGAGCGTCGCGACGACGAGCGCCGGGAAGGAGCTCGAAGCGCCGACCGCGACGGCGTCGCCCTCGCGGACCCCGGCCTCGTGAAGCAGCGACACGACGAGGGCGGCGAAGGCGGGATTGGTCGTCGTCCTCTTCGCTTCGAGCCGGCCGGCCGAGGTCGTGATCTCCGATCCGCTCCTCGCCGATGAAGCCCGGTCCCGTTGGGGTCCGCGGCCGAGGTCGATCGGCGAAGCCCCGGCCGGCGCGGCAGTCCCTCACCGCGGTCGAGGCCCGGGCCATGAGCTCCGCGGCCTGGCCATCTCGGCGCGAACGGCCGGGGACGACGACGGGGGCGGAAGGAGCCGGCCCAGGACGAGATAGACAAGGCTCAGCGCCGCGGCCGCGTAGATCGCCGCGAGCGTCCGGTCCCGGCCCGGCGCCTTCACAGCAGCGCCACCAGCTTGGCCACGGCGAAGGTCAGCGTCGAGACCGCGGCGAGCGAGGCCAGGGTCGGCAGGGCCTTCTGCCGGGCCAGGCTCGAGGCCAGGATGCCGGGGATGATCAAGCCGATGACCCGGAGCCCGGCCGGCGCGGCGAACAGGCCGCGGCAGGACGAGGAGCCAGGCCTGGGCCAGGACGGCCCCGATGAGGACCGTCAGCACGAACCGGCGCCGGCCGAAGAGGATGACGCCGCGGGCCAGGAGCTTGTAGGCGGCCAGGGTCAGCAGGGCCACGGCCAGCGTGGCGGCGACGCGCAGCGGCTCGCCCGAGGTAAAGCGCGAAATAGCCCGGGACGATGAGCCCGCCGGGAGAGATGTCGGTCAGCTCGGCCCAGAGGAGGGCCAGGACGAGGCCGATGAGGAGCGTTTCAACGGTCATGAGCGGTTCCTATCCCTTCCCAATAGCGGACGAGATCGTCCCCCGGACCGACGAAATTGCCCAGCCCGACGACGATGGCCTCGCCGGGCGTCGCCGGGAGCGCCCGGTCCATCACGTCTTTGGGTGACCGGCCGCCGGCGCGCGAAAAGACCGGACCGCCCGGCCCGGCATCGCCGCCGGAACTTGCGGAGCGCCGCCCGGGCCGGCGGACCGATGAGGAGGACGGCCGAGAATTCGCGGAAGAAGCCGTCGCGGGCCGCCCGGACCCATTGGAGCGTCCGGTCGCCCCGGTCCTCGCGGAGGCTGAGGATGGCGACGACCGTGCGCCCGGCGAACGGGACGGCCGCTTTGACCTCGAGAAGCGCGGCCGCCGACGACTCCGGCTCGTTGGCGGCGAAGAGGTTGACGCAGACGACCGGGCGCGGCGGGTCGCCGGACGGCGCAGCGCCAGACGCGGAGACTGGCCCGGATCGGGGGCGGCCTCGGCAAAGCCCCGCTCGACCGTCCGCGTCGCCGACCCCCAAGGCTCCCAGAACGGCCCGGGCCAGGCGCCGATTGGGCTCGAATTCCCCGAAGACGGCGGTCCGCAGCGTCCCCCGCCGGCCCCCGGGCGACCGCGCGGAGCTTCGAGCCCGTCCTGGCGGCCGCCGCCTCGAACGCCGGATCGACTTCCTCCTCGGGGATGAAGACGTCGGCCCGCTCGGGAAAGGCCGCGCCGAGGGTCCGGGCGATGGCGGCCTTCTCCCGCCCCATCTGGTCCAGGTGGTCGAGGCGCACGTTGGTCACGGCGAGCGTCCCCGGCCGCAGGATGCGCCGGGATTCCACGGCCAGGCACTCGGCCCCGATGCTCATCATCTCGGCGACGAGGACCTCGGCCCCGGACTCCGCGGCCAGCGCGACGAGACGGACCTGCTCGCGCACGGAAGCCGGTCCGGCCCGGGCGATCTCCCGCTCCGAGCCGTCCGGGAAGATGAGGACCGGCTTCGAGCCGGTCGTCTTGGCCAGGACCCGGGCGCCGGAGGCCCGCAACCCGGCCGCGATGAGGCGGGTGACGCCGGATTTTCCCCGCGTCCCCGTGACCGCGACGCGGCGCGGGACGCGCCGGAGGGCCCGTTCGAGCCGGACGCGCTCGAGGAGGAGATAGAGAAGGAAGAGGCCGAGGCAGGCGGTGAGGACGAGAAGCTCGCGCAGGACCGGTCTCTCCGAACGGCCGGCCGGCTATTTCTTGTGGGCCAGGCCGGCCAGCCCCTGCTTGTAGGACCGCTTCGTCGACGATGCCGAAGGTCACCTTCTTGTTGTAGGTCTCGAGCTCGCCGAGGTAGCGGTTGCCCGTCGTCTGGGTGATCCTCCATTGGGAGGGCTGGACGAAGGCGAAGGTGTATTGGATGAAGTACTTGTCGTAGGGATAGATCCAGACCTCGGCCCGGTTCGCGCCGACGTCCTCGTTCGAGCTGCGGTCGGCGCCGCGGCCATCTGGCCGGGCAGCGACGACGGTGCCCAAGTTGACGTTCTGGTCGTAGTCGATCGAAGCCGGGGCTGCCGTTGAGGAGGTAGATCCGGCCGCGGTCCGTGTTCCAGGGCTGCTTGCTGTTCTCTTTCCAGAAATTCTTCATGACGTATTCCAGGCGGGCCTGGAATTTCGCCCGGGCTTCGGGGGTCCGGGCCGCCCAGAAGAGGTCCTGGAAGCCCTTCCGGCCTTCCGTCGAGAGATCGCGGTAGAGCTTCCTCTCGAAATCCTGCATGACGATATAGTGCTGGGTGTACCAGACGTCCTTCTTCGGGATGGCGGCGGAAACGGCTCGACGCGACCGCCAGGACAGAGAAGAGCACCGCGCCGACGGCCAGGAAAGCGCTCAAGGACCGTTGTCTTTTCATGGTCGGACTCCCCGCAAGGAAGGCATTACGTTCCAAGTATAGGCCCCATCAAGGGACGCGTCAACAAGCCGGTTGCGCAAGGCCTGCCGCCCATATCGGTTCGGGCCGCGGTCGGGAGGGGACAAGATCGCTATTTTCAATTAAATCCAATAATTTGGATAAGTCCAAAAAACCGTATGGGAAGCGGTCTCAGATGATATGTAATTAGCACATAATAAATATAAATAATAGTGACCAGACCTTGGCATGATACTTGCTAAAATAAGGGCCTGAGAATAATGCGCAACTCATACTATTCTGCGAAACGAGGAGGTGAGAACAAGAGGACAAGTCCACGTCAGGGATTGGGAAGGGGCAGGAACGGACCGTTCTTGTCCCGGGACGCCCGCCATCCCGGCCGGAAACCGGTCGACAGACGGCGGGCGGCCATTGGGCCTTAGGTTATCGAAATCTTAGGAGGAATTTTTTTTATGAGCAAAAGATTTATCATCGCGATCCTCGCCCTGTTCATGGCCGGGACCGCCTTCGCCCAGCTCGTTCCGACCTCCCAGATGTCTGGCAAGGTCGTGGACAACACGGGCGCTCCGCTTCCCGGCGTTTCGGTCGAAGCGACGAGCCCCCGGCTGGTCGGCAAGGCGACGGCCGTCACGGACGGCGAAGGCTACTACCGTCTGTTCTCTCTGCCTTCGGGCGTCTATGAAGTGACCTTCACCCTCCAGGGCTTCCAGACCCTGGTCCGGAAGGACATCATCGTTCAGCTGTCTCAGCAGATCACGCTGAACGCGACGCTCAACCAGGCCGCCCTCGAAGAGTCGGTCACCGTCATCGGACAGAGCCCGCTCATCGACGTCAAGAGCACGGTCAAGAGCCAGACCATGACCAAGGAAGTGTTCATGGCCCTGCCCCGCAACCGGAGCTTCGACGGCCTGATCAGCACCATGCCCGGCGTCCAGTACGACAACCGCACCGGCGGCCTCTCGGTCGACGGCGCCACCGGCACCGAGAACATGTGGTACATGGACGGCGCGGACATCACCCAGCCCCACACGGGCGTCAACGCCCAGGGCGCCGTCATGGAGCTCGTTGACGAAGTCAAGGTCACCGCTTCCGGGTACAACGCCGAGTTCGGCGGCTCGATGGGCGGCGTCGTCAACGTCATCACCCGCTCCGGCGGCAACGCCTACCACGGGGATGTCAGCTTCTACTACAACGACAACACGCAGTTCATGCAGGGCAAGGCCCGGGAATATTTCCGCTGGAGCCCGACGAACAGCGACATCCCTGAGTATGTCAACGACGACGACCTCTACTGGCAGGGCGGCCGCGCCCGCGACGATTACAAGCGGTTCGAGGGCGTCTTCACGCTCGGCGGCTACATCATGAAGGACAAGGTCTGGTTCTTCGGGTCGATCAACCCGGTCTATTCCCGGACCTATGGCCAGAGGTTCTTCAACAGCGATGCCCTGCCCCGGCCGGTCTATCCCTTCTACCAGCAAGAGACCTCGGCCTCAACGGCCAGATCAAGCTGACCGCCGCCCCCGTCAAGGGGCTGCGCATTTCCGCCAGCGCGGTCGACAACTGGTCGAATTACCGGGGCGCCATCCCCAGCATCCTCGGCTCGGGCACCGAAGACCTATGCCTGGGGCAAGGAAGGGTTCGATTACCCGAACTGGTCCGCCGCCTTCCTGGCCGACTACAGCGCCAGCAACAATTTCCTGGTCAGCCTCCGCGGCGGCTACCACATGACCAACACGAACAACCAGCAGATCGCGAACAGGTTCACGACGATCGCCTTCGGCAACGAGAACCTGATGTTCACGAGCGATCCGTTCTACGTCGCCAACCCGAGCCTGCTCAAGCTGGCCGGCGCCGTCAACTACGGCGGTTCCCGCTCGGTCCAGGACCGCTACAAGCTGGAGAAGTACTCCGGCAACCTCGACCTGTCCTATTTCGTCAGCCTGGCTGGCGAGCACGCCTGGAAAGCCGGCTTCCAGATCATCCGCGATCAGGAAGACGTCCTCAGCGGCCCCACCAGCCCCATGGTCGACATCAGCTGGGACCAGCTCTGCACGGCCCTCGAGGCCTACGGCACCCCGGCCACCCGCGGCCCCTACGGCTTTTACACCATCCGCGGCAGCTGGCGTCAGCCCTACGGCTCCGCCTGGAACATCCACCGGAACACCTACGCCATTTATCTCCAGGATTCCTGGACGATCAACGGCAAGCTGACCCTGAACGCCGGTCTCCGGACGGAGAGCGAGTACATCCCGACCTTCAACCCGAACGTTCCCGACCAGTACAAGAAGCCCATCCAGTTCGGATTCGCCGACAAGCTGGCCCCCCGCTTCGGCGCCGTCTATGACGTCTTCGGCGATTCCTCGTTGAAGATCTTCGGCAGCTTCGGCATCTACTACGACGTCATGAAGCTGTACATGGCCGAAGGCGCCTTCGGCGGCTTCAAGTGGCAGACCGACTATTACACCCTCGACACCCCCGACTGGCGCGTTATCGCGGCCAGCGGCCTTCTCGATGACCAGGCCAGCCAGGAAGCCGGCGGCACGTACCTCGGCACCATCGACTGGCGCATCCCCTCGTTCGACACGCTGCAGCCCGACATGAAGCCCGTCGCCCAGCAGGAAGTCTCCTTCGGCGCCGAAAAGAAGCTGTCGGAAGACCTGTCCTTCTCGGCCCGCGGCGTTTGGAAGAAGCTGCTGCGGACGATCGAAGACATCGGCATCATCACCCCCCAGGGTGAACAGTACTACGAGGGCAATCCCGGCAGCGCGTGGGTCGTGGACCTCTTCCATAATCTTCAGGAAGTCCCGACCGGCCTCGACTATTGGGACCAGGCCCCCGCCATCCGCAACCACTACGGCCTGAACCTCTCCCTCGAGAAGCGCTTCAGCCACAATTGGCAGGGCTCCATCAACTACACCCTGAGCCTGACCAAGGGCAACTACGGCGGCCTCTCCTCGACCGACGAATTCGGCCGCAATTCCCCGAACGTCGAGCGCTCCTACGACCTTTGGTTCATGATGTACGAGATGGACGGCACGGCCATCAACGGCCGGCTGCCCCAGGACCGCACGCACTACATCAAGGCCTACGGCTCCTACACGTTCCCGATGGGCCTGACCCTCGGCTTCGCCGCCTACGGCCGCAGCGGGAACCCCATCTCCACCCAGCTCGGCTTCAACAACAGCTACATCTACCCGGTCGGGTACGGTGACCTGGGCGACCTTCCGTTCACGGCCTGGGCCGACGTCTTCGCCGAATGGGCCATCAAGATCGGCAGCCGCTACACCGTGGCCCTGAACACCCAGCTCAGCAACGTCACCAACACCAAGACCTTCCAGCAAGCGCGGTACGCCCCCACCCGGAATTCCATGAACATCCCCGACGACCTCCTCCTCGACGGGACCGCCGTCGACCCCAACACCACGGTCGTCGACTCGCTCGGACGCACCTACTACTGGGTCGACCGGATGGCGTACTACCGTCCCGACGTCTCCTACATCGGCTCTGACACCGCTCAGGCCACGCCGCAGAAGGGCCTCAACTCGGCCTTCGGCACGTGGACCCTCCGGTTCGGCGCCCGGTTCTCGTTCTAAGCAGAAGCAGCAGCAGTACACGCAGAAGCACAAAGCCCGCCCCCCGATCGGGGGGCGGGCTTTTTTTTGTGACCGGACGGCTGAGGGTCCAGAGGGGTCAAACCTATACCTTTTTAGTTTTTCCCAACGGGCCTTGGAACACACCGGGTCATCAGGATGAGAAACTAAAAAGGTATAGGTTTGACCCCGTCTGCGCTAGCGGCCGCTGATCCGGCCCGGCGGCTCGGGGAAGGGGGGAAAGAAAAGCCCCCGCGGCCGGACGGGCCGGACGCGGGGGCGGGGGATCTACTTCTTGATCGCGTCGAGGATGCCCTTGGCCTGGGCCGTGCGCTCCGTCTCCGGCTCGAGCTTGATGAACTTCTCGAGGTTCTCGGCCGCCTTGGCGGTGTCGCCCTTGTTCAGGTAGGCATAGGCGACGCGCAGGTAGGGGTCGGGCCAGTCGGGCTTGATCTGGATGGCCAGCTCGAAATACTTGATGGCGTCGTCGATCTGCGAGTTCGAGAAATAGATCTCGGCGACGTTGAAGGGCAGGATCTCGTCCTGCGGGGACATCTCGATCGACTTCTTGAAATAGTCCTGGGCTTCGACGAGCTTGTCCTGCTTCAGATAGCAGAGGCCGATCGCCGCCAGGCCCTTGGCCCCCATGGCCTTGCCCATCGTGGAATCCGAGCCGGCCTGCGTGATGAGCTTGTTGTAGCTCTCGATGGCCTTGTCGTACTCGCCCTTCTCGCGGTAGCAGTCGCCGATGTTCAGGAGGACCTGGTAGGCCCCGGGGTTCTTGGCCAGGAATTCCTCGTACATCAGCAGGGCGGTGTCGTACTTGCCTTCCTTGAAGAAGGCGTTGCCTTCCTCGAGGGTCTGGAAGGTGGCCTCGTCCTGGACGATGCCCGTCCCCTCGGACTTCTTCTCCAGCTTGACGGTGAACTTGGGGTTCTTGTTGAGCTGGGAGGTGTAGAAGCGCTGGGTGACGGGCAGGTAGCCCTTGGCGTTGACCGTGACGTCCCAGTTGCCGGTCCCGACGCCCATGATGACCCACTCCCCCTTCTTGTCGGTCGTGGCCTCGAAGGTGGAGCCGCCGGCCTGGGTGAAGACGGCCGTCACCTGGGCCCCGGCGACGGGCTTGCCGGCCGGATCCAGGACGTTCCCGGCCATCCGGCCCGTGCCCCGTCCGGCCTGGGCCATGGCCAGCCCGGCGGTGAAGATAAGGATCGCGGCGCCGGCCGCGAGCTGGGATGAGAACTTGCGATCCATCAATGCCTCCTGTGGCGAGCCCGCCCGGCGCCGCCGCCGGGGCGCGTCCCGTGACCCGCCGCATATGAATATGACTTTCTCCTTCTATTATGAGGTTTCGGCGCGCGTTTTTCAAGGCCGCGAGGGGGAAACGCCCGCCCGGATCACAGCCGCCAGAGATAGGAGGCCTTGAAGAACAGGCCCCTTTTCATCTCGAGGAAGCGCCCCGCGTCGCGGTATTCGCCGTCGACCCACTCGGTCCTGTCGTAGAGCGATCCGTAGCCGAGCTGGATGACGGTGCCGGGGATGTAGGTGAAGGACGCCAGCAGGTCCGTCAGCATCTCCCGGCGGAAGGCGTTGTACTCGACGATGCCGCGGACGAAAAGGTATTTGTTCAGCTGGTAGGTCAGACGCCCTCTCCAGATGGCGTAATCGTATTCTCTCTCTCCTGTCGACGTCCGGGTGAAGTCCGAGTAGGTCAGGCTGGCCGTCAGGTCGAACTTCTCCGAAGGCTTGTAGGTCACGGTCCCCGAGACGCGGCTGCCGTAGCCCTGGTAAGGGTCGGCGACGTAGCGGATGGAGTTGCCCCGCGAAATAGAGGCCGCGGAGATAGAGCTCCTTCGTGACCTGGCTCTGGCACCTGGATGAGCCCGCCGCTCGTGTCGAAGCGCCGGCCGAGGAAGACCTCCGTCGAGTAGCGCCCCTGGACCTGCGACGGTCGTGTTCCCGGGGAGGAGGACCGTCACGCCGAGCGCGTCGTTCGTCTCGAAGAGCCCGCTCGGCAGGTCCTTGACGGCGGCCGCGGAGAGAGTGGGCACGATCTTCCGGAAGAAGCGGCTCTTCGGATAGAGCCGGGGCGAAAGGGAGGCCTGAAGCCCGGCCACGCCCTGCCGGGTCAGATAGCCGGCGTCGGTCTGGAAGTGGCTGGATATATCGTAGAATGAGATACTTACGCCGAGATTCCGGGTGTCGTAGAGATAATCGGCGCCCAGGGCGATGCCCGCGTCCGTCGCCCGCGCCGTCGGCACCGCGGCCGCGTCCAGGAGCCGAAGCCGTGGAAGCTCAGCTGGCTGGCTTTCGTCAGCCGGACCTGCCCGTCCGCGCCGGCCACCTCGTTGAAGCCGCCGCCGTACTCGCGGCCCGTATAGAACGCGCCGAGATAGCCGTCGCTCGCGACCGCCCGCTTGTAGCGGAGGACGGCGAAGCCCGCGTACCGGTCGTCGCCGGGGACGTAGAGGGGATCGCTCGACGGCGATTCGTCGAGGGCGAAGATCGAAGCGACCGTGTCTTTCTTCCCGACCTTGCCCGAGAGCTTGAAGCCGACGCGCGGATCGACGATCGTCCGGGTGTGGACGACGGCCGCGAGGGGATCGGACGTCCGACGTCCCGGCCAGCTGGAACATCTCGCTGCCTTCGAGGAAGAACGGCCTCTTCTCGGGGAAGAACAGGTCGTAGCGGAGGTTGACGTCGACCTGGCCGGCGTCGGCCTCGATCTGGCTGAAATCGGGATTATAGGTCCCGTCGAGGATGAGCTGGGAGGTGATGCCGTACTTCGCCCGTCAGGTGGCCGTCGTGGACCGCCGGCGCGCCGGCCAGGACGCCCTCGACCCGCTCGGCCCCGTCCCGGTAGGTATAGGCCGGGAGGACCTCGAGCAGGGTGTAATGCCGGATGTCCTCGAGCTCGAGGGGCATCATCTGGGTCAGGAAGAAATAGCCGCGGGCCGGGTCGAGGGCCGGATAGGAGCAATGCTCGGACCGCCGCGAGACCCGGCGCTCGAAGAAGATGGACATCTCCACCCGCTTCTTCCCGGCGTAGCGGATGCTCTTGAACGGCACGGCGAGCTCGACGCTGTAGCCGTCGGGATCGATCCGCCCGGCGCTCGACCAGACGAAATCGACGCTGAAGTCCTCGTTGCCGCTGGCGTAGCGGCTGTCGGTCTGGATGCCGAGCGGGTTGACGTAGAAGGCGTAAAGGGACTGCCGGTCGTTGAAGCTGTCGAGGTTGATGCAGATGAAGTCGTCGGAGCGGATGGTGTCGCGGTTGGCCAGGGCGGCCTTGATCTTGTCCGGCTCCCGGTCGTAGCACTTGAAGGCGAAATAGAGGTTCTCGGCGTCGTAGGCCATGAAGGCGACCGTCCGTTCGCTGGCCTCGCAGCCGAAGTCGGGGATGAACGTCTTGGTCAGCTCGACCGAGGGGGCCTCGCGCCAAACGGCGTCCTCGAGGCGGCCGTCGATCGCCGGCGGCGCGACCGTCCGGAGCGGCCGGAAGAACGCCCCGTCCCCGGCGGCGACGGCCATGCCGCCAGGCGCGGCGGCCCCCAGGAGGAGCGCCGCGGCGGCCAAGGCGCCGATCACGCGAAAAACGGCCATCGATGTCCTTTCCGGCGGAACCGGGTCCGCCCGCGGATGGTCCACTTTAAGGGAATCCGGCCGGCGAGTCAACGGCCCGGCCGGGCGGTCGGCACGGTCAAAAATCTGATATAATGACCGGGATGAGAAGAAAGAACGCCGCCGCCCTCGCCCTGGTCCTCCTCGCGCTGACCGCTTGGTCCTGCTCCCCCCGCCAGCCGGCGCCGGCCCCCGCCGCGGCCCCGGCGGCCGAGTCGCTCCGCGTCAAGGAGACGACCCTCCGCAACGTCACCAACAGGGCCATCGCCTACAAGCTCTATCCCGCCGGAAAGCCCGAGGCCGCCGAGGACCGGGAGATCGTCCCCAACGCCGTCGACCGCTTCAAGACCGCGGGCTCCCTCATGGTCGAGTTCTCCACGGGGAAGAAGGACGCCGTTTATTCGCTCGACCCGGGCAGCCCCTATTCTTTCCGCTACGACGAGGGCGAGACGATCGATCTCTTCCTCGGGTCCCATGGCCGGGCCGACGCCGTCGACCTGGCCCCGTGGGTCCCGACGCCCCAGCCGGTCGTCGACCGCATGCTCGAGCTGGCCAAGGTCTCGGACAAGGATGTTCTCTACGACATCGGCTGCGGAGACGGCCGCATCGTCATCACGGCCGCCCGCCGCTACGGGGCCCGCGGCGTGGGGATCGACATCGACAAGGCCATGATCGAGGAATCCGAGCGCAACGCCAAGGCCGCCGGCGTCGAGGGCCTGGTCAAGTTCATCGGCATGGACGCCACCAAGGCCGACATCTCCCAGGCGACCGTCGTCAGCCTCTACCTCCTCCCCGAATCGAACGCCCTCATGCGGCCCATCCTCGAGGCCCAGCTCCGGCCGAAGAGCCGGGTCGTCTGCCACAACTACGCCATCCCCGGCTGGCAGGCCAAAGAGGTCCAGGCCGAGACGATCGAGGACGAGAACGGGGAGAAGCACTACATCTATCTGTACGAGCGCTGAGCTATCTTTCCCGGACTCCTGATCATATCCCGGAACCGGGAGAAGGCGAAAAAAAACGGCGCCTCCGCCGGGCGGAAGCGCCGTTGGATCTCGAGGATCGCCGGTCCGGGCTAGAAGGCGATGCCGAGGCTCGCCGACCAGACCCCGTTCTTGAAATCGGGCTGGAGCTCGCCTTCGACCGTCGAGATGACCTTCTGCAGGCCCAGGCTGTAGCGGACGTCGACCATGAAGTTGCGGCCGAGGTTCAGGCCCGCCCCGAAGATGGCGCCGTAGTCGTTGTTCTTGAGGAGGTTCTCGGTCAGGGGGACCTCCTCGCCGTTCGATTCCAGCTTCTCCTGGAGCTTGAAGCCCACGGTCGGCCCGGCGAACACGAAGGGCTGGATGACCGGCAGGGGGATCCTCAGCTTGAGAAGCAGGGGCACTTCGATGTAATCGGCGTAGAGCTTGTCGGTGTAGGTGTCGTCGAGGGCCACGTAGGTGGCGCCCTTCATCGTGTAGAGGGCCTCCCACTGGATGGTCACGACGCGCCCGAAATTGAGGGCCAGAAAGATGCCGCCGTTGAAGCCGACCTTGTTCTTCAGGGTGGCCAGGGGGTCCTGGGCGTCCAAGCCGGTCGGCTTGGCCATGTTGCCGCCCGCCTTGATGCCGAACTGGACATCGGCGCGAGCGGGCTGGGGCAGGGCCAGGAGCCCGACGCATGCCGCGATCACGAGGACCGTCGTCAGTTTCTTCATTGTCACTCCTCCACGGACGGAATCGGGGCGCGGGATGCGCGTCCGCTCCCATTGTCGCGGCCGGGGCGGATGCCCCGCAATCCCCGGAAGGGGGGAATTGACAGGGGCCCCGGCCCCCTCCTGGAGGGTGATAAAAGGCCGGCTATCTCATCGCCGGGCCGGTCGGGCCTCAGAGCCCGATCAGCTTGAACTGGGCCTTGTCCTTGAGCCCCTTGACGTAATCCGGACGGCCGTCCCCTCTTTGCCCTGTTTGAGCCGGGATTCGATCTCGGCGCGGGCCTCCTCGAACGTCCGGGTCTCCTTCTGGCGGCCGACGACCTTGAGGACGTGATAGCCGAATTCCGTTTCGACGATCCCGCTGAGCTCGCCGATCGGGACGGAGAACGCGGCGTCCTCGAAGGGCTTGACCATCTGGCCGCGGGAGAAGTTCTCGTAGAGGCCGCCGTTGTCCTTGGACCCGGTGTCCTCGGAATACTTCTTGGCCAGCTCGGCGAAGTCCGCGCCGGCCTTGGCCTCGGCCAGGATGCCCTCGATCTTGGTCCGGATCGCGGCTTTCTCCTGGTCGGACTTGCCTTGGGTCATGAGGAGGATGTGGCGCACCGAAGCGGTCTTGTCGCCGGACGATTCCTGCGCGAAGGCCTTGCGCAGGTCGTCCTCGGAGACGGCGGCGCCCTTCTCGGCGATGCCGGCCAGGAGCTTGTTGATGAGGATGGTCTCCTCGATGCTTCTCTTGACGTGGTCGATCGAGATGTCGGCGCCCTTCAGGGCCTCGAGGAAGGCCTGTTCCCCGCCGGCCTGCTGGTATTGGGACTGCAGGGCCTGATTCAGCTCGTCGGCCGGGACGGCCAGTCTTGGCGGCGGCCGCGGCGGCCAGGAGGAGCTTGCGCTCGGCGAAGGAGGTGGCGGCCCGGTCGATGGTCGTCTTCATCTGTCCGGCGTCATAGGTCTTGAGCTGCTCGGACCGCTTGCCCAGGTTGTCCCAGGCGGCCTGGATGACCTCCGCGGCCGTGACGTCGAAACCCTTGGTCTCGACGAGAACGGTCGTCTTGTCGGGGCCGAGGGCCGGGACGATCGCGGCCAGGTCCTTGGCCAGCGTGTAGGCGGGCGTGCCCTCCTTGAGGCTGACTTTTTCGGCCTTCTTGGCGCAGCCGGAAAGGGCCAGCGCGGAGGCCAGGATAAGGGTCAAAGCGTGTTTCATTCGGTTCTCCTTGGGCAAGCAAACATCTGGATAGTAAAGCACAAATCCCCCCGGGGCGCAAACGCCCCGGGGCGAGGCGGCCGGGACGACGCGGTGGACCTTCCTCTTGCCCGCCTTGAGGAGCATGCCGCCGTCGGGTCCGAGGTCGCTGAGGGTCAGGAGGCGCTCGACGGAGTCGATGCGCTCGTCGTTGACGTAGAGGCCGCCTTGCTCGATCATCCGCTTGGCTTCCCGGCGCGACGGGGTCAGGCCGACCTCGGTGAAGAGGCCGGCCGGGGCGATGCCCGTCTCGAGGCGCGACCGCGGCACGGCCGTCGTGGGGACGCCGGTGACGTCGCCGGCGGCGCCGGGTCCCTCGCCGGACCCGCCCGCCGTATCCGCGGTCTTGCCCCCGAAAGCGGCCGCCGCGGCCTGGCGGGCCTTATCGGCCTCGAGCTCGCCGTGGGTGATCTTGGTCGCTTCGTAGGCCAGGATGCGCTTGGCCTCGTTGATGCCGCTGTCCTTGAGCGTTTCGAGGCGCCGGATCTCGTCGAGCGGGACCAGGGTGAATATCCGGAGGAAGCGCCCGACGTCGCGGTCGTCGCAATTGACCCAGTACTGGTAGAAGTCGTACGGGCTGAACAGGGAGCCGTCGAGCCAGACGGCGCCCTGGGCCGTCTTGCCCATCTTGGCCCCCGTGGCCGTGGTCAGGAGCGGGAAGGTCAGGGCCTGGGCCGTCCCGCCTTCGACCCGGCGGATGAGATCGACCCCGGCCAGGATGTTCCCCCACTGGTCGTCCCCGCCCATCTGGAGGGTGCAGTGGTACTTCCGGTAGAGCGTCAGGAAATCGTAGGCCTGGAGGAGCTGGTAATTGAACTCGATGAAGGACAGGCCCTTCTCCAGGCGGAGCTTGTAGGCCTCGGCCGCCAGCATCCGGTTGACGCTGAAGTGCCGCCCGATGTCGCGGAGGAAGGCGATGTAGTGGAGCGGCAGGAGCCAATCGGCGTTGTCCACGGCGATGGCGCTCGTCCCGTCGAAATGGAGGTAGCGGGCGAGCTGGATGAGGATCGCCTGGCCCTGGGCCCGGATGGTCGCCTCCTCGAGCATCTGGCGCATCTCGGTCTTGCCGCTGGGGTCGCCGACCATGGTCGTGCCGCTGCCGACGACGGCGATGGCCCGGTGGCCGGCCCGCCGCAGGTGGACCATGGCCATGATGGGGACGAGGCTTCCGGCGTGGAGGCTGGTGGCCGTGCTGTCGAAGCCGACGTAAAACGTCACCGATTCCGAGCCGAGCATCTTGCGGACGGCGTCCTCGTCGGAAACCTGGGCCACGAAGCCGCGTTCTTTGAGCTCGTCGTAGACGCTGCCGCTCACAGTGATCGCCTCGGGGGACTTATACCACGTGTGGGGGGCCCAATCCAAGCCCCTCCGCGCGCGCGGGTCCGGGATCGGAAGGCCGGGCTATTTCTTCAGCGAGAGCTCGATCGCCCCCGAGTTGCCTTCGGGATCGAACCAGACCCCCTTGAGCGTCTCGCCCTCGAGGGTGAGCTCGATCGTGATCGGCGTGCCGCCCATGGCCGCGGGCAGGTCGAACGCGCAGGTCAGCTTGTTGTCCTTGAAGACGATGTCCCTCAGCTCGGTCTCCGGGATCGCGCCGCTGGCGTCGCTGAGCTTGCCGGTGTAGCCGGATTCGGCCTTGCCGACGACCACGGTGATCTCCATCCCCGTGCCGTCATCGCTGACGATGGCCGTGCCGACCCAAGTGCCGACGATGCCGGCCTTCTTGGGGGCCTGAGGGGAGGCGGTCCGCCGGCCAGGACGCAGAGGCCGGCCAGGAGAACGATCGGAACGAACAGGGATCTCTTCATATGCGGGGCTCCTTTCGAGTCGCCGGAAGGATGAACTCTAGCAAAGACGGACCGGCGTTGTCCACAATCCTAAAGACGCGGCCGGCCGGCCGGGGGTTCCCTCGGGCGCCGACTTTTTGGGCTCGCGACGGGCGCCGACGCCGTCCCGATGACGTCAGGGGCCGTCGATGCCGGGCCCGCCTCCGTTCTTGACGGCCGCGGGAGGCTCCGCTAGATTGGAAGCGCCGCGAGGAGAGACGATGAGCCGAAAGCCGCAGGACCGAAGGACGTTCATCAAGACGATGGCCGGGGGCGCGGCCGCCCTGGGATCGTCGCTGGCCGGGTGGTCCGGGCCGAGCCAGACGGCCCCCGAGCGGGTCGTCAAGAACGGGATGCCTTGCCGCCGTCTCGGCCGGACAGGCCTTCTCGTCTCCGAGATCTCGCTCGGCAGCAGTCCCCTCCCCGATCCCACGCTCTTCAGGACGATCATCGACCGCGGCGTCAACTACATCGACACCTCCCACACGTACGACAACGGCAACGCCGAGCGGGAGATCGGCCGGCTCATCAAGGACGTCGGGCCGGACAAGGTCCGGTTCTCCACGAAATTCCACGTCGAACCCCGGGACACTCCGGCCTCCATCATGAATTCGGTCCACGGCAGCCTTCGGCGCCTGGGCGTCGCGACGATCGACGTGCTGATGATCCACGGCGCGGAGTCGGCCGCCGTCCTCGTCGACGAGCGGGTCCTCGAAGCCTTCGACCGGCTGAAGGAGGAAGGCGCCTACCGGTTCCGCGGTCTCTCCTGCCACGCCAACCAGGACGAGGTCGTCCGGAAAGCGGTCGACTGCGGCCTCTACGACGTCGTCCAGGTCGGCTACAACGTCTTCGACATCCAGGAGCCCGGCCGTCCGGTCGAGACCTACCCGGACTATCTCGGGACGAGCGGCATCCGGGCCCTGCTCGAGCTCGCTCACGCCAAGGACGTGGGCATCATCGCGATGAAAACGCTCAAGGTCGGCGGCCGGCGCCAGGACCTGGCGAAATACCGGACCGGCGCGGCGTCCCTCTATCAGGCCATGCTGAAGTGGGTCCTCGACGACGCCCGGGTCGCCTCGGCGGTGACCGAGATCCTCAACCGGCAGCAGATGGAGGAGGACCTCGGCGCGGCCGGGGCCAAGCTGGCCGCCGCCGAGAGGGCGACGCTCGCCCGCTATGTCCGCGAGAACGGGACCGGTTACTGCCACGGCTGCGCCGGATGCCGCCGGGCCTGTCCCGAGGGCATCGACACGACGGCCATCCTGCGCGCGCTCGCCTACAGCGAGAGCTACGGCAAAACGGAACGGGCCAGGGACCTCTTGGCGTCTTTGGAGAGCGGAGAGAGGGCTTCGGCCTGCCGCGACTGCGGAGCCTGCGAAAAGGCCTGCCCCTACGGCGTCGCGGTGCGGTCCCGGGTCAGGAAAGCCCGGTCGGTCCTAGCCTGATAAGCGGGCCTCCCCCGCTCAGATCTGCCAGGCGTAGCCGATCTTCAGGAAGAACGTCCGGTCGGTCCGCGTCATCCCGACGCGGTCCGGGCCGAGCCAGCTGTCGAAGACGCCGCCCATCGCGTTGTCGGAATAGCCGAGGAAGAGGACCGTCCGGGGGTTGAGCTTGTAGGAGAACAGCAACTGCTTGAAAAGGCCCCTGGCGCGCGTATCGACCGGGTCGGCATACATGGCCGGATTCCGTTCGAGGTCCTGGTACTGGAGGATGGCCCGGACGAACGAGCGGACGCTGAAGTTCCAGACGAACTTGGCCTGGCTGAGGTTGGCGGTGTAGATCGTATCGCCGCCGAGGGACAGCCGCTCGAAGGCGTGGCTGAGGACCAGGTTGAGATGGCGGAGCAGGCTGAACGAGCCGTACGGCCCGACCGAGAAGAGGCTGGCCCGGCGCGAGTTGCTGTAATCGATGCCCTGGCCGGCCTCGCCTTGAAGGCCGACCTCGGAGCCGCTGAACGGCCGGATGCGGAAGGCGACGGCCGCCGAGGACGGTATCGAAGTACTCGCCGTTGTAGAACGTCCTCGTGAAGATGCCGTGGACGTTGAGCTGGGTCTCGAGATCGCCCTGGACGAGAAAACCCAGCATCAGGCCGCGATCGGTCAGGTTCCCGTCGTGATCGTAAGTGAATTGACCGGCCGCTCCCAGGCGGATGTAGTTGTACCAGCTTTCCGGCTTGCCCCAGATCTGGCGGAAGATATTGGCCGCGATATCCCGCGTATCGACGCGGGGCACGAACCCGGAGTCGGCCCGGAAGCCCGGGGACAGGTCCGCGTAATTCAAGCCGATGATCCAGGACCGGGTCGCGTGCGTGAAGGCGACGCTGAGGGCATTGCCGCCAAAACGGCCTTCCGACTGGCCGTAGGCCGAAGCGACGGCCCCGGGGTAATCCGTTTCCGAATGGAGGAACTGAAAGGTGACCGAGTTCTTCTGATCGAGGCGGAAGAAGCCGTCCGCGCCGGCCAGATGATTGGAGTAATCGCTTCCGGCCCGTCCGGTGTAGAGGACGCCGAGCGTCGACATCTTGCCGACGTCCTGGCGCAGCCGGAAGACGCCCCCGAAGACGTCCTGGTCGAGCGAGGCCTGGGCGGAGCCTTGGTTCGACGGGATGAGGAAGTTGGTGATCCGGTCCTGGTCCGCGAAGAAGCCCAAGGCGGTGCGGCCGGTCTTTCCGGTCAGCTTGGTCCCCCAGACGGGGTCGGCCACGGTCCGGGTGAAGACCGCCTGGACCGGGGTCAGGAAAAGATCGGCGCCTTCGAGGAAGAAGGGCCGCTTTTCGGGGTAGAACAGGGCGAAGCGGCGGTTGATCTCGAGCTGGGCGACGTCGGCCTCGATCTGGGAGAAATCGGGATTGGCCGCGGCGTTGAGGATGAGGTTCGGCGTGATCCCCCACTTGGCCGTGACGCCGGGCTCGTAATCCGATTCCCCGCGGACGAGAGGACCGGCCGGGAACCCGGCCGGGTCCATGGCGTCGGTCCGGCCGGCCGTGAAGGTCGGGTCGATCTCGATGTTCCGGCCGGGCGTGATGCCTTCGAATCCCGTCAGCTTATTGAATTGGCAGAGGATGCAGTTGACGCTCCGGGAGCGCGGATGGGACGTCAGGCGGTGCCGGGCGTCGCGCGGCCAGGACCGCTCGGCGCTGAAGCCCCAGGTCCGGGGTCCGTCGGAGCCGTGGAAGCGGAGCTGGCTGAGCGGGATGGCCACTTCGAGCGCCCAGCCCCAATCGGTGACCTTCGCGGCCGCGTCCCAAATGGCGTCCCACGAGAAATCCTCGTAGCCTTCGGACTCGCTGAAGTTGGCGTCGGCCTGGACGCCCATGGGATTGACCCGGAACTGGAAGGCCCGGCGCTCGTCGTTGAAGGAGTCGACCATGAAGCTGACATGATCGTCGAGGATGAGGGTATCGGTGTCGTCGCGGTCCATGAGGTGGGCCCGGATCTTTCCCGGCTCGGGGTCGAAGCACCGGAAAGCGATATAGAGGTTGCGGAGATCGTAGGTGACCAGGCACTCCGTCTTAACGGGGGAAGGGATGTTATCTCCCGGCTGCCACTCGTAGGGCAGCGGGATCGGCGGGGCCTCGGTCCAGCACCCTTCGTCGAGAACGCCGTCGATCTTGATCGGAACGGCGGCTTTGGCGATGTCGAAGCTGGCGGATCGGACAGCCTCCGGCTTGGCCGGGGCTTGGGCTTGGGACGGGAAAGCCGGAACGGACATGACGGCAAAAAGAGAGAAGGCGGCCAGGATGAGGTACACTTGGCGGGTCAGGCTCATTGGGAGCTCCTCGCGAGTCTTTTCTTACCTTCTGTTAATACATACTCCGGATTCCCGCCAAAGGTTGGTAGGCCTCAGGCGCGAGTCCGGACGATCTTGGCGACCAGGGCCGACGTCGGGTCGGGGCAGCGGACATATTCGGTCGTGACGCCATTGGGATCGATCACTTTGGCGTAGGGCGTCCCCTCGTACATCCACGGCAGCGTCACGCCGTTCTCGAGGAGGCGGACGAACTCATTGAGGCTGGCCCGAAGCCAGGGGCAGAGCTTGCCCCAATCGGCGGGATAGGCGAACTTGTCGCCCTTCTTGTGGCACCAGGAATCGGGGCGCGCCTCGAAGATCTCGATGTCGATCCTGTACCGCTTGGACCTGGGCGGAGGAGGAGGCGGCGGCGCGGGGCTTGAGGTGCCTTCTCCTGCCCGTTGGCGAGCCCGGCCGCGGCGGCGAGGGCCGCGGCGGCGCAGCCGGCTTTTCCGACGAAATCCCTTCTGTTCATGCTCTCTCGACTCCTTTCTTCCGGCTTTTGTGCCGTCATTATCGCATAGAATATGCCTCGCCTCGCGAAAGGGCTTATCCCGGCTCGACAGGTGGGCCGGCCGTCGCCGGGACCGGGGGCTTCCCGCCGATGTAAAGCGGATCAGAATGGGTCCATGGAGTTGACACGGGCCGCCGGATAAACGATCGAGGCCGGACGAATGCCCTATCGAGACCAGGGTGGGACCACGCCGGCGGAGGTGCGATACATGACCCCCTTGGACAGCCGTCCTCGCCTGCGTCCTGGCGCTGGCCGGGGCCTGCGCGACGGCCAGGAAGGCGCCTGTGACGGAGGCCCCGCCCGTCGACTGGACGGCGCGGCTGGCGGAGGCCGACGGACTCTATGCCGCGGGCCATTACGCCGCCCTGCGGGAGGCCCTGCGGATCTACGGCGAGGCCTTGGCGGCGCCTGTCCGCCGCGCCGGCGTCGCGGAGAAATATCTTCGCGCCTCGCTCGCCTTGGAGCTCCGCAAGAAGGACCTGGGCATCCTCACTGAAGGCCCGGCCGTCGACCTCGATACGCTGGCCGCGGACGATCCCTCCCTGGCGCGCTATGCGCCGTGGCTCGAGCTCGTGGCCGGGCTCCCCAACAAGATCAAAGGCATTCCGGGGATCGACCAGACCGCCGGGCGGACGCTCGACGCCCAGCTCGATTGGGTCAGACGCCCGGGTGCCGGCGATCGACCGGGAGCTCGAGGCCGCGGCCCGGACCGACGACCTGGCGGCCGCGCTCCGCCTGACCCTGCGCCGCGAATTCTCTCTTCAAGTTCGAGGACAAGCTCGACCGCACAGCCATCCGGGACCTCCACTCCGGCTCGCGGCTCGCTGGCCTTCCAGGCCGCCGTCTGCCCGGCTTTCGAGGCCGGGGAGCTCGAGGTCCTGCTCAGGTACGAGCCCGGTTTCGTCGAGGTCCACTATTATCTCGGCGAGGAGGCGCTCCTGGCCGGCCAGCTCCTCACGGCCGAGCGGCACTACCTGGCCGTTCATGAGAAGATCCCCGAGTCCCTGTCCGTCATCATCTCTATGGCCAAGGTCGCCTTTCAGATGGAGGAGACCGAAGCCTGCCTGGAGTGGAACGAGAAGGCCCTGGCGCTCCTGCCCGTCTACCGGGACGCCCTGCTCGGCAAGGGCCTGGCGCTCGGCTACCTCGGGCGGAATGAGGAGGCCCTGACCGTCCTCGGCCGGCTCCTCGAGCTCGGCACCTACTATATGGGCGAAGGGCACTTTTGGTCGGCCTGGAACCGGAACGAGCTCGGGCGCCTCGAAGAAGCGCGCCGCTCGATCGAGTCGGCCAAGGTCTTCCTCGTCGGCATGTCGCCGACGTGGCCGCCCTGTCCGGGATCATCGCCTACAGGCAGGGACGCCTCGACGACGCGGAGAAGGACCTCCGCGAGGCCCTCGACCTCGACCCGGCCGCGAGCGACGCGGCCTATCACCTCGGCCGTCTCTACGCGGACCGCAAGGATTGGCTGAACTCGGGCGTCTATTTCGACGGGGCCGCGACGAGCTACGAGGACAAGGAAAAAGGCCTCGAAAAGAGGATCGCCGAGATCGAGGCCTCGGAGATGTCCCCGGACCGGAAGGCCCGCCTGGCCGCCAAGAAGCGGGCCCAGATCCTCTCGGTCCAGGCGGTCAAGGCGACCTGCCAGTACAACGGCGCCGCCGGCTACCACAACGCCGGCTCGTTCGAGCGGGCCCTCGAGCTGGCCCGCATGGCCGCGACCTTCCCCGCGTTCGCCGGGAAGGCCGCCGAGCTCATCAAGATCATCCAGGGCCGCTAGGCTCCGCCCCGGTCTTCACTCGCCGGCCCCACGCGTCATGGTGTATAATGGCGGTCCTTTAAGGAGACCGCGATGACCGATCCCGCCGTGACCACGCTGAGCCGTCTCTTTCTCCATTCCTGCCGGACCTACAAGAAGCCCGACCGGATGATGGTCAAGCGGGACGGCGTCTGGGAGAGGATCTCCACGGACGAGGTCGAAGCGACGGTCCGGCGTCTTTCGTTCGGCTTCCGGGCGCTCGGCTTGAAGCCCGGCGACCGCGTCGCCATCCTCTCCGAGAACCGTCCGGAATGGGTCATGGCCGATTTCGCCGCGCTCTGCGCCGGCGCCGTCACCGTCCCCATCTACACCTCGCTCCTCCCCGACCAGGTCGGCTATATCGTCGGCGACGCGGGCGCGAAGATCGTCGTCTGCTCGGACCTCGAAATGTACGCCAAGGTCGAGGCCGTCCGGAGCGCGCTTCCCGGGCTCGAGCGCGTCATCGTCATCGAGGGCGATCCCCCGGCCGGAACGCACGCCCTTTCGGATGTCGAGGACATGGGCCGGCGCCTCGAGGCCGGCGATCCCGGGGGTTTCGAGAGGGAGGTCGAGGCGGTCCGCCCCGGGGACCTGGCCTCCATCATCTACACGTCCGGCACGACCGGCATGCCCAAGGGCGTCATGCTGAGCCACGCCAACTTCGTGAGCAACGTCGTGTCGCTCGCCGAGTTCATCGATTTCCGCGACAGCGACACCGGCCTGTCCTTCCTGCCCCTGTCCCACGTCCTCGAGCGGACGGCCACCTTCCTCCTCTTCAACGTCGGGGCGGCCATGGCCTACGCCGAAAGCATCGAAGCCGTGGCCGCGAACATGGTCGAGGTCCGGCCGACCATCATCGTCAGCGTTCCCCGGCTCTTCGAGAAGATCTACGCCCGGGTCATGGACCAGGTATTGGCCGGCTCCCGCCTCAAGAGGGCGATCTTCGTCTGGGCCCTGGCGACGGGAAAGAAGTACGCGGCCAAGACGATCGCCGGCGAGAGCATCCCGATCCATCTGTCCTTCAAGAACGCCGTCGCGACGAAGCTCGTCTTCTCCAAGATCACGGCCAAGACCGGCGGGCGGATCCGGTACGCCATCTGCGGCGGGGCGCCCCTCTCGAGGGACATCGCCGAGTTCTTCTACGCCCTGGGTCTCCGGATCATGCCGGGATACGGGCTGACGGAGACCTCTCCCGTCCTCACCGGCAGCACGCCGAGCAGGGTCCGGTTCGGGACCGCGGGCGTGGCCATCCCGGGGGTCGAGCTCCGCATCGCCGAGGACGGCGAGATCCTGGCCCGCGGCCCCAACGTCATGATGGGCTACTACAAGAACGAGGCCGACACCCGGGAGGTCCTGAGGGACGGCTGGTTCCACACGGGGGACATCGGCCGGTTCGACGAGGACGGCTTCCTCATCATCACCGACCGCAAGAAGGACATCATCGTCACTTCGGGCGGGAAGAACGTCGCCCCCCAGCCCATCGAGAGCCTCATCCAGGCCAGTCCCCTCATCGCCAGCGCCGTGGTCGTCGGCAACAGCCGCAAGTTCATCTCGGCGCTCGTCGTGCCGGATTTCGACAAGCTCGAAGCCTACGCCAAGGCGCACGGCATCGCCTTCGAGGGCCGGGCTGATCTCAGCCGCCGTCCCGAGATCGCCGCGTTCCTCCTCGAAGAGGTCAACCGGATGACGCCCGGGCTCGCCTCCTACGAGAGGGTCAAGAGGATCGCCGTCCTCGACCGCGATTTCGACCTCGATCTGGGCGAGGTGACGCCGACGCTCAAGGTCCGGCGGAACATCGTCGAGCAGAAATACGCCGACGTCATCGAATCGCTCTATAAGGATTGAGGCCGGGCATGGACACACGAAGCTTCCTTTCCCATCTCGAGTGCGGGCTGTGCGGCGAGCGCCTCGAGCCCGACCGCCTGTGGAACCTCTGCCCCAAGTGCGGCAAGCCCCTCCTCGCCCGCTACGATCTCGACGCGGCCCGGGCGGCCGTGACGCGCGAGGACGTCGCCCGGCGCGGGCCGACGATGTGGCGCTACCGCGAGCTCCTCCCCGTCCGCGACGACGCCTTCGAGCTCTCGCTCGGCGAGGGGTTCACGCCCCTCTTCCGGACGGTCCGGCTCGAGCGGGAGACCGGTCACGGGCCTCTCTACGTCAAGGACGAGGGCCTCAATCCGACCGGTTCGTTCAAAGCCAGGGGCCTCTCGGCGGCCGTGTCGCGGGCCTTCGAGCTCGGGGTCCGCGCGGTTTCCATCCCGACGGCCGGCAACGCCGGGTGCGCCATGAGCGCTTACGCCGCCGTGGCCGGGCTCGAGGCCCACGTCTTCATGCCGGCCGACGTCCCGAAGCCGTTCATCAACGAGTGCCGGGTCCTCGGCGCCAAGGTGACGCTCATCGACGGGCTCATCACCGACTGCGGCAAGGCCGCGAGGGAGGGCGTCGAAAAGCACGGCCGGTTCGACGTCTCGACGCTCAAGGAGCCCTACCGGATCGAGGGCAAGAAGACGATGGGCTACGAGGTCGCCGAGCAGATGGGCTGGCAGCTCCCCGACGTCATCGTCTATCCGACGGGCGGCGGCACCGGGCTCGTCGGCATGTGGAAGGCCTTCGACGAGATGGAGAAGCTCGGCTGGATCGGCCCCAAGCGCCCGCGGATGGTCACGGTCCAGTCGACGGGCTGCGCCCCCATGGTCAAGGCGTTCCAGGAAGGCAAAGAATTCGCCGAGCCCTGGCCGAACGCCAAGACGATCGCCGACGGCATGCGGGTCCCGGCCGCGGTGGGCGATTTCCTCATCCTGCGGGCGCTCCGGGAAAGCCGCGGCACGGCCGTGGCCGTTCCGGATTCCGAGATCCTCGAAGCAACCTATCTCATGGGAAAGACGACCGGCATCTGGCCCGCGCCGGAGGGCGGGGCGACCCTGGCCGCGCTCCTGCGGCTCCGGAAGGACGGCTGGGTCCGCGACGGCGAGTCCGTCGTCCTGTTCAACACCGGCAGCGGCGCCAAGTACTCCCATATCTGGGATTAGATCCCGGGGACATGTACCGCAGGTACGTGTCCCCGGTCTTTGTCCCCGTCCGATGCCTTCGGCCCGTGGTCCCCGCCCCCCGATTGCTATTCGCGCCCCGGATGGGGTAAATCCTAGAGAGTAGCCGCTCGTCGACAAGGAGGAGAACCATGGGACGTGACAAGTTCGCCAGGCTGATCGGCTTTCTCTCCCTCACGGTGCTGATCTCCCCGCTGTCCCGGGCTGCAGCGCAGGACCGTCTCGGGAGCTTTGTTCGACTATCGGGGCCCTCCCCAGAATCCTCGCAGCTCGTTTCACGCGGCCGGTTCAGCGGCTATACGAATTATTGGCAGACGACCGCCTGGAGCTGGGTCCAGCGCGGCAACCTGTTCCTCATCGGCCAACCGGAGATCAGTCAGGCGATCGCCCAGAACAAGGCCGACATCGCCGAGGAGCTGGGCATCCCTGGCCTGGTCCTCGATGAGGGTTTCCTCGACGCCTGGCTGAGGTCCGATCCGGTCGAGATCGAAGATCCCGCGGCAGATGCCCTGGACCGGACGTTAGGCCAGCGCGATGTCTTCGCGTGGATCAAGCTCACGAGCCCGCTCGGCCCGAGGCTCCTGGTTAAGGCCCCGGGATTGCTCGGCGAGCGGAGGGCGCAGGGCAGCCATCAGGCCGCGGCCGCGGAATATCACGAGCTGGCCGCTTTCGCGCTCTCCGATGGCGACCGGCATCTCTTCGCGGTCGTCTCGGACTGCGCCGAGTGCCGCCGCCAGTTCAAGGAGCTGTTGGCGGGAGTGCGCGCCGTCGTCCGCCGTTACGATCTCCATCGCGGCTGGTTCGGCACAGGGACTCTCCTGCATAGCGTAACCTGCCACCCCGGCCATCCCCTCGAGGTCATCGCGCAGGGACTCAGCCAGGGCAACGATTGGTTCACCTTCAGCGGCTATATGGACTTCCTGATGCTGAAGCAGCTGCCGGAGTGGCTCCAGAAAGTCGGGCTGGATATTCCCGTCGACGTCGGCACGGGCAAGGCCACGCACAGCCTGGGGACGGTCGCTTACGGACTGAAGAGCTACGACGGGCTCAAGATCCAGGACATGCCGACCGAAGAAGAGTGGATCAAGTTCGTCAAGGACCGGGGCGGATATCTCTTCCGGCCCGTCTTCGCCCCGGACTGCGATAAGTTCCGCTATGACGGGCAGATCGCCATCGACGGGAATAAAAAACAGATCGACACGGAAAACGTGCCCTTCATCCTCCAAACGGGGCTCATCAAAGACGAGCCGCCGGCGGCCATGGTCCTCTTCGCTGAAAAAGGCCGGCCATGGGACCGCGCGGCGATGTGGAAGGCCATCCTGGACAGGCGGGCGGCCGGGATCCTGCCATTGGGCCGCATGATGGGCCCCGCGCCCTTCCGTAGCGCCCTTCAAATGCTCCTTCTTGACCGCATTTATTTGGAGAGCCTATTCGGCGACCGGATCCGGCTCGAAGCCTCGGTGGAGGGTTACGGACTTAGGGTCCACCTAATCAACATGGGGTCATCCCCCGTCGCGGGCACCCTTGAGATCCGGCCCGGGCGGGAGCTCACTGTCGATGCCCGGACAACAGAGATCACCCTCCCGCCGGTCTCGCGCCAGGGTCTTTCCTTTCCTCTCCGTCTGTCCGCCGCGGCCATGGCCAAGGCCAATCCCATCCTGGTCGAGTTGCGTTGGAAAGGAGGCCGGAAGAGGACGCTCGCCGCCCTCGACCTGCCGCCGGCCATCTCCGTCCACAAGCTCCTCTACGGGCAGGCTCCGGAAGTCGTCTATCCCGTCTCCATCCACAATTTCACGACACGCCCCAGCTATCCTGTCGAGGTCCGGGTTTATGCCCAGGGCAAGCCGGCGGCGCCGGTCTTCGAGACCGCCCTCAGCGGGTCGGCCGAAACGGGAAGTCATCAGGCCCTCGAATTCCGCCTGCCCCTCCAGCCCGGCTCCTATACGGTCAAAACGACGGCCCTCGGCGTAACGGCGGAGACCCAGCTCGGCGTCGACCCGCCGGCGGGACAGGTCACCGTCACTCCGGTCGATCTCAACGGCGATGGGCTCATGGAGTACCGACTCGAGAATGACAAAGTCCGAGTCACGCTCCTAACGATCGGGGCCCGGGTCATCGAGTATATCGTCAAGGAAAAGAACGACAACGTCCTCTTCAAGCTCTGGCCGGAGAAGGAGGCCACAGACAGGCGGCCGTTCCGCGAGCGCGGCTTCTATCCCTACGGCGGCTTCGAGGACTTCCTCGGCCAGGCCTCGATCGAGACCCACAAGATCTATGACGCCGAGATCGTCAAGAACGGCGGCACGTCGGCCTCGGTCCGCATGTGGGCGGACTACTACGGCAACCGGCTGGAGAAGATCTTCACGCTCGACGGCGCTTCTCCCCTTCTCGAGGTCCGCTTCGCCCTCGAGTTCCACAACCCCGAGCTCAATATGATCGGCCCCCAGCCCATCCTGGCCCTCGGAGAAAAACACTGGACCGAGGACGTCTTCGTCATCCCGGCGAAGACGGGCCGGCGCGAAGTCCGGATGCGGCCCGAGGAGTATTTCGGCGAGGCCCTCTTCCTCAAGGAGGGCTGGAACGCCGGGCGCGACACCGTCGAGGACGTCTCGTTCGTCGGGGCCTTCCCGGTGAGCGAACCCGAGTTCCTCCACATGTGGATGAACCATCCCTCCAACGGCGAGTCGGCGCACTACTACGCCGAGTTCCAGCCCTGGGTGCCGATCTTCCAGAAGACGGTCCGCTACTTCTCTTACTACATGTGGGCCGCGGCCGGCCCGTGGGAGAAGGGGCTCGAGGAGCTGAGGCGGCGCAACCTCATCACCTCGGCGAAATAGGTCCCGCCCTGTCGGAAAGGCGTCAGCTTCCCGAAGAGGCCTTCCGGATCTTCTTGGAGGCCGCCTTGAGCTGGGGCAGCCGGGCCGCCGTGCCGGGCGTCAACGGGTGCCAGAGCGTGCAGAGGTGGCCGAGGACCTTGTCCGACGGCACGGCGAGCGACTGGTCGATGAACGACCGGACGACCTTGACGTTGCGAAAGCTCGTCGGCAGCACCCGGAAGCCCTTGTCGACGAAGATCTTGACCGATGGGAAGGTCGACTTGGGGCGTCGACTGGAGCCGGTATTTCGGCTCGTAATGCCAATCGCACATGATGATGTCCTTGGGGATCATGTCGATGGCCGCGTTCGTCCCGTTCATGGACGCCTCCCACAGGCCGTAGCCGGTGGCCTGGCCGTCGAGGAGCCGGTCGGCCCACATCATCATCTCCTTGCCGCGCTTGCGGACGATATGGTCGTAGGCGTCGTTGACCGCGCGGGCGAAGAGCTCGCCCGTGGGTTTCCCGGCGCAGCGGGGGCAATCGGCGTCGGCGATGATGAAGACCTCGTCCATGCCGATGTGGAGGGCGTCGGCCTCGAAGACGTCGAGGAGCTCGTCATAGAGATCGTTGATGATGGGCAGAAGGTCCGGGTGGAGCGGGCACCAGCTCCGGCAGTAAAACTCCGTGCCCCAGGGATCGGTCCCCTTGTTGCCGGCGTATTTGTTGGGCGTCTCGTCGAGCTGGGGATACTTGACGAGGAGCGGGAAGGTCTTCTCGGCCCAGGATTGGTGGCCGAGGCTTTGGAATTGGGGCACGAGCCGGATGCCGTGGGCGCGGCACGCCGCCAGGAGCGCCTTGACCGTTTCCTTCTTGACCGGATTATCGAGATGGAGCTCCGGGTGGGAGGCGTAATCGTACCAGTAGTCGACCTCGGCGATGAGGAGGTTGACGCCGCGCTTGGCCAGGGCGGGGACCTCGCCGATGAGAGCCGTGGCGTCGGCATCGGTCTCGGTGATGGCGTGCATGCCGAGGACGAGCGGACGCTTGACGGCGGGGACGGTCGCCGCCGGCTTGGGCGCGCATGAGGACAGGACAAGGGCGAGGGCGATCAACACGGGAATGGCGGCCGGGACGCGTCGTCTCATCGTGGCACCTCCTCGAAGGGCTCGAGAACAGAGGATAGCCCAGGCCCGGCCGCTTGGCAAGCCATCGGGCGGGGACATGTCCTCTTTCCCTGGCGAGCCCGGGTAGAGGGGACATGTACTCTTTGTACGTGTCCCCGGCTTTTTTCTCTGGCGAAGGGAGGATGAAACCTGATAAAGTAATGGGAAAAGAGCCTTCCGAAAGGAGTCCGAACGATGCGCACGAAATCCTTCATCATCGCGTTTTGTATTCTGGCCCTGGGAACCTCCCTGGCCTGCAAGAAGGCCGAGGTGCCCGCGGCCGCGGCCCCGGCCCCCCAGGAACCGCAATGGACCGAACTCTTCGCCGCCGATCTCTCCAACGCCGAATTCCCGGCCGGGATCTGGACGGTCTCGGACGGCGTCCTCACGGCCTCGGAGGACCAGGCCATCTGGACGAACAAGGACTACGAGAATTTCGTCCTCGACCTCGAGTTCATGACGGCCCCGGGGACGAACAGCGGCGTCATCGTCTACTGCTCGGACATGGCCAATTGGATCCCGAACTCGGTCGAGATCCAGATCGCCGACGATTTCGCCGAGGAATGGGCCAAGGAGCCGGCCACATGGCACTGCGGCGCCATCTTCGGCCACCTCGCCCCGACGAAGAGCATGGTCAAAAAGCCCGGCGAGTGGAACCGGTTCACGATCACCTGCGCGGGACAGAGGATCACGGTCGAGCTCAACGGCGAGAAGGTCACGGACATGGACATGAGCCTGTGGACCTCGGCCAAGACCAACCCCGACGGCAGCGAGATCCCGTCCTGGCTGAGCCGGCCGTTCGCGGAGCTGGCGACCAAGGGCCGGATCGGCTTCCAGGGCAAACACGCCGGCGCCCCGATCTACTTCCGGAACATCAGGATCAGGGACGCGAAATAGCGAAGCTAATGATTCGGCAAGGTCCTCGATTAGCCGGCGTCCTTGAGAAGCCCCTCAGGAATCTCTTGGCGGCGCGGGAGCGTCCGGCCGCGCCTGAGGACGGCTCCCACTGATAGCGCTTGAGGTCGATGCGGCCGCCGGGGCCGACCGCGACCCCTTCGGCGACGAGCCGCCGCTTCTGCTCTTCGAAGCCACGGCCGCGCGGCAGGGAGATCCGGCCCGGGCCGCCGATCACCCGGTGCCAGGGAAGGCCGGCCGCTTCCGAGGAGGAATGGAGGATCCAGGAAACGCCGCGGGCGGCGCGTTCGCGGCCCGCGAGCGCGGCGATCTGCCCGTAGGTCGCGACCCGGCCACGGGGGATCCTGCGGATGACCGCCTTGACCTCGCGGGTAAAGGGCGTCATAAAGCTATTTGGTGAGCTTGATCGAGCCGTTGGTCGTATGCAGCGAGATCTCGGGGCCGCCCTGGCCGATCCGCCCCTCGACCCGGCGCTTCGACTTGCCGAGGTTCTGGAGCGTAACGGGGAAATCGACAGTGATGTGGCCGTTCGTCACGCCGGCCCGGAGGTCGGCATTGAGCGACTCGGGAGCGGCGATGGCCAGCGTGATGGAGCCGTTGGTCGTCTCCGCCGTGACGCCGTCCTTGAACCCCACGCCTTCCAGGCGAATGTTGCCGTTCGTCGTGTCGGCCTCGATCCGCCCCTCGAACCGGCTGACCCGGACCTCGCCGTTCGTCGTCCCGGCCTCGAGCTCGCCCGACGCGTCCCGGACCGCGACGGAGCCGTTCGTCGTCCCCACATCGAGCCGGCCGTAGCGCCCGGTGACGTCGACCCCGCCGTTGACCGTGCCCACCTCGTCCAGGTTGACGCCCTCGGGGACCATGACGGTGAATTCGACGTTGACGTTGGCCCGCCGCGGGAACTTGGGCCAGATGGCCTTGACCGAGACCGAGCCGGCGCCTTCGTCGACCCGGATCTCGACCTTGTCCAGATCCTCTTTATTCCGGCGGGCGGTCTTGACGGCCTTGATCTCGACCTTGTCTTCTTTCCAGGTGGCGATCGTCACGCCCCCGTTGACGTTCTCGAGGGAGAAACGTTCCCCCGCCTTGAGCGGCAGGGTCTTCGAGAAATCCGCCTTGTATTCCTCTCCGGCCAGGACGCAAGAGACCGCGAGAAGAAGCAGGGTCAAGGAAAGGGCGATAAGGACCTTGATTTTGGACACGGGAGCCTCCTAGAGATCGACGTTCATGAGCATAGACGAAAGCGGGTTGGGAAAGGTTCCCTTCTCTAAGAGAGGCCCATGAGCTTCTTGGCCCCGTCGAGGGTCTCCCGGGCGACCCCCCGGGCCCTTCGGGCGCCCTCGGCCAGGGCGTCCCGGACGCGGTCCGGATGCTGGGCCAGGGCCTGGCGCCGCTCCCGGATGGGGTCGAGGACCTTCATGAGGTTCCGGTGGAAGATCTTCTTGCAGTCGATGCAGCCGATCGTCGCTCCGCGGCAGCCCGTGACGATCTCCTCGAGCTCGGCTTCGGGGGTCACGAGCTTGTGGTAGCTGAAGATGTTGCACCGGTCGGGATCGCCCGGGTCGCTGCGGCGCTTGCGGGCCTCGTCGGTCTTGGCCGGCCGGAGCTTCTCCCAGATCGCCTCCGGCGCCTCGGCGACGCCGATGATGTTGTCCATGGACTTGCTCATCTTGGCCGCGCCGTCGATGCCCATGACCCGGGCGCCGCGGCCGATGAGAGTCGCCGGCTCGGGGAAGTAGGCGCCGAAGCGGCCGTTGAAGCGCCGGGCCACCTCGCGGGTGAACTCGAGGTGCTGGGCCTGGTCCTCCCCCACGGGCACGGCGTCGGCCTTGTAGATGAGGATGTCCGCGGCCTGGAGGATGGGGTAATTGAGGAGGCCGGCCGTGACGTTCTCCCGCTCCCGCTCCGACTTCTCCTTGAACTGGGTCATCCGGCCGAGCTCGCCGAGGGGCGTGACGCAGTTGAGGAGCCAGCAGAGCTCGGTGTGCTCGGGGACGTGGCTCTGGACGAAGATGGTGCACTTGTCCGGGTCGAGGCCGGCGGCCATGTTGTCGAGGGCGGCGTCCCAGACGCGCTGCGGCAGGAGGGCCGGATCGTAGGTGACGGTGATGGCGTGGAGGTCGACGATGGTGAAGAAGCAGTCGTAATCGTCCATGAGGCGGACCCAGTTCTCGACGGCCCCGAAATAGTTGCCGATGTGGATCGTGCCGCTCGGCTGGATGCCGCTCAGGATGCGTTTGCGCTTGCTCATGGCCGGACCTCGTTTCAAGGGCTATTGTAACAGAAGAGCCAGGAGCTCGGCGAGGACCATGGCCGTGGCCCCCCAGATCTTGTGGCCTTCGAACTCGTAGAAGGGGACGTCGACATCGCGGCCGCCGTAGTGCCAGGTCTCCCGGCGGACGCTCGCGGGGTCGGCCAGACGGTCGACGGGGGCCTCGATGACCTCGTCCACCTCGTCGGGCTGGACGCGGAACTCGAGAGGGCCGGGAACGACAGGCCACGGTCGGGTAGATGCAGTAGTTGCTGGGCGGGATGTAGAGAGGCGTCAGGCGGCCGAGGACGCGGACGGCCCCGAGGTCCAGGCCCATCTCCTCGACGGTCTCGCGCAGGGCCGTGGCCTCGAGGGATTCGCCCGGGTGCTGCTCCCCGCCGGGAAAGGAGATCTGGCCGCGATGGTGCAGGACCCGCTCCGTGCGCCGCGTCAGGAGAAGCCGGAGCCGATCGTCCTTGACGTAGAGGAGGATGAGGACGCCGGCCTTGCGGCAGGTGTCCTCGACCTCGAAGTAGGCCTTGTGGCCCTGGCGGGGCTCGGGGGCCATCGCGAGCTGGGCGGCGATCCCCGGAAGCGGCGCCCAGAGCCCTTTTTCGATCCGGGCCAGGATCTCGGCGGGCTCCATCGTCATCGGACCGGACTAGCGGCCGCGGCCGGCCAGGAGCTTCTCGATCTCGTCGATCTCCTTGGGCACGTCCTGTCGTCAGGACCTCGCATCCGGCCGCGGTGATGAGGACGGTGTCCTCGATGCGGACGCCGAAGCCCTTTTCGGGATAGTAGAGGCCCGGCTCGATGGCGAAGACCATGCCTTCCTTGAGGACGCCGCCGAGCGGGACGTCGTGGACCGAGAGGCCGACGCCGTGGCCGAAGCCGCCCTGCTCGCCGCGCGGGTCGATGCCCTTGGCCTTCATGACGGCGGCCACGTGGTCGCGGACGTCCTTGGGCGTCGCGCCGGGCTTGTAGGCCTCGATGCAGGCCTTCTGGATCTCGAGGACGGTCCGGTAGACCTCCCGCTGCTCGTCGGAGAAGCGGCCCGAGGCCGGCCAGGTCCGGGTGATGTCCATGGCCAGGTGGTCGAGGTCGGCCCCGAAATCCATCAGGACGACGTCGCCGGGCGCGACGCGCCGGGTGTTCTCGTCGTAGTGCAGGATGCAGGAGTTGGGGCCCGGAGCCGACGATCGGGGCGTAGGCGGCGCCCTTGGCCCCGCCCTTCAGGACGACGGCCATGGCCGCGGCCTCGATCTCGTACTCGTAGACGCCGGGGCGGCCGGCCAGCATGGCCTGCCGGACGGCCTCCGCCGAGAGCTTGCCGTTCCGGCGCAGGGCCTCGATCTCCGCCGCCGTCTTGATGGCCCGCATCTCGTCGACGACCGGGGTGACGTCCCGGAGCTCCATCTGCGGGTAGCGCTGGCGCAGCTTCTCGATGCGATAGAGGTCGGCCGACAGCTGGTCGTTGTAATGGCTCCGGGCGCGGCGGCCGTCCATCAGGCCGGTCTCGGAGCGGGCGTCGTCGAGGGAGTCCCGGGGCGAGAGCCGGAGGTGGAAGCGGCCGGATAAGCGGCCCAGGGAGCGGGCCAGGAACTCGTCGAGATAGCTCGAGGGGAAGATGTCGGTGAAGCCGCCCTTGGCCTTGCCTTCCGGGTCCTCGAGGAGGTTGGGTCCGTCCATCGTCTTCTCGCGGGCCGTTTGCGGCGGCAGGAAGAGGTACGCCCCGCGCGACGGCCGGCACAAGGACGAGGATCGCGCCGAGGTCCTCGTTCCCGGCGAAATAGTAGAAGTCGTTGTCCTGGCGGAAATGGGACCCGGCGGGCGCGGCGGCGTCGCCGAAGAGGATGACCGCGCCGTCCTTGAGGCGCTCGGACAGGGCGGCCCGGCGGGCGGCGAACTCCTCGGCGCCGAACCCGACCCTCTGGGCCGCGAGCGGCCGAACGGTCAGAGCGGCGAGAAGCCCGATCGATAAGAGGGCGGGGATCCTGAGGGTTTTCGGCATGTCGCGACTCCTCTCGCCGGCGCGGGGCCGGATCAGGCCTTGCCGAGCACCATGGCCAGCAGGGCCATCCGGACGTAGAGCCCGTATTCCATCTGCCGGAAGTAGGCGGCCCGGGGATCGTCGTCGAAGTCCGTGCTGATCTCGGTGACCCGGGGCAGGGGGTGCATGACGATCATCTTGTTCTTGGCGCCGGTCATGACCTCCTTGTCGAGGACGTAGGCGCCCTTGACGGACTCGTAGACCGCTTCGCTCTCGAACCGCTCGCGCTGGACCCGGGTGACGTAGAGGACGTCGGTCTCCGGCAGGGCCTTGTCGAGCGGTCCGGTGCTCGGTCTGGCGGATGCCCTTGGCCTCGAGCTCGTCGATGATCGTCGGGGGGCATGCGCAGGATCTCGGGCGAGACGTAGTTGAGCCGGGCGTTGTAGAGGGACAGCAGCCGGGACAGGGAGTGGACCGTCCGGCCGTACTTCAGGTCGCCGAGCATGGTCACGGTCAGGTCGTCCATCCGGCCCAGCTCCTCGCGGATGGTGAAGGCGTCGAGCAGGGCCTGGGTGGGGTGCTCGCCGACGCCGTCCCCGGCGTTGATGACCGGCTTGCGGGCGGCCTCGGCGGCCATGGCCGCCGAGCCGACCTCGGGGTGGCGGATGACGATGACGTCGGCGTAGCACTCCAGCGTCCGGACCGTGTCGGGCAGGCTCTCGCCCTTGGCCACCGAGGAGTAGCGGACCTCGCTGATGGGGATGACGTTGCCGCCGAGCCGCTCCATGGCCGCCATGAACGAGGACGACGTCCGGGTCGAGGGCTCGTAGAAGAGGTTGGCCAGGATCTTGCCCTTGAGCAGGTCGAACGTGCCGACCCGCTCGACCATGATCCGCATCTCGTGGGCGACGCCGAAGATGTACTCCAGGTCGGCCCGGCTGAACTGCTTGACGGAGAGGATGTCCTTGCCGTACCAGGGCGCCGTCCGCTGGTCGCCGAAGGGCAGGTGGGGGTTCTTGGCGGGGCTGGGCATGACGGCTCTCCTTCTGACGGATTCCCGGGGCTTGAAACCACGGATTTCCGCCTCATGCTACACCAGCACCGGAGAGGGAGTCAACGGAGGGAAGGCGGGCTGGAAAGGCCGGGATCGGGGCGAAAAAAGAGATGAGGGGCGCCCCCGCGGCACCCCTCGCTCCGGAACTAGAAGGAGGGTTATGGAAGGTATCGGGAACGCTTTTGTTGCCGGTCCGACTTTCACGCCGTGAACTAGCTGCAATTTTTATGCCGGATAGGGCCACCCTAGCCGGGAAAGCGGAAATTATCATTTTGCCGCAACACGAAATGAACGGATTCGGGACGTGGACAGGCCGGCTCATATCCGTTACAATGACGGCGCGCTCGGGGGGCGACTCGAGAAGCGGGCCTCGACGGCGCGTGACCGATTGGTGAATCACATGACCCATCTACCGCGGCTTCGGGATATCCGTCGTTTCCTCCCGTTTCTCGCCGGCCTGGCTCTTCTGGCGGGCGGCTGCGTCGTCGGCCCGAACGAGCATTCGGACCCGACCCTGAAGGCCTCTTTTACGTTCAATCCCGCGTCCCCGGCGGAGGGGCAATCGGTCCAATTCACCGACACGTCGACGGGAGGTCCGACCTCATGGGCTTGGGATTTCGGCGACGGGGGGACGAGCACGGCCCAAAACCCGGGCCATGCCTTCGCAACGTCGGGATCGCGGACCGTGACGCTGACCGTCATGAACAACTCGGGCTCCTCCAGCGCCGACCGGACCGTCACCGTGGGCGCTTCGGCGCTCACGGCGTCCTTCACGTTCAGTCCTTCGCTCCCGGCGCCGGGCCAGTCTGTGCAGTTCACGGACTCGTCGGTCGGTAACCCGGCTTCCTGGCAATGGAGCTTCGGCGACGGAGGGACGAGCACCGCCCAGAACCCGGCCCATACGTTCCCGACCGAGGGGACGAGGACAGTGGCGCTGACCGTGACGAACGGCCTTTCGTCCGACAGCATGAGCCGGTCCGTCACCGTTTCGACGGTGGCCGTCATTCCAACCGACCGGCTGATCGACTGGTCCTATGCCGGCATTCCCGGCGGGATCCCGGCCAGGACGACGGTCTACACGACGCTCAGCGCGGGCAGCAGCCATACGCAGATCAACAACGCGATCGCGGCCTGCCCTTCCGGACAGGTCGTAGCCCTGAACGCCGGCACTTACAGCCTGACCGGGACGATCAACTTCGGCTCCAAGGCCGGCGTCACCCTGCGCGGGGCCGGACCCGGCAGGACGATCATCGTCACGTCGGGCCGGACCGCCGTGACGTCGGCATCCGTCGGCTTCACGTCCTATATCGACCTCTCTTCGGGCTACACCAAGGGATCCACCACCGTGACGCTCGCGGCGACGCCGCCGGGCTCCTACGCGATCGGCAACCTTATCCAGTTGGACCAGGAAGACGATTACGACCTCGTGTGGCACGAATCCGGGAACTGGGCGGGGACCCGGAATCTCCGCTTCACGGCCAGGATCACCGGGGTCAACGGTCATACGGTGAGCTTCGTCCCGCCGCTGCCCTTGGCCCTCAACGCCGCGCGGGATCCCGGCATCCGCGCGCTGGCCGGGGGCCCCGGGGCGTCGATGTGCGGCATCGAGATGCTCACCATCGACACGGGCGATTCCGATTCGGTCTATCTCCAGGACGCGGACCGGTGTTGGATCAAGAACGCCGAGATCAGGAACGGCGGAACGGCCCTGGGCCACGTCGTTCTCCAGAACTGCTCCCAATGTGAGATCCGGAAGAGCTACATCCACCACGCCCACGGCTACCCCGGCGAACAGGAGGGGTATGGCGTCACGCTGTACTATGGGACGTCGAGCTGCCTCGTCGAGGACAGTATCATCTACCGCACCGGCCCCGGGATCCTGATGGAATCCGCGTCCGGTTGCGCGGTCACCTACAATTACTTCAAGGACTTGTGCCGGGACGGGGTGGTCCATCCCTGGCAGGTCCCCCTCATTGCCAATCACGGCCCCCACGGGTTCATGGACCTCTGGGAAGGGAACATGGCCGAGAAATGGCAGAACGACGGCTACCACGGGAGCACCTCGCACCAGGTCCTGTTACGGAACAATATCCACGGGGTCAACGCCTTTTACACGAACGAACGGCGCTTGGTCGATCTCTGCCGGGGCAGCTATTTCCACAGCGTCATCGGGAACATCATCGGGAGTCCGACCTGGACCCCGAATGGATACGAAGCTGCCCCTGAGTTCGGTCACGATGAAGGGTTCATCTATGTCCTGGGCCTCCCCAATATGGGGAACTCCCATCTCGCCGCGGAGACGGTCTGGACCAATTGGACGCGCTCCCTACCCGACACGAGGGTCGCTTCGACCCTCATCCGGCACGGCAACTACGATTATTACCACCATGCCGTTGTCTGGGACAGCGGCATCACCTCGCATGTCCTCCCCAACAGCCTGATCTACGGGGCGAAACCCGACTTCTTCAACTCGCTCCAGTGGCCTCCGATCGGTCCGGACGTGAGCGGGTTCGTGAGTGATATCCCGGCCAAAGCCCGCTGGGACGCCTACGTCCTTTCGGGGAACCTGGACGATCTTTTCCGAGATTGACAGGAAGGCGTAGCCTATCCCTTTTCCTCGGCCACAAGCTTCCCGTTTGAAGTCCCGGTAATGTCGGCGCCATCCGATTCGGCGAAGGCCTATCCCGGCCTTCTTGGTTCCGGAGGCATGCCCTGCCCTGATAAGCGGGAATTATCATCTTACCGCAACACGGTAAGAGTGGGCCTCGTAACGAAGGGCGCCGGAGAGGAGAGAGAGTGGAGGGAGGGGCGCCCCCGAGGCGCCCCTCCTTCCGGGAACAAAAAGAAGGAGGGTTATGGAAGGGTATCGGGAATCCTTTGTTTGATGCCGCTTGCCACTTTGTCGCTCCGCTTCGAAAGGATGCATATTTTATGCCAGTTCTTCTCCCCTGATGGAGCGCCGGAAACGGGCGATGAATGTAAACTTTCTTAAACCCGGAAGGGGTCAAACCTACGGCAGGGATGCAGATTCTCACGACTGGATACTTCCCAGCAGTGCGCTCCGGAGTCGACTCGGACCGGCGCTGCTGATGGAAGTATCCTGGTAGATCAGAACTAGAAAGGTGTAGGTTTGACCCCGTCTCTTAGGCGGTGGGCTCGAGGGGGTTGCGGGGCTGGAGGACGCGGTCGATCGACAGGTTCAGGTCGTTGAGGTCGAGGGGCTTGACGAAGAAGTGGCTGATGGCGAACCGGCCCATGTCCTCGATCTTGACCTCCTCGGGGTGGGCGGTGATGAGCATGGCCTCCCCTTCGAAGCCGTTCTCGCGGAGCTTCTTGATGAGCTCCATGCCGTTGAAGATACGGAAGCGGTAATCGGCGATGACCAGGTCGGCCCGGCCCTCCTTGAGCTTGGCCAGGGCCTGCCTGGGGTCCTTGAACGGGGTGACCCGGTATTTCTTTCCGAGCAACAGGACGAACGTCTTGCGGACCGTTTCGTCGTCGTCGACCAGGACGATCTTCTTGGTGATCATGGGCGGCCTCTTCCTCGCGGCCGCCCCCTTAAGTTGCACGTTTTGTGCCAACTCGGGGGCCGTCCTTCTCGGGAGGAACGGGGGCGGCGCGGGGGCGGCCCGGCCGCCTCCGGCCAAGTTCTTTTACAGCCCGGCGCCGGGGTTTACAGCCGTCCCCTCAGGACGACTCCCCCAGGTCGAGGCCGTAGTCCTTGATCTTCTTGTCCAGGGTCGGCCGGCTGATCTGCAGGATCTGGCTGGCCCGGGTCTTGCTTCCCTTGACCGCGCTGAGGACGTGCTGGATGTACTTCTTCTCGACCTCTTCGAGCGGGACGAGCTCGTCCGGGAAGGCCCGCTTCTCGTCCGGCTCGAGGGGCAGGTTCTCCTTGAGCACGACGTCCCCCTTGGCCAGGATGACGGCCCGGGTCAGGGCGTTCTCGAGCTCGCGGACGTTGCCGCGCCAGGGCAGGTCGGACAGGATCTTCATGACCTCGGGCGGGACCTTGCGGACGTTGCGGCGCAGCTCCCGGTTGATCTTCTCGAGGAGGTAGGCCACGAGGTCGGGGATGTCCTCGCGCCTCTCCCGCAGGGACGGCAGGGTGATCTCGACGACCTTGAGCCGGTAGATAGAGGTCCTCGCGGAACTTGCCCTTGTCGATCAGGCTCTTCAGGTTCTGGTTGGTGGCGGCGATGATGCGGGCCTCGGTCTTGAGGACCTTCTCCCCGCCGACCTTCATGAAGTCCCGCGACTCGATGACCCGCAGGAGCTTGCTCTGCAGGTTGGGCGAGACGTCGCCGACCTCGTCGAGGAACAGGGTGCCCTTCCCGGCGATCTCGAACTTGCCCTTGGTCTCGCTGACGGCGTCGGTGAAGGCGCCCTTGACGTGGCCGAAGAGCTCGCTCTCGAGCAGGGTGTCCTGGATGGCCGAGCAGTTGATGACGATGAAGGGCTCGTCCCGGAAGGGGCTGTTGTAATGGATGGCCTTGGCCACCAGCTCCTTGCCCGTGCCGCTCTCGCCCTGGATGAGGACGTTGGTCCGGGTGTTGGCCACCGAGCCGATGAGCTTGAAGACGCTCGCGCATCCGCGGCCGAGCGGCCGATGATGTTGTCGATCGTGTATTCTTTCTGCCTCTCCTCGACGAGGTAGCTGACCTTCTCCTCGAGGGCCCGGACCTGGAAGGCCTTGTCGATGGTCAGGTCGAGCTCGGTCGTGTTGAGCGGCTTGACCAGGTACTCGAAGGCCCCGAGCTTGATCGCCTCGACGGTCGTCTTCATGTCGTCGAAGGCGGTCATGACCAGGATGACGGCCCGGCGGTTGCGCTCCTTGATCCGCCGCAGGACCTCCAGCCCGTCGATGTCGGGCAGCCGGACGTCGAGGAGGACGAGGTCCGGCGAGGATTCGGCGAAGGTCCGCACGCCGTCCTCCCCCGTCTCGGCGACGACGACGTCGAAGCCCTTCTTGGCCAGCTGGGAGGCCAGGGTCTTGCGGACGAGCGGATCGTCCTCGACGATCAGGATGGATCTCATGGCGTCTCCTCGGCCGGGATGAGGATCACGAACGCGCTCCCCCGGCCCCGCTTCTTGCCGACGCTGATCGTCCCGTTGTGCTGCTCGACGATCTTGCGGGCGTTGGCCAGGCCGAGCCCGAAGCCCGGAGGGCTTGGTCGTGTAGAACGGCTCGAAGATGTTCGGCCGGTCCTTCTCCGGGATGCCCGGGCCGTTGTCGGCGATCCGCACCCGGACCATCGTCCGCGCCGCCCTCCGCGACGGTGTCGCAGGCGATGCTGATCTTCCCGCCGGGCCGAGGGCCTCGTGGGCGTTGCGGAGGACGTTGAGGAAGACCTGGCGCAGCTTGTCGGCGTCGGCGCAGGATGGGCGGCAGGCCGTCGGCGCAGGCCCTCTCGACGGCGATCCTCTTCTGGGCCAGGATGTCCTTGACGCACCTTGAGCGACTCGTCGACGATCTGGTCGACGGGCCAGCGCTCCAGGCTGAGCTCCTGGACGCGGGTGAAGTTGAGCAGCTCCTTGATGAAGCGCTCGATCTGGTCGATGCCCTCGAGCGGACAGGTCGAGGTGCGCTCTTGACCGTCTCGGCGAAGCGCTCCTCCTCGGCCACCTTCTGGATGTTCAGCTTGACCGAGGTCAGGGGGTTGCGGATCTCGTGGGCGATCGTCGCGGCCATGCGGCCGATCGAGGCCAGCTTCTCGTGCTGGACGAGCTGCCGGTTGGCGTCCTCCATCTTCTCCCGGGCGTGGAGGAGCTGGGAGGTCATCTCGTTGAAGCTCCGGGCCAGCTCGCCGACCTCGTCCCGGGAGGTGTCGACGATGGCCTGGGAGAAATCCCCGTGGGCGATCCGGACCGTCCCTTCGACGAGCCGGTGGAGGGGCCGGGTGATGCGCCGGGCCAGGAAGGCCGCCCCGGCGATGCCGATGACGAAGCCGGCGAGGCCGATGAGCAGGAGGACCTTCTGGATGTCCCGGAGCCGGGCGTACATGGGCTCGAGGGACAGCCCGATCTTGACCGTGCCCCAGCGCCCGGCCGTCCGGGTGAAGGCGGGGACCTCGACCTCGAGGATCCGGACCGGCTTGTCGAGGAGCTGAAGGCGCCGCGTTCCCGAGGCGCTCTCCTCGGGGGTCAGGACGTCCTCGACCTTCCCCAGAAGGCTCGTCGAGACGATGTCGCCGTGGGGCCGGATGAGGGCGTTCCAGGCCTGGGCCTGTCCCGTGCGGTCGTAGACGACGATATAGGCCAGGTCGCCGGTGATGTGGCTGTCGACGTAATTCTGGACGGCCTGCCAATCCTGGAGGATGAGCGACTGGAGGTTGGCGTCGGCCATGTAGCGGGCCTGAAGCAAGGCCCGGGCTTCCGTCTCGTCCCGGAGGATATCGGCCTCGCGGATCTGGATGACGAAGAGCACCGCCCCGAAGAGCAGGAAGACGAGCAGGGTGATCCAGAACACGAGCCGCTTGTAGATCGTGATCTTCAGCTTCACGGCCTTTCCCGGTCCCCCAGCCAGATGTCCTTGACGTCGAGGAAGATGAACCCCATGGCCGGGAGCTGCACGCCCCGGACCTCGGGTTGGATGGCGATGCGGATCCGGTCCGAGAAGAGCGGGACCGCGGGGACGTCCGTGAAGAGGATCTTTTCGATCTCCCGGAAAAGGGCCGTCCGCTTCTCCCAGCTCGTCTCGACCTCGGCACTGCTCGAGGAGGGCGTCCAGCCGGGGGTTCGCGTAGCGGGCGTTGGCCGCGTTGAGCGGCGGACGCCGGACCGGTAGAGGGGGCCGATGATGTTCTCCGGGTCCGGGAAGTCCATGGTGTAGGGGAGGAACCTCAAGTAGGGCGTGCGGACGGCCAGGGCGTCCTCGGGCTTGCGGAGGTACTTCACCTCGAGCCTGATCTCCAGGGCCCCGAGCTCGCGCTCGAGCTCGCGGGCGAAGCCGGACGACTCGTCGGTCTTGGGCGCGTCGCAGAGCAGGGTCAGCGTCAGGGCCTTCCGCCCCTCCTGCGGCAGGAGCCGGTCGAGGAGCAGCTTGGCCGCGTCGGTGTCGCTGAACGGGCCGGCCGCGCTGGGGGAAGAAGCCGGGCAGGAGGGGCGGGATGTAGTTGTCCAGGACCTGGTGGAGCGTCGCAGGGCGTGTCGCAGGCCGCGGCCAGGCGGGCCTTGTCGAGCGCCACGGCCAGGGCCCGGCGGACCTCGGGCCGGTCGAGCGGAGGGATGTCGCAGCTGAAGGCCAGGAAGTAGGACCTGAGGGTGTTGTTCTCCAGGACCGGGTAGCGCTTGCGCAGCATCCTCTCGGAGGTCACCGAGACGAGGTGGACGCTCCCCTCCTCGAACTGGTCGTCGGTGAAGTAGGGACTGTACTCGAGGGCGGCCAGGTAGGCCTGGCGCCCGAAATAGGCGTTGTTCCGCTCGAGCCGGACGCCGAGGATGTCCAGCCGCGGGCTCCGGAGCCACTCGGCGAACTTGAACGGCCCCGTCCCCACGGGCTTCTGGAAGAAGTTCCGGCCCTGGCTCTCGAGAAGGTCCTTCGGCAGGATCTTGCAGTAGTACATGCCCAGGAGGTAGAGGCCGGCGACATAGGGCCGCTTCCAGTCGGATCTCGAAGGTCAGCGGGTCGACGACGCGGAAACCCGAGACCTCGGCCGCCTTGCCCTGCCGGTACTCCTCGGCGCCGACGACCTTGTCCGTGAAGTGCTGATAGGAGGAGCTGCCGGCGCCGATCCGGACGAGCCGCTCGAGCGAGTACTTGACGTCGTCCGCCGTGAGCTCGCGCCCGTTGTGGAAGCGGACGCCCCGGCGGAGATGGAAGGTGATGCGGGCCCCGTCCGGGGAGATCGTCCAGTACTCGGCCAGGGCGGGCGTGGGATTGAAGCGGCTGTCGAACCTGACCAGACCGTCAAAGAGCTGCTCGGTGATGAAGTAGTGGGACGGCACGGCCGGGTCGAAGACCTGGTTGAAAGGGCATGTAAGCGCCCTTGATCCGGAAGGTGCCGCCGTGAGCGGGGGGCCGGCCCGGTTCCTGCGGGGATGCGGGGCCGGGCCAGCCGGCGCCGAGGCGGCGGCCAGCATGACGAGCAGGAACAGGCGCGAGGGAAGGGCGAGCGGGCGGCGGGCGGTGGTCATGGAAGCGCCCTCATGATAACGAAAAAGGCCCCGAAAATGCACATTTCCCTTCGCTTCCGATATCGGAGCAAGGTTCGTGCCACCGCGATAAACGAGTATGATAAAGATAATAAACAAGATGGACATGGTTACGGCCCTGGGCTCGTAAAGATGTTTTACGCGCCCGCGGCGCCGTGGCGCCGGACGCCGCTATTTTCCGGCCAGGGCGATGACCTTGTCGAAGACCCGGAAGAAGTTGCCGCCCCAGATCTTCTCGATCTCCCGGTCGGTGTAGCCGCGGCGGATGAGCTCCTCGGTCACGTGGATCATGCCGCTGACGTCGTCGCAGCCGACGACCCCGCCGCCGCCGTCGAAGTCGGTGCCGATCCCGACGTAGTCGATGCCGACGACCTTCCTGACGTGGTCGATGTGGTCGACGAGGTCCTTGACGGTCGGCCGGGCCTGGGGGAACTGCTTGTTGATGGCGTCCCGCTCGGCCATGGCCTTCATGCGCGGTCGCGTCGTCGCGGATCTCGCGGACGGGGCCGTACTTGGCCTCGAGCTCCTTGATGGCCTTTTCGCGCTCGGGGATGACGGGCGGCGTCTTGACGTAGGCGCCGAGGAAGCAGATCTGGATGACGCCGCCGTTCTTGGCCAGGGCCCGGAGCTGGTCGTCGGTCAGGTTGCGGGGATTGTCGCAGACGGCCCGGGCGCTCGAATGGGAGGCGATGATCGGGGCCTTGGACGCGGCCAGGACGTCGAAGAACGACTTCTCCGAGGCGTGCGAGATGTCGACGATCATGCCGAGCCGGTTGCATTCGGCCACGACCTGGCGGCCGAAATCGCTCAGGCCCTTGTCCTCGGGGTCCCGGCGGTCGGTCGAGGAGTCGCAGATGTCGTTGTCGGAGGAATGGCAGAGCGTGATGTAGCGGACGTCGTTGTCGTAGAAGAGCTTGACGAGCGACAGGTCCCGGCCGATCGGATAGCCGTTCTCCATGCCGATGAAGGCCGTGAGCTTGCCCTCCTTCTTGAGGCGCCGGGCGCCGGCCGGGTCGACGGCCAGGCCGATCAGTCGAGGCGTAATCCTGCGTCATCTTGTGGACGGCCGCGACGGCCCTGAGGGCGCTGTCCTTGGCCTTGGCGTAGGCCTCGGGGGTCAGCGGGCCCTGGCCGACGAAGGCGGCGAAGAACTCGGCGTCGAGGCCGCCCTCCTTCATCCGCGGCAGGTCGATCTTGCCGCTGGCCCGCAGGGCCGGGTCGTGGCGGTCGCCGATCTTCCAGTCCGTCCGGAGCAGGCTGAAGGCCGTGTCGCAGTGGGTGTCGACGGTCAGGATCGTCTTGTGGAGCTCCCGGGCCTTCTGCTCGACGTTCGGCGGCGTTCTGGCCGGACGGTGCAGGCGGAGAGGGCCAGGACGCCGATGGCGCCGGCGGCGAGGATGGCAACGAGCGCGAGGATTCTTCATGGCTGCTCCTTAGATTCCCTGAACGATCATCCCCCAGCGACAGAAGAAGAGCAGGCACTGGCGCACATTAGACGCGCATTATAGTCTCCCTGTCAACGAAATGCCATGAGCACTGCCGGACGGAAAGGCATGAGAGATCACCGCAGCGAATCGGAGATGATATCCCGAGGCTAATCGTGGCGGAGGGCGACGACGGGGTCGACGCGGGCGGCGCGGCGGGCCGGGTAGATGCCCGAGACGAGGCTGACGAGGACGGCGAAGCCGATGGCCCCGAGGAAGATCCAGAACGGGAAGGCGAAGTAATCGACGAACGGCACGCCCTGCCGGGCCGCGTAGAAGTTGACGACCCGGTTGATGACCAGGCTCGTCGGCCCAGCCCAGGACGCAGCCGGCCGCGCCGCCGAGCGAGGCCGATGGCCCCGGACTCGAAGAAGAAGATCCGCCGGATGTCGCCGTCCCCGGCCCCGACGGCCTTCATGATCCCGATCTCGCGGATAGCGCTCGAGGATGGACATGACCATGGTGTTGACGATGCCGAGCGCGGCGACGATGATGGCGATCATGCCGACGGCGGCCAGGATCATGTCCATGAAATAGAAGGCCTTGGTGATCTCGGTCGAACTGGTCGGCCAGGGCGAAGGTCGCGAAGCCCATCTCGTGGACCCGGGTCCTGACGGCGCTCGAGGTCGCCGAGCGACCCGAGCTTGACGGTGACGGCCGAATAGCCGAGCCGCCCGTCCCGCATCCGGAAGAGGTCCCAGACGCTCGTGAACGGCAGCCGCTTGATCCGCCCGGCCGGGCCCGGCGGGATCATGACGTCGCTCTCGCGTCAGGTTGGCCTCGCCGCCGAACGGCGTGACCTCCATGACGCCGACGATCGGGAAATCGTAGGTCTCCTGGGAGACCGGCGAGCTCCTTGCCGCGAGAGGATCGCGCCGAGGTCGAGCGTCAGCCAGCCGGCCGAGGTCGATCGAGACCGAGGTGATCCGGACGCGTCTTGCCGACGGCCGCGGCCGGATCGGCCGTGCCGAGCCGCCGCGACAGGATCCGGCTGACGACGACGCCCGCCTCGTCGTCCGAGGCGTAGGCCCGCCCCCACTTGATCTTGAGGGCCGTCGAGCCCGCCACGGCCGCCGGCACGACCTGGACGAGCCGGAACTCCTCGCTCGCCGTCGAAGCCGACCATGGCCGGGAAGCTGATGTCCGGATAGGCCGTCACGACGCCGGGGATCCTGGAGATCGCGGCCACGGCCGCGTCGTCGAGGACGGCGTCCGTCCGGCCGGGCCGGCTTGCCGCGACGGGCCTCCGGCGCGTCCGGATCGCCCGAGCGCGGGGCTTCGCGGCCGCCGGGCATGACCATGACCGTCGTGAAGAGGTCGGAGGCCTGGAAGGCCGCGGTGACGTTCTTCTGCATGCCCTTGCCGAAGGAGATCATCGAGACCAGGGCGCCGATGCCGATCATGACGCCCGGCCGCGGTGAGGAACGTCCGCAGCCGCCGCTTGCGGAGGCTGGCCAGGGCGAACTCGACGGCGTCGGCGAACCTCATGCCGGTCCCTCCGCCGCCACGATCGCGGCCGTCCTTGAGCCGGACGATCTCGCTGCGCGAATTCGCGGACCAGGGCCTCCTCGTGGGAGACCATGATGACCGTCAGGTTGCTCTCGCGGTTGAGCCCGGCCAGGAGGCCGACGATCTCCCGCGAGGTCCGGCTGTCGAGGTTCCCCGTCGGCTCGTCGGCGAGCAGGAGCCGGGGCCCGTTGGCCAGGGCCCGGGCCACGGCCACCCGCTGCTGCTCTCCGCCCGAAAGCTCCGGCGGCCGGTGGGCGGCCCGGTGGGCCAGCCCGACCTTATCGAGGAGCTCGGCCGCCCGGCGCCTCCTCTCCTTCCTCTCGACGCCGGCGAAGATGAGGGGCAGCTCGACGTTCTCGAGGGCCGTCCGGGCGGCCACGAGGTTGAACGACTGGAAGATCATGCCGGCGACGAACCGCCGGTACCGGGCCAGCGCCTCGCGGTCCATGGCGGAGACGAGGGCCCCGCCCACTTCGATCGTCCCGGCGCTCGGCGTATCGAGCCCGCCGAGGAGGTTGAGGAGCGTCGATTTCCCCGATCCCGAGGCCCCGGTCACGGCGACGAAGCGGCCTTCGGGGACGGCCAGGGTGACGTCCGCGAGGGCCGCGACGCGGACGTCGCCGACGCGATAGGTCCTGGAGAGCGACCGGGTCTCGACGATGAGGGGCGGCGTCCGCGCTCATCGGCGGCCCGCCGGAGCCCTGGCCAGAACATAGTGATTGGCCGGCGCGCCCTCCGTCGCCTTGAGGAAATCGACGACCCGATAGCCGCGGGCGAAGAGACCCAGGAAGACCTCGCGCGTGGCCATCCTCCAGTCGACCGGGATGCGCCTCACGTCGGCGGCGGCGACATCGGTCTCCTGGAGCATCCGGTAGAAATCGAGGGGGATGCGGACGAGAAGGACGTCGCCGTCCGCCCCGGGGTCCGTTCCCTCGACGACCTCGAGCTCGATCGCCCCGCTCTTCCCGGCCACCCGCCGTGCGCCGGCCCGGACGCGCCGGGGCGCGGCCAGGGCCGCCTCGAGATCGTAGCCCGGGCGCCCGCCCGTCCTCGTCGAGGTCCCAGGACATGAGGAAGCGGTCCGTGGGGACGTCCGGCCGGTTGAGCAGGCCGCCGTACTCGCCGTAGGTGGCCACGCGGTATTCGAGGACGTCCATGCCGAAATGATGGACGTTGCGGTTGGCGTTGACCCCGGTGAGCGGATCGTAGGTGCAGATGATGGTCGAGACGCCGAGGAGGTCGAGGACCATCTCGCGCTGGTACTCCTTGAGCAGGATGCCCAGCCCGTAGCTCTGGAAGGCCTTCCGGACCCCGGCGTACTGGGCATAGAAGCGGAGGTTCGCCGGGTCGCGGAAGCCGACCGCCTTGTCGCGGACGCCGACGAAGCCGTAGCAGAAGCCGACGAGGTGCGTCCCGTCGAGCGCGAAGCCGCCGCCCGGCGCCTCGGCGAAGGCCCCGATGAAGAGGCTGCCGCCTTCGTGGAAGACGTTCTCGCACATCATGTTCCGGGTGCTCGACATGTGGTCGTCGGGAAAGCCCCAGATCTCCTCGCGCAGGTCCTCGTACTTCCCGTAATCCGCGGATTCGTGGGACGTCTCGACGCGCAGGAGGAAGCGCCGGTCCCGGACGGCGACGGTCTTTTCCAGGGGTCTCATGGCGTGCTCGGGCGACATTCTAGCGCAACGCCCGGGGCCGTTCAATCCCCGGCCCGGCCGGCTTTGACGCCCCTCCGGACATGCGCTACAATGAGAGGGACTTCGAAGCCGACACGGGACCAACGCAGCCATGACGGAGACGACGAAAGACCTCAGGACCGCCTGCCTCATCAATCCCCGGGCGGCCAATTCCCGGTGGATGAGGCGGAAGCTCCTGCGCGCCTACCTCCAGAAGAGGCTCCCCGGCGACATCTACGACGACCTCGGCGACATCAAGACGACGATCGAGAAGGCCGCCATGGCCTCGCGCAGCGCCGACGTCATCGTGGCCATGGGCGGGGACGGCACGATCGCCGACACGCTCCAGGGCATCTTCGACGCCGGCAAGCAGGACGACGTCCTCTTCGGCGTCATCCCCTTCGGCAGCGGCAACGCCTTCCGCAAGGCCTTCGACATCCCCTTGAATCCCCTGCGGGCCATCGACCACCTGGCCGAGGGCGTCGCCCGGCCGATCGACCTCATGGAGCTCGAGGGCCGCATCGCCGCGTTCTCCAGCATCGGGGCCACGGCCCTGGTCACCGGGGAGAAGCTCCGCGGCAAGGTCGGAGGCCTCTGGGGCCACGTGCTGGCCGGCCGGCGCCTGTTCGGCACGCCCATGGACGAAAAGACGATCGAGCTCACCGACGGCTGCGACGAGTCCGGCCCGTTCGAGACGAAAACGATCACCTCGAACTTCTTCGACTGCATCGTCGCCAAGACGAACTATTTCGGCTACAGCTGGAACATCGCGCCGAAGGCCGTCGTCGACGACGGCTATCTCGACGTCACCCTGTTCGAGATGGGGCCGCTCAAGTACTCCTTCCTCTTCCCGCTCATCTACTTCGGCCTCTACCAGCACCGCATGCGGCACTTCAAGGCCAAACGCGTCGTCATCTGCGGCCGGGACCTGCCCATCCAGTTCAACGGCGAGTTCCTCGGCGACAGGGACCGCATCGAGTTCCGGGTCCTGCCGCGGGCCATCCGGATGGTCACCCCTCCCACCCGGCGCGCCGCGAAGAGCTTCCAGAAGCATCCCGCCTGAGGAGGCCCCATGAAGAAGAACCGTCCTGCTCGTGCCCGTCCTCGCGGCCGCCCTGGCCGCCTGCGCTCCGCAGATCCGCATCGACCTGCTCGGCGAGGACAAGCTCCAGGAGGTCGTGCTCGTGCCGAGCCCGGCCCGGGAGAAGGTCCTGATGATCGACATCGACGGGATGATCTCGGCCGCCCTCGAGACCGGGATCTTCTCCCGCGAGAAGAGCGTCGTCGCGCGCGTCTTCGAGCGCCTCGAGCGGGCCGCCGCCGATCCCCTGGTCAAGGCGGTCATCCTCCGGCTCGACACGCCCGGCGGCGAGGTCACCGCGAGCGACATCGTCTACCACGAGGTCCTCCGCTTCAAGGAGCGGACGGGCCTGCCCGTCGTCGGGCTGATGATGAGCGTCGCCGCCTCGGGCGGCTACTACATCGCCTCGGCCTGCGACGTCATCGTCGCCCATCCGTCCACGCTGACCGGCTCGATCGGGGTCATCTCGATCTTCCCGAGCGTCGAATCGCTGATGGCCAAGGTCGGGGTCAAGGTCGCCGTCATCAAGTCCGGCCCGGTCAAGGACTCCGGCTCGCCGTTCCGGGACATGACGGAGGACGAGAAGGCGATCTTCCAGGGGATCATCGACGAATACTACGAGGGGTTCCTCGCCGTCGTGACCCGGGGCCGCCAGGGCAAGGTGCCGGCCGCGGAGCTGCGGACGATCGCCGACGGCCGCGTCTACACGGCCCCCCAGGCCCTGAAGCTCGGCCTGATCGACGCCGTCGGGTACTTCGACGACGCCTTCGGCAAGGCCCGCGACCTCGCTCAGCTCAAGAGCGCCCGGCTCGTGTCCTACACCTATTTCCCCAAGACGAAGACGAACATCTACGCCGGACAGCTCGGCGACGTCTCGCCGCTCGACGCCAAGGTCCTCGAGGCGATGCTGGGGGCCCTGAAGACGGGCTTCTACTATCTCTGGCTGCCGCAGACGCGCTGACGCCGGCGGCCGTCAGGGCCGGACGACGGTCTCGAACTGCGGCGGCCTCTGGATGTGGGCCTTGACCGTGCAGTGGTCGACGGCCTTGATCAGGGCGGCGCGGTATTTCTCGGGAAAGCCGGCCGGCAGGTCGACGGCGATCGCGATCTTGTCGATCATCTTGGACACCTCGCCGCGCTCGGTCGTCATGGTCACGCCGAGCCCGTCGGTCGGGATCTGGCGCTCCTTGCAGAAGGCCAGGGCGTAGTAGCCGGCGCAGGCGGCCAGCGAGACGAGAAAGAGATCGAAGGGGGACGGCGCCGTCCCGTCGCCGCCGTCCTTCACCGGCTGGTCGGTCCTGACGGTGAAGCCCTTGTACTCGACGTCGATCCTATACTTCTCTCCGAAGACGACCTTCAGCTCTTTCGGGTTCATGGCAGCTCCTTTCCTTTCTTGCGGAGGCGCGGCCGCCGCTCGCGGGGGCCTTCGAGGGCCTTGCGGAACATGGCCAGGATGACGTCCCGGTCCTTGGCCGTCAGGGCCATGCGGAAAAAGATATCCTGGACCTTCTCGACGATGAAGGCCCGGTTGGTGTCGTGCATGAAGCCGAGGCTGTCGAGCATGTCGCTGAAGCGCCGGCCGGCCTCGGCCTGCGCGGCGTGGTCGAGGGGCAGGTCGCGGCGGAGGGCCGGCGGCGGGCCGCCGCCGAAGGCGACGGCATGGAGCGTCAGCGTGACGGCGACGCCGAGGTTGTAGGAGGGCTGGCGCGAGGCCTGGGGGATGTGGAAACGGACGTTGGCCAGGCCCAGCTCCGGTCCTGGGTCAGTCCCGTGCGCTCGTTGCCGAAGACGAGCCCGACGCGGGCCGACGCGGGATACTCGCCGATCCGCCCGGCGGCCTCGGCGAGCGGGACGAGCGGGAAGTCGTGGCGGACGCGCGCCGTCGACCCCAGGACGAGGTCCCGGTCGGCGACGGCCTCGGCGAGCGAGGGGAAGAACCGCGCCCCTTCGATGATCGCTTCGGCGTGGATGGCCGTGCGCCAGGCGGGCGGCTCGAGCTTGTCGAGCCCGACGATGCGCAGGTCGGTGAAGCCCGTGTTGGCCATGCCGCGGGCGGCCAGTCCGATATTCTCGGGGCTGTCGGGCCGGACGAGGACGACGGCGAAACGGGCGGGGCCGGTCATGAGAGATGATTATAGCGGAGGGCCCCGCCGCAGGGAAGCCCTGGCCCGCGCTCGCCCGGCCTCGTCCGGCTCCGTTCGGTTCATTGACAGCCGCGGGGGTCGGTGTTATAACCCGGCCATCGCGGCCGGCGGGCCGGCGAGGAGGTCGAAGAATGCCCCAGAAAAGAACGACCGCGCGGAAGACGTCGCCGCGGACACCGCGGCCGCGCCTGCCGGGGAGCCGCGACCTCGAGCGCCTTTTCGCCGGCCGAGGCTTCGCGGACTTCCGCTGGATCGACCCGGCCGAGATCGTCATCGCCGAGTGGGTCCGGATGAAGTGCCGCTTCGGCTGCCGCGAGTACGGCCGGAACGCCGCCTGCCCGCCCAAGACGCCGCCGGTCGACGAGTGCGCCCGCTTCTTCCGGGAGTACCGGCGCGCCGTGGTCTTCCATTTCGCCAAGAAGGTCGACCGGCCCGAGGACCGTCACGCCTGGACCCGGAAGCTCAACCTCGAGCTCCTCAAGCTCGAGCAGGAGGTCTTCAAGGCCGGGTTCTTCAAGGCCTTCCTCCTGTTCTTCGACAGCTGCGGCATCTGCCTCGAGTGCTCGGCCACCCGGACCGACTGCAAGGAGCCGAAGCTGGCCCGGCCGACGCCCGAGAGCCTGGGCGTCGACGTGTTCGCGACGGTCCGGAAGATCGGCTACCCGATCCGGGTCCTGTCGGACTACGACCAGGAGATGAACCGCTACGCCTTCCTGCTCATCGACTAGCGGCGGCAATCCCCCTATAATATTCACCGTCCGGTCATTCCTTTGAGGGAGGGACCCCGCTCATGTGGTGGGACGGCAAGATCCAGAGGACGTTCCGGTGCCGGCTGCAGCAGAAGCCCGGCAGCCTGGGCCGGCTGCTCTCGGCGATCGGCGACGCGGGCGGCCTCATCGGCGAGATCCGGACCATCCACATGGGCGGCACGGCGGTCGACCGCGACGTCACGGTCTTCGCCGACGACCTCCGGCATCTCGACCGGCTCATCGCGACCGTCGAGGCGACCGCAGGGCGCCGAGCTCCTCGAGGTCCGCGACGAGGTCCTGGAGATGCACCAGGGCGGGAAGATCGCCATCCGCAGCCGCTACGACATCTACTCGCTGAGCACGCTCCGGCGCGGTCTACACGCCCGGGCGTGGCCGAGGTCTGCCTCAAGATCCAGGACGACCCGTCCCTCGCCCGCCGCTACACCTCCATCCGCCACTTCGTCGCCATCGTCACCGACGGCACGGCCGTCCTCGGCCTGGGCGACATCGGGCCCAAGGCGGCCATGCCGGTCATGGAGGGCAAGGCCAGCCTGATCGAGACCCTGACCGGGCTTTCCGGCATGCCCATCCTCCTCGACACCAAGGACACCGACGAGATCGTCGAGACGGTCGTCCATATCGCGCCGACGTTCGCCGCGATCCAGCTCGAGGACATCTCCGCCCCCCGCTGCTTCGACGATCGAAGAGCGCATCCAGGACCGGCGTCGACATCCCCGTCATGCACGACGACCAGCACGGCACGGCCGTGCGTCGTCACGGCCACCCTCCTCAACGCGGCCAAGGCGACCGGGACGGACCTGGCCCGAATGCCGCATCGGCGTCATCGGCCTCGGCGCCGCGGGCCTGGCCCTGGCCAAGATGCTGATGTTCCGCGTCGGCCATCCCGTGCTCGGGGCCGACATCGCCGCCGACGCCCTGGACCGGCTCAAGAGCGCCGGAGGGGAAGCCTCGGACCTCGCGGGCATCATGGCCGGCTGCGACGTCGTCATCGCCACGACCGGCGTGCCCGGGCTGATCAAGGACAGCATGGTCCGCAAGGGCCAGATCATCCTGGCCCTCTCCAACCCCAATCCCGAGATCGATCCCGAGCTGGCCCTGGCCGCGGGCGCGGCCTTCGCCGCCGACGGGAAATCGGTCAACAACGTCCTCGGCTTCCCGGGGATCTTCCGCGGCGCGGTGGACGCCGAACGTCCCGCGCATCACCCGGGAGATGCTCATCGCCGCGGCCGAGACGATCGCCGCCTTCGCCAAGCCGGGCGAGATCGTCCCCAACCCGCTCGACAAGGCCCTGCACAAGGCGGTCGCCCGGGCCGTGGCCCGCGTGGCCCTGGACCAGGGGCTCAACCGCGACGACCTGACCGGCTACTTCGATTGAAATGACAGGAGGAATCCCATGATCACCGTCAAGGACATGCTCGACCAGAAGGGCCACAAAGCCTGGACGATCGGACCGGACGCCAAGGTCTTCGAGGCGCTCGAGCTCATGGCCAAGAAAGGCATCGGCGCCCTGATCGTCGTCGACAAGGACGACGAGGTCATCGGCATCCTGTCCGAGCGCGACTACGCCCGGAAGATCATCCTCATGGGCCGCCAGTCCCAGGACACGCCCGTCAGGGACATCATGACCAGGGAGGTCTACGGGGTCCACATGGAGACGACGGCCGACGAATGCATGGCCCTGATGACGGACAAGCACTTCCGGCACCTGCCCGTCTGCAAGGACGGCAAGCTCGCCGGCGTCATCTCCATCGGCGACGTGGTCAAGGCCATCATGACCGAGCAGAAGGTGACCATCGAGAACCTCGAGAACTACATCATGGGGAAGTATCAATAGGGATTAAGGGGACTGTCCGGGGGGGCTGTCCGTTAGAGGATTCGAACCTCCGACCGAATCGCTTTTTGGGCCAAATAATTTGTGCCGCATTTGGGTCATATTTGTGCCACGTCAGGGGGAAAACGCAGGCAAACGTGGACAAGCGCAGGCAGAATGAACTCAGGCCAGAGGGTGGCCCGGTCAAGACCGGACAAAGGTTGAATTGTGGGCCGACAGGAAGCATAATCTGACTAGGACAGTCTGGGCGAATTAGGGCCTCTTCTCCGACTGACAAAGAAAGGAGAATGGCATGAGACGAATTCCGCTCCTCCTCATCCTTCTGCTCCTGGTCTCCGAGATGGCCCTTCCCAATGGAAGCCCCATCAATACGGGCGAGATACGGAGAACCGGGAATATCCGGATGATCCAAAAGAAGGATATCCGGCTTCTGACTGAGACTATAGCCGTTCGCCTTTCTGGGGACTATGCGGATGTCCGCGTAAGCTACAGCTTCCTCAACACAGGTCCAGCGGACAAGGTCACGTATGGATTCCCGATAGAATGCGCCCCGTATACGGAAGAGGAATTCGCCCCCAAAGAGGAGGCCTTGACGGATTTCAGGATAGAGGTCCGGAATGATTTCGAATCCAGAAGACGCCTACTGCCGCTGCTACAGACCCAGATCGAGAAGACGGACCCGGATAATGAATTCCGCCCCTATTGGAAGTGGCATATCGTCGAGATCGAGTTCGCAGACAACGAATATCTCAACGTTTTTGTCAGCTACCGGGTCAAGAGCTCTCTCGAAGATTATGTCTATTCAAAGAGCTTCCGCCCTGAATTCTCCCCGAGAACGTTCAGATACTCCCTGAATCCCGCAATGAACTGGGGGGACGGCCTCGTTCAAAACTGCCGCATTCAGGTCGATACAAGAGAATTCGCCAAGCACGGGGCGGCCGTATCGACGATCTCGCCCGGGGGTTATTCCGCAAAGGACGGCGTGATCACTTGGTCACATGAGAACCTCGACCTCTCAAAGGCAGCGGACATCGAGATCGTCTATGACAACTCCTCGGCAGAGTTCACCCGATATGTCAACGAATCTCGCGTCCCTCCCGAAGGGATCGCGGCGAGTCGCGCATCTTCTGTGCTCAAAACGGACGCGATCAATCGCTATGGCTACGGCCCCGACAAGCTTTTCGACGGCGACTTGGACACGGCTTGGGCCGAGGGAGCATCGAAAAGCGGCGTTGGCGAGTGGGTGGAAGTAGAGTTCAAGGAGGCAACGACGCTCGAGGCCATCGGCATCGTCAACGGATACACGAAGAATGAGGCCCTCTACCTGGCCAACGACAGAATACGCAAGATCCGTTTGGATATCGAATATGTGTACGGCGTCTACCCGGACTCTCATCCGGATACCACCAAGGTCGAACTGGACGAGAAACAGTTCAACGACCTCAATCGAAAAGCCGCGGGCCCATTCATCAGCTGGCTGGCCGATTTCGGAATGGGTGTATTGGTCAAGAAGATCCGGCTGACGATCCTCGAGGTCACGCCCGGCGAGAAGTTCTCAGACACCTGCATCGCGGAGCTTTATCTCTTGAGGTAGATGAGATTCGACATGGCGGCGACGACTATTTTTGCCCTGCTTTTGGCGATTTCTCGAATCGCGCTCCCGGGCAGCGGGATGCTTCCGAATCATTGCATAATCGGCTCCATCAACGGGCGCCGCCTGTCGCCCTACACGCCTATGATCTGCGGCACGGCGAACAACTTGTCTTGTCGACCGCATCGAAGGGAAAGGCGATCGTTATCCCGGACAGAGGCGAATCCCGCCAAGAGGGACCGGCGCCTGGCTTAAATCCAGGCGGAGCGGAGTCGAACTGGACATCATGGTTCCTAATGAAGCCGGTCCTCAAGGAATATAGCAACCTGAGGGCGCTGGGCCGCCTTAACATCCGAGGTGTCCATCTGGATTCCGTTGAATACGTCAAGTACCCTATTCCCGCACTTGATAAAAGGCAAGATGTTGATATCGATGATATGATCCCGGCCGACGCATTTGGAACCTTTTATATTGGAGTGGAGGAGGCGGAGGGCTGTGGCGCGAATCCGTTAATAGCACCTGTTCTGATGGAAGCCGTCCCTTTACATTTGAAGTATCCTCTTCGTATCGTCCAAATCAGCCGTCGCATCGACGACTCCTACATCGGTCGCCTGACGGAACTGTTTCAAACGCCCTTCATAGTCGCCCCTGAGGTCACGGACGGTTGGGTCCATGAGACTGACGAACGAATGGGGAGCGACTGCGCGGCGTTCGCTATCTACGGAAAACGTCGACAGGGCTTTTATGTCCCCTATTGCGGGCCCTTGGGCATTTACCGGTACCTTGACGAGATCGGGGAAGTCGCAACTCTGGCACGAGCCGCGGGGTTCGACCGAGGTCTATGTCGATAGGAGTGGATCTCAGGTGCGAGTCGGCTCCGGCGGGCTCGAACCTGGGGACATCGTCCATTTCGGGGAACAGGTCTCTGTCTTCTACGCCGATGCCGGAGTGCCGGGAGTTCTGGACAAGGATGATCTGTTGATTCAGTGCTACCTGGGCGGGCCGGAGATTACGAGCATCGAGAATTCGGGCTTCTTTCATAGAGCCGCTAGGATCTTCAGATGGAAGCAGGATTTCACTCGCCATATTGGGAAAAACGTGGCGTGCCTGAGAGGGCATTCGAGCCTCCGACCTTTGGATCCGGAGTCTAACGCTCGGAGATTAGAACTCCATGAGGCCCATCTCGCGGAGGGCCAGATAGGCCGCGCCGAGCACGCCGGCCGAATCGCCCAACACCGCCTTGAGGATCGGGATCTTCCGCCCGGGGATGCCGAAGAGCGCCTTGTTCATGACCGGCGGGACGCGCTCGTACCAGAGCGGGATGTTCGAGACGCCGCCGCCGAGCACGATGGCCTCGAGGTCGAGGGTATTGACGCAGTTGGCGAAGAGCTCGCCCATGACCCGGAACGACTCCTCGAAAACGCGGCGGGCGTCGGGGTCGCCGGCTTCGTAGCGCTCGAGGATCTTGTCGGGGGACAGGGTCTCCCCGGCGAGCTCGGCGTAGCGGCGGCTGAGACTGGGCCCGGACAGGTAGGCCTCGCCGCAGCCCTTCCGTCCGCACTCGCACAGCCGGCCGTCGATGGCGATCGAGGTGTGGCCGATCTCGCCGGCGTTGCCGTTCGGTCCGCGGTGGAGCCTGTTCCCCAGGATGAGCCCCGAACCCATGCCCGTGCCCAGGATGACGGCCATGACCGTCGTGAAGCGGCCGTGGCACTGGGCGAAGAACTCGGCCAGGGCCAGGCAGTTGGCGTCGTTCTCGACGACGAGCGGGACGTCGAGCCTCGACCGGAGAAGGCTGACGAGCCCCGGCTTTTCGTAGAGCGGGGTATGGGGGGCGCCGTACATGATGTCGTCCGCGGCGCTGTAGGTGCCGGGCGTGCCCATGCCCACGGCTTCGTAGCGGGCCCCGCCGGCGGTCTCGGCGACGAGCTCGAGGATGTTCGCGACGACCCGCTCGCGGCCCAGGCCGGGCTCGGAGGGACGGCGCTTGCGGGCCAGGACCGCGCGCGTCTCGTCGACGAGGCAGGCTTCGACCTTGGTCCCTCCGAGGTCGATCCCGACGGCGTAGCGGCTCATGGGCGAACTCCGGGGCTATTTTATGCCCATCGGTCCTCGAGAGCAACGGCGGGCGGGAACATGGCCTTGGCGTCCCGGAGCCATCTGTATAATTGGTATAATACGCGGGATCGACGTCCGCAAGGAGGCTCCCTAGAGGACAAGGTCCGCTTCGGGTACAGGACGGTCGGCGCCGAAGAGAAGAAGCGGCTCGTCCACGACCAGTTCACGCCCATCGCCACGACCTACGACCGGGCCGACGCCGTGCTCAGCCTCGGCCTGCACTTCCTCTGGAAGCGGGCGACCATCCGCGCGTCTGGAGCTCCATCCCGGCGAGAGGCTCCTCGACGTCTGCGGCGGGACGGCCGACCTGGCCCTGCGCGCCGCGCGCCGTCTCGGGCCGGAGGGGCGGGCGGTCGTCTGCGATTTCAACCGGCCGATGATGCAGGCCGGGCGCGGCAAGAGCGGCCGGGCGCGCGGCGGCGCGCCCGTCGCCTTCGTCCAGGGCGACGCGGAAGGCCTCCCCTTCCCCGACGCCGCGTTCGACGCGGTCACGGTGGGCTTCGGCCTCCGCAACCTCGTCGACCTCGACCGGGGGATCGGGGAGATGGCCCGCGTCCTCAAGCCGGGCGGGCGGTTCGCGGCCCTCGAGTTCTCCCTGCCGCGCCGCCGCTGGCAGAGGGCCCTCTACGCTTTCTACTCGTTCCGGCTCATGCTCCCGGCCGCGCGCCTCATCTCCGGCACGGACGGGCCCTACCGCTACCTCGCCGAGTCCATCCGCGTCTTCGATCCGCCCGCAGACGCTGGCCGGCCGGCTGGCCCGGGCCGGGTTCGCGGACGTCGCCGTTCCGTCCCGTCTCCCTCGGCATCGCGACCATCTATTCCGGCCGAAAGCCCCTGGAGGCCTGACATGCCAACGATCGTTCCCGAAGCCCGGACCTTGGCGGCGCAATGCCGTCACTATGCCATGTGCAAGATCGACTATCTCGCGACCGGGCTTTGCCCCTCGGGCCCGGAAAAGCACTTCGTCACGTATTACCCGCAGGGCCGGATGGACCTCTACCGGGGCCTGGCCGAAGGCCGGATCCCGGTCACGGAAGCCCTTCTCGACGCCGCCGACACCTGCACGATGTGCGGGATCTGCGACCCCCAGTGCCATTTCGTGACGGGCATGCAGCCGACCACGGTCATGCGCGCCCTCAAGGACTACGTCGAGGCCTACCGGCGCGACAAGGGAGAGATCGTCCGCCCTGTCGAAGACGATGTCCTGCGGAAGCTGAGGGCGCATCGTCGGTGCTGACTGGGCTTCGAACGACCCGGCCGTCCTCTGGACCTACGCCGACGACCCCTTCCCTCTGGCCGGACCGCAGATGCCTCGCTACGTGGTCCTGCCCGGATCGCGGGACGAGATCGCGGCGGTCGTCCGCCTGGCCGGCGAGCTCGGCCTGGCCATCGCCATCCGGGGCAACGGCGGCAGCGTCTTCGGCTTCGTCTTCACGGACGGGATCGTCCTCGACATGGCCCGGATGCGCGGGATCGCCTTCGACCTCGACAACTGGACCGCGGCGGTCGAACCGGGCGTGACCTCGTTCGAGCTCCAGCAGGAGGCCTTCCGGCGCGGCCTCCGGGTCAACGCCGCCGAGCCGGCCGCCACCGTCTGCGGCAACCTCGTCTGCACGGGGACCTTCTCGACCTGGTCGAACGTCTACGGCACGGCCGCGGACAACTTCGTCGACATGGAGTTCGTCGGCCGCGACGGTCACGTCTTCCGGCTCAACGAAAAAGCGGGCCCCAATCACTACGCTTTCGAGCACCGGGTGGCGCCCTCTCCCGGCATCTGCACCAAGGCCTTCGTCAAGCTCCACCCGGCGACGGACGACGAGGAGGGCCTCCTCGTGCCGTTCACGGACCTCGATGCCGCCGTCCAATTCGCCCGCGAGCTCGGGCAGAGGCGGATCGGCCTGGCCGTGGCCGTCCTCGGCGCCCACTACATCGCCGGCTTCCTCTCGCCGGACGAGGACCTGGCCCGCAGGCTCAAGGAGGCGCTCCCGGAGGCCCTGGGCGTGAACTACGTGGTCTTCGCGGTCGCCGACCGCTTCGCCCGGGAGGCCATCCGCAAGATGGCCCCGGCGGTCATCGACGCCAGCCTTCTCCGGGTCCTGATGCTCGGCCTGCCCCGGCTCCTCGAGCCGCGCTGGCTCGACCTGGTCCGCGAATACGAGGGCGGAGCGGCCGTTCGAGCTCCTTTGCCGGCCCGAGATGCGGCCGCTCGTCGAGGCCGCGCTCCTCCCCTCGCCGGAGACGATCGCCGAGGCGGTGCCGGAGGGCCTGCGGCCGTTCTACCGGGAGCTCTACGCCCGCCCGGAGATGACCGACATGGTCTGGCTCAACATGCACCGCATCGTCAGCGCCCGCATGTCGCGGCGCAAGCACATGTTCGCCTTCCTGGTCTATGTCCCGCCGGCGCGGCTCGACGTCGTTCACGAGATCCTGGACGGCTTCGCCCGGGTCGCCGAGGCCCACCGCATCGATCACGATTTCGGTTTCCTGACGCCCATGGACCTCGGCAAGAGGGCCATCCTCGAATACGACTATTACATCGACCACACCGACCCGGCGGAAAAGGAGAAGATCGCCCGGGCCATGCCCGAGCTCGATCCCTGGCTGGACGACCTGGCCGCCCGCGTCCCCGGCGTGCTGTCCCTCAAGTACGTCTTCTCCCAGGGCTGCGCGCGCAAGGAAAGCTTCCTCTACCGGGTCTAGCGACCGGGTGCCGCCATGAGGATGGATCTGGGGACCCTGCGGAAAAAGCGGGCCGGCCGGGACTCGCGCATCCTGGTGACGGGAGCGGCCGGGTTCCTCGGCAGCCACTTCGCCGTCGCCCTGCTCGAGGCGGGCTACCGGGTGACGGCCGTCGCCCGGCCCTCCAAGAAGCTCGACGCCCAGGCCAGGATCGACCGGCTGGCCGACTGGTTCGCCCTCAAGGAAGAAGCCCGGCGCCGGCTCACGGTCCTCGAAGGCGACATTCTCGATCCGGGCTGGCCGGCGGCGCGGCGGCGCGAATGACGGAGGAGGCCGGGCCGGTCGACGAGATCGTCCATTGCGCCTCGAGCACGGCCTTCAGCGAGCGCAAGCGCGCCGAGGTCGAGGCGACGAACATCGACGGGCTCGAGAACGTCCTCGATCTTCGCCGCCCGCGGCGGCTGCGCGTTCTTCCACCACGTCAGCACCGCCTACGTCGCGGGCAGGCGGACCGGGCCCTGCGCCGGAGGAATGGGTCGAGACGGGTCCGTTCACGAACGTCTACGAGGAGACCAAGGCCCGCGGAGAGATCCTGGCCCGGGACGTCTGCCGCGCCGGCGGCATCCGGCTCAACGTTTACAGGCCGACGATCGTCTACGGCGATTCCCGGACGGGGCGCACCCTGCGCTTCAACGCCCTCTACTTCCCCGTCAAGGCGGCCGTCTATCTCCGCGACATCTACCTCGCCGATATCCGCGAACGGGGCGGCCGCAA
>CAWJKR010000010.1:0-284325 GCA_963843505.1 Candidatus Aminicenantota bacterium | reverse complement strand
GCGTCCGCGGCATCGAGATCATCCGCCTGAGCTCCCTGGACCCGCGCTTCATCAAGTACAATTTCGTCAAGGAGCTGAGCGCCTTTTCCAAGGTCGCCGACAGCTTTCATTTTTCGTTCCAGAGCGGCAGCGACGCGGTCATCCGCCGCATGAACCGCGGCGGCAGGAGCGGCGATTACCTGAAGATCCTGTCCCATTTCCGCAAATTCTTTCCCGAAGCCAACCTGGGGGCCGATTTCATCGTCGGCTTCCCCGGCGAAAGCGAAAGGGAATTCCAGGAAACCATGACGTTCATCCAGGCATCGCCGCTGAACTACCTGCACGTGTTCCCCTTCTCGCCGCGCCCGGGCACCAAGGCCGCCACCCTGGAGCCCGCTGCCCGTCGCCATGGTCCGCGCCCGCGCCCAGGAGACTGAAGGAGCTGGGCATCCAGATGAAGCTGGCCTACCGCGACCGCTGCCGCGGCAAGGTCTTCACCGGCATCCTGATCGAGGAGAACCCCAATTACGCGCTGGTGGTCACGCGCAATTTCCTGTCGGTGCGCATCCCGCCGGTGCGCGGCTACAAGAAGAAAAAACTGTCGGTGCGCATCGAGCGCGTGGTCAACGAGAACCTCTGCGAGGGCAAGATTGCCTAAGATCAAGGCGCTGGTCCTGCTGGCCGTGCTCCTGGCCGGGCTATCCCTGCCGGCGGCGGAGGAAAAAAAGGCCGAGCCCGACCGCTTGCGCAAGGCGCTGGAAAGATCGCTGCTGTTTCCCGGCCTCGGGCAGCTGGCCGAGAAGCAGTACGTCAAGGCCGCCGCTTTCGCCTCGGCCGAAATATTCTGCCTGGTCGAGGTGGCCGTTCATCATGCGGCAAGGGCAACGACGCCTACCGCAACTACCGCGATGCCCTGGACGCGGACGCGGCGGTGGAGTGGCGCCTGCGGACCGCGACCTACGACCGGCGGCGCAATACCGCCATCCTGGCCGCGGCCGGCGTCTGGGTCCTGAACATGATCGACATCTTCGTTTTCGCCAAGAAAAAATACGGCCGGACCGCGGCCGTGGCTTTCCAGCCCTATTACAACCATGAAAAAAAAGCATTCGGCGCTGGCTTCCTTGCCTTTTTTAGCCTTTTTTTGCCTGGCCGCCTGCAACGACCGGCTTTTCGACAATCCCAACGACCCCGCGGCCGAAACGCGCGCCTACGAGATCCTGGCCACCCTGCAGGTCGACGGCGTCGTCCCGGTCGACCTGACCTTCAGCGGCGATGCCCTCTGGGTGGTCGACGCCCTTTCGCGGATCCAGGCCCTGAACTACAACTCCGGGACGCTGATCCGCGAACTGGAGTACCCGCAGCCGGTGGCCGGCATCGCCTATGACGGGAAAGACCTCTGGCTGAGCGTCAAGGACTCTTCGCAGGTGGTGCAGGTGAACATCGTCACCGGCACGCTGATCCGCGTGCTCAACCTGCTGCGCGGCAATGCCGGCTGCCTGGAATACTCCGCCGGGCGCCTGTACGTGGCCGACCGCCTGTCCAACTCCATCCTGGTCGTCGATCCCGTCAGCGGGGCGGTGGAGCGCTCCATCCCCCAGCCCGGCTTCGCCATCGACGGCATCAGCCATGACGGCGCCAACTTGTGGACCATCGACGCCACGCAGATGAAGCTCTTCCGTCTCGACGAGAGCGGCGCCCCGCTCAACGCCTACCAGACGCCCTCCCGCCAGGCCTCCGGGCTGGCCTTCGCCGCCGGGATCTTCTGGTGCGGCGACCGGGCGGGCAAGATCTACAAATTAAGGTTTCAATGAGCAAGGCCCTTCTGTTCCTGCTCGGGGCCCTGGCCGTTTGCCTGCCGGCCAGGGAATTGCTGGAGATCAAGGGCGATTACCTTCTCTACAGCTACGATTTCAATTACATCTACGGCCAGGGCAACATCCGCATCAAGAGCAAGGAGTGGACCATCCAGGCCGAGGCCGTGGAGATCGACGTGTCCGGCCGCGTCGCCCTGGCCAGCCGCAATTGCCGGGTGGAGGCGGGCAAGCAGAAATACGCGGCCGACATGCTGGAGATCGACCTGGAGACCCTGAGCCTGAGATGCACCCGTTTCCAGGAGCGCATCCTGTCCTGGACCCTGCCGGGCCAGAAAAAAGCCGCCGGCCGGCGCCGCCGCCGATGCAAAAAGATCGTCAGCCGCGACCCGGAAACGCTTAAAAAATCGCTGGTGTATTTCCTGAACCGCCGCATCGTCATCACCGGCCTGTACCGGGTGTACGGCTACCAGACCACCGCCTTCATCGAGGGCGTCCAGTCGCTGTCGTTCAAGAAATTCAAGCTCGACAAGGGGGCGGGGACACGCCGCAGCTCCTGGGCTTCTATGTCGACAAGATCTGGTACTACGCTTCGCAGGGGCTGGTGGTCGACACCCACTGGCTGGCTGGAAAAGCCGGTCAGCACGGGACGGCCAGGACCTTCAACACGCTGGACCTCAAATACGATATCTTTGGCCAGATCGATATCGGCCCGCCTTCAAGAGTGAATTTCAATTCGCTGAATTCGCTCACCCTGAGCCGCAAGAACGAGGTCGACCTGAACGTCAATTACCTGACCGACAACCTGTTCAACACCCGCCTGGCGTTCTAAGACCAAGTGGACCCCGTGGCTGGACAGCGAGTGGGCGGCCGAATACAGCCGCACCGCGGCCAAAAAGGAGGAACTGTGGCTGCGCCTGGGTTCCAGCCTGCAAAGACGAGTGCTGGGCAACCTCGCCCTGAACCTTTCCTACGAAAAGGAAAAACAGTACGTGGCCGAGGTCTCCCTGCAGAACCAGGTCCTGAAGAACGTCAACCTTTCCCTGCAGCATTCCCGCTCGCGGCTGCTGTACGGCGCGGACGCCTACAACCGCCTGAGCAGCTCGTCGTTCTCCCTGGCCTACACCCACCGGCTTTTCAACATGGCCGCCGATTACTCCGTTCCACAAGGACCTGCTGCCGGACCAGAGCCAGGGCACGCCGCGCTTCACCCTGAACGTCAGCCCCTTCCGGCTCTATCATGGCCTGCTGCAGGTGAACCTGTTCTCCACCTTCATGGTCAACCAGCTGAACCTGGCCGGCAAGCGCGACGACCAGAGCCGGGCGAACCTGGCCCTGAGCCTGCAGAGCGAAAAGATCCAGCTGGGGCGGGGGCCGGTGTTCAACTTCTCCCTGGCCGCCGAGCAGCTGCTGGACGAGGAGCGCCTGAACAACTTCACCTCGCTGGGCGATGTTTTCAAATGCAGCCAGAGCATCGCCGATTTCGCCGACGCTCGATTTCCTGTACAACTACCAGACCCGGCGCCGCACCGAGAAATGGCTCATCCAGGGCAGCACCTCCCAGGACTGGTCGGCGGTCCTGCGGCTGAAGGAAGGCGCCGAACCGCGTCCAGGGCTGGGTGTCCGCTTTCCTACGACACCAAGGCCGGGAATTTCACCAGCGGCTACCTCGATTGCGCCGTCACCCTGATCAAGAACTGGCAGTTGCAGACCCAGATGAACTACGACTTCATGTTCAAGAATTTCAATTACGATTTCTACCTGATCCGCCGCGCCGGCCGCATCATGGTCCGGGCTTCCTACCGCTCGCTTTCCCGGCAATTCCTGCTGGAAGTGCTGCCGCAGATGATCCAGATGGATTGTGACCGATCCTGTTCATCGCCCTGGGCCTGTCCATGGACGCCGTGGCCGTGGCCATGGCCAGCGGCTGCGCCGCCAGGAAGGTCGAGCTGCGCCAGGCGCTGCGCCTGGCTTTCGCTTTTCGGCTTGTTCCAGACCCTGATGCCGGTCATCGGCTGGCTGGCCGGCCTGGGCTTCAAGAAGGTCATCTCCCGTTTCGACCATTGGCTGGCCTTCATCCTGCTGGCGTTCATCGGCGGCAAAATGATCCTCGAGGCGCGGCGCGGCCGCGACTGCCGCGGGACGCAACCGCCTGAGCCTGCCGGTCCTGCTGGCCCTGGCCGTGGCCACCAGCATCGACGCCCTGGCCGTGGGCCTCAGCTTTTCGCTGCTGGCCGTGGACATCATCCTGCCGGTGCTGCTCATCGGCCTGGTGACCTTCTCCCTCTCCCTGCTGGCCGTTTACGTCGGCCACCGGTTCGGGACGTGGTTCGCCGGCAAAGTGGAGGTCCTGGGCGGGGTGATCCTGATCGCCATCGGCCTGAAGATCCTGCTGGAACACCTGCGCGGAGGGTAAGCCATGGAAAACGCAAAGCATGCCGCTCCGTCGCCTTTTTCCGGCCTGAAGTCGACCCTGCGCGCCCTGCGCCACCGCAACTACCGGCTCTATTTCGGCGGCCAGGGCATTTCGCTGACCGGCTCCTGGATGCAGCAGGTGGCCATGGGCTGGCTGGTCTACCGCCTGACCGGCTCGGCCTTCTACCTCGGGCTGGTCGGCTTTTTTCGCCCAGGTGCCCGTTTTTTTCATGTCGCCCCTGGCCGGCGTCCTGGCCGACCGCTGGAACCGCATGCACATCATGCTGGTGGCCCAGACCCTGGCCATGATCCAGGCGTTCGTCCTGGCCGTCCTGATGTTCAGCCAGGGCCATCGCCCCCTGGCACCTGCTGCCGCTGGCCTTTTTCCTGGGCGTGGCCAATGCCCTGGACGCCCCGGCCCGCCAGTCCATGGTCGTGCAGATGGTCGAGAGAAAGGAGGACCTGGGCAACGCCATCGCCCTGAACTCGGCCATGTTCAACGGCGCCCGCCTGATCGGCCCGCCCGTGGCCGGCATCCTGGTCGCCCTGGTCGGGGAGGGGATCTGCTTCCTGATCAACGGCGTCAGCTACCTGGCGGTGATCTTCGCCCTGCTGGCCATGCGGCTCCCGCCCGGGAGGAAAAAAGGCGCGCGGGCTTCTGGCCCGAGCTGCGCGAAGGGTTCGTCTATACCTTCGGCCTGCGCGCCACCCGCCTGATCATCACCCTCATCGCCTGGGTCAGCCTGGTCGGGTTGTCCTACGTGACCCTGATGCCGGTCTTCGTCCGCCAGGTCCTGAACGGCGGGCCGAACAGCCTGGGATTCCTGATGGGGGCGGTCGGCTGCGGGGCGCTGCTCGGCGCCCTGGCCCTGGCCGGGCGGCGGGCCACCCGCGGCATTGAGAAGATCATGGTCGGCGGCTCGGTGCTTTTCAGCCTGGGGCTGGTCGCGCTGGCGCTGGCGCGGGCCTTCTGGCTGGCCATGGCGCTGCTGTTCCTCATCGGGCTGGGCATGATGGTGCAGATGGCCTCGGCCAACACCTACATCCAGCACCTGATCAGCGACGACAAGCGGGCGCGGGTGATGAGCATCTACACCATGGCCTTCATGGGCGCCACGCCCATCGGCAGCTTTCTGGCCGGCATCGTTGGCCAGCGGCATCGGCGTGCAGCTGACCATCGCCATCGGCGGCGCGCTGTCCCTGGCCGGCACCGCTGGTCTTCGCCCTGCAATTCCTGCCGCTGCGGGGACGCCTGGAAAAGCGAGCCTGAGCATCGGCCCGCGCCGCTGCTTCCGGCGGTTTGGCAGCAGCCGGGAAATGAGGTAGAATACGGCCATGAACAAAGGCGCGGTCATCCTGTTTTCCGGGGGCATCGATTCCACCACGGCGCTCTACTGGGCGCGCGGCAGGTTCGCCCCGCTGCGGGCGCTGATCGTCGATTACGGCCAGCGGCACCGCATCGAGGTGGAAATGGCCAAGGAAGATCGCCGCCGGCCTCGAGGTGGCGGTCGACGTCGTGGCGCTGCCCCTGCGGAACCTGCTGGGCTCGGCGCTGCTTGCCGACGGCCGCCCCATTCCCCGCTCCCTGGCCGCCGCCCGCGCAGGAACCCGGCCTGCCGTCCACCTACGTCCCTTTTCGCAACGGCATTTTCCTGGCCCTGGCCGCCGCCTGCGCCGAATCGCGCGGCTGCCGCAACCTGGTGACCGGCTTCAACGCCATCGACAGCCCCGATTACCCGGACACCATCGGCGCCGTTCAGCAGGAAAATGGCGGCGGCCATCAACCAGGGCACCGCGGCCAGCCGGGGCGGTGAAAAATTCAAGGTGCATACGCCGCTGATCGCCTTGAGCAAAATGGAGATCATCGAGCTGGGCTTCGAGCTGGGCGCCGATTACGCCTATTCGATCTCCTGCTACCGCGGCGGCGAGGTGCCCTGCGGCCACTGCCCTTCCTGCGACATCCGGGCGCGCGCCTTCGCCGGCCTGGGGCGGCCGGACCCGCTGCTGGCGCGCCTGCAAAAGGAGGGAAAAGCATGAGCTGGGACCTGGTGGTCAAGCAAAAATTTTCCGCGGCCCACTTCCTGGAGAACTACAAGGGCAAGTGCGAAAAAATGCACGGCCACACGTTCGAGATCGAAGTGCACCTTCCGTACCGGCGAGCTGGACAAGTCGGGCATTTCCATCGATTTCGGCAAGCATCAAGGAATACCTGCGCCAGCTGGTCCCCGACCACAAGGTGCTCAACGAGGTGTACGATTTTTCGCCTTCGGCCGAGAACCTGGCCCGCTATTTTTTCGCGCAGATCAAGCAGAACTATCCCGGTCCGGCGGGTCATGGTCTGGGAATCCGACGATGCCGGTGCCGCCTATGCCGAAGATCAATGACATCTTCTGGTCGGCCCAGGGCGAAGGGCTGAACAGCGGCGTTTCCGCGATATTCATCCGCCTGGCCGGCTGTTCCCTGCGCTGCCCCTACTGCGACACCCGCGGCGCCTGGAGCGGCGGGCGGGCCATGTCCGCCGCCGGCGATCGCGGCGGCCGTGGCCGCCCTGCCGGCTGCCGACCCCGGCAGCGCGCCTGGTGCTCACCGGCGGCGAACCCCTGGAGCAGGACCTGCATGAGCTGGTGGCGGCCCTGCGGCGCCGAGCGCTATTTCGTGGCCGTGGAGACCAACGGCCTGCATTTCCAGGACCTGCCCCTCGACTGGTGGACGGTCTCGCCCAAGGATGTCGCCGCCTACCGGGTGCAGCCGCAGCTGTGGGAGCGGGCCAGCGAGATCAAGCTGCTGGTCACGCCGGCGCTGGACCTGGCGGTGGTGAAGAAAATCCGCGCCGCGCACTGCCCGGCGCCGATCCTCCTGCAGCCCGAGCGGCACGACCGGAACAGCTACCGCCGCGCCTTCGACTTCTTCAAGGCCTGCGCGCAAAGCGGCATGCCCGGCGTCCGGCTGGGGCTGCAGCTGCACACGGTCTACCGCATCCCCTGAGCGCTTCCGAGGCCTAAAAAAATATTTTTTTTCTATTGCATTTGCCGCGAATTTGATCTATAATGCTTTTGATTGAGTTGGTGAATGTATCAAGTTTTTGAAATTTTGTTGGTTTGCCGAAAATCCCCGCAAGAGATGGATAAAACCCCACGATCATCGCTGAGTGGGATTTCCATATTCACTGGATCTGGAAAACCGGATGAAATTGAAACTGAATGTTCACAAATTAAAAAACTCAAATCGGAGGATTTTATGAACATTTACGTCGGGAACTTACCCTGGGAGATCCAGGAAGAGGATCTGCGCAAGTCTTTTGAGGAATTCGGCCAGGTGGCTTCAGCGACCATCATCAAGGACAAATTCACCAATAAGCCGAGAGGTTTTGGTTTTGTCGAAATGCCGGAGAAAGAAGAAGCCGCAGCCGCCATCAAGGCCCTGAACGGCAAGGAACTGAAAGGCCGGCCCATGAAGGTGAACGAAGCCAAGCCGAAAACCGAAGGCGGCAACCGCGAACGCGACCGCTTCGGCGGCCAACCGCTGGTAAGCGAAAGCTTGCCGGCTGTTCTAGTCACAGACTAAACAGTAGTCCGAAAATCAAGGGGACGCTCCCTCGAGGGCCCGTCCCCTTTTTTTTTTGCATTTTTCATCTCCCCGCCGCGAAATCTTTCCAGTCCCAAATATTATTTTCCCCCCCGGTCAACGAAAACGCTATAATAGACGTCAAAGGGGTATGCTGCAAATGAACGGCAATGAAACCGAATGGGTGGCGCTGGCCAGGGCCGGGCGACCGCGGCGCCATGCATGAACTGTACGAGCGCAACCGCAGCCGCATCTATTCCCTGGCCTATCGCTATGCCGGCAACGTGGCCGACGCGGAGGACATCTTGCAGGACTCCTTCATCAAGGCTTTCCAGTCGCTGCAAAAGTGCCAGCTGGACGAGAATTCCTATTTCGCCACCTGGCTGTATCGCATCGCCGTCAATTGCGCCCTGGACCATTTTCGCCGCCGCAGCGCCGCCGGGAAGGCACGACGGATGGAGCGAGACCGCGGCCGCCGATGGAAGCGGAGGCGCCGCCACGCCGGAAGGGGAATACCGGCGCAGCGAGATCCGCCGGCAGGTGCGGCTCGGCCTGGAACGGCTCAGCGAACGCAAGCGCATGGTGGTGGTGCTGCGCCACTACCAGCAGCTGAAGATCGGCGAGATCGCCGCGACCATGGGCTGCAGCGCGGGCAGCGTCAAGAAGCAGTTGTTCCGGGCCCTGGCCCAGTTGAAAAAGCGAGCTGCCCGCGGGTTTGGGAGAATGAAAATGAAATGCAAAAAAATCGGCGAGTTGATTTTTGATACCAGGACGGCCGGCTGGCCGAAGCGGAAAAGAGCGGAATTGGAGCGGCACCTGCGCGCCTGCCCCGCCTGCGCTCGCGCTGGCGGAAATAGAAGATCGGCGGCCTGCTGCGCGGACGTCCCGGTCGCTGCCGGCCGCGGATTTCGAAATCGTGGCAGCGGATCGCCGCCGCCGTCGCGCCCGCGCCGCCGCGGCGTTCGCCGCTGGCTCGCGCTCCGCGCTGGGCCTTGCTGGCGGCCGGATTCCTGGCCTTTTTCGTCCTGGGCGTCGCGGTCGCCCGCCTGTACTTTTCCCCGGCCGGGGCGCGCGGCCGCGCCCGCGGAAGCGCCGTTCCTGTACTCGACCCAGGACTATTTCGCCGCCCTGCAGCCGGTCCTCGCCGAATACAGCCATGTCCGGGCGCCGGCGACGGCGGCGCCGTCGACCGGGAACGGGTGCGGCGCCTGCTGAACAACCTGCATCTCTTGCGCTTGCGGGCGGAAAGGAACAGGGACTCCTCCCTGCTCCGGCTGCTGGATGACATCGAGCTGGTCCTGCTCGAGATCGTCCACCTGGACCGGTCCGACCCCGAGAACCCGGCTGGTCGAGCGCCTGATCAGGGAAAAGGGCATTCCCATGAAGATGAAGGTTTTTAAATTCACGGGTCGCAAGACCGTGCGCATTTAAGGAGGTTCATATGAACCATGCAAAAAAAGCGATTTTTTGTTTCCTGCTGCTTCTGCTGACGGCGATCGGCCCGCTGGCGGCCCAGTCCGACCCCCAGTCCAAGGCCAAGGCCGACCAGCTGTTCCAGGCCGGCAAGGAAGCCATCCACAAGAAGGACTGGAGCGCGGCCGTCGACAAATGGAAAAATTTGAACACGCTGTTCCCGCAGAGCCCCTGGGGCGCCGAGCCTTATTACTGGCTGGCCTACAGCCTGAACCAGGCGGCCAGGGAGAGCGGCGATATGGAAAAGCAAACGGCCATGCGCGAAGAGGCCATGCTCAAGGTCGAAATGCTGCTGAAGCGTTTCAAGGACAGCAGCTGGGCCAGCGATGCCCGCATGCTGCGCATCGAACTGGCCGAATCCCTGAGCAATGCCGGCAAGACCCAGTATAAAAAGTACATCACCGGCAGCGCCGAAACCGGCAACGGCTCCGACATGGATGTCAAGCTGGTCGCCCTGGACGCCCTGATGCAGATGAACGAGGAAAAGGCCCTGCCCATCCTGAAAAAGATCATCCGCGAGAGCAAGGACAAGAACATCCGCGCCAAGGCGGTCTTTGTCCTGAGCCAGCATGACGACCCGTCGGTCCCGCCCCTGCTGGGCGAGATCGCCCGCAAGGACGAGGACCCCTATGTCCGCGAGCAGGCCGTTTTCTGGCTGGGGCAGCAGGGGGGCGAAGCGGGAATGCGCAGCCTGATCGACCTCTACGCCGGCGGCCAGGACCGCAAGCTCAAGGAGAAGATCCTGTTCGCGCTTTCCCAGAACGAGAGCGAGGCGAGCTTCCGCAAGCTGCTCGATGTCGCCAAGAGCGACCCCGACCTGGAACTGCGGGAAAAGGCGATATTCTGGATCGGGCAGGCGGACGGCCAGCAGGCGGCCGGCGGCCCTGATGGAAATGTACAAGGCCAATAGCGACATCGAGCTGAAAAAAAAGATCATCTTTTCCCTGGGGCAGATGGACAGACGATGCCAGCGCGGCTTTTCTCAAGGAGATCGCGACCGGGAATTCCGAGGACCGCCTGAAAGAGGAAGCGGTGTTCTGGATCGGCCAGAAAGGGGGCGAGGCCAACGCCAACATGCTCAAGGCCATGTACGACGGCAACGCCAGCTTCGCCGTCAAGGAGAAGATCCTCTTCAGCCTGAGCCAGAACGACAGCCCGGCGGCCCTGAAGCACCTGTTCGCCATCGCCAGCGGCGAAAAGAACCAGGAGCTGAGAAAGAAGGCGGTGTTCTGGATCGGCCAGTCCGACAGCGAGGAGGCCGCGAATTTCCTGCAGCAGCTGATCGACCAGGAATAAGCGGGGGACCCGGTGAAACGCCAATTCGTGCTCGGCTTGGTCTTGCGTGGCTGCTGCTGGCCCTGCTCGGGGCGGCGGTGGAAAGCCCGACCGCCGGATGTTCAACGGCCAGGTGACGGTCGCGGCCCCGGCAGGCGCTTTCCCTGCGGGAGCGCTCCGCCGGACTGCCGCCAATGGACGGCGGCGGGCGGCGGGTCCGTTTTTTTCACGGCCTGGGCATTTCCAGCCTGCGAGCGCATCGATTCCTGCGGGCGGCGTCATCGCGACGGCGATGAAGGACCCCTGGCGATCCAGAGCCGCGGACGGCCGGATCGTCGTGAATGGGGATGGCGGCAGGGATGAATATTTCCTCCGGCCCCGGCGACAGGGCCGGCGGCAATTCCTGGGGAGTATTGCTCTTCCTGAACCAGGTGGAGAACGGCCGCTGCCGGATCGTCGATATGGAGCTCCTGGCCGCGGATCGCCGCTACGACCTGGGCAACGAACGCCTGGCCTGGCTGGGAACGGCCGGCGAGGCCCAGGGGCTGGATTTTATCCGCGGCCTGCTTGGCCAGGAAGGCCGGCGCGACCTGCGCAAGCACCTGGTGTTCGCCCTGTACCTGTTCGACGGCACGGCCGCGGTCGGCGAATTGATCGGCCTGGCCCGCCGCGACCCCGAGCCCGGACGTCCGCAAGGACGCCATTTTCTGGCTCGGCCAGAAAGCCTCGGCGGCCGCGGTCAAGGCCCTGGGCGACGTGATCGCCTCTCCCGAATCGCTGGAGATCAAAAAACAGGCCGTCTTCGCCCTCAGCCAGCTGCCGGAAGAAACCGGGACGCCGCTGTTGCTCAAGATCGCCCGCCGCAACCCGCAGCCGCAGGTGCGCAAGGAAGCGATCTTCTGGCTCGGCCAGTCCGGGGATCCCCGCGCCCTGGACCTGTTTGATGAAATACTCCTAAAATAGTGCCGGCGGCCGGGGGCCGGACGCGGTCGCCCGGCCACCCCCGGATCCGCCGACATCTTCATCTTGTTTCCGCCAAGCGGAGGAATCCAAGGCCAGCAGCAGGCCGAACCCGCCGCAGCCGAACCACAGCGCCGCCGGCGAAAAACGGGCATAGATCCCCGCCCCGCCGATGGGCCCGAGCATCCAGGCCAGGGAAAAGGAGACGCCGAACCAGCCCATGTGCCGGCCGCGGTTGTGCTCGCTGGAGCGGTTGGCGACCTCGGCGGTCAGCAGCGGCAGGGAGAGCATTTCGCCCAGGGTCCAGACGGCCACGGTCAGCGCGGCGAAGGCGAAGCCGCGCGCCAGGGGCATCAGGGCGAAGCCCAGCCCGGTGAGCGCGGCTCCGACCGCGACGATTTTCAGGGGCTTGACGCCCTTCAGCTTCTGGAGCAGGACCATCTCGAAGAGGACGATCATCAGCGTGTTGATGGCCAGCAGCTGGCCGATGCGGTTCTCGGCGAAACCGAAGACGCGAGTGGATGTAGAGCGGGTAGGTGCTGAACAACTGCGAAAAGATCAGGCCGATCCCGAAAACCAGGAAAAAGATGGCCCGCAGGTGGCGCCGCCGGCCCGAGCGGCGGGCGGCGGCGGCGCCCCGCCGCCGCGGCCGGGCTCCGCGGCTCGCTCTTGAAAAAGCGGCTGAACAGCGCCAGGGCGGCCAGGCTGGTCAGGCCGTCCACCCAGAACAGGGCGCGGTAATTCCACATGGCCAGGTAGCCGCCGAGCACCGGGCCGATGGTCACTCCCAGGTTGGCGGCCAGGCGGTTCAGGGCGAAACCCTTGGTGCGGACCGCGCGGCGGGCATTCCCTGGCCATGGCCGTGGTGTTCCCGGGCAGCAGGGCTTCGGCGAAGACCCCCTGCAGAAAGGCCGCCGCCACGATAAGCGGGAAGGTGCCCAGGTAGCCCATGACGATGAGGTTGACCCCCGAGAGCAGCAGGCTCAGCCGCTGCACCGCCGTGGCGCCCAGGCGGTCGCAGAGGATGCCGCCGAGGTAGGCCCCGGCCAGGGAGCCGCAGCCGAAGGCGCTGACGGCCTGCCCGGCCTGGGCCAGGCTGAAGCCCATCTTGCGCGTCAGGTACAGGCTGAGGAAGAACAGGACCATGGAGCCGCTGCGGTTGACGAACTGCACCAGCGACAGCAGCCAGGCGTTGCGCGGCAGCCCGGCATAGGCGTCCCGGTACAGGAAGATGATCTTGCGCAGCATGCGTCTACAAGTTGCCGCAGGGGAGGCGGAACGGGCAGTAGGAGCAATAACGCGCATCCTCGGGGTTGGCCAGGAAGTTCTCCCGGGAATGGATGTCGCGAATGACCTCACCCAGGTCATTGACGAATGCCTCCATGGCCGCCTTCTTCTCGTCAGCGCTGAATGGCCGCGAGCCGCGGCCGCCGGTCATGAATATTCCTTGCAGCATCCTGCCGCTCTTTTCCCGGAGGAAGGCGTAGGCGGCATCGAGTTCATCCCAATCCTTGTCCTGTTCCCTGGCCAGGAGCATGAGATAGACCAGGAGCTGCATGCCCGGATATTTTTTGCGGAAAGCCGCCAGGGCGTCGAAATAATCCCTTTCATCCCGCCGGAAAAGATCCTTCAGGTCCAGCGGCTTCGTTCAAGCGCAGCCTGGTCGGAAAAGGCACGCCCGTCTTGTAGTCGACGACGCGCAGCAGGTCCCCCTCCCTTTCCAGGCGATCGAGCCGGCCTTTGATGACGACCCGCCGCTCCAGCCCCGGGACCTCAAGTTCCGCGGATACCGTTTTTTCCCCTTTCTCGACCCGGATGCCGTTCTGTTCGATCCGCTTGCCGTCCTCGCGGACGAACAGGCGCAGCTGCTCCAGCAAGGTCCATGAGCGAATATGTTCCAGCCCTTTTTCCGGGTCGAAGTTGAGCCTGCGAAAGGCATCGTACAGGAACGCTTCCAGGTCGGCTTCCAGGGCTTTCTCCCCGGCCCCGTCGCTCGCCCGCGCCGCCGGGTATTTATCATAAAAAGCGTCAAGCGCTTCATGGGCGATGGTGCCGATCAGGCCGCCCTCGCGTCTCGGGGGCGACCTCCTCGCGCTCCTTCAAGCCGAGCACCCTGCTGAAGTAGAATTGCAGCGGGCATTTGACGAAGGCCTCCAGTGAAGACGGGGACAGGGCGATCGCTCCCAGCCGTTCACGGACGGCCTGGTCCTTGGCCGCGGTCCTGAGCTCGCGCGGCAGGATCCCGAAGGGCAGGGACAGGGGGCTGGCCGCCGGCGCCTGCCCGTTTTTTTTCTCGACGGCGTAGGCGATGCGCTCGATGAAGCGGCTGCGCTCGCACTCCTTGCCGTCCTCGCTTTTGCGGGGATACAGGACATGGACGCGTTTGGCGGACCCGAGCATGGCGAAAAAGTTGAAGGCGTACACGGTTTCCCAATCGCCGTAATCGCGGAGGCCGAAGATGGCGCGGATATCCGCGGGCAGTACGGGGTCGTACTTCATCGTTCCGGGCAGGACGCCTTCCAGGGCGTCGAGGATGACGATCTCGTCGAACGAAAGGCCGCGGAACTCAAGGGGGCCCATCACCTGCACCCCCTGCAGCGGCGAACCCTCGAAGCGGATGGTGCGGCCGCGAAAATGGGAGCGCACCATGGCGGCCAGGCCGGCGGCGTCGGCCCCCTGGAAGACGCTGTCATGGGACAAGGCGAAGTCTTTCAGCTCCTCCAGCGCGTCCAGGGCGGCGGCGGCATACTCGTTGAGGAACAGGTGGCTGCCGCGGTTCTTCTCGCTGCCCACGCTCTCCAGTGCCTGCTGCAGGAAGGCCAGGAGCGGCTGCATGCCCGCGATCCCCTGGGGAATGAATCGCCGGTGCAGGCTGCCGACCTGGGCCGCGATCTCGGCGGCGAGCTCGCGGGGCGATCCCATGCACGGTTCTCAGCATCTCCGCGCCGAGCTTTGCTTCCAGGCCGGCGACCGAAAAGCGGGTCAGGTTCCCCCCGTCGATGATGTTCTCCAGCAAATGGATCCCCCTTTTCAAGGGTTCCAGGTCCCCGCCGCCGCCCGATATCTTCACGTAAGGATGGCGGATGAGCTGGAGGTAGTCGCCGGCCGCGATCATGCCGTCCCTGGGTGTTCTCCAGCATGGTCAGCAGGGAATCGACCAGCTGCATCATGGGCGTCCGTTCCAGCGGGTAGCCCAGCGTGATGTTGAAAGGCAGCTTCTTCGTATCCTGATCGAAGCGCGATACCGCCCCCTGGACGAAGGGGATAAGGCTGGGAGAAGAAGGCAGAAGCACGGCGACCTTTCTCAAGGACGCGTCGTCGCGGCCGCGGCAGATCTCCTCCAGGATGCGGAAGGCATGATAGATCTCGCCCTCCACGCCGTCGCAGGGATGGATGGTCACTTTGCCGGCCAGGTCGTCCCAGGCGGCGGAGCGGACGGGGCCGGCGGGCCGGGTCATGCCCAGGCCGCGAATGGTTTCGGCCTGCAGGTGGAACGGCGAAAGGGCATCGTCCAGCCCCTTGGGGTCCGTGCGCAGGATGAGGTCCGCCCCGTGTTTTTCTTGAAAGAATGAAAACAGCTTCTTTTCGCACGCGTTCATGGCATTGAAGCCGCTGAAGATCCAGTGCTGCGCCGCGGGGATCGCCAGATCGCCTTCTTCGGCCAGGTCGGCCACCAGGCGCGAGGCCATCCCCCGGGTGGCCTGCCTGCGGCCGTCCAGGCGGCGCCCGAGGTCGGACAGCAGGTCGGGGATCTTCAGGATGAATTCCTTGTAGGAGCGATGGTAGTCGCCCAGCCCGGCGAATTCCTTGTAGGTCGTGAAATCGATCCCTTCGCTCCTCTCGCCCTCGGTCATTATCTCTTCCAGGGCGGCCAGGATCTTCTGCGCCCAGGGGAGAAAGGAGGCGAAATCGGCGATTTTGCGGCTTCCGTACATCCCGTCCTTGAACACGGCGCCGGCGCTTTCGTAGACGGCGTGGGCGGCTTCCAGCTCGTCCAGGATCCGCCGGCCGGGGAAGTTCAGGCCGAAAAGCGACTCAAAAAAGGCCTCGATCGGGAACAGGAGCGGCGGAAAGAAATTGCCCTGCACCCCCGCGGCCAGTTCCTGGCGCAGGAAGAAACCGAAGCGCCGGCTGGGAAAGACGACCGCCGTGGAGGAAAGGTCGTTGCCCTGCGCGGTTCTCGAGTATCGCCGCGCAGGTCCTCTCGACGAGGTTCTCCTCGAGGCCGATCAGCTCGAGCATGGGACCTCCTCGATCTCGCCGCGGTCGACATACAGGAGGAAGCCGCGGCATTTGCGGCCCGGGAAGAGCGGGGCGACCGAGCCCAGGTACCCTGTCATCTGGGTTCTGTGCTCCTCGCTTTTTTCGGAACCGGTTTTGAAGTCGATGACCAGTACCTCGTCCGCGCCGACCTGAAGGCGGTCAAGGCGCCGGAATACAGGCAGCGCGCCCGAATTATCCACCACTTCCTTTTCCCGGTGAACCTCCCGGCCGCGGCCGAGAAGCGCGAAAACGTCGGCGCGGCACACGTAGGCGGCAACGGCCTCGGCGTCGCTTTCCGGCCATGCCGCCTGCCGCGGCCAGTTCCCGCACCCGGGCGGCCAGTTGCTCGGGCGCGCTGACCTCGCCGAGGCGGGAGAGGAGGTCATGGACGCGCTCGCCGCGCTTCGCCCGCGGACGGTCGCGGCGCTCCTTGGCGTCGGCTTTTTTGAAGACCAGGTATCGGGATTGCCAGGAGCGGGTCAGGATCTTCTTGGAGGTGATGGCGGAAGGCGGCTCGGCGGCGCAACGTTTTTTCTCCCCCTGTGCCGCCTTCCTCTTCTCGAGCCTGCCGCTGCGACAGGGCCCGGGCGTTCCCTGCAGCGAACCAATTCAGCAGCGGGTGGCGGCCGACGACGTCGCTGGCCCGGGAGATCTTCCTGACCAGCCCGTCGCCGCCTCGGGCGGGCTTGGCCGCATCCGGCGGCCTGGATCCCCCGGCGGACCGCCACGGGAACGAAGAGCGCCTCCCTGGCCCGGGTGAATGCCACGTAGAGAAGGTTAAGCAGGTCCATGCTGCCCCGGCAGTTCTCCTGCTCGTACCTCTCCTTCAGGCCGGGATGCGCCAGGGCGAGGTCGCCGTTGATATAGAACAGTCCCTCCCGGTCCCAGTGCAGGCTGTCGTCGCCCCTGCCGCCGCTGTCGTTGAGGGGCACGATCACGGCGGGGAACTCGAGCCCCTTGGACTGGTGCATGGTCAACACGCGGACGCCGGGAGTGTTTTCGGGGATGGTCACCGTCGGCGTCGCATGCTCCTCGTCCATTTCCCGCCACTGGCGGAGGAAGCCGGCGATGGAACTGCCGCCATCTCGCTCGGCGCCGTGCAGCGCATCGCCCAGGGCCAGGAAGAAGGGCGTGTCGCCGCTGAAATTTTCATATACGCTGAACACCTGGGTGAAATCGGAAAACAGGTCGTAGGGGGGGAGGAAACCGACCGACTGGAAGAACGGCTCGATAAGGCCTTTCCAGGTCTCCGGGAATTTTTCCTGGAACAGCTTGTAAAACGGCCCCTGGCAGCCGATGAACAGTTTCTCGGAAAAAGCATTCATCTCCTCGCCGAAGCGGGTTTTCGCCGCGGCCTGGAATATCCCGCCGGCAACGAAGGAAAAGAAATTCAGGTCGTCGGGGGGATAGTCGAGGAAACGGAGGAAGGCGATGATCTCCGCGACCCTGGGATTGGAGTCCAGCATCAGCGATTGGTCGGAGATGCTGCTGATGCGCTTGTCCTTGCGGCCCAGGCGGCGGATGATGGCGCGGACCTGGTCGTTCTTGCGCACCAGCACGGCGATGTCCGAATACTCATAGGCAAACTCGTCGTGGAGCCGATGGATGATGCTTTCGATCTCGTCCAGGTGGGCGGAGCTCAGGCCGCCGTCGTCTTCTTCCCGGGTTTCCGTTTCCCCCGCTTCCCCTGCGCGGTTTTCTTCCGCCGCGTCATGCAGGGACAGCTCCACATAGCCTCCCTGCCGCTCCGCGCTCTCGGGGAGCGCCTGCCGTGAGTCCTTGAAATTGCTCGCCGATGGCCTGCTGGAGCACGCCGTCGCCGCTGATCCGCGAAATCGCTTCCGGGTCCCAGAAGCGGTTGTTGAAATCGACGATCGCCCTGCGGCTGCGCCAGTTGGCGCCCAGGGTGGAGGAGAACGTTCCCCGGCTGAGGTTGTCGATGGCAGGGACCTGCTCGCGGAGCAGGCTTTCCTCCATGAGTTCGCTGTTGCCGCCGCGCCAGCGGTAGATGGCCTGCTTGCGGTCGCCGACGATGAAAAGCGAGGCGTTCTTCTCCCGCGACAGCACCTCGTCGATGAGCGGGGCCAGGGCCTTGAACTGCAGGGTCGAGGTATCCTGGAACTCGTCGAAAAGGAAGTTGCGGAAGCGGTCCGACATCTTCAAGTAGAGGTAGGGGAAGGCCTCCTCGCTCCAGCGGGCGAAGAGCCTGGCCAGCGTCTGGCTGAATTCCTCCACGAACAGGGTCTTCTTGCCGTCTCTCCCAGCTGCTGATGAAATTCCCCAGGAACTCGCGATAGGGCAGCGTCTTGTAGGCGCTGAAGGCCAGCGCGGTTTCCCGCAGGGCTTGCTGCACCGGCCGGTAGGCGGCGATGAAACGCTGGCGATAGTCTGGGGGGGCTTTCTTTACCAGAAGCGCTTCCGGGTCCGCTCGGCAGAAAAAGGAACTGCCGACAAGAGTCTCCAGGCCCGGGAAACCGCCGCCCCCAGCCGCTGCTTCGGCCAGCGCCTTCAAGAAGCCTGTCGGTCGCGCAGGTCCCGCTCACATGCTCGCATTTGCCGTTTTTCAGCGGCTCCTCGTCCATGAGCCGGGAAAAGGGCCGCAGCGAATTTTGAAAATTCTCCCAGCTCGAATCCAGCCGCTGCCGCAGATCGCCCGTCGACGGGACCGCGCCCGCGTTCTCCTGCTGCAGCGTCCGCCGGAACAGGGATGTGACCTTGGCGACGATCGCATCGTCGGCTTTCCAGGCGACCTTGGCGGTTCATGACCCTGAGGTCCCTCAGGAAATGCTTCAGCCGCTCCCAGTCGTCGTCGGCCAGGGCGGCCAGCATCGCGCGGCCGCGGGACGTCATCTCATCCCCGCCGTCAGCGGCCGTCACCGGGTTCCCCGGCAGACCGTTGATCACGACTCCCGCCATCGCCGGCGTCACCGTACCGGAGATCGTGAAGGTCATTGAGGCGTCGCGGCATAGTCCTGGGCCGTCTGGTTGGACGTCGACATCCGAGTAAGCCGCGAAGCCGGGAAGAACGTATATCCGGCGAGCGTCGGCGTTGCCGTCCCGTCGAAACCGTAGTTGACCGTGGCGCATAGGTCCCGTCGGCGGCCGTAACCGGGTTCCCGGCAGGCCGTTGATCACGACTCCCGCCATCGCGGGCGTCACCGTACCGGAGATCGTGAAGGTATTGAGGGTGGCGGCATAATCCTGAGCGGTCATATTGGCCGCGACATCCGTATAAACCCGCGTGGCCGGGACGAACGTGTAGCCGGCAAGCGTGGGCGTGGCCGTCCCGTCAAAGCCATAGTTAACAGTTGCGGCGTAGGTCCCGTCGGCAGCCGTAACCGGGTTCCCGGGCAGGCCGTTGATAACGACCCCCGCCATCGCGGGCGTCACCGTACCGGATATCGTGTAGGTCAGAATCGTCGCCGCATAGTTCTGGGCTGTTTGGTTAGAGGTCACGTCAGAATAAGTCGTTGAAGCCGGGAAGAACGTATAACCGGCAAGCGTCGGCGTAGCAGTCCCGTCGAAACCATAATCGATTGTCGCAGCATAGGTTCCGTCGGCGGCCGTCACCGGGTTCCCCGGTAGGCCGTTGATCACGACTCCCGCCATCGCGGGCGTCACCGTGCCCGAGATCGTGAAGGTATTGAGGGTGGCGGCATAATCCTGAGTGGTCATATTGGCCGCGACGTCTGTGTAGATCCGGGTGGCCGGGACAAACGTGTAACCGGCCAGGGTGGGCGTGGCAGTCCCGTCGAAGCCGTAGTCCACCGTTGCGGCGTAGGTCCCGTCGGCGGCGGTCACCGGGTTCCCCGGTAGGCCGTTGATCACCCGCCCCCGCCCTCGCAGGAGTCACCGTGCCCGAGATCGTGAAGGTGTTGAGGGTGGCGGCGTAGTCCTGAGCGGTCATATTGGCCGCGACGTCTGTATAGATCCGGGTAGCCGGGACGAAGGTGTATCCGGCCAGCATCGGCGTAGCTGTGCCGTCGAAACCGTAGTTGACAGTGGCGGTATAGGTCCCGTCGGCAGCGGTCACCGGGTTCCCCGGCAGGCCATTGATCACGACTCCCGCCATCGCCGGCGTCACCGTACCGGGATCGTGTAGGTGTTGAGGGTCGCGGCGTAGTCCTGAGCCGTCATGATTGGCCGCGACATCCGTGTAAGACCTCGTGGCCGGGACGAACGTGTAACCGGCGAAAGTGTCGGCGTGGCCGTCCCGTCAAAGCCGTAGTCAACCGTGCACGCTGTAGGTCCCGTCGGCGGCCGTCACCGGGTTCCCCGGCAGGCCATTGATCACCACTCCCGCCATCGCGGGTGTCACCGTACCGGAGATCGTGTAGGTGTTGAGGGTGGCGGCGTAATCCTGAGCGGTCATATTGGCCGCGACATCCGCATAGACCCGGGTGGCCGGGACGAAGGTGTAACCGGCAAGCGTCGGCGTGGCCGTCCCGTCGAAGCCGTAGTCGACCGTCGCGGTATAGGTCCCGTCGGCAGCCGTCACCGGGTTCCCCGGCAGGCCATTGATCACCACTCCCGCCATCGCCGGCGTCACCGTGCCGGAGATCGTGTAGGTGTTGAGAGTCGCGGCGTAGTCCTGAGCCGTCTGGTTGGCGGCGACGTCAGTATAGACCCTGGTGGCCGGGACGAACGTGTAACCGGCGAGCGTGGGCGTCGCCGTCCCATCGAAGCCGTAGTCCACCGTTGCGGTGTAGGTCCCGTCGGCGGCCGTCACCGGGTTCCCGGGCAGGCCGTTGATCACGACTCCCGCCATCGCCGGCGTCACCGTGCCGGAGATCGTGTAGGTAGTGAGAGTGGCGGCGTAATCCTGGGACGTCTGATTGGCTGCGACGTCAGCGTAGACCCGTCGTGGCCGGGACGAACGTGTAACCGGCGAGCGTCGGCGTAGCCGTCCCATCGAAGCCGTAGTCGACCGTCGCAGTATAGGTCCCGTCGGCGGCCGTCACCGGGTTCCCCGGCAGGCCATTGATCACCACCCCCGCCATAGCCGGCGTCACCGTGCCGGAGATCGTGTAGGTGTTGAGCGTCGCGGCGTAATCCTGGGACGTCGTGTTGGCTGCGACGTCTGAGTAGACCCGGGTGGCCGGAACGAAGGTGTAACCGGCCAGCGTGGGCGTAGCCGTCCCGTCGAACCCGTAGTTGACCGTGGCGGTATAGGTCCCGTCGGCGGCGGTCACCGGATTCCCCGGCAGGCCGTTGATCACGACTCCTGCCATCGCAGGCGTCACCGTGCCCGAGATCGTGTAGCTGTTGAGGGTCGCGGCGTAGTCCTGCGCCGTCTGGTTAGCGTTCACGTCAGCATAGACGCGCGTAGCCGGGACGAAGGTGTAACCGGCCAGAGTCGGCGTAGCTGTCCCGTCGAAACCGTAATCGACAGTGGCGCTATAGGTCCCGTCGGCAGCCGTAACCGGGTTCCCCGGCAGACCGTTGATCACGATCCCCGCCATCGCGGGAGTCACCGTACCGGAGATCGTGAAGGTATTGAGGGTGGCGGCGTAATCCTGAGACGTCGTGTTAGCTGCGACGTCTGTGTAGACCCTCGTGGCCGGGACGAAGGTGTATCCGGCCAGAGTCGGCGTAGCTGTCCCGTCGAAACCGTAATTGACAGTGGCGCTATAGGTCCCGTCAGCCGCCGTCACCGGGTTCCCCGGCAGGCCATTGATCACGACTCCCGCCATCGCAGGAGTCACCGTGCCCGAGATCGTGAAAGTGTTGAGAGTGGCGGCATAATCCTGAGCGGTCATATTGGCCGCGACATCCGTGTAAACCCGCGTGGCCGGGACAAACGTGTAACCAGCAAGTGTCGGCGTGGCCGTCCCGTCAAAGCCGTAGTTAACAGTTGCGGCGTAGGTCCCATCGGCGGCGGTCACCGGGTTCCCCGGCAGACCATTGATCACGACTCCCGCCATCGCGGGCGTCACAGCGCCCGAGATCGTGTAGGTGTTAAGGGTCGCGGTGTAGTCCTGAGCTGTATGATTCGCGCTCACATCATTGTAGACCCTCGTGGCCGGGACGAAGGTGTAACCGGCCAGGGTGGGCGTGGCGGTGCCGTCGAAGCCGTAATCGACGGTCGCAGAATAGGTTCCGTCAGCGGCCGTAACCGGGTTCCCCGGCAGGCCGTTGATCACGACTCCCGCCATCGCCGGCGTCACCGTACCGGAGATCGTGAAAGTGTTGAGGGTGGCGGCATAATCCTGAGCGGTCATATTGGCCGCGACATCCGTGTAGACTCGCGTGGCCGGCACGAAGGTGTAGCCGGCCAGCGTGGGCGTTGCCGTCCCGTCGAAGCCGTAGTTGACCGTCGCCGAATAGGTCCCGTCAGCGGCCGTAACCGGGTTCCCCGGCAGGCCGTTGATCACGACTCCCGCCATCGCCGGCGTCACCGTACCGGAGATCGTGAAGGTGTTGAGGGTGGCGGCATAATCCTGAGCGGTCATATTGGCCGCGACATCCGTGTAGACCCGCGTGGCCGGGACGAAGGTGTAGCCGGCCAGCGTGGGCGTTGCCGTCCCGTCGAAGCCGTAGTTGACCGTCGCCGAATATGTCCCGTCGGCGGCCGTCACCGGGTTCCCCGGCAGGCCGTTGATCACGACTCCCGCCATCGCGGGCGTCACCGTACCGGAGATCGTGAAGGTATTGAGAGTGGCGGCGTAGTCCTGTGCCGTCGTGTTAGCTGCTACATCCGTGTAGACTCGCGTGGCCGGGACGAATGTGTAACCGGCCAGGGTGGGCGTTGCCGTCCCGTCGAAGCCGTAGTCAACAGTTGCGGCGTAGGTCCCATCGGCGGCGGTAACCGGGTTCCCGGGCAGGCCGTTGATCACGACTCCCGCCATCGCCGGCGTCACCGTACCGGAGATCGTGAAGGTATTGAGAGTGGCGGCGTAGTCCTGTGCCGTCGTGTTGGCTGCTACATCCGTGTAGACTCGCGTGGCCGGGACGAACGTGTAACCGGCCAGGGTGGGCGTTGCCGTCCCGTCGAAGCCGTAGTCAACAGTTGCGGCGTAGGTCCCATCGGCGGCGGTAACCGGGTTCCCGGGCAGGCCGTTGATCACGACTCCCGCCATCGCCGGCGTCACCGTACCGGAGATCGTGTAGGTATTGAGAGTGGCGGCATAATCCTGAGCGGTCATATTGGCCGCGACATCCGTGTAAACCCGCGTGGCCGGGACAAACGTGTAACCAGCAAGTGTCGGCGTGGCCGTCCCGTCGAAGCCGTAGTTGACCGTCGCCGAATAGGTCCCGTCGGCGGTCGTCACCGGGTTCCCCGGCAGTCCGTTGATCACGACTCCCGCCATCGCCGGCGTCACCGTACCGGAGATCGTGTAGGTATTGAGAGTGGCGGCATAGTCCTGAGCGGTCATATTGGCCGCGACATCCGTGTAGACCCGTGTGGCCGGAACGAAGGTGTAACCGGCCAGGGTCGGCGTGGCCGTCCCGTCGAAGCCGTAGTTGACCGTGGCGCTATAGGTCCCGTCAGCGGCCGTCACCGGGTTCCCCGGCAGGCCGTTGATCACGACTCCCGCCATAGCCGGCGTCACTGTGCCGGAGATCGTGTAGGTCAGAATCGTCGCCGCATAATTCTGGGCTGTTTGATTAGAGGTCACGTCAGAATAAGTCGTTGAAGCCGGGAAGAACGTATAACCGGCAAGCGTCGGCGTAGCTGTGCCGTCGAAACCATAATCAACTGTCGCGGCGTAGGTTCCATCGGCGGCCGTCACCGGGTTCCCCGGTAGGCCGTTGATCACGACTCCCGCCATCGCGGGCGTCACCGTGCCCGAGATCGTGTAGGTGTTGATGGTCGCGGCGTAGTCTTGAGCGGTCATATTGGCCGCGACATCCGCATAGACCCGTATGGCCGGAACGAAGGTGTAACCAGCCAGCGTGGGCGTTGCCGTCCCGTCGAAGCCGTAGTCGACCGTGGCGGCATAAGTCCCGTCGGCGGCCGTCACCGGGTTCCCCGGCAGGCCATTGATCGCGACTCCCGCTATCGCGGGAGTCACCATACCGGAGATCGTGAAGGTATTGAGAGTGGCGGCGTAGTCTTGAGCCGTCTGATTCGCGCTCACATCCGTGTAGACTCGCGTCGCCGGGACGAAGGTGTAACCGGCAAGGGTCGGCGTGGCTGTGCCGTCAAAGCCGTAGTCGACTGTCGCAGTATAGGTTCCGTCAGCGGCGGTAACCGGGTTCCCCGGCAGGCCGTTGATAACTACACCAGCCAGAGCAGGCGTCACCGTACCCGAGATCGTGAAGGTATTGAGAGTGGCGGCGTAATCCTGAGACGTCGTGTTAGCTGCGACGTCTGTGTAGACCCTCGTGGCCGGGACGAAGGTGTAACCGGCAAGGGTGGGCGTTGCCGTCCCGTCGAAGCCATAGTCCACCGTTGCGGTGTAGGTCCCGTCGGCGGCCGTCATCGGGTTCCCCGGCAGGCCGTTGATAACCACACCAGCCAGAGCAGGCGTCACCGTACCCGAGATCGTGAAAGTGTTGAGGGTAGCGGCATAATCCTGAGCAGTCATATTGGCCGCGACATCCGTGTAAACCCGCGTGGCCGGGACAAACGTGTAACCAGCAAGTGTCGGCGTGGCCGTCCCGTCAAAGCCGTAGTTGGCAGTGGCGCTATAGGTCCCGTCGGCAGCGGTCACCGGGTTCCCCGGCAGGCCGTTGATCACGACTCCCGCCATCGCGGGTGTCACAGCGCCCGAGATCGTATAGCTGTTGAGGGTCGCGGCGTAGTCTTGAGCCGTCTGATTCGCGCTCACATCCGTGTAGACTCTCGTGGCCGGGACGAAGGTGTAACCGGCCAGGGTGGGCGTGGCTGTGCCGTCGAAGCCGTAGTCGACGGTCGCAGAATAGGTTCCGTCAGCGGCCGTAACCGGGTTCCCCGGCAGGCCGTTGATCACCACACCTGCAAGAACAGGCGCCACCGCGCCCGAGATCGTGTAGGTGTTGAGCGTCGCGGCGTAGTCTTGAGCCGTCTGATTCGCGCTCACATCCGTGTAGACTCTCGTGGCCGGGACGAAGGTGTAACCGGCCAGGGTAGGCGTGGCTGTGCCGTCGAAGCCGTAATCGACGGTCGCAGAATAGGTTCCGTCAGCGGCCGTAACCGGGTTCCCCGGCAGGCCGTTGATCACCACACCTGCAAGAACAGGCGCCACCGCGCCCGAGATCGTGTAGGTGTTGAGCGTCGCGGCGTAGTCTTGAGCCGTCTGATTCGCGCTCACATCCGTGTAGACTCTCGTGGCCGGGACGAAGGTGTAACCGGCCAGGGTGGGCGTGGCTGTGCCGTCGAAGCCGTAATCGACGGTCGCAGAATAGGTTCCGTCAGCGGCCGTAACCGGGTTCCCCGGCAGGCCGTTGATAACCACACCAGCCGTCGCGGGCGTCACCGTGCCCGAGATCGTGTAGGTGTTGAGAGTGGCGGCATAATCCTGAGACGTCGTGTTAGCTGCGACGTCTGTGTAGACCCTCGTGGCCGGGACGAAGGTGTATCCGGCCAGAGTCGGCGTAGCTGTCCCGTCGAAACCGTAATTGACAGTGGCGCTATAGGTCCCGTCAGCCGCCGTCACCGGGTTCCCCGGCAGGCCATTGATCACGACTCCCGCCATCGCAGGAGTCACCGTGCCCGAGATCGTGAAAGTGTTGAGAGTGGCGGCATAATCCTGAGCGGTCATAATGGCCGCGACATCCGCATAGACCCGTGTGGCCGGGACAAACGTGTAACCGGCAGGGTGGGCGTTGCCGTCCGTCGAAGCCATAGTCCACCGTTGCGGTGTAGGTCCCGTCGGCGGCCGATACTGGGTTCCCCGGCAGGCCGTTGATGACGACTCCCGCCATAGCCGGCGTCACTGTGCCGGAGATCGTGTAGGTCAGAATCGTCCCCGCATAGTTCTGGGCTGTTTGGTTAGAGGTCACGTCAGAATAAGTCGTTGAAGCCGGGAAGAACGTATAACCGGCAAGCGTGGGCGTAGCCGTGCCGTCGAAGCCATAGTCCACCGTTGCAGTGTAGGTTCCGTCGGCGGCCGTCACCGGGTTCGCCGGTAGGCCGTTGATCACGACTCCCGCCATCGCGGGCGTCACCGTGCCCGAGATCGTGTAGGTGTTGAGCGTCGCGGCGTAGTCCTGAGCCGTTTGGTTCGCGCTCACATCCGTGTAGACCCGATTGGCCGGCACGAACGTGTACCCCGCCATATTGGGCGTGGCTGTCCCGTCGAACCCGTAGTTGACCGTTGCGGTGTAGGTCCCGTCGGCGGCCGTCACCGGGTTCCCCGGCAGGCCATTGATCACGACTCCCGCCATCGCCGGCGTCACCGTACCCGAGATCGTGAAGGTATTGAGAGTGGCGGCGTAATCCTGAGACGTCGTGTTAGCTGCGACGTCCTCTGTAGACCCTCGTGGTTGGCACGAACGTGTAGCCGGCGAGCGTCGGCGTAGCAGTCCCGTCGAAGCCGTAATCGACTGTCGCGGCATAGCGTCCCGTCGGCGGCCGTCACCGGGTTCCCCGGCAGGCCGTTGATCACGACTCCCGCCATCGCGGGCGTCACCGTACCCGAGATCGTGTAGGTGTTGAGCGTCGCGGCGTAGTCCTGAGCCGTCTGGTTGGCCGCGACGTCGGTGTAGACGCGGTTGGCCGGGACGAACGTGTAGCCCGCGAGCGTGGGTGTTGCCGTCCCGTCGAAGCCGTAGTTGACCGTAGCTTCGTAATAGCCCGAGGCATTCGTCACCGGGTTCCCGGGCAGGCCATTGACAACGACTCCCGCCATCGCCGGCGTCACCGTACCCGAGATCGTGAAGGCGTTGAGCGTCGCAGCGTAGTCTTGAGCGGTCATATTGGCCGCGACATCCGTGTAAATCCGCGTGGCCGGGACAAACGTGTAACCAGCAAGTGTCGGCGTGGCCGTCCCGTCAAAGCCGTAGTTAACAGTTGCGGTGTAGGTTCCGTCGGCGGCGGTAAACGGGTTCCCCGGCAGGCCGTTGATCACGACTCCCGCCATCGCGGGCGTCACCGCACCCGAGATCGTGTAGGTATTCAGCGTCGCAGCATAATCCTGAGTCGTTTGGTTCGCGCTCACATCCGTGTAGACCCGATTGGCCGGCACGAACGTGTACCCCGCCATAGTGGGCGTGGCTGTCCCGTCGAAACCGTAGTTGACCGTAGCCTCGTAATAGCCCGAGGCATTCGTCACCGGGTTCCCGGGCAGGCCATTGATAACGACTCCCGCCATCGCGGGCGTCACAGTGCCGGAGATCGTGTAGGTATTGATAGATGCCGTGTAATCCTGGGCTGTCTGGTTCGATATCAGATTCGTATAAACCCTGTTGGCCGGCGAGAACGTGTAGCCCGCCAAGGTCGGCGTGACCGTCCCTGACCAGCCGACCGCCTCCGCGCCCACGTAGACGCCGGAAGCGTTGGTGACAGGGCTCTCGGTCAGGCCGCTCAAGATGACATTCGGAAGGGGATTGCCGCCAGCGGTTATGGTCCCGGTTATTTGGACGACATCCGTCGAGGCCACAGCCGTCGCCTCGGCGCTTCGGGCGCTCTCGATGATGTTCGTGTTCGACGTATGGGCGTTGGTTTGCGTCCTGACGACGAAATAGTATCTGTCGCCCGGCGTGAGCGCCGTCACCTGGAGGGCCGCCACCGTCTTGTCCACCGTCTGGCCGGCGAGCGTGTAGGGCCCCCCGGTCGTTTCCGAGACGTAGACCTTGTAGCCGCCCGTATGGTCCGTGTAGGCGATCGGCAGCCACGAGACCAGGATGACCGCATTGTCAAGAGCCGTCGCCGTCACCGAGGCCGGCGCCACCGTCTGGGTCGCCGTCCAGTCCGCGTCCTTCGACGTTCAGGAACGCGAGCAGCGGTCTCGTCGGTCGTATAGAGAGCGTTGTAGCCGATGCGCCGTCTCCGACGTGCTCAGGTTGGTCAGGTTCGCGAGCGAGGTCGGGACCGGCCCGGCCAGCTTGTTCGAATAGAGCGCCAGGTTCGCGAGGGCCGTCAGGTTCCCCAAGCTCCGTGGGGATCGTCCCGTCGAAGTGGTTCCGGCTCAGGTCGAGCGTCGTCAGCGCTGTCAGATTGCCCGAGCGTCGACGGGATCGAGCCCGTCAGCCCGTTGTCGTTGAGCTTCAGTCCGATGAGGTGGGTCAGACTGCCGAGGCTCGCCGGGATCGATCCCGCTCAGCTGGTTGTTGTGGAGCTGAAGAGTACTGCATAGCCGACATGCCGCCCCATTCCGTCGGGATCGAGCCGGTCAGCTGGTTCCCGTTGAGCAGCAGGTCCGTCAGGTTGGCAGGTTGCCGAGAGACACGGGCAAGGCGCCGCTCAACTGGTTCGCATGGGCGTCGAGAGATCTGCAGGGTGCGTGAGGTTCCCCAGCTCGGTCGGAAGAGCGCCAGTGAAGGCGTTGCTGTACAAGCGCAATTCCCGCAGGCTCGACATCGTCCCCAGGCTCGCCGGGATCTCCCCGCTCAGCTGGTTGTAGTGCACGTTGAGCTGAGTCAAGTGCGATCAGATTCCCAAGGTCGACGGAAGAGTCCCGGTGAACGCGTTCTCGTAAAGATGCAGGACGGTGAGGTTCGTCAGGTTACCCAGGCTGGCCGGGATCGTCCCGCTCAGCTGGTTCGTATGCAGATTCAACGACACATCGACGTCAGGCTTCCCAGATGAGGCCGGCAGGGTCCCCACCAGGTTGTTCGACGACTAGTTGATGTCGGTGACGACGCCGTTTCTATGTGACGCCGTGCCACGTGCCTTCCGTCCCCGGCAGGGCGAAACCATCGCCATAAAGCGGCGGCGTCTTCCAGCCGTCGTTGATTGGTCCAATTATCGCCGTTCGTCGCGTTATAAAGCTCGATGAGCACCTGGCGGTCCGGGATGGGCACGTACGCCGCGGCGTAATCCTGGCCCGTTTGGTCGGTCGTGAGCCCGGTGTAGGTCCGCGAGGCCGGCGTGAACGAGTAGCCGGAGAGCATCGGCGTCACCGTCCCGCTCCAGCCCGCCCGGAACCGTCACGTCGTAGACGCCCAAAGCATCGGTCGTCGGGTTCCCTGTGAGGCCCGACATTACGACATCGGCGAGCGGCGTCGCTCCCCAATGTCACGGATCCTGGTCACCCGGATACTCACCTGGGTCCAGGCTGTCGCCGACACTTCGGCGCTGCTGTCGCTGTCGATCGGGTTCACATTGTCGACGTGAGCGTCGGTGCGTGTCCTGACGGTGAAATAGTACGTCACGCCCGGCGTCAGGCCCTGGATCTCGCTCGACGTCACCGTCTTGTTCGTCGTTTGTGTGACTTCGCTATAGGGCCCCCGGCCGTCTGCGACATCATGATCTTATAGCCGCCGGTGTCTACGTATAGGAGATAGGGATCCACGAGATCCGGATATGGGCCCCGTCGAGCGCTGTCGCCGTCATCCCGGCTGGCGCGATCGTCTGCGTCTCGAACCAGTTGGGGTCCTTCCCATTGAGGAAGACGATGAGCGCCGCTTCGGACGTATAAAGTCCGTTATATCCGATGTCCGTCCCCCCGCGGCCAGATTGACCAGGTCGCGCAGGGACATTGGAATGGGCCCTACCAGCCCATTCGAGCTGAGATTCAGTGACGTGAGGCCGGTCAGACTGCCCAGGGAGGCGGGTAGCGCGCCCGACAGCTGATTGCTGTGGAGCCAGAGGACCTGGAGCGGGGTCAGATTGCCCAGTTGGGTCGGAATGGAGCCCGTCAGCAGGTTATTATTAAGATAAAGGAGTTGAAGCTGGGCCAGACTGCCCAGCTGGGTCGGGATCGAGCCGGAGAGCTGATTGTTGTTTAAAAGGAGCTGAGTACAGGATTGGCCAGGGAGCCCAGCTCCCCGGGGATCGTCCCCGTCAGCAGATTGTTGTTCAACCAAACCTGTTGAAGACCCGTTAGCGCCCCCAGCTCGAGGGGGATGGCGCCCGTCAGCTGGTTATTGCCCAGCCACAGCTCTTGAAGGCCGGCTAGGCCCGCCAGGGCCGTCGGGATGGACCCTGTCAGCTGATTGAAGTTGAGATGAAGCGCCGACAGGGAAGACAGAGCTCCCGAGCGACGCGGGGATCGCTCCACCGATGCTGTTATGACTGAGGTCGAGCCCCAGCAGGCCGGTGAGGCTGCCCAGCGAGGACGGGAGGGTCCCCGTCAGGTGGTTGGTATTGAGGTTGATCTGCGTCACCCGCCCGGCATCGACCGTCACGCCGAACCAGGTCCCTTCCGTCCCGGGCATGGCGAAGCCGTCGCCGTAAAGGGGCGCCGTCTTCCAGCCAGTGTTGTTGGTCCAGCCGTCCCCGCCCGTCGCATTATAAAGGTTGGTCAGCATCTGCCGGTCGGGGAACGTCACGAAGGCCGAGGCGTAATCCTGTCCCGTCTGGTTCGCCGTCAGGTCCGCATAGCTCCTCGAGGCCGGGACGAAAGTCGTGTCCGGCCAGCGCCGGCGTCACCGTTCCCGACCAGTTGGCCGGGAACGGTGCCGTCATAGACGCCCAAGGCGTTGGTCACCGGATTCCCCGGAATCCCCGTCATCGCGACCCCGGCGAGCGGCGATGTCCCCGAAAGCACCGTCCCCGTCACGTGAACGCTCACCAGCGTCCAGGCCACCGCCGTCGCCTCGGCGCTCGTAGCGCTCTCGACGATGTTCGGGTTGATCGTAGCTCGTTGGTCTGTGTCCTGACGACGAAATAGTATCGCGTCCCCGGCGTGAGGCCTGTCACCTGGAGCGCCGCCACCGTCTTGTCCGCCGTCTGCCCGGCGAGCGTGTAGCCCCTCCCGGAAGTCTGAGAGATGTAGACCTTATAGCCGCCTGTATGGTTCGTGTACGTGATCGGCAGCCAGGAGACCAGGATGACGGCGTTGTCCAGAGCCGTCGCCGTCACCGACGCCGGCGCCACCGTCTGCGTCGCCGCCCAGTCCGCGTCCTTCGCGTTCAGGAACGCGAGCAGCGTCTCGTCGGTCGTATAGAGAGCGTTGTAGCCGATCGCGGTCTCCGTCGTGCTCAGGTTGGTCAGGTTCGCAAGCGATGTCGGGACCGGGCCGGCCAGCTTGTTCGAGTAGAGCGCCAGGTTCTGGAGGACCGTCAAGTTCCCCAACTCCGTGGGGATCGTCCCTCGAAGTGGTTCCGGCTCAGATCGAGCGTCGTCAGCGATGTCAGATTCCCGAGCGCCGACGGGATCGAGCCGGTCAATCCGTTGTCGTTCAGCTTCAGCCCGATCAGGTGGGTCAGGTTCCCCAGCGACGCCGGCACCGTCCCGCTCAACAGGTTGTTGTCCAGATACAGAGCTTGCAGGGCCGCCATGCCGCCCCACTCTGTCGGGATAGAACCCGTCAGGAGGTTCCCGCTGAGGAGCAGTTGCGTCAGATTGGTCAGATTTCCGAAGGACGCCGGAAGCGCCCCGCTCAACTGGTTGGCATGGGCATCGAGGAGTCTGCAGGGCCGTGAGGTTCCCCAGCTCCGACGGAAGAGCGCCCGTGAACGCGTTGCTGTAGAGATTGAGCTGCTGGAGGCTCGTCATCTGCCCCAGGGTCGCCGGGACAGAACCGTCTCAGCTGGTTGTAGTGTACATTGAGCTGAGTGAGATGGGTCAGGTTCCCGAAAGTCGTCGGAAGGATCCCCGTAAACGCATTCTCGTAAAGATGCAAAACGATAAGGTTCGTCAGGTTCCCCAGGCTGTCCGGGAGCGTTCCGCTCATCTGGTTCGAGCGCAGGTTCAGCGACTGAAGAGCCCGGTCAGGGTCCCGATCGAAGCCGGCAGCGTCCCCACCAGGTTGTTCGACGACAGGATCGATATCGGTGACCGTATCGCCGGCGACAGAAACGCCCCGCCACGATCCCTCGGTCCCGGGAATGGCGAACCCGTCCGTCGGATCGAGAGGCGGTGTTTTCCAGCCTGTCTTCTGAGTCCAGCCGTCGCCGTTAGTGGCGTTATAAAGATCGATAAGCGCCTGGCGTTGGGTGGGGGGGATCGCCCCTTGCAGCATGTTCCCCGCGAGGACCAGCATGAGTAGTGAGAGTCCGAGTCTGATGTTCTCTCATTTTCTACCTCATTCCCGACTTCGCCAGGGTCCCCTTTTCATCTGGGTCGGTTAGGGCCCAGGGCGGCCGGGGGCCGAATGCGCGATTATAGAGATATGCCATCCACATAGAGTAAGGGCCCTTCTCCCCCCTCACCATCACCCCGGGGGGCTATTTCAGGGGTGGTATTATGATGAGGTTCCTCACCTCTAGGGGTGAGGGAGGTGATGCCCGCGATCGGTGGGCGATCATTACCCCAAGTCGTGGGATAGAAAAAAAACTCCCCCATCGATCGAGTATCCTTCTTCTTGCCGCTCCCTGGAATTGCTGGGTTAGTATGCTTTTACCGGAGTTGAATGTCAAGTCTCTTTCATGCCCCTTTCATGCGCCTCGAAGTCCTGATCGTTTGCCGACCTGGTATTGTTATTCATTTGTTATCTTTTAGTTATAAATCGCTGTGGGCGCCATTCCGCTCGATATGCCGGTCCTTTGGGTCGGCAAGACCGGGTTCGCCGATCGGCTTGATGGCCGGACACAGGCCGCATTCGTTGATGCTGACAACTGCCGAGACTTGATATACATTATTGCCGCATATGGGTCATCGAAAGGCCGCGCTGTTTCTATCGCTGCTGGGGACCCTGTGCGGCGCTGGCTGCAAGTCCGACACGATATCCCCTGAGACGATGGACCAGATCCGGCAGGCCCAGGCCAGGATGCTGACGGTGGACGGCCATGCGAGCGCCCGCGTGGGCAAACGATTCCTGTCCGTCATGGAGGCGGGCGGGCTCGATGCCGCCTTTTTCGTCGTCTCCGTGTCTCAGGGGGAGCCGTCGCCCGAAGGGTATGCGGCGGGGCGGGCCGAAGCCCTGGACGCCATCCGCCGCGTCAGGCGGATGGCGGGAGAACGTCCACGGCTCATGAGCTTCGCCCAGGCGCCCCAAGACGCCTATCGCCTCGAAAAAGAAGGCCGGCACGCCGCTTACATCGGGCTCGAGAACGGCTACGCGCTGGGAACCGATCTCTCCCTCGTTTCCGAATACTATAAGGAAGGCGTGCGCTATCTGACCCTGTGCGGAGATTCGAGCAACGCCATCTGCGATTCGGCCTTCGACAGGAGCGGCGCGCAAGACAGCGGCCTCAGCGATCTCGGACGAAGGGTCGTGGCCGAGTGCAATCGCGTGGGGATGATCATCGACGTGGCCGGCTGCTCGGAAAGGTCGGTATTCGAGGTCCTCGACGCGAGCCGCGCCCCCGTGATCGTGTCCCATACGGCGGCCCGGACGCTTTGCGTCCGGCCCGAGAACTTCACCGACGAGATGATCCGGGCCGTCGCGAAAAGGGGCGGCGTCATCATGGTCTCGTTCGAACCGGGGCGGCTCGTTGCCCGGGACCGGGGCACGCGGGCCTCGACGGAAGACGTCGCCGATCATATCGAGCACATCGTCAAGATCGCCGGTATCGGCTGTGTGGGGATCGGCTCGGGGTTCGGAAAAGGGGGAGGCGTTTCTGGACTCCGGAATCCGGGCGAGATCATGAATCTCACCTTGGAGCTGCTCCGGAGGGGCCAAGGTGAGCATGAGATCGAGTCCATATGGGGGGGAAACGTCATGAGGGCCTTCAAAGAAACGGACGGCTTGGCCCGCGAAAGATAGGGCGGAAAGGCGGGAAGATGGCCGGGCGTGCGGAAAAGAGGACGGCTTTTCTCGTTGCCGCCCTGCTCTTGCTTGTCGGAGTCCCGATACGGGCGGAGATCCTCCGCGTCCCCGCCGATCATCCGACGATAAGATCGGCCGTGAACCACGCTCATGATGGCGATACCGTGATCGTGGACGACGGGACCTATCTCGAGAAGAATATCGACGTCACCAGGGACATCCTGGTCAGATCGAAGAACCTCTTCGGGGCCGTGGTCTACGGTTCCTCGAGGGGCTCGGACGCCATCTTCAGAGTGAGGGCGGCGGCCCGAATCGAGGGCTTTGTCTTGAAAGGGAGCGCGTGCGGCATCGAACAGCGCGGCAGTCGCGATGTCCGTTGGGAAGCGCGTGATCTAGTCCTTTTCGATTGCCGGACCGGTCTCTCTATCAATGACGCCGAGGCGAACAGAGGATCCGCGGACATCCGCAGGGTCATAGTGCTCGGGTCCGAGGGGTCCATCGGCATTTCGACGAACGACGCGCATAGCGTCGATGTCTCCGGCTGTGCGATCATGGGATGCGAAGTGGCCTTCAACGGCTACAATCATCTTTCCTTCCGGGTCAAAGACGCCTTGGTCCTGGACTGCGTCCGGGCCGTGTTTGAAAGCGAACCCCATCGGCCCGTGCCGCCGGCGACAAGCCGGATCGAAACGGGAGACAGCCTTCGCGTCTGGAGTTCCAGGTCGTTGAAGGAGCCGCGCCGGCTCGGCGAGCTCCTGGCTTTCCTCCGGACATCCGCGCTGGGTCCGGGTTTCGACGGCGGCGCGCTGGGCGGCAATCGGGCCGCCCGGGACTCTGTCTTGGCGCTGATATTGGCCGGGGCTTGGGCGAGTGCGGGGGATCGCCGAAGCCGCGGCGAAGAACTACGCGGCCGCCCGGACGGCCGGAGAGAGGGCCGGGAGCCCGGAACTGGTCTGGCAGGCCCTCTGGGGATCGGCGGGCGACGAGGTATCTGAGGGGGGCTTACGGCGAGGCGCTGCGGCGAGGCAGCGAATCGGTCGACCATCTCGAGAGATGGCTTCCCCGCGTTCCCGCTGGGATCTACAGCATCAACTTCCTCGAGGACAAGTCGCCCGTTTTCGAGACCGTCAAGGAAGGGGGCGGCCCGGCCCGCGGGACCTATTCGATCGTGAAAGACCCCGACTTGGTCGTCACGAGGTTTCCGTCCGCATCATAGGCCGATATGGACCAAACATAGGGCCGGCCTTTGACGAGCTTGGACCGGGCCACGGCGGGAAGCGTGGCTTCGGTGATCAGGAAGGCCGAGCCGGCATACACGCGGGCCAAGGTGTCATCGATCAGCTCGAGAGAGTAACCCTCCGCGTTCGTGACGGGCGTCCAACGGAAGATGCCCGGGGCGGAGGGGACTGTGCCGACCGGCTCGAGCAGCGTTATCTTGAGAGACGTGCTCCTGAGCTCAGAATGCTTCTGAAGTCTCGCCAAGGTGAGAAAAGCACCGGCGGTGACGACGGCCAGCACGGCAACGAAACCAATGGCAAACCGGAGCCCGGAGAGCATTCCGAACGGACTCATGAGCGCAAGCGAACGCGCGCCCGTCGCCCTGTGATCGAGCGACCGGATCTTCCGAACCGCGGCGACGCCGAGGAGCGTGGCCCCTTCATCGGTGCCAAAGGCGCCGGCGAACGATTCGACTTGCGGCTGGAGGTCCCGCTTGACCTGCCGGAGAACATTGAAACGGACCGCGCAGCGCGCGCAGGCGGCCAGATGGCGGAGGAGCCGCTCCGCTTCGCGGGGCGGCAGCTCGTTCATGAAAAGCCCGATAAGCGCGCCGTCTTTGGGGCACTTCCGTGTCATGTCCGCTTCCATTCAAGGCGGGGCTTCGGCGTCTTGACGCGGCGACGGGGCGGGCCGAGGCTGGGCGACCGAGGCGCGCCGGAGATGGCGTCGAGCCGGGCCTTGACCTCGCCGAGGCCGCGATAAAGGAGATGCCGGACGGTGGCCATGCTCTCGCCGAGATAGAGGGCCATCTCCTCGAGGCTCAGACCCTGGAGGTGGAGGAGGACGGCGGTCCGGCGGCGGCGAGGAAGGGCATCGATGGCCTTCTCGGTGAGCGCCAGGAGCTCCTTTTCCTGGAAGAGATATTCCGGGGAGAGCGTGTCGACGTAAGCCTCAAGCGGGGCAGCGCCGGATTCTTGCTGGTCATCGAGGCAGACGGCGGGGATCCGCTCGTTGATGACGTCGAGGGCCGCTGAGTAGACCATTTTCCATATGTAGGACCTGAGATTGCCGATCTTTTTCCCGCGCGAGGCCATCTTAAGCAGCTTGAGCTTGACGTCCTGGCCGATCTCCTCCCGCTCCTCCTCGGTCAGGCAGGGGAAGTTGGCGAAAATGATCTTCTTGACGGACAGGGAGACTTCGTCGAAAGGGACCGGCCTTGAGGAGGTCTTCGAGTTCCATCACCTTGGCTGAAAGGGATGATAGGGCAGGCGATGCGTAAAAGTAAAGCAATAAATTGAGCGCCCATATGGGAAAAAAACCTACAATTCCGGTCTACGTAGCGATGGGAACTTGTGGGGGCCCTATTCCAGCCAGTCCGCGTTCGTCTTGAAATTCGTGGCCGCGAAGCGGACCCGGTAAGGGTAGCGGATCTTGACGAAGTCGAAGTCCCCGTCGTGGGGCTCCTCGTAGACGTTGAGCAGGGGGGCCGAGCCGGGGTAATGGATGTTGCTGGCGCCGGCCTGGCCGAAGAGGGCCAGGGCGGGCAGGATGTCGGCGTCCGGGACGGCCACGACGACCGTCTGGAGGAAGCGGCGGGCCTTGGCCAGGAGCGCGGCCACGGCGGCGGGCTCTCCGCGGGCATGACCTGGACGTAGCGGTAGACCTCGTCGGGGAACCAGAAAGCGGGCTTGTCCGCGACCCGGACGAGAGCTGAGCCGTCGCCCGCGACCAGGACGCCGACGACCCGGCGAAGACGCGGGCGAGGCCGCGGCCGACGGGCTTCATGGCCGGATTGACGGGCGAAACGAGCGCGGCATGGCGGTCGAGGGCCTCGACGAGCTTCGAGGCGAAGGCCCGGTGGTCGCCCTGGACGTAGACGTTCTTGACGCAGTAGCAGGCCGCGCCGTCGAAGGCCGAGATGTCTCGGACGAGCCCGTCGATGACCTTGTCGCGGAGGTCGGGCGACGAGGCGAACTCCCGGGAGATGTAGGCGGCGCCGACCTTGTGGCCGTGCCCGAGGACGATCGGGCCGCGGCCCAGGCGCTTGGCCCTGGCTTCGACGTCCCGGACCGTCGCGTCCGAGCCCAGGACGTTGACGGCGTCCGATGCGGCGAGCAGGCGGTCCTCGACGGCCGCGTCGCCCCCTTTCCAGTAGCCGCAGGCGATCGTCGCCCGGACGAGGGGCGCGATCTCGGCCATCTTGGAGAGATAGAGCATCGGGAAGACGGCCGAGGTCGACGGGAGCTTGATGACCTGGGCCGCGCCCTTCGACCAGTCCCCTTCCCCGCTGGCGGTCGCGAGCGGCAGGCCGATCCGCGTCAGGACGGCCGAGTAGCCGACGACGTTGCCCGAGGCGAAATGGCTGAGGAGACCGGGCTCGCGCCTGCCGATGAACGGGGAATTCAGGCCGAAGCGCTGGAGATGGCCGAAGGCCGTCTCGACGGGGCGCCGCGTTTTGAAGGCCCGCTTCGACGAACCGGCCGACGAGGGCGCGGTCGTAGCGTCGACAGGGGGCGGAAGATGCCGAGGCCGAAGCGCTCGATGTCGTGCCGCGAGAAGCCGTCGACCCGGTGGATGAGGTCGACGACGGAGCGGACCTCGGGACGGGCGGGATCGGCGAAAAAGGAGTCGAGGCGCGTCATGGCGTCCTGGATCTCGGCGGGGGAAAGCGCGGCGAAGACCTCGCGGGAGCGGGAGCGAAGGGCCGGAGGATGACCGGCGAGGCGGTCGGCTTCGAACGAGGGGAAAGCGCGAAGCTCAGGCCGGCGGTCGTCTCGGTCTTCGAGGCCTCGACGTAGGGGTCGTCGAAGACGATCCGGGGCTGGCCAGTCACCGGAGATCTCCGCGGCCTTGAAGGCGCAGCCGACCGTGCCGGAGGCTTCGGCGCCCGGCGAAGCGGGAGACGTGGGTGAAGGCGGAGACGGAGCCGTCGGCGTCGGCGCTCACGATCTCGGCCTCGTCGAACTGGAGGACCGCAGGTGTTGGCCGCCGTGGGCCGGCCCGTGATGTAGGGCGCGACGACCTTGATGAGGCCGCGGCCGGAGCGAAGGGGCGTTTCCGTTTCGGGATCGACGATGTAGACCCGGTGGTCGGCGCGCCGGGCGGAAGAGGAAGTCGTCGTGGTCGCGGCTCCAGTAGCCCTCGATCTGGGCGGGGGTCTCGGTGAAGCTGTAGATGTCCTTGATGTGGGTCGGCCAGAGGGCGGGCTCGATGCCGAAGACGGCCCCGATGCGGGCGACGAAGGCCGGCTTGTCGATCTTGGCGCCGCGGATCGAGCCCTTGGCGCCCGAATAGCCGCCGCCGCTGAAGGCGACGTGGCCGAGGGCGTGGAGGGCGAATTCGCCGTCGCGGAACTCGTCGAGGTAGGGCCGGAGGAGCAGGGTCAGGCCGCCGAGCGAGATGCGGCGGCCGTGCTTCTCGGCGTCGCGGATGATGGCGGCGACGTCGGCGGCGGACATCTTGCGTATCGAGGCGGGGCGGCCGGCGAGACGGTTGAGGAGGGTGCGCGGGATGTCGACGTCGACCGTGGTATACGTCCGGTCGTAGCGCGAGATGCTCCCCTCGAGGCCGAGCTGCATCCGCAGGACGGCCGGGACGCCCTTGTAGGCGCCCTTCTTGGACAGGGCGCGGAGGATGCGGAGCGAGGGGCGAAGGCCAAGCCGATGGCGACGCCGGGGAAGCCGAAGGTCTCGCCGTAGCGCTCGGTGATGTGGGCGAGCTCGGCGGGGCCGGTGTAGACGTAGCTCGGGTCGCCCGAGGTGCTGCTCGAGATCTGGAAGACGCCGGGGACGGTGAGGTCGTTGAGCTCCTCGATCATGCCCTTGGAGAGCTTGAAGGCCGACGAGGCGACGCCGGGGATGCGGTGGTAGGCGCCGTCGGCGATGAAGGCCAGGAGGTCGGCCAGGAAGACGTTGCTGCGGGCGCAGAGCCGGCGGTAGTAGGCGAACCGGTCGAATTGGGAGCCGATGCTCCCACGGAGGCGCTCCTGGAAGCCGGATTCGGAGAGGGGCGCGGGGGGATTGGCGACGACGCTGGCGGCGGTGCCGGGGACGGTTGCTTTCGATGTTCTCATGGCGGCCTCCTTCTCGTTCAATGCCTGAAGGATAGGCCGAGGGGCTGGGCTAGTTGTCAGGGTTAAGTCAAGATTCTGTAAAGATTCGGCCAAGGCCGGCCCCGTGGGGGGCTAGTCGTTCATCTCGTCGCGCACGGCCCGGAAGTCCTCTTGGAGGTCGATGAAGACCTTGACGATCTCGGGATCGAAGTGTGTTTCGCTCGAGGACACGATGATGCCCACGCTTTGCTCGTGCGAGAAGGCGTCCTTGTAGCAGCGCTTGGCCCGCAGGGTCTCATAGACGTCGACGACCGCCATGATGCGCGCGGGGAGCGGGATGGCCTCGCCCGCCAGGCCCAGCGGATAGCCGCCGCCGTTCCATTTCTCGTGATGGAACTTGGCGATGGCGATGCCCATGTCGAGCAGGGCGTTCCCGGGGAACTGGCGCTGGACGGCCTCGAGCTTGTCGGCCCCCAGGGCGGCGTGCGTTTTCATGACCTCGAACTCCTCGGGCGTCAGCTTGCCGGGCTTGAGGACGATGCGGTCGGGAATGGCGACCTTGCCGATATCGTGGAGCGGGCTCGCGTAATAGATGTTCTCGATGAACTTCGCGTCGACCTGCCGGCCGAACCGGGGTGCCTTGGCCAATCCCTCGGCCAGCTTCTTGCAGAACGCCTGGACGCGCTCGAGGTGCATGCCCGAGTCGTCGTCCCGGGATTCCGCGAGCTTGGCCAGGGCGAAGATCATGGCCATCTGCGTGTCCGAGATCTTCTTGACCTGGGCCTGAACGAGCTTGCCCAATTGCCGGTTGTGCTTCTCGAGCTCCTGCTGGAGATGCCAGAGCTTCAGGTGCGTGTTGACCCGGGCCTGGACCTCGTCGAACTGGAACGGCTTGGTGATGTAGTCCACGCCGCCCACGGCGAAGGCCCTCACCTTGTCCAGGACCTCGTTCAGGGCGCTGATGAAGATGACGGGGATGTCCTTCAGCTTCTCGTCGGCCTTCAGGCTCTGGCAGACCTCGAAGCCGTTCATCTCCGGCATGTTGATGTCGAGGAGGATCAGGTCCGGCGGCTCGCTCAGGGCGGCCTGGAGGGCCAGCAATCCGCTCGGAACGGGCCGCGTCCTGTACCCCCGCTCCTTCAGCATGCTGGCCAGAAGCTGGAGGTTCGCCGGGGTATCGTCAACGACGAGGATGCTCGGCTTGTCCGGGTACGACAGGGATGCGTTCATCGGTCACTCTTTCTCCGTGGTCAGCAGGTTCAGAAGCGTATTGTACTCATAGCGCTCGACGAGGCCGCGCAGCTCCAGGGCGACCGGCTTGTCCCGGCCGTCGATCTCGTTGACCATCCCGATCATCAGATCGTAGTCGGCCTTGACGACGGCGTCGCGAAGCCCTCGCCGGAAGCCCACCGGCAGGGCCGCCAGGGCGGCCGGGATCGGCGCGCGGGCGCCGGCCGGGAGGCCGGGGTCCTTCCCGGACGGCGTCTCCTCGGAGAGCTCGAACGCGACGCCCAGGAGCCGTTCGATCTTCTCGAAGAGAACGTCTTCGCGGAAAGGCTTGGTCAGGAAGTCGTCGGCGCCCGCCGCGAGGGCCTCCCGCCGGTCGTCTTCGAAGGCGCTGGCGCTCACGATGACGATCTTGACGTCCCGGCCGCCTTCGCTCGCGCGGATGCGGCGGGCCGCTTCGCAGCCGTCCATCTCGGGCATGCGCAGGTCCATGAGGATCAGGTGCGGCCGCCAGGACAGGAACACCTCGATGGCCTCTTTCCCGTCGGTCACGCGCCTCGTCTCGAAGCCGATGTCGCCGAGGAGCTTGGACAGGAACGCGCCGTTGAGCTCCTCGTCGTCGGCGATCAGGATCCGGCGGGGCGACTGCCCGGGCCGCAGGCATTTGACCCGACGAGACCCGGCGCTTTTCTCGGCCAGCCCGACGTCCCCCTCTCCCAAAAGGACATGGAACTTGAACAGGCTGCCCTTCCCCGACCCGGCTGGCGAGGCTGATATCGCCGCCCATCAGGGTGACGAACTCCTTGCAGATGGCCAGTCCCAGGCCCGTGCCGGACCTCATCAGGCGCCCGCTCCGGGCCTGCTGGAAGGGTTTGAACAGGTCCTTCTGCTCGTCCTCGCGGGATGCCCGGGCCGGTGTCCTCGACCTCCGCGTCCAGCCGGATCCCGCCGGAGTCTTCCCGGCCGGTCCGGACCCTCAGCACGATCCCGCCGGCGGCCGTGAATTTCACCGCGTTGCCGAGCAGGTTGATGAGGATCTGGCGCAGCTTGCCTTCGTCGCCCTCCACATAGCGCGGGATCCGGTCGAGGCCGTCGAGGGCGAAGGTCAGCTTCTTCGCGTCGGTGCGCATCCGGAACATCAATTCCAGGTCCTCGAGAAGGGCGAGCAGGCTGAACGTCGACGGGTTCAGCGTCGTCCGGCCGGCCTCGATCTTCGACATTTCCAGGATATCGGTGATCAGGGCCAGGAGGTGCTCGCCGCTCCGGTTGATGATGTCCAGGTGCTGACGCTGCTCGGGGGCCAGGGTGTCGTCGCGCTGCATCAGCTGGGAGAACCCCATGATCGCGTTGATCGGCGTCCGGATCTCGTGGGACATGTGGGCGAGGAACGTGCTTTTGGCCCGGCTGGCCTCGTCGGCGGCCTGCTTGGCGTTCTCGAGCTCCCGCGTCCGCTCCCGGACGACCGTCTCGAGGTCTTCGCGGCTCTTCGTCACCTCTTCCTCGGCCCGCTTGCGGACGGTGATGTCCCTGGCGATCCCGAGGGCGATCTTCCGCCCCATGAACTTGACCGGATACGTGCTGAGCTCGACGTTGACGAGCGAGCCGTCCTTGCGCCGGAGGACGAGCTCGTCGGGGCCGGTCGGCTTGCCGACGACGTTCCGGCTCAGGATCGAGGCGGCCTTGGGCACCTGGTCGAAGGGCAAGAGGCCCGCGGTGAGCAGGTTCAACCCGACGAGCTCGCTCTTCGCATAGCCGCTCATCGCCTCGGCCATCCGGTTCCCTTCGATGAGGTTGCCGCGGATGTCGTAGAGGAAGATGCCGTCGGGGGCGTTGTCGAAGACGAGCTTGAAGATCTCGCGGGACGTCCTGAGCTCCTCCTCGATCTGGCAGCGCTCGGTGGCGTCCATGAGCTGCATGACCGTCTCCCCGCCCCCGTTCCCGCCGTCGCCGGGGACGAAGCTGGCCGTGCAATCGACCGAGCGCGTTTCGCCGTCGGCGCGGACGAACATGAACTCGTAGCTCGGAGGGGCGTACTGGCCGCGCAGGCCGCACTGATGATAGTACTGGACGAGGGGCAGGCTCTCGGGGTCGACGAAGCGGAGGAAATCGAGGTCGAGGACGCGGTCGCGCGGGAAGCCGGCGAGCTCGCCGGCCGCTTCGTTGGCGTAGATGATCCGGAAAGCGGGATCGACGATGAATATGGCCAGGCGGGACTTCTCGGACAGGGTCCGGAAGCGCTCCTCGGGATGCCGCGGAGCCGAGACCGGGACGGACCCCTCGGTCGGCGCGTTGGCGTCGGAGCGCGAACAGTCCCGCAGGTCGTTGCGCATCACATTGCCTAAAGAGGCACTATGATGGAGCGTCCGGCGGGAGGGGGCCATCGCCTCTATCGGGGGAATCAGGGGGGTGAGATGGGGGGATCGGCGGGATGAGGCCTTGCAGCGGATCAGGCCGCGTTGATGGCGTTGACCATGAGGCGCAGGGTGCCGGCGTCCTTGCGGTTGTAAGCGAACGAGAGGCGCGGCAGATCGGGGTACTCGGCGTCGTCGCCTTCGCCTTCGAGCGGGGTGAGGTGCTGCTCGATGCGGCCCTCGGTCAGGATCGAGGCGTAGGTGTCGTTGAGGCGCTCGAGCGCGTCGGGCGGGAGCGGCGAGGAGAGGCGCAGGACGAGCAGCGGCCCGACGTAGCGCATCGAGTGGTAGCGCCGGTAGAAGCCCATGATCTCCTCGACGGCCGCGTCGATATCGTCGGTGATCTTGAAGAGGTGCATGTCCTCTTCGCCGATCATGCCGTTGTGGAGGAGCTCGGCCTTGAGGTAGGTCCGCCAGTGCTGCCAGTACGTGCCGCCGGGCGCGTCGACCATGACGATGGGGATGAGGTTGGTCTTGCCCGTCTGGATCATGGTCAGGGCCTCGAAGCCCTCGTCCTGGGTGCCGAAGCCGCCGGGGAAGAGGGCGATGGCCGAGGCCTCCTTGAGGAAGAGGAGCTTGCGGGTGAAGAAGTACTTGAAGTTGACGAGCTTGGCGTCGTCGGCGATGACGACGTTGGTCTTCTGCTCGTGGGGCAGGCGGATGGCCACGCCGAAGGAGGCCGCGCGGCCGGCCCCGCGCTGCCCGGCGCCCATGATGCCGTCGCCGGCCCCGGTGATGACCATCCAGCTGGCGCTCGCGCATGCGGCGGGCGAAGTCGTCGGCCTGGAGGAAGTCGGGGTGGTCGGCGGGCGTGCGGCTGGAGCCGAAGATCGAGACCTTGCGGACGTCGTGGTACGGGGCGAAGACCTTGAAGGCGTAGCGAAGCTCCTTGAAGGAGTTCGTCAGGAGCTTGAGGTCGCCGCGGCCGGTGCCGTCGCGGGCCAGGCGCGTGATGGCCACCATCAGGTCGGCCAGGACGTCGCGGTCGGGGCAGTCCGTGGCGAAGCGGGCCAGGAAGTCGGCGATGGCGGCGTCGCGGGCGGCGGCCCAGTCGTGGGGCGGCGTCGGGCCGGGGACGGAGCAGGTTTGGGCTGTCGAACCGGTTCTGTCAGAAGGGTTGTTATTCATATCTTCTTCATCCCCTCCAGATTCTACCACGGCGCGAAATCGGCGCAAGCGTCGCGTTGACCGAGACTTGGCAAAATCTTGTCATTCCCTTGACAACTCTCCCTCCGGCGGCGCCGATAATCGAGCCATCCTGAGATAGGGCCCGGAAGGCCGGGGGAGGCTAGACATGAACATCCAGAGGAGCTTCGGCAGAGGAGCATGGGGGATTCTCGCGGCGGGCCTGGTCGGCATGCTCGCGCTCTCTCAAGGACTTCAGGCCGCGGGAAAGCGTGTCGGAGCCAAGGTCGGCGTGGCCACGGATCGCGATGCCCCATCCTTCATAGGCGAGCTCATCGGGGTCCGGGCGGACGCGATCGTCATCGAGATGGAGCCGGAAGAGGTCCTCACGATCGCGATAGCGGATATCTCGACCCTGCGCGTTTATCACAGGTCAGCGGCCGTTCCCGGCGGTGTCGTGGGGGCGCTGGCAGGAGGCGCCGTCGCCTATGCGATATCCTCGGCCAGATATAGGGGCAAGCTTTTTGGCGGGCTCGGGATCGCCGGCTATTCGCTTTTGGGCATGGTGGGGGGCGGGGTTAGCGGGGCGCTCATCGGCGGCATCGCGGGCGCGGATAAAACATACTATCTCAAGAATATGACTAAGCCGGGCATCGATAGGGTCATGGCCAAGCTGCGGAAGAAAGCGCGGGTGCCGAAGTATCAGTAGGGGTGTAGGACGCGGGCTTCTCAGGCGAGGGCGTCGATCTCGGCGATCTTGCGGGCCAGGCGGACGGCGGAGATGGGGAAGGCGGTCTTGATCTCGGGGGCGAAGAGGGCCAGCTTGAACTCCTCGATCATCCAGCGGAGCTCGTCGACGGCGGCGCGCTTCTCCGCCGAAATCGGGGACACAATACCATGTCCCCGATTTTCCGAGGCGCGAGCGGCGCCCTCCAGGCGCGCGAGCTCGAAAGCGTAGGGCTCGATCTGGGCGGCCTTCAACTTGTCCTTGTCGGGGGCGACGCGGGCGCGCTCGAGGCGGATCTTGAGGCCCTCGAGATAGCGCGGGACGCGGACGAGCCGGACGAGCGGGTAGGCGGCGAGGAAGTCCTTCGGAACGAGGCGCTCGAGGTCGGCGGTGACGGCGTCGAGGTACTCGGGCTTGACCCGCTCCTTGAGCTTGCTGAGCTCGTAGAGGCTGAGGGACTTGGCGCCGGGGCCTTCTCCCCTGCCCACCACGCCGGCGCCGGCGGCGAGCTCGGCCCGGAGCTTGGCGTGGAGCTCGACGATCTTGACGACCGTCTGGGTCAGGGCGTGTCCCTTTTCGAAGAGCGTCCGGCCGACCTCGGCTTCGTAGGCCCTGAACTCGGCTTCGGTGCGGATGTCGCGCTCGAAGACATCGCGGGCCAGGGCTTCCTCGATGGCCCGCTCGACGCGCCTCGCGCCCGCCGAAGTAGAGCGCCGCCCGTTCGAAGTCGGCCGGGATCTTGTGATAGCGGCGAACGAACGCCAGGTCCTTCCCGAACTTGCGCATCAGGAGCCAGCGGACGCCCTGCTTATGCGACGCCTCGGCCTCGGCGCGCGTCGGGAACAAACGGATCTCGATGCCCCCCTGCTCTCTCTGCCCGACGGGCGAACGAGGGATCGGGATAACGGCCTCTTTCGTGCTCCCCGATCGGCTATCAGGGCTGGAGCCGTCGAGGGGTAAATGGGGAATTGGTATTGTGTCCCCGATTTTGAGGGCGGGGTAGGCCGTGAGCGAGGTGCCGACCGCGATCTTCTCGGGCAGGTCGCCGAAGGTCCAATCCGTGAGTCCCGTACTTCTCCCAGACGCGACGCGCCTCCTGCCAGGCCGGCGATTCGATCTTGGACGGGGCCTCGTCGGCGGCGCCGATCTTCTTCCGCAGCAGCTCGACGTCGCGCCCGGCGTCGATGACGCGTCCCGTTCGCCGGATCGACGACGGCCACGCGCATGCGCAGGTGCCTGGGGACGTCGGCCAGGGCCCATTCGCGAGGCGGGATATCGACGCCGTAGCGGCGCTTGACGAAATCGGCGACGGCTTTGAAGAGCGGCACCTCTTCGGGGGCCTGGGGCATCTCGCGGGCGATCGTCCTCGGCCTTCTCCCCGACCGGGACGAGGAGCTTGCGGTAGCGCTTCGGCAGGCCCTTGATGAGCGCGGCGATCTTGTCCCGGTATTGCCCGGCGACGCCCCACTCGAGGCGCCCGGCCGGGATGGCGCTCAGGAGCCCGGCCGGCACGGTCAGCGTGACGCCGTCGTCCTCTTCCCCCGGAGCGAACTTGTAGACGGCCCGGAAAGGACGGCCGGCGACCTCGACGCTGTCGGGGAAGCCGGCGACGGCGGCTTCGTCCGGGTGATAGTTGAGGAGCGCGTCCTCGCTCAGGCGCAGGAACGAGTCGTCCCCGCCCCGGTCGCGGACGTCCTTGAGGAGCTTGCGCAGGGCGCGCACATCGCGGATGCCGGGGAGCTTCTCCGAGTAGAATTTGGCGATCTCGCCCTCGGCGACGAGGATGTCGCGGCGGCGGAGCTTCTCCTCCATGGCCTCGACCTGGCGCTGGAGCTCGAGGTTGTGGACGAGGAAGGGCGGCGGGTCGTCGATCTCGCCTTCGACGAGGCCGTTCATGACGAAGATCTCGTGGGCCTCGGCCGGGGCGACGCGGGCATAGGAGACGCGGCGCTCGCGGACGATCTCGAGCCCGAAGAGCGTGACGCGCTCCTTGGCCGTGACCTCGCCGCGCGCCCGGTCCCAGGCGGCGTCGGAGTAGGAGCGCTTGCAGAGCGGGCCGCCCAGCTCGCTCGAGCCAGGCGGGATCGATGCGGGCCGCCGTCCGGGCGAAGAGGCGCGAGGTCCGGACGACCTCGGTCGAGACGATCCAGGCCGCGCCCTTGGCGAAGAGGACCGAGCCCGGGCCAGAGCGTGACCTCGCGGTTCTTGGCCCCGGTGTAAACGTTCTTCTCCTTGTGCGCGGCGATGTTCGAGAGATACCCGCTGAGGACGGAGCGGTGGATCGCCGCCGTAGAGCGCCGGCGAGATGTCGGCGTGCAAAATCGGGGTCGGGCCGCGCCCGGCGTCGACCTCTCTCGCCCGCGGTCCGAGCGCCAACTCGCGCGAGAGCGTTCCCGATCTCCGCGTGGAGATAGACCCACTCGCGCATGCGCGGGAAGGACAGGAAGTGCTCGTGGCAGAAGCGCCGCTTCTGGACGAGCGAGCCGAGCTTCTCGAAATCGCCGTGGTAGCGATTCCAGATGTTGAGGAGAACGAGGAAGTCCGAGTCGGGATGCTTGAAAGCGGCGTGGACGGCGTCGGCCTGCTGGGCCTTGTCCGGCGGGCGCTCGCGCGGGTCGCGGATGCTCAGCGCCGCGGCCAGCACGGACACCTCGGGGAGGCAGTTCTCGCCGCGGGCCTCGATGAGCATGCGCGAGAGCCGCGGATCGAGCTGCATCCGGGCCATGGTCCGGCCGGTCTCCGTCAGCTCCCAGCGGGAATTGGGGAATTGGTATTGTGTCCCCGATTTGCGGATGGCGCCGAGCTCGACGAGCGTGTCGTAGCCGTCGTGGACGGCCTTGGACGCGGGCCGGTCGATGAACGGGAACTGGAGCGGATCGCCGAGCCCCAGGTCGGTCATGCGCAGGATGACCTCGGCCAGGTCCGACCGCAGGATCTCCGGCGGGGTGAACTCGTCGCGCGACTCGTAATCGACCTGGCTGTAGAGCCGCACGCACAGCCCCTCCTTGACCCGGCCGCACCGCCCCTTGCGCTGGTCGGCCGAGGCCCGCGAGATCGGCGAGATCGGCAGGCTGTTGATGCGCGTCCCGGGCTGGTACTGGGCGATCCGCGCGACGCCCGTGTCGACGACGTAGCGGATGCCGGGGATGGTCAGCGAGGTCTCGGCGACGTTCGTGGCCACGACGATCTTGGGCAGCGGTCACGGTATAGACGAGGCCGCTGCTGGCCCGCCGGCAGCCGCGAGAAGAGCGGCAGCACCTTCACGAGCGGCCACTTGCGGCCCTCGAGCATGCGGCAGGTCTCGAGGATGTCCTGCTCGGTCGGCATGAAGACCAGGATGTCGCCCGGCCGGCTTCTCGCGCCGCAGGTACTCGACCGCCTCGACGGCCTGGTCGACGTAGTCCTTGTCCTCGGCCTCCTCCTTGTCGGGCGCGCGGTACTCGACCTCGACCGGGTAGAGGCGCCCGCTGACCTCGATGACCGGCGCGTTCTTGAAGGCCTTGGAGAACTTCTCCGTGTCGAGCGTCGCCGAGGTGATGACGAGCTTGAGGTCGGGCCGCTCGTCGAGGAGGCCGGCGCATGATGCCGAGCAGGAAATCGATGTTGAGCGAGCGCTCGTGGGCCTCGTCGATGATGATCGTGTCGTACTCGTGGAGGCCGTGGTCGCCCTGCGTCTCGGCGAGGAGGATGCCGTCGGTCATGACCTTGATGTAGCCGTCGCGCGAGGTCCGGTCCTGGAAGCGGATCTTGTAGCCGACCGACCGGCCGATCGGCTCGCCGAGCTCCTCGGCGATGCGGGCGGCGATGGTCATCGCGGCCAGCCGCCGCGGCTGGGTGACGCCGATCGCGGCCGGCGACGCCCCGCCCCGCCTCGAGGCACATCTTCGGGATCTGGGTGCTCTTGCCGCAGCCCGTCTCGCCCGAGATGATGACGACCCGGCGGCGCGGCGAGCGCAGGGCCTCGACGATCTCGCCGGCGCGCGGCGGTGATCGGGAGCTCCGGCGGATAGGAGACGCGCGGCACGTTCCGGGCCCGGGCCTCGAGCCAGGCCTCGAAGCGGGCGCGGGCGTTCGCGCCTGCCCGGGCGCCCGTCGGGGAGGGCGGCTTATTTTCCACGCCGCCTATTTTACCCTAAAGCGCCCGGCGAGATGGTGCCACTCAACTCATCAAATTGTCCGGTACTCGAATAAAGTGGATTTAGCTATGTGGCCCCGAATCGTAAATCGTTGTCTAGGCGGCGAGCTTCTTCAGCGAGTCCAGGATCGCCGTCACGTCCTCGTCGCGGTTGTTCAGGTAGAACGAGACCCGGATCGAGTTGAGGCCGCCCTCGCCGACGGGCCGGGCCTTGATCCGGTCCTTGGCCAGATGGCTCATGATCTCCGTGTGCGTGTGCGACTTCATCCGGAACCCGATCATGAGCGTCCGGTAGGCCTCCTCCTCGGGCGAGAGGCGCTCGACGCCCGGGATCTCGCCGAGCCCGCGGTAGAAGCGCTCGGCCATCGGCCTGCAGTGGGCCTGGATGCGCTCGATGCCGATCGTATCCACGAAATCGAGGGCCGTCCCCAGCGCGTAGAACATGGCGTCATTCTGCGTGCCGGACTCGAAGCGCTCGGCCGTCGGCTTGAGCACGAGCTCGCCCTTCGCGGCGTCGTAGCTCGTCGACGAGCCGCCGCCGACCGTCAGGGGCCGCAGGAGATCGACCATCCCCTGCCGGACATAGATGAAACCCGTGCGCTTCGGGCCCATCATCCACTTGTGGGTGCTGCAGGTGTAGAAATCGACGCCGCTATCGACGATGTCGAAGCACGCGCACACGGGCGCCTGGGCGCCGTCGAGGGCGAACCAGATGTTCTTGGAGCGGGCCAGCGCCGAGATCTCCTTGACCGGGAAGAGCTGGCCGGTCGTGCAGGTGACGTGGCTGAAGATGATGAGCCGCGTCCGCGGCGTGATGAGGCGGGCGATGCGGTCGACGTTGCCCATGCGCGCTGACCTTGTCCGGCTCGAACAGGCGGATGGCGATGCCGTCGTGCTGCATGCGGTGGAGAAGGGCCGAGTGGACGGCGACGTGCTCGTGGGTCGAGGTGATGACCTCGTCGCCGCGCTTGAGCGGCAGGCCGTGGACGATGACGTTGACGCCTTCGGTCGCCCCGCCGATCAGGCCGAGGTCCTCTTTGCGGCAGGTCTCGCCGAGGGCCCGGGCCAGCTTCTCCTTGACCTCCTGCCAGGGCTTTTCGTCGTGTCCGGCGCTCGGGGCGCGCTCTTCGGCCTTGGTGAACTCGAAGATGGCGTTGATCACGGGCAGCGGGCATGAGCCGAGGCCGCCGAAGTTGAGGAAGGTCCAGCCGGGATCGAGGATGAACTGGCCGCGGATGAGACTCCAGAAGGCCTCGTCATCGCCGCCGGCCGCGGCAGCCCGGGCGATGAGGTCCGCGAGCGGCGCGGAGGCGGCGGAGCCCGGCGAGACGGGAAACGCGGCTTCGACCGGCGTCGAGGCCGCCGCGACGAGCTTGTGCATCAAGGGCAGCCCGGCCACCCCTCCGGCCAGCCCGGCCGACATCCTGAGGAATTCTTTTCTGTTCATGTTTCCCTCCTAGGCCTTAAGGGATGGATTAATCTAGGTTCTTCTCCGGAAACGGGAGAAGCATCATTATTTAGGCCCGGGCGGGCAAAGTCAAATACTAATAAAGAAGAAAATAATGGATAGGTCCTGAGACCCGGTCTGAACGCGGGCCCTGAGGCGAAGGCCGGGACGGAGAGAGGCGGTCAGAACGGCCGCCGCCGGCTCCCGAAGACCGGCGGCAGGGGCTTGCGCCCCGAATAGGCCAGCACGGGGAAGCCCGCGGAATAGGGAAAGAAAAAGCCGGACACGGAGATGGCGGCGGCGCGGGTCCGCCCGCGCCCCGTCAAGGCCGCGGCCAGCTGGGTGATCGCGGACGCTCCGGGCCTTACGGCGAGCCGGAGCGTCTTTATCCTCGAAGCACTGTGCGTTGCGTTGCTCATCTTGCTGTCTCCATATCTATAGACGAACGGGGCCTCGGGAAAGTTGCAGTTCGGGGCGTGTTTCAGCCGTTCGTTCCGGCTTTCTTACGAAAGGCCGCGGTCCGGCCCCAATGATAGATCGCGCCCGCGGCGACGACCGCCGCGCCGACGACCCAGGAGCGCCGCGGCAGGTTGGCCATCAGGACGAGGCAGGAGACGAGGCCGAGCCCGGTCACGATCCGCATGCCGCCTTTGAGGACCCGGAGCCCGCTCAGATTGAGGGCGGCGTAATAGAGGAGAAGGGAGAAGCTGCTGATGTAGGCGATATGGGGCAGGTCGGCCGCGAAGGCCAGGGCGAGCATGGCCGCCCCGCCGAGCAGGATGGCGTTCCGCGGAACGGCGCTCCGGCCGCCCGTCCGGCCGATGAAGGCCGGGAGCTCCCTGTTGCGGGCCATGACCTGGGCCAGCCGCGAGAGGCCCAGGACCGAGGCCAGGGCCACCGAGCCCGCCGCGGCCAGGCCCCCCAGCGCCACGAGCCGGGCCCCGAAGCCCAGGCCCATGGACCCCAGCGCGTCGGCGAGCGGCGACCCCGACCGGGCCAGGAGCGAGGACCCGGCGCCGCCGACGGCGGCCACGGCCACGACGAGGTAGACGAGGGTCGAGATGAAGATCGAGATCAGGGTCGCCCGCGGCACGTTCTTCCGCGGCTCCTCGATCTCGTCGGCGACGATGGCCACCCGGGCGAACCCGGCATAGGCGAAGAAGATCGTCGCCGCCCCGGCCCAGACCCCGCGAAAGCCGAACGGCAGGAAGGGCCGGAAGTTCGGGCCCTGGAAATGGAGGAAGGCCGCCGCGGAGAAGAAGAGCAGGACGGCGATCTTGAACACGACGAGGGCGTTCGTGAACCGGCTCGATTCCTTGGCTCCGCCGAGGTGGATCAGGACCGCGGACACGACGACCGTGACGATGCCGACGCCGGTACGGAAGCTTGGGAAAGAAGAACGACAGATAATGGCCGAAGCCGACCGCGACCGTCGCCCCGCCGACGACGTTGGAAAAGAGCCAGACCCAGCCGACGAGGAAGCCCAGGAAACCCGAGAGGGTCTCGCGCGCGAAAACGTAGACGCCCCCGCTTCGGGGGTACTCCGGCTGAGCTCGGCCGTCGAGAGCCCCGTCAGGAGGGAGACGAAGGCGGCGATGAGGACCGACAGGACGAGCGCCGGTCCCGCCACCGCGGCGGCCGCGCCCAAGTATGACGAAGATGCCCGCCCCGATGATGGAGCCGAGGGAGACGTTGACGGCGTCGAACAGCGTCAGTCTCGGCCCGGTCCGGCTCATCGTCGCGCCTCCCCGCCACCACTATAGCGGGCGGAGAGACCCTTTCAACTCTGAAGACGCCGCCGATCAGGACAGGGCTTCTTTTAGTTGCTAGAACCTGTAGTTGTAGCTGACCTTGAGGAAGAAGCCGCGTTTCATCTCGCGGAAGCGATCGCTCTCGATGAACCCGGACAGGGTCTCGTCCCATTCGACCTTCTCCAGGGCCGAGCCGTAACCCAGGAACACGACCGTGCCGGGGATGTAGGTGAACGAGATGAGCCCGTCGAGGGTCATCCGCTTATAGAAGTCGTTGTACTCGACGATGCCGCGCACGAAGAGGTACTTGTTGAGCTGGAAGGTGTTGCGGCTCCTCAGGATGAGGTAATCGTAGGACTTGGAATGGTCGGACTTCCTGAAGAAGTCCTGAGTAGCTCAGGCTGAACGTGAAGTCGAGCTGGGTGATGGGCTGGAACTGGAGGGCGGCCATGGCCCGCGTCCCGTACCCCTGATAGGGGTCAGCCTCGTCATAAAAGACCCTCCCCGTCCGCCGGGCGAAGATCTGGAAGTAGATCTGCTTGGCGATCTGTGTTTCGGCCTTGGAGGCCGAAGCCGCTGACGTCGAACCTCTGGCCCGCATAGACCTCGTTGGCCAGGAGCGCGTCGACGCGGAACTGCGTGTTCCGAGGCAGCTTGAAGCGGAGGGTGAAGAGGTTGACCGTTTCCCACATGCGGTCGACCGTGTCGTAGAGCTGATAGCTCCAATAGAAGGGCTCGATCTTCTGGAAGAACTTGGACTTGGGATAGATGCTGTACATCGCGAAGGCCGAAACGCGCCGCAGCCCGGTCCTGTAGACGAACCCCGAATCGACCTGGAAGTTCTCCGAGATGTCCTGGTAGCCGAGGTCGAGGACCCATTTCCGGTTGGAGAAGACGTAATCCAGGCCCAGGGCGTGGTCGGCCGTCGGTCGAATCGGCGCCGGGGGCCTTGGTCAGCGAGCCGAAAAGATGGAAGGAGGCCGTCTGGGTCTGGCTCAGCCGGAACCGCCCGTCGATCCCGCCGACCCGGTTATAGGAGCCCCCGGCCTCGCGGCCGGTGTAGAAAGCGCCGATGTAGGCGTCGTCCTTGAGCGCGTGCTTGAAGCGGCCGATCATGAAATCGGGATGGACGTCGACCGCGTCCCCGGGGAGATTGTCCTGGGCGTAGATCGCGGCCACGGTATCGCGCGGCGTCACCTTGCCGCTCAGCTTGAAGCCGAAGGACGGATCGACGATCGTCCGGGTGTAGACGAGGGACGAGAGGGGGCCCTCCTCGACGGACCCGCCGAACTGCCAGAGCTCGCTGCCCTCGAGGAAGAAGGGCCGCTTTTCCTCGTAATAGAGCGAGTACCGCTGGTTGAAATCGACCTGTCCGGCGTCGGCCTCGACCTGGCTGAAGTCGGGATTGATCGTGCCGTCGAGCGTCAGGTCCGAGGTGAGGCCCAGCTTGCCGGTCAGGCTGAGGTCGTCGATGTCGAGCTCCTTGTTCCGGACGAGCTCGCCCTGGGTGTCCTCGGTCGCTTCCTGCGTCCGGCCGAACGTGAACGCCGGCAGGAGCTCGGCCACCCGCTTGTACTTGAGCCCCGAGAGCTCGAACGGCTGGGCCTGGCCGAGGAGCGATCCGTAGTTCGGGTCGAGGGGCGGGAAGGCCACCTGCTCGGAGCTCCGGGTGAAGAAGCGGATGAAGAGGACGCGCCAGGTCTGGGGGTCGCGGTTGGGGAAGCGGAGGCTCTTGAGGGGGATCCGGGCCTCGGCCGTCCAGCCCTGGTCGTCGATCTTCCCGGCGCTGTACCACACGGTGTCGAAGCTTATTTCGACGTTGCCGCTCGTCGTCAGCATGCCGTCGCCCTGGATGCCGCACGGGTTGATCATGAAGACGAAGGCGCTCTGCCGGTCGTTGAAGGTGTCGAGGTTGACGAAGACCAGGTCGTCCTGGAAGACCGTGTCGCGCTTGCAGACGGCGCCCTTGATCCTGGCCGGATCGGAGTCGTAGCAGCGGAAGGCGAAATAGAAGTTCTCGGCGTCGTAGGCGATATAGGCCTCGGTCCTCTGGCTGGCGTCCTTGCCGTAATCGGGCTTGAAGGTCTTGAAGCCGTCGAACTTGAGGCCGGCGGCCCAGGCGGGGTCGTCGAGGACGCCGTCGATGACGGGCGGCGTCGCGGCCTTGGCGAGCGCGGGCACGGTCTCTTCGGGCTTGGCCTGGGCGGCCGGAAGGGCGACGGCGGCCGCCAGGAGGCCGGCGACGAGCCAGGTGAATATCGGGGTTCTTTTCATAAGCGGCCTCCGTGGGGCGGGCGTGGCTCTGACGTTCACTCCCCTATTTACGGAGCGGCCCCTGAAAAGGTTCGCGCCCACGGGGATATCTGCGAGGCGGGGCCGTCGCCGGCGGGGGTCCGCTTCTTGACGCTATGCCGATATCTATCTATGATTTGCATGGGCCGAGGCAAGAAAAGCCGGGGCTGACCGTCTAACAGGACGGGAGGAGCGAGAGCATGAACGAACCCACCTTGACCGACCCGGCCGTGAGGCCCTCGAAGATCCGCGCCGCCGTTCTCGCGCTGATCCTGATCGGCGCGACGGCCGCGTGCAAGGGCAAGCCCGCCGCGGACGTCCCCGGCGAATTCACGTTCCACGGCCAGGCCATCCACCCGGCCGCGATCAGCGCCCTGTATCGATCGACCGACCGGCCAGCTCAACCTGGCCGAATTCAAGACCAACCTCGAAGCCCGCCAATGGGAGGACCAGCCCGGCTGGTGGGCGACGGACTTCGAGGAGGACATCGCCACGGGCCGTTCGCCCTTCTTCGCCTACGCCGCCTTCGCCGGCCCGCTCGACGGGGGCGCCGAGCTCTACGTCCTCTCGATCACCTTCAACACCGGCGAGCCCGCCGACGTCGACAACCTCGTGCTCATCCAGAAGAACGGCGACTGGATCGGACTTGTCCGGGCCTGGAACGAGGGCAGCGCCTGCAACGGCGGCATCATCTCCGAACGCATCGAAGGCGACAATTTCCTCTACGCGCGGGACATCTCGCCCATCGGCCTTCTCGACCTCGCGCTCGACGTCCGGCTCGACCTCACCGCCAACGAGGACCTCGAAGTGACGAGCGAGAGCTGCGTCGCGGCGGCGAATTTCGTCTACAACCTGACCCAGGACCGCGAGGACCTCGTCTCGGTCCGCCTCTACGACGAGCCGGCCGTCGACGAGAAGGGCCGGACGGAGCAATTCCGCTACCAGTCCTGTTTCAACCGCATCTTCAACGACTACCTGGCGCGGGGGAAGACCGCGCTCACGCCCAAGGAGGTCGACGAGCTCGCGGTCCGGTTCAGGGACGAATGCGTCAATCCGGCGGCGCTCCCGCCGCCCGCCCCGGCGCCGGTCATCAAGTGACGGACCGCCCGGCCGCGCGGCCGGGCCCCCTTGTCAGGGCGTCTTTTCGGAGAGCAGATCGGCGGCCGAGGCGTTCTCCGCGACCTGCTCCGGGCTCTTCGCGCCGGGGATGACGGCCGTCACGACGGGATCGCGCAGGCACCAGGCCAGGGCCCAGCGGGCGCGGGAGACGCCCATCGGCAGCTCATCCTCGGCCAGCTTTTCCGCCAGGCGGACCTGCCGGGTGATCTCCTCCGCCCCCAGCGTCGACCGGTAGTCGTCCGGCCCGAACTTATCGCCGGCCGCGTACGTCCCCGTGATGAGGCCGCTCGCGAGCGGCACCCGGGCCAGGACGCCCAGATTATAGCGCCGGGCGGTCGGGAAGACCTCGGACTCGGCCCGGATGTCGAGGCGGTTGTACTTGACCTGCAGAACGCCGTAGCCGCGGCCGAAGGCCTCGCGGGTCTGAAGCTCGCTCCCGGCGCCGCGGATCGAGACGCCGAGGTTGCGGACCATCCCGGAGCGGCGGGCCTCGTCGAGAAAAGCCCGGAGCCCGTCGTCGAGGAAGGCCTCGTCGCCGCCCGAATGGAACTGGTAGATGTCGATCCGGTCGGTCCGCAGGGCCCGCAGCGAGGCGATGAGCTGGGCCCTGACGTCCTCGGCCCCGAAGAGGTCGTCCCGCTCCAGGAAGCCCTTGAAGCGGTGGCCGAACTTGGTGGCGACGACCCAGCGGTCGCGCCCGCGCCGGGACAGGTAATCGCCGATCAGCCGCTCGGACAGATGGTCTCCGTAGCACTCCGCGGTATCGATGAGGTTGATCCCGGCCTCGGCGGCCCGGTCGAGGATGGCGTCGACCTCCGGCTGGGTGAAGGTCCGGCCCCACTCCCCTCCGAACTGCCAGGCGCCGACGCCGACGACGGAAACTTTGAGGCCGGTCCGGCCGAGCGTGCGATATTTCATTGATGACCCCGTCTTCCTTCTCCTTATATTAGTCGGAGGACGGGACGGGCGTCAAGAAACGGGTTGGGCGGGCGGCGGCCGGCATCGAAAAGCCCGAATTGTCCGGTCCGGACGCAACCTCCGGCGGGGGCCGGCCGTTAGGATAAGGGTGGATGTTAAAATATTAGCAGAAGCGCTTGACAAACCCATCAGTGGGTGCTAATATTTTAGCATGCTAATATTTTAGCAATCAACCAGGGCCGGCCGGAAGGCCGATGGAGCCGCGCATGATCACAGACAAGAGCCTGAGCCGCCGGGAGCGGGAGATCATGGACATCGTTTACGAGATGAAGGAGGCCTCCGCCCTGCAGGTCCTGGAGCGCCTGCCGTCGCCGCCGAGCTATTCGGCCGTGCGGGCCCTGCTCCGCGTTCTCGAGCAGAAAGGCCACCTCGTCCACCGCCAGGACGGACCGCGATATATGTATGTGCCGCGGCTGGCCAAGGACAAGGCCCGGCGGAGCGCCCTCGCCCATCTCAAGCAGACGTTCTTCGACGGCTCGACCACGGATGTCGTCGCGGCGCTCCTCGACATCTCCGAGGAGGACCTCTCCCCGGACGACTATGCCAGGCTCGCGGAGCTCATCGACAAGGCCCGCAAGGAAGGACGCTGACATGACCGGAACGGCCGCCGCGGGGACCCTCGGCTTCTTCGCCGGGTGCTTCCTGAAGACCGCGGTCGTCCTGACCCTGGCCCTTGTGGCCGCGGCGGCCGCGCGGAGGCGCCCCGCCTGCGTCCGCCATTTCATTCTTTCGTCGGCCCTCATCGGGCTCCTCCTCATTCCGCTGCTCTCCCTCGCCCCGGTCGGATGGAGATCGCCGCTCCTGCCGGGCTGGATGGCCGCCCCCGCGGCGAGCGCGGCGGGAGGATCCGTCGCGCCGGCCGCGCAGAGCGTGAGAGTCTCCAACGGCCGCCTCGGAGCGATCCCCGGAGCGGGGCCCGTCGCCGCGGCCTCAGCCTCTTCCGTCCCGGTCCGGCTCCTTATCCGCCGATCAGACACTCCCCCTCTCGCCGCCGCGGCCGGTCTCGTGCCGGCGGCCGGACAGGCGAGCGCCGCGAAGACCGCGCCGGGCCGGCCGTTCGCCGCCGCCGGTCTCGCCGTCACGCTCCTCTGGACGGCCGGTCTGGCCGCGCTCCTCGTGAGGCTGGCCTTCGGGCTGGCCGGCGCGGTCCGGCTGACCGCGGAGGGCACGCCCCTCGACGGCGCCGCGTGGCGCGCTCTCGTCGAGCGTTTCCTCGCGCTCGTCTCCCTCCGCCGCGACGTCCGTCTCAAGAGCCACCCGGAGGTCCTCGTGCCGCTGACGTGGGGCTGGCGGAGGCCGGTCGTGCTCCTTCCGGAGGGATCGGATTCCTGGACGGACGACGAGCGCGCCTCGGCCCTTTTCCACGAGCTCTCCCACGTCAAACGGGCGGACTTCCTGGTCATGCTGCTCGTCCGCGCGAGCCTGGCGCTGTTCTGGTGGAATCCGCTGTGTTGGATCGTTTACCGCGAGCTCCAGAAAGAACAGGAGATCGCCTGCGACGAGCTGGTCCTCAGCGCCGGGATCCGGCCGTCAACTTACGCCGCCACCCTGCTCGCGTTCCGGCGCTCGGCCGGGTTCCGCTGGAACCCCTCGGCCGCGCTGCTCGGGATGCTGGGCAAGTCGTCGTTCCAGGAACGCCTGGCGGCCATCCTCAAACAGAAACTGACATTCATGGAGGTCAAGATGAAAACCAAGATCATGCTGGCTCTGGCCCTCGTCCTGGCCGTGGCCCTCGTCGGGACGGCCCGGCCCGTATCGCCGACCGAAGCCAAGGTCGGCAAGACCGTCCTCGCGGAGACGGCGATGCCCGCTCCGGCCGGGTTCGTTCTCGCGGCTCCCGCCGTGGACGATCAAGAGGTGACGGCCGCGACGGCCGTCGTCCGGGAACAAGAACAGGAGAAGGCCAAGGCCTCCGAAAAGGCCAAGCAGGCCGAGAAGGCCAAGGCGGCGGAAAAAGCCCAGAAAGAAAAGGCCGCCGTCGCCACGACTTATGTCATCAGCCCTGTCAAGGTCGAAGGGAAGCCCATCGAGGTCGTCATCACCGAGGGCGGCCAGGCCAAGACGCTCATCCTGGAGAAGCCGCTGACGATCACCAAGAGCAAGGACGGAGAAGCCCTCGTCCTGACCGTCGACGGAAAGGACATCCGGGTCGTCAAGGGCGAGCCCCTGCGCCTCGAGATCAAGGGCGGCGAGCTCCAGGTCCTGAAAGAAGGCGCGACCGTCGTCGCCGGCAGGCCCATGACAGTGAAGCTGGACAAGCAAGGCGGCGAGGAAGGCCAGACGATCGTTTTCTACGGGACGACCGACCCGGAGATCGTCACCGAAAAGATCAGGCTCGCCGAAAAGGTGGAAGCCGCTGAGGAGCCCGGCCAGGTCATCGTCAAGACGCGCAAGGACATGAAGGAAGGCGAGCGCTGGTTGTCGGCCCCGGCGAAAGAAGCGAAGGTCGTCGAGGGCCAGCCTTACGCCTGGACCATCCAGGAAGGCGGCCATGCCGTCGTCGGGAAGGCCGGAACGGCGGTTTGGGTCGCCGAAGGCGGCCCGGCCTACGCCTATGCGACAGGGATGAGAGACGAAGAGATGCTGAAAAGGGTCCAAGCCCTCCAGGAACAGGTCCAGGCGATCAAGGCCAAGAAAATGGACCTCTCCGCCCTCGAGGAATCGCTGAAGAAGCTCGAGGTCGAGCTTCAAGCCAAAGAGGAAAAGCTCAAGGAGATCACGTCCAAGCTCGAGAGGGTCCCCGGCGAGCCCGTCTTCATCAAGAAGGTGCGCGAGACGGAGGCCGAAGGCGGCGACACCTTCGTCATCACCGAGGACAAGCCGGTTAGGCCGGCCAAAGGCGGGGTCTTCGTCGCGACCGGCGACAAGAACGAAGGGACGATCAACCTGGTCTTCACCGGCCACGAGGGCGAAGCCGGCAAGGCGGCTTTCGAGCGGGCCGTCACGACGCTGAAGAAGGGGCTGCCGGAAGGCTACAAGCTCGTCGAACAGGAATTCGACAGCGAAGACGGCACGATGACCTTCAAGGTCGCCCCGCCCGAGGGCAAGAAGACGGACGGGCCGTTCATCAGAAAGCTCGTCGAAATGGTCCAGGAACAGATCAACAAGAAGTAAGCGCGCGAAAGGGGACATGTACCTCGGGTACGTGTCCCCTTCTTTTGGTTCTTCTCCTCATCCCGGGTGCTCCCTCTCGTCGGCTAAGCTTCGGATATCGCCTAGGCAATACCCATCGCCGCCGCGAGAGGGAACCTGGGTTCTGTCTACTTCTTCACCCTGATCGGATAGGCCGGCCGCTTCGGCTTGGCCGGCGGGTTGGCCTTCAGCTCGTCCATGGCCACTTTGATGGCCGCCTCGAGCTGCGGATCGTGACCGGCGATGACGTCCTTGGGCGTCTGCTCGACCTCGATGTCGGGCGGGACGCCCACGTTCTCGATGCCGAATCCCTCCCCTTCGTCCCAGAAGGCCAGGTTCGGCGCGGTCACCGAGCCGCCGTCCATGAGCACGGGGAAGCCCAGCGTGCCGACAAGCCCGCCCCAGGTCGTCGTGCCGACGAGCTTGCCCATCCGGAATTTCCGCCACATGTAGGGCAGGAGGTCGCCGCCCGAGCCGGCGGTCTCGTTGACGATCATGACCTTGGGGCCCTGGATCGAGGCGCTCGGCGTCTTGAGGTCGGCGCCGCTGCGCATGGCCCAGTAGGCCGAGACGGGCTTGCGGAGCCAGTCGAGGTAATAATCGGCGACCGACCCGCCGCCGTTGAAGCGCTCGTCGACGATGATGGCCTCCTTGTCGGCCTGGGGGAAGAAATAGCGCTTGAAGTAGATGTGGCCGAGGGTCGTGGTGTTCGGGACATAGACGTAAGCGACCCGGCCGTTCGTGGCCGCGTCGACCTTGCGGATGTTGCCCTCGACCCAGTCGCGGTTGCGGAGCGCGCCCTCGTCGGCGACGGGCACGACCTTGATCGTCCGCGATCCCGTCCTGTCGGGGTTCGGGCCGACCGTGATCTCGACGATCTTGTCGGCCGTGGCCTCGAACCGGGCGAAGAGGTTGTCGGGCGGGACGAGGTCGCGGCCCTCGACGGCCAGCAGATACTCCCCCGCCTCGACTTCGGAGCCGGGCTCGGCGAGCGGCGCCCGGAGCTCGGGCGTCCAGTTGAGCCCGCCGTAGACCTTCTTGAAGCGGTAGCGGCCGTTCTCGACCGCGTAATCCGCGCCGAGCAGGCCGCCCGGGACGCGGGCCGGCTGGGCCAGGAGATCGCCGCCGCCGACGCGGTGGTGGCCGACGGCGAGCTCGGAGCACATCCACTGGATGAGCCGGTTGAGGTCGGCCCGGCAGGAGAGGTGGGGCAGGAAGGCGGCGTACTTGGCCTTCATGGCCTTCCAGTCCGCGCCGTGGTAGCCCGGATCGTAGAAGTAATCCCGGTTGATGCGCCAGGCCTCGTCGAAGATCTGCTTCCACTCGGCCTCGGGGACGACGCGGACGCTGACGGCGTCGAGATTGAGCTTGCCCTTGCCCGGCTCGGGCTTTGCCGGCCGTCGGGATGATGCTCCACGCGCCGCGGGAGACGACGAGCATCTTCTTGCGGTCCGCCGTCAGCTCGAAGCCGTCGCAGGCCGGCCCGAAGGCCTCGTCCTTGCGCGTCGCGAGGTCGTAGACGCGGATGGCCGAATCGCCCGGCCCGCCCGAGGTCGGCGTCGGCGGCGGGTCGACCTTGCGATAGAAGAGCTTGCCGCCCTCGCCGGCCTGGAGGTTGTCGTAGACGCCGGCCTCGACGGGGACGGCGACGATGCGCGTGTCGAGCCCGTCGAAGTCGATGCGGACGGCCGCCGCGGGCTTGGCCGGCCGGGGCGGCGGGCTTATCCCCCGGCTTGGCGGCCGGCTTGTCCGCTTCCTTTTTCTCGTCCTTGGGCTTCTCCTCGTCGCTCTCCTTGGCCAGCGGGTTGGGCAGGTCCTTGCGCAGGACGGCCAGGTAGAGAGAGGAGGTCAGCCGCATGTCGGCGTTCGACATGTCGAACCACTGACTGGCGGGGCCGGCGTCGGTCGAGCCCAGGAACCAGAGGTACTTGCCTTCGGCGTCGAAGGTCGGCTCCTCGACGCTGCTCAGGCCGTCGGTGACGGCGAAGGACTTGTCCTGGTCGACCGAGTAGACGTGGACGCGGCGGAAGAAGGTCGGCGTCCCGAGGGTGTAGGCGATCCACCTGGAGTCCGGGCTCCAGCTCGTCCTCATCTGGGCCTGGCCGCCGGGCTGATAGAGGTACTCCTGGGCGATCCTCTTCACGGCGCCCGTTCCGAGATCGAGCCAATAGAGGGTCAGGGAATTGTCGGCGAAGGCGATCTTGCGGCAGTCGGGCGACCAGCTCGGGGAGGCGTAGAAGCCGGAGCCGGCGAGCTTGAAAACCTTGGCCGCGCCCTTGCCGTCCTGGGGCGCGACGTGGAGCTCATACTCGCCCGAGGCGTCCGAGAAATAGGCGATGGACTTGCCGTCGGGGGACCAGGCCGGATAGCGCTCGTGGACGGCCGGCGTCTGGGTGAGGTTGCGCGGGTCGCCCTTCTCGGCCGGGACGGTGACGATCTCGCCGCGGAAGCCGATGACGGCCCGGGCGCCGCTCGGCGAGACGGACCCGCCGCGGACCCACTGCGAGCCCTTGGCGAAGCGCTCCCGGAGCTCGGGGAGGTCGGTCGCGACGCCGATCATGAGACGGCGGCTGCGGCCCTGCGCGACGTCATAGAGGTGGAGAGAGCCGGCCTGCTCGAAGACGATCCGGCCGGCCCCGGCCGAGGCCGAGGCCGAGGCCGAAGGACCGGGAAGTCCTTGAACTCGGTCAGCTGCTTGACCTCCTTGGAGGCCGGGTCGAAGGAGAAGAGGTTGAATTCGCCGTTCCTGTCCGAGCGGAAAAAGACCTGGCCGTCGATCCACATGGGGTCGACGTCGTTCGAGCGGCCCTCGGGCTGGGGCAGCTTCTCGACGCCGGAATCCTTGGCGTTGAAGATCCAGATCCGCGAGAAGCGGCCGCCGCGGTAGTTCTTCCACTGGTTGAAGGCCTCGGCGAAGGGCGTGTAGGCGATGAACCGTCCGTCGGGCGAGATCTCGGCGTCCGAGGCGTAGGGGACCTTCAGCATCGCGGCCTCGCCGCCGGCGACGGGCACGGTGAAAAGCTGGGCATAGGCCCGATTGCTGGAGAAGCGGGTCGAGGCGAACAGGACGGACTTGCCGTCGGGGGTGAAGCCCAGAACGGCGTCGGCGCCGGGGTGCCAGGTCAGGCGCTTGGGAATGCCTCCGCCGGCCGGGACGACATAGACGTCGACGTTGCCGTCGTACTGGCCGCTGAAGGCGACGAGGGTCCCGTCGGGCGAGAAGGCGGGATTGGATTCGGTGCCGATGTCCGAGGTCAGCCGCCGGACGTTCCGGCCCTCGAGGTCGGCCGTCCAGAGGTCGTTGGCATAGGAGAAGACGACGCGCTCGGCCGAGACGGCCGGACGGGTCAGCATCCTCGTGTCGGTGGTGTCGACGGCCGGGAGCCGCGTCGCGCCCGCGAGCGCGAACAGGGCCAGCCCGGCAAGGATCGTTCCGAAGCCAAAGGGGGATCTTTTCATGACGGCCTCCTCGGATGGAAAGTACCGCCAATATACGTCCGCCCCGCGCCGCCCCGTCAATCGGATTGACCGGAATATGGGGACGCTTCTATTCTTTGAATTATGCGCTTTGAGATCGTCCCCATTTGGCGATTGACCGGGGCGGACGGTTCGTTTATGATGTCCCCGATATCCATGGCGACACGGACGCGGGACTTCTACGAGATCGAGAAGCGCCAACGCCGCAAGAGCCTGGCCCTCTTCGCCGCCGTCCTCGCTTTCCACTTCGTCGCGCTCGGGCTCGTCGGCCTGGCCTTCCTGGCCACCATCGGCCTCGTCTTCGGCACGGGGCTCCTGGCCTCGCCGGGCTTCTGGCCCCGCTTCCTCCTCGTCGTCCTGGTCGTCGCCGCGGTCGTCGCGTTCTTCCATTTCCAGGACGCCCGCAAGAACGGCCCGCGCGTCATCCTGCGGCGCCTCCAGGCCGCGACGCCGGACGCCTCCGACCGCTATCACGTCCAGTTCCTCAACACCCTCGACGAGATCCGCATCGCCGCCGGACTGCCGCGCGTCAACGCCTACGTCCTGCCGTCGTTCGCCGTCAACTCGCTGGCCGTCATCGAGGAGGACGGCACCCCGGCCGTCGCCGTCACCGAGGGGCTCCTGGCCGAGGGGACGCGCGACGAGCTCCAGGCCGTGGCCGCCCACGAGCTGGCCCACATCGCCCGGGGCGACGCCTTCTACCTGACGCTCGTCTGCTCCCTGGCCAACTTCTTCGAGAGCTTCAAGGACGCCCTCGGCGCCGCGGCGGACGACGAGGCGGTCTGCGACGGGGGCCGGAAAGGCCGCGAGCTTCCCCCCGGTCTTCTTCTACGCCGCCGTGGCCCTGTCGGCCCTGGTCATGCGCCTGCTGAGCATGCTCGTCAGCCGGGAACGCGAGCTCCTGGCCGACGCGGCGGCCGTCGAGCTCTGCCGCTCGCCCGAAGCCCTGGCCCGCATCATCTATAAAGCCCACATCAAGAACTCCTTCATCGGCGAGTTCTCGCTGAGCTACGCGCCGCTGTTCATCGTCCGCCCGGATTCGCGGGACACGCCCGACACCCTGCTCGGCCGGATCTTCAGCTCCCACCCCCCTCTCATGGCCAGGATCGGCGCGCTGGCGGCCATGGTCCGCAAGAGGCCCGAGGCCATTCTCGAATCGGTATGGGAAGAGGAGCGGGCGCGCGAAGCGGCCCGCGGCGTCCTCCATTCCTACGAGGAGCTGAGAAAGGAACAGCTCGAGCTGTTCCCGCGCCAGGCCGGAGGGCCGGGCGCGACGGCGGCCGCCGAGGAAGGCCCGCGTCTGGATGCTCTCGGCCGGGGCCGACAAGCCTTGGGAGGGACCGTTCACGGTCCCCGAGCTGCTCTGCCGGCCGCGGTTCTCGGCCATCATGCGGGTCAGGAACACCCAGGAGGGCATCGAGGCCCGGGCCCGCGAGTTCCCCCAGATCCGGATCGCCCTCCACAACCTGGCCCGCAAGAAGCCCCTCGCCCCGGGGCGGCAGAACCTCTGCCCGCGCTGCCGCGTCCCGCTCGGCGAGGCGTTCTACGAAGGGGTCGGGATCCGGGTCTGCGGACGCTGCGGCGGACGGCTGGTCGACGCGGCGTCGGTCGACAGGATCGTCGCCCGCCGGGAGGTCGATTTCTCCGGGCCCCTGCGCGAGAAGGCCCGCCTTTTCCGCGAAAAAGCGGTTCGCAACCCGCTCAAGCGCCAGAAGATCGAATCGGCCCTGGCCGCGGACGTGCCCTGCCCGAACTGCGGCTATCGGATGGCCGCCCGGCCGTACAACTACCAGTATTTCGTGCCGGTCGACAAGTGCCTGTCGTGCGGCAAGATCTGGTTCGATGCCGACGAGCTCGAAGTCCTGCAGATCCTGATCGAGGACAGGGAAGCGAAGTAGCCGGCCGGCCTCAGTCGAAGATCTTTTCCAGGTCCTGATAGCGGCTGTGGAGCTTCTGCACGGCCTGCTCGACGGCGGCGCCGTCGGCCTTGGCGCCGAGCCCGGCCAGGACTTCGGCGGCCTTGACGAGATCCCCCGACGCCTTGGCGAAGGCCGCGGCCTTGGGCTCCAGGCGCGCCGAAAGCTTGGCCTGGACGATGGCCTCGGCCTTGACCTTGAGGTCGGGCGCGGCGGCGCGGACGGCCTCCCAGTTCTTGGCGGGCAGGTCGGTGTGGTAGACGACATAGAGGACCTTGTGGAAGGCGTCCATCTCGGCGAGCACGGGCCGGATGGTGCGGACGAGGCCCTCGTATTTGGCGTGCAGCGCCTCGGCGGCGTCGAGCAGGGCCTTGTCGTCCGAGCCCTTGGCGGCCGCGTTGTAATCCTCGACGGACTTGCGGAACGCGGCCAGGCCGGCGTCGTACTTGGCCTGCTTGTCGCGCAGGATGCCGGGGAGCTTGGCGGCGAAGACCTTTTCGGCCAGCTCGTTCACCTGGGGGACCAGGCTCTTCAGCAGGGCGATGTCTTTTTCGGGGTAGGCGGTGTGCCAGATGGGATAGATGACTTCGTGGAACGCGGCGAGCTCGGGGACGGTGCTTTCCGTCTCCTGGGCCGGCGCGGGAAGGGCGGCCGCGGCGAACAGGACGAGCGCGAGCGCCGCATAGCGATGGAACTTCATGAGGTCCTCCTCGGATATGATGAAAGAATGCTGCGAGGCGCCATTATAGCAGACATCGATCAGATCTTGAACTCGCCGGTATCGATCCATTCCTTCTTCAGCACGGACCAGAAGTCCTCGGCCAGGCCCCTCTGGATGTAAGCGTAGGGCAGCCAGCCGTAGCCCTTCTCGCCCCAGCCCTTGCCCCAGGAATTGCGGATGAGCAGGGCGCCGCGGGCCGGCTCGCCCCCGGAGGCGTTGGCGATGGTCATGGCGTCGTCGAAGCCCATGGCCACGACGGCGTGGCCGCCCTCGATCCGCTCGCGGCCGAAGGGGACGGGAATGCGGCCCGTCGTCTCGGCCTGTTCGATCGAGCTGTAAACGGTGAAGCCGAACATGGCCGGATGGCCGGCCGCGAGATAGGTCTTGATCTTCTCGAGCGCGGCGGCCCGCGTCACGCCGGCCGGGTCGTGCCGGTAGTAGAGAAGCGTCTTGTAGTTCTGGGCGAAGGCGTAGCAGAAGGCGGGCGGCTCCCGGTCGAAGCCGTCCGCGGCGTCGGTGTACGGCCAGTACGGCTCGGGCGGGGCCCCGAAGAGGACCATGGCCCCCATCGTCATCCGGAGGTAGGCGCCCGAATCGCCCTTGGCCTTCATGAGATTGCGGGTGGCTTTATAAAGGAAGAGCCGCGACGCCTCGACATGGTGCCCGAACGATTTTCGCTCGTAGTATTCGATGACGCCGGCGCCGGCCTGGGCCGTGCACGAGCCGAGGGCGCCCTGGTCCTCGACCGGCGAAGCCCAGGCCCTCAGGTCGACGGAGGCCGGCAGACCGGGGACGCGCCTTCCCCCGCGCCGCGGCCGAGGTCAGGCCCGTCGGGGCGAGGATCGCGCGGATGTCCCGCGTCTCCTCGGTGTAGTCCCGGTAATCGGGCAGGTCCGGGATCCAGCCCAGCCCGCGCGCTTTCGCTTCGTTCATCTCGCCCCTCCTTTCGTTCCTTAATTATCGATTACGCAAACCGCCCGCCGCGGTTTTTCGGGCCCCAAGTCGGACGGGGCCCGGGAAGGGCCGGGCGGTGACCCGGCGGCTGCCGGGCCGGCCGGGCGCGATGAGGCGACGCCGCGGGAGGGCCCGCCCCGAGACGGGGGGGCTTCGCGGACCCGGCCGGGAGGCCCCGTTACCCCTGGGGCGAGGGGGATATCATCCCCTGAATCACCTAAAGAGGTGATTGACCCCGGCGGGGGGTGAGGAAAAAATAGGGCATGCGAACGAGATCGCCGTCTGAACATCCTTCCGGCCGGCCCGAACGCGGCCGCGAGGAGCTCCGCGGCGACAGGATGCCGTAAACATGGGCGCAAAAAAGATCCTCATCATCGATTACGACCAGAGCTCGCTGGCCAGCCTCCAGGGGATCCTCGCCAAGGAAGGCTATCAGATCGTCACGGCGGCCGACGGCCAGGCGGGCTGGGACAAATACAACAAGGAATCGCCGGACCTGGTCCTCATGGAGGCCATGCTGCCCAAGGTCCACGGCTTCGAGCTCTGCCAGAGGATCACATCGGAACGGAATTCCCAGGCCACGGTCTTCATCATGACCGGGGTCTACAAGGACCGCGTCTACCGGACCGAGGCCCTGCGGACCTACGGCGCCTCCGAGTACTTCGAAAAGCCGCTCAAGATGGCCGAGCTCATGGCCTCGATCGAAGCCGTGCTCGGCAAGCCCGAGCCCAGGCCCGCCGAAACGCAGCCCGCGGCCGCGCCCGCGCCGCCGAGACCGTCGCGGGAGATCCGCGCCGAGATGTCGCCGGCCGAGCCGCGGAAGCGCGACAAGCCCAAGTCCGACGACGACATGTTCGCCCTCCCCGCCGATCTCGACAGGCTGAGCCGCGAGCTCCCGAAGCCCCACAAGCCCGCGCCGGCCCAACGCGAGGCGCCCGCCGACGAGCGGCCCGATTCCTTCGCCGACGAGCTTCTCAAAAAGGTCATCGTCGAATCCGCGGCCCACAAGCCGGTCGAGCCGAAGCCCGCCGGAGGGAACGGCAACGGCAACGGGAACGGGAACGGCAAGGCGGACATCGATCAATTCCTGAAGACCGCGCTGGCCGGCTTCGACCTCGATAAGGAAAAGGTCAAGGTCCCGAAGACCGCGCCCCTGCCTCCCCCGCCCGTCAAGGCCAGGCCCGTTCCGCCGCCTCCGCCGGCCCCCGCCCCCGAACCGAAGCCGACGCCGCCTCCGCCGGCGCGCCGGGTCGAGACGTACTTCCCCGCGGCCGCCGAGAAGGACATGAAGAATACGCTCGTGCCGGGAGACCCCGGCTCGGACGTCTCGCCCTTCTTCACGCCCGAGAAGCCGAAGCCCGAGGCCCCGGTCGAGAAGCCGAGGACCCAGGCGGCCCCCGCGCGTCCGGCCCACGTCCCGTCGCCGAAGCCTTCGAGCCCCGCCGAGAGGGATGTCAGACCGGCGGCCCAGCCGCCCGCGCCGGTCCGGCCCGAACCGCCGAGACACGAACCCGTCCATCACGAGACCAAGAGCCGCGAAGCCGAAGCGATCGCCTCGGCCGACATCTTCGAGGACCTGGCCGAGACCGAAGGAGAAGAAGGGCTTCCCCAAGCTCGTCGTCGCCCTCGTCGTCGTCGGCCTCGCCGCCGCCGGATACATCCTCCTGCGGCCGAAGCCCAAGGCGCCGGACCTGCGGAGCCAGCAGGCCGCGACGCAGGCCGCGACGCAGGCCGTGACCGAGAAGAGCACGCCGACCGAACCGCCGGTCACCGAAGCCCCCCCGCCCGAGGTCAAGCCCGCGCCGGTCAAGCAGAAAGCCCAGCCGCAGACCAAGCCGCAGGCCAAGACGGCCAATCCCGACGCGGCGGGCGCCGACGCGATCCTCCCCGCCGGGACGGCCGCGGCCACCCTGCCGCTCATCGGGACCAAGCCCGGCCCCGGAGCGGACGACGGCCGGTCGGCCTCCGGGTCGAACACGGCCTCGGCCGACCCGTCCGCCGCGAAGACGGAAAGCGCGCCCCCTCCGGTCACGGAGACGGCGGCTGATCCGGCGAAGGGCGCGGCCGGCGATCCCGGGACGGCCGCGAACACCGTGGTCCCGGCCCCCGAATCGGCGCCGGTCGCCGCTCCCGTCAACGAAGGCGACCTCGTCGAGCTCGGCTCGGTCACCGAGCCGCCCAAGCTCATCAAGTCCGCCGAGCCCGTCTACCCGCAGACCGCCCAGCGGCTCGGCGTCGCCGGCTCGATCACGGTCAACGCCCTCATCGACGAAAAGGGCAATGTCATCGACACCGGCATCCTCAAGGGGATCCAGGACGACAAGGGCCTCGGCCGGGCCGCCGTGACCGCCGTGAAGAAATGGAAGTTCCAGCCGGCCCGCAAGAACGGCGTCGCCGTCAAGGTCTGGAAATCCTTCGTCATCGCATTCAAGGCCGAAGCGAACCCGGCCGACAAGATGGAATAAGGAGCCTCAAATGGGTCTCAGCAAAGAACAAGAAGATCTCTACAAGAAGACGATGGCCGAGGTGAAGCACCAGCTGGAACATCTTGACGAGGAAGTCGAGAAGGAGCTCCAGAAGGTCCGCAAGCGGCTGGCCGAGCTGCAGGAGTCCAAGAAGTCGCTCAAGATGGTCTACGAGGGCACGGCCAAGCTCCTCGGCATCGAGCTCGAGTCCGAAGAGGAAACGAGCGAAGACGCCTCCTCGATCGCCAAGATGTAAGGCGCCGTCCCGCCTTTTCCGTCATCGTCCGCATTCCACCTCCCAACGGCCGCCGCGGCCCCGCGTCCCGGATCTCCGGCCCCCGTCCCGCGGATTGACGGACAGGGGGCGTTTCTGGTAAAACTCGCCTCGCGATGTTCATTCTGCTGGGCGTGTTCTTCGGCCTGCTGGCCGCCGTCCCTCTCGGCCCGGTCAACTTCTTCGTCGTCTCCCAGGCGCTCAAGCGCGACTTCCTCCACGGGCTCATGGCCGGCCTGACGGCGGCCTTCCTCGACGTCACCTTTTGTTTCGTCGCCATGGCCGGCTTCTTCAAGATCAAGCTGAATCTTCCCCCCTACTCCATGTCCGTGCTGAAGGCCGCCGCGGCCGTCATCCTCCTTCTGCTGGCCCGCAATCTCATCCGGGATTCCCGGACATACGAGCTCCCCCAGGACAGCGACCGGATCCCCTCGGCGTCGCCCAAGCCGATCCTCGGGGTCGTCCTCCTCTATGTCACCAACCCGACCCTCTACATGTATTGGATCTTCGTGGCCGGCGCCGTGACCGGCCACAATCTGCTCGGCCAGAACCTGGTCCGCTACGGGACCTGGACCGCCGTGGGTTTCGCCGCCACGGTCGGTCTGACCTCGCTCGCCTGGTACTTCGCCCTGGTCCGCTTCGTCTGCCACCATCAGAGGCGCATCCCGCAGGAGACCTTCCGCAAGATCCTCTTCTTCCTGGGTCTGGCCCTCGTCGGGTTCGCCATCTACACCCTGGGAAGCCTCTTCTTCTAGCCGCCCATGACCAAGCGTGAGCGGGTCGAAAGAGCCTGCGCGCTCGAGCCCGTCGACAAGGTCCCGTTCGTCCCCGCCGTCTACGAGCACAAGGCCCGCCTCATCGGCCGCTCGCCGTCGGAGGTCTGCCGCAGCCTCGACCTGCTCCTCGAAGCCCTCGAAAAGGAGCTCGAGGTCTACGACCCCGACGTCCTGACGGTCGGGATCGACGTCTACAACGTCGAAGCGGAGGCCATCGGCTGCGAGGTCCGCTACTTCGGCGCCTCGCCCGACGTCCCGGCGGTGGCCGCGCCGCTCGTCGACGGACCGGGCGGGCTCGGCGGGCTCCGCCGCCCCGACCCCGGCCGCGACGGCCGGATGCCGCTTTTCGTCGAAGCGGCGGCGCGGCTGGAACGGGCCAGGGGCCGGGACCTCGTCATCCGCGGCGCCCTGACCGGTCCCTTCTCCCTCGCCTGCGCCCTGGCGGGGACCGAAGAGGTCCTCGTCGCCACGCTGGAAGACCCGGGTTTCGTGCGCGAGCTTCTCGACTTCGCGGCCCGGGTCGCGGTCGACTTCGGATCGGCCTTCCTCGCTCGAGGCGTCGAGCCGGTCCTGTTCGATTCCAAGGCCTCGCCGGCGGCGGCCTCGCCGCGCGTCTTCCGCGAGTTCGTCCTTCCGGCCTACCGCGATATCGTCGTTCCCGGCCTGCGGGCGGCCGGGGCGCGCATGCTGCCGCTCATCATCGGGGGCGACACGACGCCCATCCTCGAGGACCTGCTCCGGACCGGGGCCGGCCAGCTCCTCTGTGACGCCGGGGCGGACCTGGCGCTCTTCGCGAAGAGGTGCGGGGAGGAGAGGCGGGCCCTCAGGGCCAGCGTCGACGCGAGGCTCGTCCACACCGGGCGGCCGGACCGGATCAAGGAAGAGGCCCGGCGCATCCTGGGGATGATCGCGGGCCGGCGCGGCATGCTCTTCGGCTGCGGCGTCGTGGCCTACGATTGCGACCCGCGGAACGTCCTCGCCCTGCGCGAAGCCCGGGACGAATTCGCTCAGGCCTGAGCGGCCGGGACGAGCCTCACGGCCCGGGAAAGACGCCCGCCCTGCCGTTTGACGAGGGCTTCCACCTTGCGGCGAGTCGACGGCCGTCGTCGTCCCGATGCCCGTCGTGCAGACCGCCCCGCAGGCCGAGGCATAGAGCAGGAAGTCCTTCCAGGCCGCCGCCGTGAAGCCGCCGTCCTTGCCGCCGCGATCGAGGGCGCCGCGGGCCTTCAGGATGACCCCGGCCGAGAAAGCGTCGCCGGCGCCGGTCGGGTCGACGACCCGGACCTTGAAAGCGGGGACCCGGAGGACCCCGGCGGCCACCGCGGCGACGCATCCTTCCCCGCCGAGGGTCACGAGAACGCTCTTCGCGCCCAGCCGGCGGATGGCGGCCGCGGCCCGGACGGGGTCGCGCTGCCCGACGATCGAGCCGGCCTCGTCGGCGTTGCAGTGGAAGATGTCCGTCCAAGGAAGCGCCGGGCGGAGAAAGGACCAGGATTTCCCGTAAGGGCTGACGACGTCGACGTAGGTCAGGGCCCCGAGGCTCTTGGCCCGGCGCAGCACCTTGGGGAGGTCCGCGTCGAAGCGGCCGAGCAGGCCGACGCCGCCGGCGTAATAGACGCGCGGCCGGAGCTTCTCGAGCAGGGCCAGGACCGGAGCGGCGGTCATCTCGACGTTCGCGCCGGGATCGGCGTGATAGCGGCGGTCCTCGCCGCGGGCGACGAGGATGAGGTCGAGGGAGGTCGGGGCCCGCCGGGCCAGGACCGGTTCGGCGCGGATCCCCGAATCGCGAAGCCTCCCGGCCAGGAATGCTCCGAAAAGGTCGCGGCCGGCCGGGAAGATGACGCGGAGCCCGGACTTGGGCAGGCCGAGCCGGACGAGGTCGGACGAGACGTTGCAGGCGTGCCCCCCGAGCGAAGGCCGCACGGAGCAGAAGGCCAGCTCGCCGGGCCTGGCCACCCGCTCGAGCCCGCTGGCGATCATGTCGACGACGGCGATCCCGCTGACGAGGACCATCGCGGCCTCCTTCCCTGCCGTGCGCGGCTCCTTTCCGGCTATTGTATCCGACCTCGGGCCCGAAGCCAACCCGTTCGGGTGAACCTTTGGCCGGGGCGATCCGTATGATCATGCGAGGAGACAAAGAGATGACCAAGTTCTTTTTATGGCTCATCCTGCTCGTGATCTGCTGGCCTTTGGCCTTGCTGGCCCTGCTGCTTTTCCCGATCGTCTGGCTCCTGCTCCTCCCCTTCCGGCTCGTGGGCATCACCGTGAGCGCGGTCTTCGAGCTTTTCAAGGCCGTGATCTTCCTGCCGGCCAGGCTTCTCCGCGGCCCGTCCCGCATCTGAGCCGGCTTCTTTCGCGGCCGTTTGCATTCCGGCCTGACAACTCCCTATAATCGTCCCGATGGAAGTCAAGGAACACTTCTACGCGGACGATCCCACCCGCGGCCCGGCCGACGGCAAGACGACCCTGCGGGACGTCGATTACTATTTCCTCGGGAACGGCCGCATCCAGGCCGCCGTCCAGATCGCCCCGGCCGGGGACGGGACGCCGGCCGGCCTCGCTCGTCATGGACCCGGAGCGGCTCGGCCCCAAGCGGGCCGCGCTGACCTTCGATAAGGACGCCGGGATCGCGGCGACGGCCGTGTCGGTCGTCGACCGGAGCGCCGTCCACGCCGCGCGCGCCGGCTCCGTCCGGGCCCGCTGGCTCGGCGGATCGGTCGACCCCCGCGTCGAGGTCGTCTGGCGGAGCGGCCCCTACCGGGTCACGGAGCTCCTCTTCTGCCCCGACATGAAGGCCGCGCGCCTCGTGCGCCTGGTCACGGTGACGCGGACGGGCGCCGGCGCTTCCAAGGTCCGCTTGAGGACCGGGGTCAAGCGGAAGACGGTCGAGATCGGGATCGCTTTTCATGGCCGGGCGGCGGCCACGGCCGGCTTCGAGTATCGCCTGGCGCGGCGGGGCGGAAAGGCCACGGTCGACGTTCGCGCGGCGTCCGATATTGACGCATCCGCCGATTCGTCCGCCGCCTACTGGAAGGGAACGGCCGGCTGCCGGTTCTTCGATCCCCTGCTCGACCGCTTCTACAACGCCGCCAAGTTCCAGCTCCGCGCGGCGGTCGCGGCGTCGGGCCGGCTCGACGGCAGCGTCTGGCAGTACAACCTCGAGTGGGTCCGCGATCAGGCCTTCATCGCCCTGGCCCTGGCCATGTCGGGCCAGCCCGCCGCGGCCCGGACGATGCTGGCCCGGCTCCTCGCCGATTTCGTCAGCGAGGAGGGCGCGACGATGGATTCGAGCCGCTTCCGCCCCTGGGAGGAAAGCGAGGTCGACCAGAACGGCGTTCTCCTCTTCGCCCTCGAATCCTACGTCCATTGGACGGGGGACTCGGACCTCGTCCGCGAGAATTGGGACAAGATCGCCAAGGCGGCCGCCTTCCCGCTCCGGCCTCAGTTCAGGCACGCCGCCTCCGGACTCCTGGTCAACCGCCGCGAGTTCTGGGAGCGCCACGAGGCGCACGGCATCCGAATGGGCATGGAGCTGGCCCACCAGCTTTTCGTCGTCATGGGCCTGCGCTCCGCGGGGCGCCTGGCCGGCCTCGTCGGCCGGACGAGAGAGGCCGGGGACTGGACGGAGGCGGCCATGGGCCTCCGCAAGGCCATGCTCAAGGACGAAAGATTCTCGCTCGTCGAAAACGGCGTGTTCATCAAGCGCCGCGGCCTCGACGGCGAGGTCCAGCGGGAGGTCCGGCCGGATGCCGGCACCTCCCTGCCCGCCGCGACTCCCCTCTTCGGGCCGGGCCGGCATCTCCTCGACCCGGACACCTCCGCGGCGCTTCCCGTCGCCTGGGAATTCGTCGACCCGGCCGGGCGGCTGGCCGCGAAGACCCTGGCCTCCATGGAGACGCTCTGGAACCAGGGCTGGACGGGCGGCGGCTACGGCCGCTACAACGTGACCTCGGAGCCCGATTCGCCCGGGCCGTGGCCCTTCGCCTCCCTCTTCGTCGCCCGGGCCGCGCTCGAGGCGGGCCATCCGCGCGCGGCGCGCCGCGTCCTCGACTGGCTCGGCCGGGTCCCGGGTTCGCGGGCCGGGTCGTGGTTCGAGTTCTACGGTCCGCGTCCGGTGCCGCCCTATCCGCAGGTCGGGATCATCCCCTGGACCTGGGCCGAGCTCGTCTTCCTCTTCGTCCACCACATGCTCGGCGTGAGACCCGGGGACGGCTGTCTCGGCCTGCAGCCCAAGCTTCTCCCCGGGCTCGACCGGATGGAGGGCGACCTGCCGCTCCGGGGCGGCCGGCTCGAGCTCTCGGTCCGCCGGGCCCGCCGCGGCGAGGAGCCCGGCTTCACGTGCGGCGGCCGGAAGGTCCCCTATCATCGCTACGGCTTCGGGATCGAGCTTCCCGCGAAGTTCGACCGCGTCGCCGTCCGCGCCGTCATCCCCTGAGAAAGGACGCCCATGCCCGCAAGAAGGATCCATCTCGTTTCCAACGCCCATCTCGATCCGGTCTGGCTCTGGGAATGGCAGGAGGGCGCCGGCGAGGCGCTGTCGACGTTCCGCCAGGCCGCCGAGTTCTGCGAGACCCGCAAAGGATATATCTTTTGTCACAACGAGGCCGTGCTCTACCGCTGGGTCGAGGAGTACGAGCCGGCCCTCTTCCGCAGGATCCGCAAGCTCGTCCGGGAGAAGAAGTGGCATATCATGGGCGGCTGGTACGTCCAGCCCGACTGCAACATGCCGAGCGGCGAATCGTTCGTCCGCCAGATCCTCCTCGGCCGGCGCTACTTCGCGGAGAAGTTCGGCGTCGAGCCGCGGACGGCGGTCAACCTCGATCCCTTCGGCCACACGCGCGGCCTCGTCCAGATCCTGGCCAAGAGCGGGTACGACGCGTATCTCTTCTGCCGCCCCGGCAACCGCGAATGCCCGCTGCCGCGCGACGAATTCGTCTGGGTCGGCTACGACGGCTCGGAGGTCCTGGCCAACCGGGCCTCGGCCCACTACTGCTCGGTCGGCGGCCAGGAGCGCGCCCGGCTCGAGAAGTGGCTGGCGGACAATCCCGAGGGCGACCTCGTCATCCACCTCTGGGGCATCGGCAACCACGGCGGCGGGCCGTCGCGCAAGGACCTGGCCGATCTGGAGGCGCTGGCCAAGGAGCGGCCCGACCTCGAGCTCGTCCACTCGACGCCCGACGCCTATTTCCGGGAGCTCGAGAAGAGACGGGCAGGGGCTGCCGCGCCGCGAGAAGGACCTCAACCCCTGGGCCGTCGGCTGCTACACCTCGATGTCCCGGGTCAAGCAGGGCCACCGGCGGCTCGAGAACGAGCTCTACTCGGCCGAGAAGATGGTCACGACGGCCTGGCTCCAAGGCCTCATGCCCTATCCGCAGGCGGAGCTCGAAGAGGCCATGCGCGACCTGGCCTTCGTCGAATTCCACGACATCCTCCCCGGCTCGGCCATCCCGGCCGGCGAGGAGGGCGCCGTCCGGATGATCGGCCACGGCCTCGAGACGCTGTCCCGGCTCAAGGCCCGGGCCTTTTTCGCCCTGGCCGCCGGCGAGCCCAAGGCCGCGGCGGGCGAGATCCCCATCTTCGTCTTCAATCCTCACGCCCACGCCGTCCGGGCCCTGGTCGAGTGCGAGTTCGAGCCCTGGGAGCCGAACTTCGAGAAGACCGCGTGGGCCCCGAAGATCTTGGCGCGCGGCAAAGCCCTCCCGTCGCAGACCGAAAAGGAGGAGAGCAACCTCAGCCTCGAGTGGCGCAAGCGCGTCGTCTTCGAGGCCGAGCTCGCCCCGGGCCGGCTGAACAGGTTCTCCTGCCGGCTCGAAAAGGCGCCTGAAAAGCCCGAAGCCAAGGCCGCGGAGAAGGCCGGCGACATCGTCGTGACGACGGCCGACCTCACGGCTTCGATCAACACGCGGACGGGCCTGCTCGACGTCTACAAGGCGGGCGGGATTCGACTTCATCGAGCCGGGCGCGTTCCGGCCGCTCGTCATCCGCGACAACGCCGACCCCTGGGGCATGAAGGTCCGGAGCTTCCGGGCCGTGGCCGGGAGCTTCCGCCTGGCGACGCCCGAAGAGGCGGCCCGCTTCTCGGGCCTCCGCGAAGGCGGGCTCGAGCCGGTGCGGGTCATCGAGGACGGCGCGGTCCGGACGGTCGTCGAGGCGATCCTCGCCCACGGCGACTCCCGCATCGTCCTCGTCTACAAGATCCCGAAGCGCGGCGCCGAGATCGAAATCGACGTGCGCGTCTTCTGGACCGAGCGCGACACGATGCTCAAGCTCGGCCTGACGCCCAGGCTCCGGGCCCCCCGCTTCATGGGCCAGGTCGCCTACGGCGCGGACGAGCTCCCTTCGAACGGCGACGAGGCCGTGGCCCAGAAGTGGCTGGCCCTCGTCTCGGAGACGGACGGGGCGGCGCTGACCGTCGTCAACGACGGCGTCCACGGCTCGGACTGGGACGGCGCCGAGCTCCGCCTGTCGCTCCTGCGGTCGCCGGCCTACGCGGCGGACACCTGGGAGGACAAGCTGGCCGTGGCCCGGGACAGGTTCATCCCCCGGCAGGACGTCGGAGAGCGGTCCTTCCGGTTCTGGCTCGGCGGCGGGCCTCTCGGGCCGCGAATGGAGGCGATCGACCGCGAGGCCCTCGTCCACAACGAAGCGCCCTATGTCCTCGCCTACTGCCCGCCCGGCGCCGGGAAGAGGTCCGGGGCCGGGGTCGTTGTCGAAGGGGCGGCCGTCGAGGTCACGGCCTTCAAGAAGGCCGAGGACGGCCGGGACGTCATCATCCGGCTGTTCGAGCCGACGGGACGGCCGCGACGGGCCGTCGTCAAGCTGCCCGCGCTCGGCGCCCGCGCCGCGGTCAAGCTCGGCGGCTTCGAGGTCAAGACCCTGCGCTACGAGCGCCGGACGGGCCGGTTCGTCGAGACCGACCTCCTCGAAAGGAAAGCGGCCAAGCCATGACCTCGAAGGAGCGGGTCGCCGCCGCGCTCGAGGGCCGGATCCCCGATCGCGTCCCCTACGCGGAGTTCGCGGTCGACTTCGACACGGTCGAGCGCGTCCTCGGCCACGAGACGTTCCTCAGGGCCAAGGCCAAATCGCAGATCGCCTTCTGGGAGGGCCGGCACGACGAGGTCGCCCAGAGCTGGGTCGAGGACCACATCGCCCTCCATAAGAAGCTGCCCCTCGATATCGTCACCTTCCCCCAGGCGACATGGGAGCTGGCGCCGGCGACGGACGAGCCGGCGCCGCGGCGGATCGACGCCTCGACGTGGGAGGACCGCGAGGGCCGCGTTTACAGGCTGTCGGAGGCGACGCAGGACATCACCTGCGTCTACGATCCCGTCCGGGACGCCAAGGTCTTCACGGCCGCCGAATTCGAAAAGGACCCGGAACCGGTCCGCCGGGACGAGCGGTCGTGGCGGATCCTGGATACCGTCATCCGGGAGTTCAAGGGCGAGAAGTTCATCAGCGGGCCGTCGGGCGGATCGGTCGGCATCGTCCTGCTCGGCGGCATGGAGCGGGGGCTCCTGGAGCTCGCCGCGAACCCCGCGGCCGTGCGGGCGGCCACGAGCTACTTCGTCCGCCAGCAGAACGCGGCCGACGCCGTCCTCATCCACCCCGACTCCGACGCCGTCATGTGGGCCGAGGACCTCGGCTACAAGACGGGGCCGCTCATCGGGCCGGCCATGTTCCGGGACTTCTTCCTCGAGGCCAACAAGGAGCGGGTCCGGAACGTCAAGGGCAAGTACGGCAAGAAGATCCTCAAGCACTGCTGCGGCAACATCAACATGCTCATGGATTTCTTCGTCGAGATCGGCTTCGACGCCTACCAGTCCATCCAGCCGACGGCCGGCATGGACATCTGCCGGCTGAAGAAGGACTACGGGGACCGGATCGCGCTTTGGGGCGGGGTCGCCGTCGAGAACCTCGTCGGCGGGACGCCCGAGGACGTGCGGTCCGACGTCCGGCGGGCCATGGCCTGCGCCAAGCCGGGCGGCCGGTTCATCCTGGGCGCGAGCCACAGCATCGCCGTCGGCACGAAGTACGCGAACTTCATGGCCTTGCTGGACGAACACTCCAAACTGTGTCAGTATTAGCCCGGAGATCCTGACTGTGGCGGAACCTGTATCGCTGGTGATGATCGGGGTCGGCGGCATGGGCGCCGCCTACCTCCAGGCCCTGCTCGAGCGGAAGGACGAAGACGCTTTCCGCATCGCCGGGGCCGTCGATCCCCAGCCCAACCGCTGCCAAGCAATACGTCGAGATGCGGGCCATGGGCGTGCCGTGCTTCGTCAACCTCCAGGATTTCTACAGGAACAGGAGGGCCGACCTGGCCGTCCTGTCCTCCCCCATCCAGGTGCACATGCCCCAGACCGCGTTCGCGCTGGCCAAGGGCAGCCACGTCCTCTGCGAAAAGCCCGCGGCCGGCACGATCCAGGAGGTCCGGGCGGCGATCGAGGCGGAGAAGGCCGCGGGGCGCTGGGTGGCCGTCGGCTACCAATGGTCGTTCAGCCCCGCGGTGCAGGCCCTCAAGGCCGACATCCGCTCGGGGCTCTTCGGCGCGGCCAAGAGGTTCAAGTGCCTCTACCTCTGGCCCCGCGACGAGGGCTATTACGCGAGGAACGACTGGGCCGGCAAGCGGCGCGACGCGGAGGGGGCCTGGGTCCTGGACAGCCCCGTCCAGAACGCCATGGCCCACGACCTCCACAACATGTTCTACGTGCTCGGGAAGGACAAGGAGACGAGCGCCCGGCCGGCCGAGGTCGAAGCCGAGCTCTACCGGGCCAACGCCATCGAGAACTTCGACACCGCGGCGGCGCGCGTCCGGACGGAGGAGGGCGTCGAGCTCCTGTTCTTCGTCAGCCACGCCTCGGACGAGGACCGGGGCCCGGTCGCGCGCTACGAGTTCGAGAAGGCCGTCGTCCGGTGCGACAGCCGGACGTCGGGCCTGTGGGCCGAGTTCCCGGACGGGACGCGCAAGGACTACGGCGTGCCGGACGACGAGCCCATGAACAAGCTCTGGCAGTCGATCGCCGGGGCCCGCGAGGGCGGCGCCCGGCCGCTCTGCGGGCTCGAGGCGGCCGCGAGCCAGACCCTGTGCATGAACGGCATCCAGGACTCGATGCCGGACATCCGCGATTTTCCGGCTGACCTCGTCCGGGTCGTCGAGGGGCCGGGGGCGCGGCGGCTGGCCGTCGAGACGCCGGGCGCGCGGCGGCTCGTCGTGGAAGGGCTCGACGCGGCGCTCGCGGCCTGCTACGAGTCCGAGCGGCTGCCCTCGGAGATGGGCGTGCCGTGGAGCGCCAAAGGGACAAAGATCGATCTCAGGGAGTATCATTCGTTCCCGTCGCGATAGGGGGAGCGCGAAAGCGCGTTAGGAAGCCATGCTGATCCGCATCGAGAAGATCGTCTACCCGGGCCGGAGGCTGGGACTCCTCGAAGGCAAGGTGGTTTTCACGGACCGGGGGCTGCCGGGCGAGACCGTCGAGGTCGAGGTCTTCAAGGACCGCCGGAGCTACGCCGAGGCGCGGACGATCCGGATCGTCGAGCCGGCGCCGGGGCGGGTCGAGCCGCGGTGCGGCCACTATCTCGCCTGCTCGCCCTACCAGGACATGGACTACCCGCTCGAGGTCGACATCAAGCGAAAGCAGGTCGCGGAGATCCTGACGCGCGAGCTGAAGCGGCCGTTCGCGAACCTGGCGCTGACGCCGTCGCCGGAGATCTGGGGCTACCGGAACAAGATCGGGCTGCGGGTCCTCAGGGAGGACGGCGAGGTCAAGCTCGTCTACCACGAGCCCGGCGAGCAGGCCTCGTTCGTGGCCGTCGACCGGTGCCACCTCGTCGCGGACCGCGTCAACGATCTGCTCGCCCGCATCCGGGAGATCATCGCCGGCGTCCCGCTGGCGACCGTGGACGGCGTCGAGATCAAGATGAGCCGGGCGAGCGGCGAGTCGCTCGTCCTCTGCGACCTGGCCTCGGAGGCGGAGACGGCCGCGGTGACCGCGGCGCTCAAGGGCCTGAAGAAGGAGTTCGGGTTGGTGGGCGCGGTCGCCTCGATCTTCGACGGCAAGCACTTCCGGGACGAGAAGCTCTTCGGCCGGGACTTCATCGAGGAGAGGGCCGGCGGCCTGACCTTCCGCATCGGGGCGCGGTCCTTCTTCCAGACGAACGTCGGCATCCTCGAGACGCGTGTTCGAGGACGTGGCGGCGGCGGCCGGGCCGATGGGCGAATCGGTCGTCGCCGACCTCTACTGCGGGCTGGGGACGTTCGGCATGTACTTCGCAAAGCGGGCCCGGGAGGTGTTCGGCGTCGAGCCGGAGGCCGGGAACATCGACTTCCTGAAGAAGAACCTGGACCTCAACGGCATCGGGAATTTCGCGGTCTGCCAGGGGACGGCCGAGGAGTGGCTGGCGGAGATCCTGGAGCGGGGGCCGGGCGTCGTCATCCTCGACCCGCCGCGCCGGGGGGTCAACCCGGAGATCGTGGCGGGGCTCGTCGGGGACCCCGTGCCGCGGATCCTCTACTTGTCGTGCAATCCGACGACGCTGGCCAGGGACCTCAAGGGGCTGCTCGCGGCCTACGACATCGCCGGCGTGCGCGTCTACGATTTCTTTCCCCACACCCCCCACATCGAGACGCTGGCGGTCCTCAACTACCGCAAGCCCGTCATCACCTCCCCCTAAATCGGGGACACAATACCATTTTCCCAATTAAAATTCGGGAATTCGGGGACGCAATATCGTTTCCCCAATTTCGCTCCTCACCGAGAATGCTCCGCGCTCCAATAACGTCCATTATTATCGGGAGGCGGAATATGCCGAGAATCGCGCGCGTGGTCATCCCGGGATGCCCTCATCATCTGATCCAGCGAGGGAACAGGCGGCTCAAGGTCTTCTTTTCAGACGAGGATAAGGCCTTCTATCTCACTCTGCTTAAACGACATGCCGAAAAGCAGGGCATAGACGTGTGGGCCTTTTGTCTGATGGAGAATCATGTTCATGTCATCGCCGTCCCCAAGGCCAAGGAGAGCTTCGCCCGGGGGGTCGGCGAAACCCATCGTAAATACACGAGCGTCATCAATACCCGGGAGGGTTGGAAGGGATATCTATGGCAGGGACGGTTCATCACGTATCCCCTGGATGAACACCACCTCTACGCGGCCGTTCGCTACGTCGAAAGGAACCCCGTAAGAGCGGGGATCGTCAGCGCCGCCGAGGAATACGATTGGTCGAGCGCCTACGCCCACGTCAGGAAGGTCGCCCATCCTCTGCTTTCACCCTTTCCGCTGGAGAAAACGATCCCGGACTGGGCTGCTTACTTAGGACATGGCGACGATCCGGAGGACGTAAAGAGGTTCGTCGAGCATGAGCATACGGGTCGGCCCCTTGGCAGCGAAGATTTCGTCAAGAGGCTCGAGGCTCTGACCGGCCGCGTATCTGGCGCCGAAAAAAACGGGAAGAAAGAAATGGGGAATTGGTATTGTGTCCCCGATTTAGTGCCAGATGAGGACGTCGGCGGGGCGGAGGGGATTCGAGCCGAGGACGATCTTGGCGCCGGGGGACAGAGGGACCGCGAACGGCCGCGACGAATAATTGACGGCGACGAAGAAGCCGTCGCGCCACTCGACGTAAACACCCGGCGGATAGGATTCCGGCTTGGCCCCGGCCCGCTCGTAGACGAGGCGCAGGACGTCGCGTTCGAGCGTCCCGTCGATCGTGTCCGCGCCGATATAGGTGACCGTGCCGCGGCCGAGCTTGCGGGTCGTGACGGCGGGCTTGCCGGCATAGAACTGATCGGCGTAAACGGCGAGCGTTTCGGTCCCCGCCGCCGGCTTGAGGACGTCGGCCCAGCGGTTCCAAGGCGTGGCCCTTCCCGCCCATCCGGACGACTCCCCTGTCGCCGTCGAGGAGACAATCGAAGAGCTCGACCTCGGCCCCGACGAGGGGCGCGATGAGCCCGGCCCAGGGCCTCTCCGGCAGCTGGCCGCTCTTCGTCTTCTGTCCCGTCCGGCAGGTCAGGACGAGGTGGCCGCCGTTCTCGACGTAGCGCGTCCACTTCGCGACGAGGGCCTCGTCGACGAGCTGGTAGGCCGGGGCGACAAGGAACGGGTAGGCCGCGAAGTCGTCCGTCTCGCCGACGTAATCGAGCGGCGCCCCGGACGCCTTGACCGCCGCCATGACCTTGAAGCGATGGTCCCAGGTGTCCCAGAGCGCGGTCTGCTTGTGGATCTCGAGGTCCCACATGACGTCGTGGCTCCAGAGGAAGGCCGTGCGGCGCGCCGCGATCCTGTCCGGCATCCTCGCGGCCGGATCGTAGAGCTCGCGGAGGTCCTTCATCTCGGCGATGACCCGGGCGAACTCGAGGCCGCCCCGCGAAGGCGTGACGCCGTCCGGCCCGACGATCCCGGCGTGATAGAGCTCGCTGCCGTAGAGCGGCTGGCGGAAGCGGTAGGTGCAGGCGAAGGACAGGCCGCCGCCGAAAGCGTGCCACAGCCACATGCGGACGGCGCCCGGCTCCGGCTGCGGGTTGACGCTGGCCCAGTTGACCTGGCCCGGCTGGAGCTCCATGACGCCCGTGACGCCCTTGAAGGACCGGAAGTAGTCGACGGCCATGGCCAGGCGATAGGGGCTGCCGAGCCGGAAGCCGAGCTCGCCGAGGTTCCTCTCGCCGCGCACGGGATACATGGTGAAGGAGATGAAGTCGAGCCGGTCGGTCCGGCGCGGGTCGGCCAGGTCGGTGACGTTCATGTAGTTCGTCGTGATCCACTGCTCGGGGCGGACGAGGCCGCGGAGGATGTCGTATTGGAGGTGAAGGTACTCGGCCTGCGTGTCGGCCGTGAAGCGGCGGAAATCGAGCAAGGCGTGGGGGCTGAGGCCGTCCTCGCCGGAGAGCGTCTCGTTGGGGATGAGGACCTGGGCGAACGTGTCGTACTTCGTGCTCCAGAACGCGCCGCCCCAGGCCGCGTTCATCGCTTCGACCGTGCCGTACTTGCGCTCGAGCCAGGCCTGGAACTTGAGCCGGGCCGACGGGCTGTAGTCGGGCGGGGCGTAGGGCTCGTTGTCGAGCTGCCAGCCCCAGACGCGCGGGTCATGGCCGTAGCGGCGCCCGAGCTCGGCGACGATCCGCTTGGTGTAGCGGACGAAGACGTCGTTCGCGAGCGAGCCGTTGGCGCGCGTGCCGTGCTCGAGGCGCCGGCCGTCGCCGCCGACGAGGTAGATCTCCGGGTGCTTTTCCCCGAGCCAAGCCGGCGGGCAGGGCGTCGGCGTGCACAGGATGACCTTGAGCCCGGCGCGGGCGGCCAGGTCGACGGCCCGGTCGAGCCAGGCGAAATCGAACGCGCCGTCGGACGGCTCGAAGAAAGCCCAGGCGAACTCGCCGAAGTGGGTGAACTCGAAGCCGAGGCCGGCCATCGTCCGGAAGTCGCGCTCCCACTGAGATTCGGGCCATTGCTCGGGATAGTAATAGACGCCGATCTTCATCAGGTCGGCCTTGGGGAAGAAGCGCTGGGCGGGGGGGGCAGGCGCCTGGGCCGCTGAGGGGGCGGCAAGCGAGCCGGACGAGGGCGAACCGGGGCCGGGGATGAGGGCCGCGACGACGACGATCGCGAACGCGAGAGCGGCGGGCCGGACGGGACATCCGGGGCGGCGGTTCGTTCTCATGGCTTTCTCCTGGCCCGCGACGGCGGCGGGGCCGGTTGCGGCTTCGGCGGCGCAGGCTTTTCCAGGAACCGGCCGGCCAGCTGGCCGCAGGCGGCGGCGATGTCGGCGCCCTTGGAGAGGCGCACGACGGTGTTGACCTTTCGCTCCTCGAGCCAGCGCTTGAAGCGGGCCATGTCGGCCTCGGTCGGTGTCTGGAAGTCCGCCCGCTCGACGGGGCTGTAGGCGATCAGGTTGACCTTGGCCCGGAGGCGCCGGGCGATCCCGGCCAGGCCGTCGGCGTCGTCGAGGGAATCGTTGAGGCCGCGGATGACGATGTACTCGAGCGTGATCATCCGGCCGCCGGAGCGGATGTAGGCCTCGGCCGCCTCGACGAGCGCCTCGAGCGGGAAGCGGCGGTTGATGGGCATGAGCCGGTCGCGGAGACGGTCGGTCACGGCGTGGAGGGAGATCGACAGGTTGATCTGGAGGTCGAGGGCCTCGAGCCGCTTGAACGTGTCGATGAAGCCGGCCGTGGAGACGGTGATCCGTCGGGCGGCGATGCCCGAGCCCCTCCGGCGCGTTCATGATGCGGATGGCCTTCTCGACGTTCGCCCAGTTGTCGAGCGGCTCGCCCATGCCCATGAACACGTAGTTGGTCAGGTCGCGCCCGAGAGCGCTCTCGAGGAAAAGGACCTGGCCGACGATCTCTGAGGGCGAGAGGTCGCGCTTGAAGCCGTGGCGGCCGCTGGCGCAGAAGGCGCAGGCGAACTTGCAGCCGACCTGGGTCGAGAGGCAGACCGTCAGCCGCGTCCCGGCCGGGATGAGGACCGATTCGATGTGCTGGCCGTCGCCGAGGCGGAAGAGGAAGCGCGTCGTCCCGTCGGCGGACGAGAGCTTGTCGGCGAGCTCGAGCGCCCGGAACGCGAAGCGATCGGCCAGCTTCTCGCGGAGGGGCTTGGGCAGGCTCGTGAAGGCGTCGAACGCCGCCGCTCTCTTCTTGTAGAGCCAATCGAAGATCTGGGCCGCGCGGAACGGCCTCTCCCCCATCGCCTCGAGCTCCGCCCGCAGCTCGGCAAGCGTCAGGTCGCGGATGTCCTTCACCGTATATTCACCATGAGCCAGAGCAGGAAGATGATGACCCCGACGAGGAGCCAGCAGCCGCCGAAGCCGAGGATGTCGATGAGCTTCGGCTTCATGATCTCCCAGTTCGAGCCCGGCTTGAGCTTGCGCGCCTCGACCTCCTCGTAGTGCTCGACGGCGCGGCGCAGGGCCCGCTCCTCCGCCTCGGCGGTCGGCTGGACCGGCGTGTGGACCCGGGCGAAGAAGCGGTCGAGGTCGGTCTTGGGGATGGGCCTGGTGAACGCGCTCAGCAGGAAGAGCAGGACGAACGGGAACACGGCGTCGAAGCCGAACCGGACGGCGCTCAGCTGGGCCTTGGAAAAGCCCCTGAAATCGATCCCCAGCCAGCTCACGACCCACAGCTCGGCGTGGAAGCGGCCGATGCCGATCTTCGGCGAGGCCGGGTCCTCGGGGTCGATCCGGGCGACCTTCTCATAGAAGATGCCTTGGGGCGGATTGACGCGCTCCTTGCGGATGACCTCCCCCGTCGCGGCCGCCCGCCCGGCCTCGACATCTTCCCGGACCGCCTGGGTCGTGATGGTCACGACCTGGGCGTTCGTTTCGCGCAGGAATCCCGGCTTCGTCCGGGCCCACTCGAGGGACTGGAAGACGTTGGGGATGAAGGCATAGATGGCGAAGCAGATGAAGACCTGGGCGATGACGGCGGTCTTGGTCACCCGCCGCCACAGGAAGCCGAGCCAGATGGCCGCCCCGAAGATGGCCGGGAGCGAGATGAAGTACTTGAACATGTCGAGCAGGTTGCCGATGAACAGGGCCACGCCCACGCCGCCGAGCAGGGTCGCGCCGATGGCGACGCGCCCGACGTTGATGAGGTGGCGGTCCGACTTGGGCTTGACGAAGGGCTGGTAGAGGTTGCGGATGAAGAGGGCCGAGTAGGAGACGCTCGACCCGGCCAGGCTCGACATCTTGGCCGACAGCACGCCGGCCATCATCAGCCCGATGGCCCCCGGGAAGAGCAGGTCCATGGTCATGTGGCCCCAGATGAGATCGGGGTCGTGGAGCTGGCCCGAGTAGAGGGCGATGGCCAGCAGCCCGGTCAGGGCCCAGAAGATCATGATGACGCGCTTGAAGAACATGCCGCCGATCATGCCCGACCCGGGCGGTCATCTCGTTCTTGGCCGAGCCGGCCGTCTGCATGCCCGTGGCCACGGCGATGATGGAGACGAGGTTGGCCAGGACCATGGCCAGGATGGTGTACCAGGCGTACTCGCTCGTCGCCGACGACCCGAACAGCTTGAACATGAAGTCCGGGACCGCGGCGTGGAGCCCGGCGAAGCCGCCGATGCGGTGGAGGGCGATGGGGATGAGCATCAGCGAGAACGTCGTCAGGAGGAAGCCCTGGATGACGTCGGTGATGGCCGCGGCCATGAACCCGCCCATCATGGTGTAGATCGCGACGATGAGCGTGTAGATGAGATAGATGGAGACGGAATCGGTGTAGGAGATGAAGGCCTTGAGCTCGCCTTTCTTCTGCCGCTCGCCGAGCTCGGTCAGGCGGGCCGCCTCGACCGGCGTCGAGCTCGGCCTTGTCGGCCTTCACCTGGAGGGCCCGGTATTCGTTGAAGAGGTCGACGCTGGCCTTCTCCTGGACGGTGTACTTGGCCGCGGGCTTGGGGGTCAGGGCCATCATGGTCTTGGCCGCGACCATGTAGCCGACGCCGTTGCCGAGGAGGGCCATGAACAGGGTGAAGACCGCGAAGGCGCCGCCGAGGAACTTGCTCTTGAACCGCTCGGTGAAGAAATCGCCGATCGTCACCAGCCGGACGCGGCGGAAGAAGGCCGTGGTGAACCAGTAGAACGGCGTCAGGAAAAGGACGAGGTACTGGATCCACATGCCGCCGACGCCCTGGCGGTAGACCTCGCGGGAGACGACGATGGCCTGATCGGCGTTGGTCGACGTCCCGAGGTTGAGGAAGAACTGGTAGAACTTGCCCAGGCGGCGGCCGGCCATGAAGAAGTCCTCGGTCGTCTTCGTCTTGCGCGACGCCCGCCAGCCGAGCCAGAGGACGAAGAGGATGAAGACGAGGACGATCGCGAAATCGAGGACGTTCAGGCCGGCGATAGTCAAACTAGAAGTTCCCGGAGTACTTGAGCCAGAGGTCGTCGCCGAGCTTCAGATAGGCCGAGACGGCCTTGGTGGCCTGATCGTGGGAGTAGTTCGTCAGCATCTCCCGGGCTTTTTTCGGGTCCTTCTTGTAGACGGCCAGGACCTCCTCCTCGAACTTGGCCTGATCGGCGAAGGCCTTGTCCTCGATCGGCTTCCAGACCGCGGCGATGTCCTGCGACATCTCCTGGAAGCGGAAGTTGGCCAGGCGGCTGACCGTCCGGAACGCCCACCAGGCGCACTCGCGGCTGTAGGCCCAGCGGCCGTCGACCATGTAGGACGCCGGCATCTGGGAGATGCCGATGTAGAACGGGACGTGCGGGGTCGTGGCCGGGTTGTCGTAGCCGAGCCAGACGATGCCGCCGACCGGCCCGGGCAGCCAATCGCGCGACTGAGTGATCTGGAGATAGGTCGCCGCCGGCGAACAGATCGTCCGCTCCCGCTTCAAGCGGAAGAGCGCCAGCGTGTCCCCGTTCATGAACGGCGTCGCGACCGGGCTCTTCATCATCTCCCCTTTCCGGTTGACCGCCATCAGGGTCCGGGTCATGTCGTACTCGGTCCCGCCGTAGGTGTCGCGGAAGATGGCCAGGACGTCGGCGACGCTCACCTTCTTCTCGGGCTTGACCGAGAAAGGATAGTTCTCGGATTCGGGATTGAGGCGAAGCGAGGGGGCGAGGATACTCAGGACGCGCCACTCGCGGCGGCGGCAATAGAGGCTCGTCCGCGAATCGGGATCGTAGGCGTAAGTGAACTCGAAGGGCTTGCCGCTCGTCTTCGACCAATAGCCCATCTCCTCGGCCAGGGAGAGGACGTTGGCCGAGGCCATGTAGAAATCGGGGTTCGCGAGGTCGATCTGGCGGATGCGCCCGGCGTTGGCCGACACGCCGATCTCGTCGTCCGGGACGCGCTGGGCCGCCCACACGGCGCCCTTCTTGCCCTTGCCGGGGCCGTGGATCTCGAAATGCCAGACCTCTTTCGTGTCGGCGAAGGTGAAGCACTCCCCCCAGTCGTTGTAGCCGTAGGCCTTGGTCAGCTCGTCGGCGACGCGGATGGCCTCGCGGGCCGTCTTGGCCCGCTCGAGGACGAGCCGGTAGAGCTCGGGCGCGTCGATGATGCCGGCCTCGCTCATGAGCTCGCGGCGGCTGCCGATCGTCGTCTCGCCGATGGCCAGCTGATGCTCGTTCATGATCGGATAAGCGGCGTTGAAGAAGGCGTAGGTCTCCGCGACCTGAGGGATCTCGCCCGTCTCCAGGCGGTCGGGGTCCTTCGGCCCTTTGGACCGCTTGGGCTCGTAATAGACCTTGGCCATCTCCCCGGGCTTGTGCTTGATGTTGGGGACGATGGTCATCCAGGTCCGGTCCGTTCCCGAATCGCAGGAATGCGAGGTCATCGTCGAGCCGTCGACCGAGGCCAGCCGGCCGACGAGAACGCTGGTGCAGGAGTCGAAGTCAAGCGGCGCATCCTGCCGGACGGACGGCGCCTGCGCCGCGGGCAGGAACGACAGGGCCAGGACGGCCAGCCCCAGGACCATAAAAGACAGAGATCTCGATCTATTCATGGCGGGTCTCCTCACGGCCGTTTATAGCACGCCCCCATTGGGATGGTCAAACGGGCTCAAAGCGCCGAGCCTCCCGAGCAAGGGCGGATTGACGCGTCGGGCGTCTCTGCTATAGGATGACAGCTATGCTCGACGCGCTTCCGGCCTCGCGATCGCTCGGCGAGATCCTCGCCCTGGCCTCGGGCCTCGTCTGGGCCATCGCCGTCATCCTGTTCCGGATCAGCGGCCGCCGCGTCCACCCGGTGGCCCTGAACCTGGGCAAATGCGTCCTGGCGCTGGTCATCATGGTCCCGACGCTCGCCGTTTTGGGCGAGCCGCTCGCGCCGGCCGTTCCCGCCTCGACCGTCGGCCTGCTCCTCCTCAGCGGCGTCCTCGGCATCGCCGTCTCGGACACGCTCTTCTTCTACGCCCTCAACAAGCTTGGAGCCAGCCTGACCGCCATCGTCGACTGCTTCTATAGCCCCCTTCGTCATCGGCTTGTCCTTCCTGCTCCTCGGCGAGCGGCTGAACCCCATCCAGCTCGTCGGCGCCGCCCTCGTCGTGTCGGCCGTCCTGACCTGTCGAAAGAAGGGAAGATCGAGAAGATCGACCGGAAAGACCTCGGCCTGCGGCGTCCTCTACGGCATCCTGGCCATGTTCTTCGTCGCCTTCGGCATCGTCATGGTCAAGCCCATTCTGGGCTCGGTCTCGGTCTTCTGGGCCACCTTCGTCCGGATCGCGGGCGGCGCGATCGCCCTTGCCCTCCTCGTCCCCTTCCTCAGGAACAGGCGGGCCATCCTCGCGCCGCTCCTCGAGCGGCGCAATTGGAAGGCCCTCGTCCCGGCGGCCTTCTTCGGCTCCTACCTCTCGCTCATCCTGTGGATGGGCGGCATGAAATACGCCAAGGCCTCGGTCGCCGCCGTCCTCAACCAGCTCAACACGATCTTCATCGTCATCATCGCGGCGATATTCCTCAAGGAGCGTCTGACGGGTTGGAAGGTCCTGGCGGTCGTCGGCTCTGGCCTCTCGCCATTTAAATCGGGGCCCTACCATTCCCCTCGATGCCGTTTGGGCTCATGGCCGCGTTCTGTGGGCGAGAGTTCTTATGCCCTGAGATAGAATTGGGGAATTGGTATTGTGTCCCCGATTTTACTGGGCGGCGAGCTTGGCCTCGACCCAGAAGGCGTGCTTCGCGTAGCGGGGGTTGCGGCCCATCTCGCCGACGCCGCCGCCTGTCGTGCCGAATCCTCCGGAGCCGACCGTGCCCGAGTCGGAATCCCCGAAACCGGAATCAGACTTGACTCCCCCGTCCCCGGCGCTGACGCTCTGGTCCGCCCGGCCGGCCATCATGTCGCGAAGGATCTGGTTGGTCATGCCGCCCCACTCGAAGCCCAGCTTGACCGTCTGGCCAGGCTCGGCGCCGATCCGGCTGAGGGGGATCCTGAATTCGCAAACCGCCAGCGGCCCCTTCTCGAGGGCCCTGAAAACCGGAGGTTCGGCCTCGTCGGCCGTTCCGGTCGCGGTCGCGGCCTTCTTCGGTTTGATGACCTCTTCGGTGAAGACAATATGGGTCGGCTTTTTGCGGATCTCCGCTTTCTGGGCCTCCGTCACCGTTCGCCCCTGTTTCTCGAGGCTGGCGATGAGCGCGTCCGCCGTGTACACCTTCTTCTGGAACAGGATGCCGTAATCCTTGCTCTTCTTCGCCCCGGTCGTGAAAAAGACCCTCATGCCGGTGTAGTCGAGGGTGGACTTGGGGAAGATCTTGGCCCTGACGGTGGGTGGAGGGGTCCGGAAGACCATGATGATGTAGAGGTTCCGGCCGTCGTTGCGAAGCGCGTATTCGACCTTCGAACCTTCGTCGACGATGGGGGTCGAGGCGTCCCATTCCTGGGCGACGCCGTCGATGCTCATGGGCCCCGCCGCCCACATGCTCTCGACGACCTTGTCGGCCGCGGCGCCCGCGGGGACCGAAAGGGCGATCAGAGCGGCCCCGGCCAAAGCTGCGACGCATTTCCGAATCGTCATGACGACCTCCTCAGGCCAACGCGGGCCTTGCGCACAATCCTTACCAGACAAATTATAGCATACTCGCCGTCATGCCAGAGGCCTCCCGGAGAGCCGGGAGAGCTCGCCGACGGCGGCCTGCTCGGGATCATCAGGCCGCGATGAGCCGGCAGATCTCCTCGACCGCCGAGGCGGCGTCGGGAGCGTAGCCGCGGGCCCGGATCTGATCGGCGTAGTCCCGGGTCACGGGCGCCCCGCCGATGACGACCGGGATCGCGAGCCCGGCCTTCTCGACGGCCTCGACCACGGCCTTCATCTGGACCATCGTCGTCGTCAGCAGGGCGGACAGGGCGATGACGCTGGCCCCGCTCGACTTGGCCGCTTCGAGGTACTTTTCCGGCGAGACGTCGACGCCGAGGTCGACGATCTTGTAGCCGTTGCCGCGGAGCATCATGGCCACGAGGTTCTTGCCGATGTCATGGAGGTCGCCCTTGACCGTCCCGATGACGACGATGCCGCGGGGCTTGACCCCGGCCTTGGCCAGGTGGGGTTCGAGCTTGGCCAGCCCGGCGTTCATGGCCCGGGCGGCGACGAGGACCTCGGGGATGAAGACCTCGTTGGCCTTGAACTGGACGCCGAGACGTTCCATCCCGGGGATGAGCCCCTCGTTCAGGATCGTTCCCGCCGGCGTCCCGGCGGCCAGGGCCTGGTCGACGAGGGCTTCGACCTCGGCCTTCTTCCCGGCGATCAGGGCGTCTTGCATCTCTTTGAGCATCTCGACTCTCCTCGCGAAAGATACGCGGCCTTCGGGGCCTTTATCAATGGACGAACGGAAAGCTCACGAAAACCTGGAACACCGAGTTCCGCATCGGTCCGCCGGGCAGAACGTCCAGCGGCCCCGAGTAATCCCGGCGGATGTTGGTCAAGCCGGCCTGGTACCGGAAATGGAAGACGAGGCCCATCCCCCGCCGCGGCTTGGTGACCGTCCAGGAGCCCTCGAAGACCAGCCCGCCGTCGAGCGATCTATAGGCCCACTTGACGTCCCGCGTGAAGCGCAGCGTCTCTCCCGACTCGAGCGTGACCCGGATACTTCTCGGTCGCCGAGCCCAGGAGTCCGACGAACGGTCCCGCGCCGAGATGGAACCGGCCCAGCCGGTACGTGACGATGACGGGGATATCGAGGTACCCGAGGGCCAGGTCCGCCCGGTCGGGGTCGGCAAAAAAGGGATCGAGCGCCGGGTCGCCCGTCGGGAAGAAGGGGATCTTGGAGATGCCCTTGCGGGAGAACAGCGTGACCCCCGGCGAGACCGACAGCCTGTCGGTCAGCCTGACGGTGGCCGAGAGGCCGGCGTTGAAGCCCCCGGTCCGGCCGTCGACGCCGCTGCCGTTCAGATAGGCGATGTTCAGGCCCAAGGCCAGGCTGAAATAGAGGCTCTCGGTGGCGGCCTTGTCCCCGGCGATCTGGCTGATGACGGACGATTGGGGCAGGGCCGTCGCCGGGACCAGGGCGATGACCAGGGCGAGGGCCGCGAGCGTCCTTTTCATAAGGGACGGTAGGATATCCCAAGGCCCCCGGTTTTTCAAGCCGCGAAAATCTGTTCACGGAGCCTCGAAAACTGATAGAATGGGGCTGCCGGACGGGGACATGAGAAAGCTCAAGGTCGGAGTCGACAGCTACAGCCTGAAGCCCCTGGACCTATCGCCGTTCGAGCTCCTCGAATGGGCGGTCATGAACGGGGCCGACGGCGTCCAATTCTCGGAAGTGAACGTCCCGCCCGGGACGGCCGTCAACAAGGCCTTCCTGCAGGACCTCCGCGGCTACGCCGAAGAGAACCGCCTCTATATCGAATGGGGCGGCGGCGAGCACATCCCCTTCCACCTCGACACCGGCAGGCCGAAGGACATCGCCGCCGGGAACCGCAAAGCGGCCGAACAGGCCTTCGAGCTGGGTGTCGCCACGATCCGGTCCTGTTCCGGCGGCCTGATGCGCTGGAAGAAGGACTCCCCGTCGACGGAGGAGTTCCTGGTCAAGATGGCCGCCTCCCTTCGCGCCCAGAAGCCGATGCTCCGGGACCTCGGCGTCGTCCTGGCCATCGAGACGCACTTCGAGTTCACCTCGTTCGAGCTCCTGCGTCTCTTCGAGATGTGCGGCGCGGTCCCGGGCGAATACCTGGGCATCTGCCTCGACACGATGAACCTCCTGACCATGCTCGAGGACCCGGTCCTGGCGGCCCGCCGGCTCCTGCCCTGGGTCGTGACGACCCACGTCAAGGACGGCGGCCTGACGCTCACCGCGGACGGCTTCGTCTCGTTCACGGCCGAGGCCGGCAAGGGCGTCGTCGACTTCGCGGCCATCTTCGAATCGCTGGCGGCGGTCCATCCGCAGATCACGCTGACCGTCGAGGACCACGGCGGCGACTTCCTCATCCCGGTCGCCGACCCCGATTTCCTGGCCCGCTTCCCGGACCTCTCCGTCCCCGAGCTCGTCCGCCTCCAGGCCCTCGCCGTCCGGACCCGGGGCGCTCATGGACGCCGGCAAGCTGGCCATCCTGCCCCGGGACCGCTGGCCCGCCGTCTGCGAGCCGAGGGTCAAGCGCGACATCCAGGCCGTCAGGCGCATCATCGGCGGCGGCCGGGAGTAGGCGAAGATGGCCCCGCACGCGAGATTCCGGCTCCGCACGGCGGACGACCTCCGCGAGGAGGCGGCGCGCCTGGGGCTCGACATTCCGTATAGCGACGATTTCTCCATCCTCCTCGAAAAGACCTCGTTCGGGGACCGCGAGGTCCCCAACCGGCTGGCCGTCCTGCCCATGGAGGGCGCCGACGCCGAGCCTACGGGCGAGCCGTCCGCGTTGACGCTGCGAAGGTACCGCCGCTACGGCGCCGGAGGGGCCGGCCTCATCTGGTGCGAGGCCACGGCCGTCCGCGCCGACGGGCGCTCGAACCCGGCCCAGCTCATGATCACGGAGGGAACGGTCGGCGGATTCGCCCGCCTCGTCGAAGAGACCCGGGCCGCGGCCGCGAAGGAGTGGGGCCAGCGTCACGCGCCGCTCCTCGTCCTCCAGCTGACCCACTCGGGCCGGTTCGCCAAGCCGGAGGGGACGCCCCGGCCGCTCATCGTTCAGAACAACCCGCACCTCGCGCCCCTTCACGAGCTTCCTCCCGATGCCCCGCTCGTCTCGGACGACGAGCTCGCCGAGATCCGGGACGATCTCGTGGAAGCGGCCGACCTGGCCGCCTCGGCCGGCTTCGACGGCGTCGACATCAAGGCCTGCCACGGCTACCTCGTGTCGGAGACTCTCGCCGCCCACAGCCGCGAGGACAGCCGTTACGGCGGCCCGTTCGAGAACAGGTCCCGGCTCCTCCTCGAGACCGTCCGTCACGTCCGCGAGGAAGCGCCGGGCCTGCTCGTCACGAGCCGGCTCTCGGCGACGGACCTTCTCCCCTTCCCCTACGGCTTCGGCATGGACCCCGACGAGCCGGAGAGGATCGACCTCACCGAGACGAAGGCGCTCATCGGCCTGCTCGCCCGGTCGGGCGTCCGCTTCCTGGCCTTGTCGCTGGGCATTCCGGCCTGGAAGCCGTATTTCGGGCGGCCCTTCGACAAGCCCGTGCCCGGCGGGCCGGTCCCGGAAGAGCACCCGCTCCAGGGCGTCGCCCGCCATCTCGCCATCGCCTCCGAGCTGCAGCGGGCCAACCCCGGGGTCGCGGTCGTCGGGGCCGGCTATTCCTGGCTCCGCGCGCTCGCCCCGGGCGTCGCCGCGGCGATGGTCGCGGCCGGCCGGAGCGCGATCGTCGGGCTTCGGCCGCGGCGCCCTCGCCTATCCGGACTTCGCCGCCGATCTCATCAGGCGCGGCGGCCTGTCCGCCCGGAAGGTCTGCACGACGTGCTCGCTCTGCTCGCATCTTCTCCGCCGGCAGAGGCCGGTCGGCTGTGTCGTCCGCGACCCGGAATACAAGGGCGCCGCCCTCGAAGGGAGCCATCCATGAACAAAGCCGAACGGTCCGGGCTCGGCCTGACGGTCGCCGCGTTCATCGTCATCCTGGCCGCCATCGCGTCGTACACCTTCCTCGCCCGTCCCTGGTTCCTCCGGTGGGGGGCGCCCGGGCAGGACCAGACACGCCCGATCCTCGGCGACGATACCTGGATCGGGGGCGTGGTCACCGGCACCCGCGCCGTCACCATCGAGGCGCCTCCCGAAAAGGCCTGGCCCTGGCTCGTCCAGATCGGCCAGGACCGGGCCGGCTTTTACAGCTACGCCTGGCTCGAGAACCTGGTCTTCGCCGACATCCATAACACCTTCGAGATCCGGCCGGAATGGCAGGGTCGCGAAGCCAAGGATCTCGTCCGCAGCGTCAAGCCCGGCTTTCTATTCGGCCTCCTGAAAGAAAAGGACGGCTATACGGGCTGGCGCGTCCCGTTCGTCGCGCCGGGGCGATCCATGGTCCTCAAATATTGGGGCACTTTCGCTCTCGAGCCGTCCGGCACGGGCGCGACACGGTTCCTCGTCCGGAGCCGCGGCGAGCCCCTCCCCGGCGTTCTCGGGAAGCTCGCCGGCTTCTGGCTCCTCGACCCGATCCACTTCGTCATGGAAAAGAAGATGATGACGGAGACGAAGAGGCTGGCCGAAGGCCGGCCCGGGCCGCCGGGCTGGCTCCGGGCCCTGGCCACCGCGGGCTTCGCGGCCGCCGCGCTCGGCGCGGCCCTCATCATCGCCTCGAAAGGCCGGAAGCGCTTCTGGCTTCTCCTCCCGGCCGCCTACGCCGTCCTCATCCTGCGGGAAACGGCCGACGCGCAGGCGGCGCTGGCCGGCTTCACGGCCCTGGCCCTCGCCGTCATCGGCTTCCTCGTCTTCAAGAAGCGCTGGTGGATCTATTTCGGCTTTCTCTTGATCTACGTTTACGCGACGCTCTTCCTCGCCGCGGACGCCTGGATCGTGTTCGGCCTGGTCTTCCTGGCGACCTTCGCGGTCCTGGCCGCGAGGGCGGTGAAAGGACTGCGGGGCCGATGAAGACGGGCCGGCCCGCTCTCCGCCGGGAAGTTTTCAAGGCCGTCCTCGGCCAGCCCGGGGCCCTGCGGATGAGTCCGGGCGCCGCCGTGTTCTTCCTCCGCTACATGCGGAAGTTCAGGGTCCGCAACGTCGGCGGGAACATCATCGTCCATTCCCATCTCCCGCCGCTCAACAGCGCGGCCTACGGCCGGTTCGTCCGCGACCACCTGCGTGGACGGGTCGAGGGGCCTTCGCACGCCCAGGTGGCCGTGACCAACGCCTGTCCGCAGAGCTGCGCCTTCTGCTATAACCGCGACCGGGCCGGTAAGCCCCTTGACACGGCGGCCATCCTCGACGTGATCCGCCGCCTCCGGGAGTCGGGGGTTTTCTGGCTCGGCCTGACAGGGGGCGAGCCGCTCCTCCAGAAGGACCTCGTCCGGATCGTCGAGGCCGGCGCCGAAGGCTGCGCCGTCAAGCTGTTCACGACGGGAACCGGCATCACGGCCGATAGGGCCCGGGAGCTTCGCCAGGCCGGCCTGTTCTCCGTATCCGTCAGCCTCGACAGCTCCGAAGAAGAGGTCCACGACGCCGGCCGCGGTTATCGGGGGGCCTTCCGGGAGGCGCTGCGGGCCATCGACGTCTTTCTGGCCACCCCAGGCCTCGACGTCGGCGTATCGGCCGTCCTTTCGCGGGACATGATCCGGAACGGCGAGACCGGGCGGTTCCTGGAGTTCCTCGCCGGCTTGGGCGTCCACGAAGCCTGGCTCAGCGAGATCAAACCGGCGTCGGCGCCGTTCTGGAACGAGGACCGCCTCATCACCGAGGACGACCGGCTCGCTCTCGCCCGCCTCCAGGACCGGGTCAACCGCCGGCCCGGCATGACGGTCAATTATCTGGGGCATTTCGAAGGACGCGAGACCTTCGGCTGCACGGCCGGATGCAAGATGGTCTATGTCGATGCCTTCGGCGAGGTCAGCCCGTGCGTGTTCACGCCCATGACCTTCGGCAACGTGCGCGAGAGGCCCCTCGGCGAGATCCTGGCGGACATGCGGCGAGCGTTCCGCCCGACGGAGTCGTGCTTTATCCGCGGACACTATCCGCTGGTGGAGAGGCGCGCGTCGCGAGGCCTGCCTCTCGACCCGACATCGAGCGGGGAGGTCGTCGCCGAGGCGCGGTTCGGCCCCCCGGGCCGGTACTTCCGCCGGCACGAAAAACCCCGCCGGCCGGCGCGAACGGAGGCTCGGCCATGCGCAATAGGCTCATCCGAACAAGCGGCCTCGTCCTGGCCGGAGCGTTCGCGGCCGTGGGGCTGGTGTTCCTGGTCATCCCTTCCGGCGTCGTGTCCTTCTTCAACCGGATGTCCGCTCCGTGGGGCTTTCCCGCGGCGCCGGCGGAAGGACCCGGTCTCTATGTTCTCCTGGCCGTCTCGTACATGGTCGTGGTCACGGCCCTGGCCTGGGGCATGGCGCGGCGGCCGGCGGACCTCGTCTACCCGCGGCTTCTGGCCTTGGCGAAGATCACGAGCTCGCTCCTCTCGCTCGGCTTTTTCGTCCTGCGGGCCGGGACCTTCGTCGTCCTCGCGAACGGGGTCGTCGACGGGTTCATCGGCCTCTTCGTCCTTTGGCTGAGCCGGCCGCTGAAGAAGGACCGGGACGCAGCGCCGTGAACATCCGGCTCCGCCTCGCCGAGGTCCACATCCCGGCCCGTCTCCGCTTGGAAAAGATCCGCGAATTGGCGGCCCTCACGGCGAGAGTGTTCGGAACGGCCCCGCCGGCGATGACGGGCCGGTCGGTCCGGCGGGACCTCGAGGCCTACGCCCGGTTCACCCGCGATTCGGCCGACCGGGCCGCCGGAAACGGGGCCGATCTCGCGCTTCTCGCCGCCCGGCTGCGCCGGGAAGCGCTCGTATTCGGCAGGTCCCTGGCCGCCGGGTTCGGGATCCGCGACCGCGGCCAGGCCCTCCGGCTCGTCCGTCTCGCCTACCGGGCCATCGGCATCGACCTGGTGGCCGCGCCCGACGGGTCCATCACCGTCAGCCGCTGCTCTTTCAGCCGATCCTATACGCCCGAGACGTGCCGGCTGATAGCGGCCCTCGACGAGGGGCTCATGTCCGGCATCTGCGGCGAGGGACGGCTGGAATTCTCGAAGAGGATGACCGCGGGCGAGGCCGAATGCCGGGCCCGTTTCTTTTTCGACGGGGACCGGCAATGAAGCGCGCCGTCGTCGTCGGCAGCGGGGCGGCGGGAGCGACAGCCGCCCTCGCGCTCCAGGGCGCGTTCGAGGTCACGGTCTTCGAGGCCGGGCGGGAATTCCGTCCTCTCGGACCGGGCCTGGGCTTCTTCGAGAAGCTCAAGCGGGCTGGGCTTCTCCCCGACCCGCGCCTCATCGGGCTCGCTTTTCCACCCATGAGGACGGCCCGGACGAAAGAGGGTCTGGTCCTTGTCTGGGGACGAGGGACGGGAGGAACGACGCCCATGACGGCGGGGAACGCGCTGCGCATGGACCGCGACCTCCGAACGATCGGCGTGGATCTCGACACGGAGTTCGCCGAGCTCGGCCGTGAGATCCCCATATCGGACGGTCATCAGGCCCGCTGGCGCGAATCGACCCGGCGCCTCTTCCGGACGTTCGATGAGATGGGCCTTGCGCCCCAGGCCATGCCCAAGATGGCCGACGCCGCGAAGTGCGTGAGCTGCGGCCGCTGCATCCTGGGCTGCCCGTCGGGAGCGAAATGGGACTCGCGCCGGTTCCTGGACGCGGCCCGGGCGCGCGGCGCCGAGGTCGTTACGGGCGCCAAGGTCGAGCGGCTCATTCATGGGCCGGACCGCGCCACGGGCATCGTCGTCCGCCGCGGCCTCCGGCGCCGGTTCGTCCCGGCGGACCTCGTCTTTCTGGCCGCCGGCGGGTTCGGCACTCCGGCGATCCTCGGGCGGTCGGGCATCGCCTGCGAGCCGCGTCTCTTCGTCGACCCCGTTCTGTGCGTCGCCGCCTCTTGGCCCGGCGCTCTTCAGAACCGGGAAGTTCCGATGCCTTTCGCCGCCGCTCTCGACGGCTTCATCCTCTCTCCGTATTTCGATTTCCTGAGTTATTTCTTCGATCGTCGCTGGAAGCCCGGGCCGGGCGACACGGTCAGCCTGATGATCAAGTTCGCCGACACCGGCTCGGGCGACGTCCGCGGCGGGAAGATCCGCAAGCGCCTCAGCGCCGCGGACAGGGACCGGCTGGCCGGCGCCGTCCGCCTGGCCGAGGACGTCCTGGCCCGCCTGGGGATCCCGAAGGAACGAACCTTCCAAGGGATCCTCAATGCCGGCCACCCGGGGGGCATGCTCCCTCTGACCGCCGCCACCGCGGCCGCTCTTCAGGACCCCCGGCTTCCGGCGAACGTCTACGTCGCCGACGCCACGCTCTTTCCCGCTTCGCTGGGGAATCCCCCCAGCCTCACCATCATGGCCCTGGCCCGGAAGGTGAGCCGGCTCGCCGCCGCCCGCTGGGCTTGACGCCGTCCGATTGACGCCCCGCCGGCGGTTGTTATATTTTGACGGCGGGCCTGAAGGGCCGCCGGGCATGAAGAACACCATCGTCTCGCTGAACACGCTCATCATCGGCAGCGGCGCGGCCGGGCTCAACGCCGCCGTCCGCCTCCACGAATACGGCCAGACCGACATCGCCGTCATCACCGACCGCTTCGGGGCGGGCACGTCGGCCAACTCCGGCTCCGACAAGCAGACCTACTACAAGCTCTCGCTCGCCGGCGACCTCCCCGACTCCGCCTTCGACATGGCCCGCGACCTGGCCGCCGGCGGCTCCATGCACGGCGACATCGCCCTGGTCGAGGCGCAGGGCTCGCTCGAGGCCTTCTTCCATCTCGTCGGCCTGGGCGTCCCCTTCCCCCACGACCGCTACGGCGCCTACGTCGGCTACAAGACCGACCACGATCCGCGCCAGCGGGCGACCTCGGCCGGACCGCTGACCTCGAAGCTCATGTTCGAGGCCCTGGCCGCGGAGGTCCGGCGCCGGCGGATCCGCGTCTTCGACCGCCACGAGGCCGTCGCCCTGCTCACGGCCGGCACGGGGCGCGGCCAAGCGGACGATCGGGGCCCTGGCCCTCGATACGAGGAAGCTCGGCGGGACCGGACCGCGGCTTCGTCCTCTTCAACGCCGTGAACGTGATCGCGGCGACGGGCGGGCCCGGCGGGATGTACGCGCACTCGGTCTATCCCGAAAGCCAGACGGGCTCGCACGGGATCCTCTTCGAAGCCGGGGCCGTCGCCCACAACCTGACCGAATCCCAGTTCGGCCTGGCTTCGATCGAAGTTCCGCTGGAACGTCTCCGGCACCTATCAGCAGGTCGTGCCGCGCTACATCTCGACCGACGCCGCGCGGCGGCGACGAGCGGGAGTTCCTCAACGGCTACTTCCCCGACATGGGCGCGCTGGCCACGGCCGTTTTCCTCAAGGGCTACCAGTGGCCGTTCGATCCGCGCAAGACCGCGGACGGCGGCTCGTCGCTCATCGACCTCCTCGTCTACGAGGAGACCGTGGTCAAGGGCCGCCGCGTCTTCCTCGATTTTCGCGGCGACCCCGCGCGGCGACGGCCGCCTCGCGCCGTTCGAGCCGTCGCAGCTCGGGCCCGAGGCCTACGGCTATCTCGAACGGTCGGGCGCCCTGATGGCGACGCCCATCGCCCGGCTCAGGAGAATGAACGCGCCCGCCGTCGAGCTCTACAAGTCCCACGGCATCGACCTCGCCCGCGAGCCGCTCGAGATCGCCGTCTGCGCCCAGCACAACAACGGCGGCTTCCGCGGCTCGATCTGGTGGGAATCGAACGTGCGCGGCCTCTTCCCCGTCGGCGAGCTCTGCGGCACCCATGGCGTCACGCGGCCCGGCGGCTCGGCGCTCAACGCCGGGCAGGTCGGGAGCGCCCGGGCGGCGCTCTTCATCGCCCGCCGGCGCGCCGGACGCCCGCTCGCCGAGGCCGAGTTCGTCCGCGCGTCGAGGGACATCGTTCGCGAGAAGCGGGACCTGGCCTCCTCCATGCTCGGCCGCAGGAGAAGCGGCGGCCTGGCGCCGGAGGACTGCATCGCCGAGGTGCGGCGGAGGATGTCCGCCTGCGGCGCGATCGTCAGGGACCCGGCCACGGTCCGCGTCGAAAAGGGCCGGGCCCGGGCGCTGTGGCTCGAGGCGCGGCGCGAGCCTTTGCGTCGCTTCGCCCCGCGACCTGCCGCTCGGTTTCAAGGCCCTCGACCTCGCCTTGACCCATGCCGTCTATCTCGAGGCGATCGGCGAATACCTCGAGCGCGGCGGGAAGAGCCGGGGCTCGTATCTCGTCCCCGACGCGTCCGGGAAGGCGCCGCACCCGCTCCTCGGCAGCCGTTGGGCTTTCTCGTTGTCCGCTCCGGAGGACCTCGCCGCCGCGAACATCCTGGAGGTCCGGCTGGACGGCAAAGGCCGCGTCCGGAAGAGCTGGGTCCCGGTCGCGCCCCGTGCCGAGGCCGAGGGCTGGTTCGAGACCGTTTGGAAAGATTTCCGCGAGGACAGGATCGTCGTCGAGGAGGAATGAGCTTGGCCAAGAAACCACGCAGGTCCGCTCCCGTCGCGGTGGTCACCGGCGCCGGCCGGGGCATCGGCCGGGGGATCGCCCTGGCCCTGGCCGGGGACGGCTTCGATGTCGTCGGCATCGACATCGTCTTCGAGCCGGAGAACACGGCCAAAGGGCTCTTCGAGGTCAAAGACAGGGTCCGGGAGCTCGGCGGCCGGTTCCTGCCCGTCGCGGGCGACATCGCCCGGATCGAGGACCACGACCGGATGCTCGACGCGGCCGTCGGGGTCTGCGGCCGGATCGACGTCCTGGTCAACAACGCCGGCGTGGCCCCGCTCGCGCGCCTCGACATCCTCGAGACTTCGGCCCGGAGCTACGACCGGCTCATGTCGACCAACGCCCGCGGCCCGTTCTTTCTGACCCAGAACGCGGCGAAGAGGATGGCCGGCCAGAAGCCCCGGCCGGACGGCCTCAAGCCGGCCATCGTCTTCATCACCTCCATATCGGCTTCCGTGTCGTCCGTCTCGCGGCCCGAATACTGCGTTTCGAAGGCGGCCCTGAGCATGACCGCGACGCTCTTCGCCGACGCCCTGTCCGCCAAGGGCATCGGCGTCTTCGAGGTCCGGCCCGGCCTCATCGCCACCGACATGACCGCCGGGGTCAAAAAGAAATACGACCGCCTCATCGCCGGCGGGCTCGTCCCGCAAGGCCGGTGGGGCCTGCCGGAGGACGTCGGCCGGGCCGTGGCCGCCCTGGCCAGGGGCGATCTCGGCTATTCGACCGGCGCGGTGATCGAGGTCAGCGGCGGCATGAACATCCGGCGGCTCTGAAACGGGATTTTTACAGGACCGGCCCCCTATGATATCTTAGACGCGACAGGAGGGAACAATGAACGATGAACGTAAGAGCCGGGGCCGCATCTTCTGGGGCCTTCTTCTCACCGTACTTGGCGTCGTCCTCCTGCTCGACCGGATGGGCCGCCTGGACTTCGGCGACCTCATCGGGCGCTACTGGCCGGTCATCTTCATCCTCATCGGCATCTCCATCCTGCTCAGCAACAATCTCAAGAACGTCGGCTCGGGGATCTTCTTCATCCTTTTCGGGACCTTCTTCCTTCTCCTCCGGCTGCGCATCTTCGACCAGGCCGTCTGGCGCTACCTCTGGCCCGTGGCCATCATCGCCGTGGGCCTGTGGATCCTCCTGCGCCCGGCCTTCCATCCGGACAAAAAAAAAATCCCTGAGCTGACCGGCGACGACCTGTCCATCAACCAGGTCTTCTCCGGCACGGCCCGCAAGGTCGAGTCCCAGAGCTTCCGGGGCGGCAATGCCGACGTCGTCTTCGGCTCGGCGGAGATCGATCTCAGGAGCGCCAGGCTCGCCGGCGGCCAGGCGACGCTTGTCCTGTCCGTCGTCTTCGGCAGCATCGAGGTCGACCGTCCCGCGCGAATGGCAGGTCGTCCTCGAGGGGACGCCCATTCTCGGCTCGATCGAGAGCCGCAAGGCCGCGGCCCCCGACGCGCAGAAAACGGGGACACTCTATATCAAGGGATCGGCCGTTCTCGGCTCGATCGAGGTCAAGGAGTAGCGCCGCCATGAGAAAAGGGCTCTTCTGGTTCCTGGCCGTCCTCATCACCCTCGGTTCGGCCGTCTATCAAAGGATGACCGGGCCGACCTATCCGCTCCGCGTCCAAGCCGGCTTCGGCGGGACGGCGGAGAGCTTCAAGCTGCCGCGAAGCGCCGATACGGTCGCGGACGCCGAAGTCGCCGTCCCGGCGCCCGCCCCGGCCGAGGGCTGGCTCGAGTGGAAGCGGTTCAAGACCGCGGACGACTGGGCCACGGTCCCTCTCGCCCGGGACGGCGACCGTCTCGTCGGGCTCCTGCCCCGTCAGCCCGCCGCCGGAAAGCTCGTCTACCGGCTCCACCTGCGTCCGGCGCCGGGCTCCCCGGAGGCCGTCCTCGAAAAGCCGGTCGTCATGCGGTTCAAGGACCCCGTCCCGGCCTGGATCATCATCCCCCATATCCTGGTCATGTTCGCGGGCATGCTCCTTTCGACGGCGGCCGGCCTGGCGGCCCTCGACAAGAAAAGGGATCCGCGACGGCTCGTCCTCTGGACGGTCGCGCCTGCTTTTCGCGGGCGGCTTCATTCTCGGCCCCCTGGTCCAGAAGTTCGCCTTCGGCGTCGCCTGGACCGGCTTCCCCTTCGGCTTCGATCTCACGGACAACAAGACGCTCATCGCGTTCTTGTTCTGGGTGGTCGCCTTCATCGCCGGCCGGAAGGGCAAGGCCGCCAGGCCTTTCGTCATCGCGGCCTCGCTCGTCACGCTCGCTCGTCTTCCTCATCCCTCACAGCCTGGCCGGCTCCGAGCTCGACTATTCCCGGCTGGAATAGAGAGGAACGGCGCGGCGGCCGGTCCGAGGCCCTCGTCCGGCGGGGGTCGATTTGATATTCGATAACCCCCCTATATAATGGAGGAAAGGTCCCGGCCGGGGCGCGATCCGGTCGGGCCGGCAAAGGAGACTGTGATGAAAAGAGCCGTTTCCGTTATTCTTTGCCTTCTCATCGTCTCGGTCGTCGGCGCTTGGGCGGGCGACAAGGTCCCCGGCGATGTCGCCTCCCTCTTCCAGAAGAGGTGCGCCGTGTGCCACAAGGGAAAGATGCCGCCGCAGGGGCTGAGCTGGGAGCCGGGCCGCATCGCCGAAGCGATCGACCGGCCGAGCGCCGAGATGCCGGAGCTGAAGATCATCGACACGGCCTCGCCCGAATCGAGCTACATCCTCAAGAAGATCCGGAGGGAGGACGGCATCAAGGGAAGGCCGATGCCTCCCCCCAAAGCCCTCGACCCCGACGAGCTCAAGCTCATCGAAAACTGGGTCCTGGGGCTGAAGGAGTTCCCGGCTCTCGGCTCGGCCAACGGCGCCCCGGACGGGGCCTCGGACCGGCCGGAACCGGCGGCACCGGTCCAGGCGGGCGCGAAGCCGTCCTTCGACACGCCGGCCTTTTTCGGCACCCGTCTGATCAACCTGCCGACGACCACGACGCCGTCCAAAGGCGACGTCCTGTTCCGTGTCGCCCATCGCTTCGCCGACCCGGTCGACACGGGCTTCGACAACCTGTTCGGGATGGACAGCTACGCCAACATCCTTCTCAGCCTGGGCTACGGGATCACGGACAACCTGGCCGTCACGATCGGCCGGACCCGCACGTACAAGGAGTTCGAGCTTTCGGCCGACTGGCTCGTGGCCGAGCAGGGCAAGACCGCGGGCCTCCCCTTCTCGGCGACCCTCCACGGCGGGGCCAGCCTGGTCACGGACGGCAGCCCCGACGAGGCCAAGCTCTACGCCGCGGTCAGCCTGTCCCGCCAGTTCACCCGGAGGCTCTCGGTCCTGGTCGTGCCGGCGTTCGTGACCAACGCGAACCACTTCGCGGACAACCCCGAGAGCACCTTCTCGCTCGGCGTCGGGGCGCGCTATATGATCTTCAACGAGTTCTCGATCATCGCCGAATGGGTCCCGGCCCTCGCGGGCTACAAGGAGATCGAAAGCGGTTGGGGCCTCGGCATCGAGAAGAGGATCGGCGGCCACGTCTTCCAGGTCTTTGTCAACAACGCCCTCGGGCTGACGCCGGCGCAGTATCTGCCGGGCGGCGATCTCCGCCTCGGCGATCTCGATCTCCGGATCGGCTTCAATATCTTCCGGACGTTCTGAACGGGTCAAAGCGTCCGGCCGGCGCCGGCCCTACTCGAGCTTGAAGCGGACCGTCACGGTGAAGACGGCCGGCACCGCCTTGCCGTCGACGACGAGCGGCTCGTAAGCCCACTGCATGACGGCGTCGATGGCCGCCTGATCGAGAAGCGGGATGGACCGCAGGACCATGACGTCGACGACCTCGCCCTTTCTCGTCGGTCCTGACGCTCAGGATGACCACGCCCTGGACTCCCGCGCTCCGTGGCGGCCTCGGGATAGACGGGCATGAGTTCCTTGACCTGCTTGGGCGGCTTGATGTCGCCTTCCGCCGCCACGGCTCCCTCGGCGAACTTCTTGAGCGCTTTCGCCCTGTCCGCCTCCTTCTCCTTCAGCGCGAAGCGGACGGTCACGGTGAAGATCACCTGGCGAGGCTTGCCGTCGATGAGGAGAGGCTCGAACTTCCACTGCTTGACGGCGTCGATGGCCGCCTGGTCGAGAGCGGGGACGGAACGGAGGACCCGGGCATCGACGACGTTCCCTTTTTCGTCGGTCTTGGCCTCGAGGATGACGATCCCCTCGATCCCGGACTTGCGGGCCTCCTCGGGATAGACGGGAGATACGTCCTTGACCTTCTTCGGCGGCTTGACGTCGCCGACGGCCAGGACGGCGTCTCCCTCGAACTTCTTGATATCCTGGGCTTTCCCCACGCCGCCCAAGACGCCGCCGACGACGCCTCCCTGGACTCCGCCTTTGACGCCGCCTTCCACGCCACCCTCGACGCCCCCGGCGACCCCTCCTCCGACACCCGTGGCAACGCCGCCCTTGACGCCGCCGACGACACCGCCAACGACCCCGGCCCCGGCCTGTTTCTTATCCCCGTCAAGGTTGAACTGGACGGTCACGGTAAAGACCATCGGTCTCGGCTTCCCGTCGATGACCATGGGCTCGTAGACCCACTGCTTGACGGCGTCGATCGCGGCCTGGTCGAGGAGCGGGATGCTTCGAAGGACCTTGACGTCGGCGACCCGGCCGTAGGTGTCGGTCGTCGCTTCCATGATGACGACGCCCTCGACGCGCGCCTCGCTCGCGGCTTTCGGATAGACCGGCGGGACTTCCTTGACGAGCTTGGGCGGCATGACCTTCGAGGCTCCGGGCTTCAGGACGCCGCCAACGACGCCGCCGACAGCCGCCGTCGTCCCCCCGCCGGCGGCGGCCGGCTCGCCGAGCCAGCGGGCCACTCTCAGGGTGATGAAGTAGGGCTTGAATTGCGTGGTCTCGAAGCCGAATATGGCCGCGCTCTTCTCGGGCAGGGAGAATTCCGTATCCAGCAGATTGGTCTTCTTGGAGGCGCCCTGCTCGGTGACCTCGATATGGAAGTGGTTGCGCTCGGGCAAGCGGCCCGGGGTGACCATGACCATGTATTCCTGGCCGTTGATGCGGAACGAGTGGAAGGCCTTTTCGGCCTTCCCTTTTTCCCAGACCAGGCGGGCTTCGGTCAGGAGGCCGACGTCCTTGAGGCTGTAGACCTTCTTGATCTGCTGCTCGACGGCGACGTCCTCCTCGGCCTCGAAATTCGCGAACGTCAGGAACTCAAGGTACGACGAGGTGACGGGCCGGACGAGGGCGTTGGGTTTCTCGCGGCTCCCTTCGAGGATCCTCATCTTCAGCTCGAAAGCGGAAGCCGCGGTCCTTGTCGCCTGAACGGCATCATCGCCGGCCGAGGCCGAGGCCAAAGCGGCCATGGCCAGTCCCGCCAGAGCCAGCGCCAGATACGGTCTGAGGGTCTTTTTCATCTCACCCCTCCTTTTGGGGAGTCCTCGAAGCCCAGACGAAGACGGTGTCCGTCCCCTGGGGCCTGTAAACGAACGTCTGCGCGGGCGCGCCGCCCACGTTGACGTAGTCGATCCGGAACCGGTCGACGGGCCGGACGGCGTTGGCCTCGAGGCCCGGCCGCTCGACCTCGCGAAGGAGCCAGAACCCGGTCAGGGCGATGACGGCGGCCATGGACACGGCGGCGGCCCAGCGCCAGACGGGCGCCAGCCGCGCCGGCTCGCGGTCGGGAGCGGCCGCGACCCGGCCGGCCTGGCCCGCGATCCGCCCCCAAAGGGCGCCGGTGCCGCCCGCCTGATCGGGACCGACCAGGAGGCTCTTGGCCTCCTCGCGGCTCAGGAGCCCGGCCTGGCAGCGCGGACACCTCTCCATGTGGGCCCGGATGAGCCAGTCGCGGAACGGCCGCAGCGGCAAAGCGGCATAGGCGATCTCAACCGTTTTGCAGAAGTCCATGGTCATTCTCCAAAAGCGCCTTGATCTTGCGCCGGGCGTTGAAAAGATAGACCCGGGCGGTCGACGCCGAACAGGCCAGGACGTCGGAGATGTCCTTGGCCGTATAGCCCTCGTAGGCCCACAGGCAGAGGGCCGTCCGCTCGCGCGGCGTGAGGGCCTCGAGCAGCTTCGAGGGCAGAGGCTCCGGGTCGGCGGAACGGGGATCCCCGCCCTGCCCGGCCACGGCCGGATCGAACCGGGCCTTGACCGAGAATTCCGTGAAGCGCCTCTTCTTTCTGAGCATGTCGAGCGATCTCCTGTAGGCGATGGTCAGGAGCCAGGTCTTGAAGCTCCTCTCCCGGTCGTAGCGGTCGAGGCGGCGGAAGACCTGGAGGAAGGTCTCCTGGCAGATGTCCTCGGCATCCTGCCGGTTGCCGACGACGTTGAGCGCGACGGAAAGAACCAGGTTTCCGTAGGCCTCGACCATCGCCCGGTTGGACGCAGAGCTCCCCCGCAGACAGCCTTCGATGATCCCTTGTTCGTCCACGGGAAGCTTCGTCCCTTCTTCCATCGGAGAATACGCCGGCCCTCTCGGGGGTGTTTAGGGGCGCGCCCGCCCTCCTCTATTCCTACACCTTTCTCTCGACGTGTCACCCTCCCTGATCCAGCTACCTATCGATCCAACCAGGAGGGCGAGGCTGCTCCGAGTCGCCTTTGACAAGGCGGGGCGTCTTTGTTAAAACTGGGCGCAAATGAAAGCTCCCGCTCCGTCCCGGCCGCCCAAGGCCGGCAAGGCCCCCGAGGCGCGAAAGGCCCCCTCCGCCCGCCGCGACAGCGCGGACCGCTACAAGGCCCTCGTCGAGCAGATCCCCGTCGGCGTCTACCGGACGACGACCGAAGGGCGCATCATCGAAGCCAACACCGCCCTGGCCAGGATGCTCGGGTTCAAGAAGCCGCGGGACCTCGTCTCCCACAATGTCCGGGAATTCTATGTCCACCCCGAGGACAGGGCCGGGCACCTGGCCAAGCTGTCATCGAAATCGACGGCCTTCCAGGAGTTCGAGCTCCGCCGGGCGGACGGCCGGAAGTTCTGGGCCCGCGACTTCTGCCGCAGCACCAAGGGACCGGGCCGGTCGATCCGTCCATCTCGACGGCATCCTTGTCGACGTCACCGAGATGAAGACCATCGAGCGGCGCTACCAGCAGGCCCTGCGCAGGGTCCAGCTGGCCAACGAGAAGCTCGAGAGCCAGTCCCTGTCCGACCACCTGACCGGGCTCAACAACCGCCGCGGCTTCTTCTCCTTCGGCCTGCAGCAGATGAAGATCGCCAAGCGCCTCAAAGAGGACAACTACCTCGTCTTTCTCGACATCGACAACCTCAAAGAGGTCAACGATACCTACGGCCACGCCGTCGGGGACCTGCTCCTGCAGGGGGTCGCCGCGATCCTCAGGACGACGCTCCGGGAATCCGACGTCATGGGCCGCATCGGCGGGGACGAATTCGCCGTCCTGGCCATGCGCTCCAAGGGCCTGGGCGAGCGCAGCCTCCTGGCCAGGATCGAAGAGAGCGTCCAGGCCTTCGGCATCAAGAAGTACCCCCGCCTCCGGCTGTCCCTCAGCATGGGCCTCGTCCGCGTCGACCCGCAGAAATACCAGCAGCTCGACGATTTCCTGGCCCACGCCGACTTCTTGATGTATCAGGAAAAAAGAAGAAAGGAACGACAAGGAACAACCCCATGACAAGATCCCGTGCCCTCTCCGCTCTCCTCCTCCTCTTGGCCGTCCTCGCCGCCGGCGCTTTCGCCGCCGCCCAGGACAAGCCCGCGGCGCCGCGCCGCGCCGGCCGCGCCGCGCGCTCTGGCGCTTCAGGACATCCTGGCCTGGAAGATCGATCGGCTCGGCCGAGCTCTCCCCCGACGGGAGCTGGTTCATGTACAAGCTGAGCCCCCTCGAGGGCGAAAGCGAGATCGTCCTGCGCCAGGTCGCCGGGACCAAGGAATATCGCTTCCCGATCGGCGAGGCGCCGCGCTTCGGGGCCGGGGCCCGGACCGGGCTTCTCGGCCGACTCGAAGTGGGCCGCGTTCCTGTCCTATCCCGGCTCCAAGGAGATGAAGTCCCTGCGGAAGGACAAGAAGAGGGTCACGACCACGGCCGTCCTCGTCGACCTGGCCACGGGCGACAAGACCGAGTTCGAAAAGGTCCGCGGCCTGGCCTTCTCGGGCGACAACCCGGGCTTCATCGCCCTCCATCGCTACGCCCCCGAAAGCCAGGAGAAGGAGAAGGACAAGTGGACCGGGTCCGATCTCCTCGTCCGCGAGCTGGCCTCGGAAAAGGAGATCAACATCGGCAACGTCGCCGAGTTCGCCTTCGACAAGGGCGGCGCGCGCCTGGCCCTGCTCATCGACGCCCAGGGCCTGGCCGGCAACGGCCTCCAGCTCCGGGACATGGCCACGGGCGCGGTCTCGTCGCTCGACAACGACAAGGCGTCCTACAAGTCCCTGGCCTGGACGGAAAAGGGCGAAGCCCTGGCCGTCCTCAAGGGCAAGGAAGACAAGGCCTACGAGGACAAGCTCTGGAGCGTCCTCGGCCTTCGCCGGCTTCAAGGACGCCAAGGGCCCGCGGAAGATCGTCTACGATCCCGCCGCCGACAAGTCCTTCCCGGAGGGCATGACCGTGAGCCCCGACAGGGCCCCCGAGTGGACCGAGAGCTTCGACGCCGTCCTCTTCGGCATCCACGAGGCCAAGAAGAAAAAGGACGCCGACAAGCCGGAGGCAGGCGAGGCCAAGGCGGGGACCGAGGCGGCCCCCGCGGCCCCCAAGAAGGACGAGGAGATCGCCGACGAGGACATCCCGGACCTCGTCATCTGGCACGGCCAGGACCGCAGGCTCCAGTCGCAGCAACAGGTCCAGGAGCAGCGGGACAAGACCTACAGCTATCTCGCCGAATACCGGATCGCCGAGAAGACGTTCATCCGCCTGGCCGACGACGATCTCCGCTACGTCGAGCGTGGCCCCCAAGCAGACGGTTCGCCGTCGGGCCAGGACAACCGGGCCTACGAGCTCGACACGAACCTCATCGGCCGTCGGCTATCAGGACATCTCGGTCATCGACATGAAGACGGGCAAGCGGACGCCGGCCCTCAAAAAGAACGAGTACTTTTTCGGGGCCCTCTACGACGGGTCCCACTTCCTCTATTACGACGACGGCCACTTCTACACGTACGACATGACCACGGGCAAGTCCGTCACCATCACCAAGGACGTCCCCGCTTCGTTCGTCGACGAGGACGACGACCACAACGTCGTCAAGCCGCCGGACTATCCGGTCGGCTCGACGAAGGACGGGCTGAACGTCCTCCTCTCGGACGGCTGGGACATCTGGAGCGTCCCCGTCAGCGGCGCGGGCAAGGCCGTCAACCTGACCGTGAACGGGGCCAAGGACAAGCTCCGCTACCGCCGCCTGCGGCTCGATCCCGAGGAGAAGGCGATCGATCTCGGCCAGCCGCAGTACTTCAGCGTCTACGGCGAATGGACCAAGAAGGCCGGGATCGCCCGCGTCGAAAAGGGCAAGCCGGCCCCGGAGATGCTCCTCTGGGACGACGCGGGGTTCGGCGAGCCTGGCCAAGGCCAAGAAGGCCGAGGTCTACGTCTACACGCGGGACACCTACAAGGACTATCCCGGATTACTACGTCGCCGACGCCGATGCTCCGGAACGGCCGGCGGCTGACCGAGGCCAACCCGCAGCAGAAGGACTTCCTCTGGTCGAGCGGCTCGATGCTCCTCGACTACAAGAGCGCCAAGGGCGACAAGCTCCAGGCGCGCCCTGTTCCTCCCGGCCAACTACGAAAAGGGCAAGCGCTACCCGACGATCGTCTACTATCTACGAGAAGATGTCGCAGCAGCTCAACCGCTACGCCCAGCCCTCGGCCAACGGCTTCAACAAGTCGGTCTACACGAGCAACGGCTACGCCGTCCTCATCCCCGACATCACCTACAAGATCAACGACCCGGGCATGTCGGCGGTCTGGTGCGTCCTGCCGGCGATCGACGCGGCCGTGGCCGCCGGCGTCGTCGACCGCGCCAAGGTCGGCCTCCAGGGCCACTCCTGGGGCGGCTACCAGACGGCCTTCCTCGTCACCCAGGCCGAACTTCGCCGCGGCCGTGGCCGGGGCGCCGCTGACCAACATGATCAGCATGTACAGCTCCATCTACTTCAACTCCGGCTCGGCCAACCAGCCCATCTTCGAGATCGAGCCAGGGCCGGTTCAAGGGCGGCTATTGGGACAACCTCGAAGCCTACCAGCGGAACTCGCCCGTCTATTACGCCGCGCAGGTCAAGACGCCGCTCATCATCCTCCACAACGACAAGGACGGCGCGGTCGATTGGAACCAGGGCATCGAGTACTACAACACGCTGCGGCGGCTGAAGAAGCCCGTCATCATGCTCCAGTACGTCGGCGAGAACCACGGGCTCCAGAAGCCGGCCAACCAGAAGGACTACACGGTGCGGATGAAGGAGTTCTTCGACCACTACCTCATGGGCAAGCCGGCCCCGGCCTGGTACACGGAGGGGATCCCCTACCTCAAGCTCAAGGACCATCTCAAGGAGCGGGCCAAGGACCTCAAGCCGGCGGAGAAAGTCGAGAAGAAACCGGCCGACAAGAAATAGGGGGCGGCCGGCATCCGGCCGGTTCGGGAAAAAAGGCGCCTGCGGCCAGCCCGTCGGGGAGAATGAGAAGGCTGGCTGGTGAGGCGCCAAGGTTTCAAAGGAAAAGGAAGCGGGGCTAAGGAGGATCCCTCTCCAGCCAGCGTTTTCATTATAGGGTCCCGTCCGGCGGCTTGTCAATCATAAAGTGTCCAATTTAGGAAATTTTCCGACGGCGAGTCAGGGCCCTTCCAGGGGCCGGTCTTGAATTTTCGGCGATCTAATGTATACTATTTTAGTAGAGTTAAATCGAACGGGAGGCCGTATTGCCCGCTAGAGTCAAGATCGCCATTCTCGCCCTGGCGACCCTCCTGGGTATCGCCGGCTGGAGAGGCCTGAACGCCCTGATCGACTCGGGAGCGCCCCGGTCGTCCCTCGTCTCCCTGGAAGGACAGGACATGCCGTCAAAGGTCAATAAGATCAAGAAGTCGGAAAAGGAATGGAAGGCGGCCCTCACGCCCGAGCAGTTCGAGGTCATGCGGAAGTGCGGCACGGAGAAGCCGTTCACCGGCAAATACAACGACTTCTGGGAAAAGGGCGTCTACGTCTGCGCCGCCTGCGGCACGCCGCTGTTCTTCTCGGAGATGAAGTACGAGCACGGCACGGGCTGGCCCAGCTTCACGACGCCCGTCGACGAAAAGAACATCGAATACCGCGACGACTATTCCCTTCTCGCCAAGCGGATCGAGGCCCGGTGCTCGAACTGCGGCGCCCATCTCGGCCACGTCTTCGACGACGGGCCGGGGCCGACCTTCCTTCATTATTGCGTCAACTCCGCGGCGCTCGACTTCAAGCCCGAAGGGGCGGCCAAGCCGGCCGGCCCCGGAGAGGCCGCCGCCAAGACCGAGACCGCGACCTTCGCGGCCGGATGCTTCTGGGGCGTCGAATACAAGATGGGCAAGCTCCCCGGCGTCGTCTCCACGATGGTCGGCTACACGGGCGGCAAGACCGTCGACCCGACCTACGAAGAAGTCTGCTCGGACAGGACAGGCCACGCCGAGGCCGTCCAGCTGACCTTCGATCCCGCCCAGCTGAGCTACGCCGATCTCGTCCGCCACTTCTTCTCGATCCACGACCCGACCCAGGTCAACCGGCAGGGGCCGGACCAGGGGTCCCAGTACCGGTCGGCCATCTTCTATCACAGCGAAGCCCAGAGGGAAGAGGCCCGAAAGGTCATGGAAGAGCTGAAAAGCTCGGGGAAGCTCAAGAAGCGCCTGGCCACCGAGCTCGTTCCCGCCTCGGCGTTCTACAAGGCGGAAGAATACCACCAGAAATACTTCGAGAAGCACGGCGTCGTCTGCTACTAGAGACAGGCGACCCAGTGTCCTCATAATAAGACACCCCGGCCCAGGGGGGCCGGACCTCTTTCTTTCTCTCCCCTAGGCCCCTTCCTGGCACGAATCTTGTAGTTGGAAAAAGTACGGCCAGGAGGATGAATATGACGACAGGCACGGATCAGGGCTTTTTCCAGGGGGGAAACGCCCGGACGGGCCGGCCGGGGCCGGAAAGAGGACGTTTTTGTAAAGTTTTTTCTTGACAAGCGGGACGGCGGGGGGTATTCTCCGCGTTTCATTTCCGAGCGCCCCGCCCCCAGAGGGTGAAACGGACTTCCCCTCAATCCCGTTTAAGAAGCGGAGTCAAGGGCTGGGAATATGAGAAAACGACCGGGTTTAGGGAACGAAAAGCCCGTTAATGTAGTTTTCCTATCATAATGATAGTCAAGGGAGACGAACATGGCTTCTCAATTTAAATATCGGCACAACGACGAGCTCCTTCAGCTCATCCCGGGCACGCCCGGAGGCCGGTTCTTCACGGACGACGACGAAGTCTTCTCCGCCGCCGAAGCCGGCCTCCCTCGGGGCCCGGCCGAGTGAACCCAAGAACGGCAACGGCAACGGGCACGGCAAGGGCCTGAATTCCCCGGAGGACATCGAGCAGACCGCCGACCTGGTCAAGATCTACCTCCGGGAGATGGGCAGCATCCTGCTCCTCTCGAGGGACCAGGAGATCAGCCTGGCCCGCCGGATGGAGCGCGGCGAAAAGGCCATCCTCAAGGCGCTCGTCAAAACGCCCTTCACGCTCGACGAGATCGTGGCCCTCGAGGCCCTGCTCAAGCAGACCCCGGAGGCCTTCGTCAAGTACTTCAACATGGCCGAGGACGCCTCTCTCGGACGAGAGCCTCGAGGACCGGAGAGCGCGAGGTCCTCGAGAGGATCCACAAGCTCCGCGGCCTCTGCGGCCGCCTCATGAAGGTCCGGCCCCTCGTCCGCAACCGTTTCGCCCGCGGCCGCCTGTCCGTCCGGATCGTCCGCCTGGCCCGCGAGCTCGAGCTCAAGCCGGAGTACCAGGACCGGATCGTCCAGACGGTCCAGCTCCGGCTGAAGGAGATCAACAAGCGGGCCTCCAAGCAGGCGCGCAAGGACAACAAGGCCATCCTCATGGCCATCCAGTCCGGCCGCCGGACCCGGGAGCGGGCCAAGAGCGACCTCGTCTCGGCCAACCTGCGGCTGGTCGTGTCCATCGCCAAGAAGTACCAGGGCCGGGGCTTGCAGCTCCTCGACCTCATCCAGGAAGGCAACATCGGCCTGATGCGCGCCGCGGAGAAGTTCGACTACCGGCGCGGCCACAAGTTCTCGACCTACGCGACCTGGTGGATCCGCCAGTCGATCACCCGGGCCATCGCCGACCAGGGCCGGACGATCCGCATCCCGGTCCACCTGACCGAGACGATCCACCGGCTCAAGAAGATCTCCCAGGCCTCGATCCAGGAGAGCGGCAAGCCTGCCCAACCCCGAGGAGCTGGCGCGCAAGATGAACCTGCCCGTCAACAAGGTCCTGGAGATGCTCTACAGCGCCCAGGATCCCGTCTCGATCGAGACCCCGCTCGGTGAGAACGGCGAGGGCTCCCTCGGCGACCTGCTCGAGGACAAGGCCTTCCCCTCCCCGCCCGACACCGTCATCCACATCAATCTGCGCGAGCAGATCGAAGCGGCCCTGCGCACCCTGCCCGAGCGGGAAACGCTCGTCCTGAGGATGCGCTACGGGCTCGGCGACGGGCGGGAATACACGCTCGAAGAGGTCGGCCAGCACTTCAAGCTGACCCGGGAGAGGATCCGTCAGATCGAGCTGAAGGCCCTCAAGGCCCTCCAGCTGTCCGGCCCCGGCCAGAAGCTCAAATCGTTCTGACCCGGGGGCCTCGCGGCGGGACCCGGCGCGCTCCCGGCGGCGTTGAAAAGGCCCCGCCCTTTCTGTTAGGCTAGGCTGCTTCACGAGCCGGCGGTGGCCCCATGACATACGAAAAGATCGGCTTCATCGCCCCTTCGACCTGCCTGTCCGCCAAGGAGAAGCCCGTCCTGAGGCGGACGGCCCGTCTCCTCAAGAACGCCCTGGGCGTCCGGGACGTCTATCTCAGCCCCCACCTCTACTCGAGCGACACCGAGATCGACCACGTCACGGCCCCGGTCGAGGCCCGGGCCGAGGTCTTCAAAGAGGTCGTCCGCGAGCTCGACCTGATCATCTCGGTCGCCGGGGGGACGGGCGCCGAGGACCTCATCCGCAAGATCGACGCCAAGGACTTCCGCGTCATCCGGGAGCAGGCGCCCGCTGTTCATCGGCTTCTCCGATTTCACGTTCCTGCTGAACGAGATCTACCACGCCTGCCGCGTCCCGGTCATCTATTTCCCGTCGCTCAAGGTCGGCAAGGGCGACTTCCGGAACCTCCTCGCCCTGATCAACGGCGAGGAGATCCACTACCAGGGCTCGGCCTGGCTCACCCCTCCCCCGCCGCGCAAGCTCTCGGGGATCCCCATCGGGGGCAACCTGTCGACGTTCGTCAACTTCCTCAACCGCGGCACGCCGCCCAAGTTCAGCTGGAAGCGCCACATCCTGTTCTTCGAGGACATCCAGGTCGACGTCGAGGACGTCCATCGCCTTCTCGCCGCCCTGCGGCGGCACAACGTGTTCGCCGGGATCAAGGGGATCGTCATCGGCTCGGTCACTCCGCCGGGCATGGGCCCGGCCCGGAAAAAGACCGCAGCGCCGGGCCGCCCGCTTCATCCGGTCCTACCTCGCCGACGTCATCCGCGACCGCCGCCGGCAGGGCAATCCCCTGCCCATCCTGACGGTCTCGAACTTCGGCCACGACATCCGGCGCAACCTCATGGTCGTGCCGATCGGCGGGCGGGTCACGATCTCGCGGTCCAAGCGGATCACGTTCCGGCTCAACGGCGGGCCGGCCACAACGGCCGGCGGCCGAGCGGAGCCGCAGAATCCTTATTTTCTCAGGTAGACGAGGGCCTGCATCCCGGCGACGCAACCTTCGCCGGCGGCCGAGACGACCTGCAGGCCGCCGCAGGTGATGTCGCCCGCGGCGAAGACGCCGGGGATGTTCGTTCTCTGGAAGCGGTCGACGGCGACGCACTGCTTGTGGTCGAGGGCGAGGCCCGCCCGCTCGAACAGCGGCCCGGCCGGGATCTCGCGGAAGATGAAGACGGCGGCGACCGGCGCGACCTCCGGTCCGGACGGCGTTTCGATGACGACGCTCTCCACCCTGGCCTCGCCGCGGATCTCCTTGATCTTGCCCTCGCGCCGGATCGTCACGCCCCGGCCTTCGAGGTCCCGGGCCGCCGGGAGAATCCGCCGCCCCGCCCGCCTTGCCGGGCACCCACAAGACCTTGATGCCCATGGCCTGGAGGGCGTGGACGTCCTCCAGGGCTTCCTCGGAATGGCCGACCGCGGCCACCGTCGCCCCGCGGAAGAGCGGACCGTCGCACGTGGCGCAATAGCTCACGCCCTGCCCGATGAGCCTGTTCCTCGCCGGCGATGAGGCGCTCCTTGGGCATGGGCCGGCCCGTGGCCAGGACGACGGCGCCGGCCTCGATGACCGCCTCCTTGGTCGTGACGTACTTCGGGCTCCCCTCGAGGGCGAAGGCGATGGCGTCCCCGGCGACGACCTCGGCGCCGAAGGAGACCGCCTGCTTGCGGAAGATGCCCGAGCAGCTCGCGGCTGTCGATCGAGGGAAAGCCCGGGTAATTCTCGATGCGTGTACGGGATCGCCAGGCGCGACGCGCCGCGGCCTTCGAGGACGAGGGCCTTCTTGCCGGCCCGGGCCACGTAGATCGCCGGCCGTCAGGCCGGCCGGCCCGGCGCCGACGATAAGGACGTCCGTCTTGAGCGATGTGATGCTCATGGAATGACCGCCTCCCGCGGCGCCGTCACTCGGCCAGGCGGCCGCTGTCCCCGACCTTCCAGGCGTTGCCCGTCAGGACGTAGAGGATGGTCCGGCGGATCTCCCGGCCCTCCTCGCCTTTGAACCAGAGCTCGACGATGGCCCAGTCCTCGAGACCCTTGAAGGTCATCTCCAGGACGGACACGCCGGCCCCGGCCAGCTTGGCCCCGCGGAACTTCCTGAGGACGGCGCTGTCGCTTGCCGAAGTTGCGGAACTGGAGAGGCAGAAGCTCCTTCTCCTCGTAATCGGTCTTGATGACCTGCTCGAGCTCCGTCGCCGGCTGATAGGACGGCGTCCATGGTGACCCACTCGACGCCTGCGGTCGGGTCGGCCGACCGGCCGGAGCCGAGCGCCTTGATGCCGAAATAGGCGCCCACGACGACGAGCGTCGAAGGCCAGGAAGATGACCAGGGTGCGGACGGCTTTACTCATCGGACCCTCCAGTCTTCGGCGGCGGAGGAGGATTCCCTGCCCGGGCCTTTTCCGCGGCGGCGGCCTCGGCGGCGAGCAGGCGGAAACGGTCGGACGGGATCGTCCGGGATTTCCGGAACAGCGTCCGGGCCCGCCGCTCCTCCTGTCCGGAGAGGCCGCCGAAGACCTCCTCTTCCCGGTCCTCGGGGTTCCGCTTGAAGAACTCCTCGAACTTGGCCTCGGGCAGGATGCCGAGGCCGCGGAGGGTCCGCAGCATGGCCCGCGTGCTGACGCCGAAGTAGCGCTTGAGGAACAGGACGTCGTCGAAGGCCAGGCTCTTCGCGCGGATGTCCTTCTCGATGAGCTCGAGGAGCTTGCCCGGCGGCACGAGGAAGCGCGAGGCGAAGGTCTGGGCGAACTGCTCCCGGGGCGGATAGAGCGAGACGTACTCGTCGACGACGACGTCGGGGTTGTCGACGATCGGGCTGTCGTCCCGGTCCATCAGATAATGGCCGTAGAGATGGGCGGCGATGAGGGTCTGGAAACCGGGCGGCTCGTTGGCGTTGATGAGGGCGAAGGCGGCCTTGCGCTCCTCGTCGAAGACGAAGATGCCGGCGATCCGGGCCTCCTCGGCCAGGGATCTGGCGGATGATGCGGCAGCCGTTGACCTCGCAGAGGGCCAGGACGTCGCGGATGGGCTCGTTGCCGAGCCCGAGCCGGCGCCGCTCCTCCTCGGCCAGCCGCTCGGGGGAGATGCGGGCGTAGCGCGGGGCGAGGTCGAGGCGGCGGCCGGTCGGCCTCCTCGAGCTCGAGGTATCTTTCGCAGGTGGCCCGGAACTTCTGGAGGTCCTTGCGGACCCTTTCGTCGGTCTCCGCCCGGTCGAACAGGCCTTTCGAAGGCCGGCCGCAGGTCCTCGAAGAAATAGGAAACGTTCTTGTTGAGGAACCCGGCGACCTTGAGGAGCGTCTCGAAGCTCGGCGTCCGCTTCCCGGACTCGAGGAGGGAGATGTACTCCGACGAGAGTCCGAGCGACTTGGCGAACGCGCCCTGGCTGAGGTTGATCTCCTCGCGGGCCCTCTTGAGTCGTGTCCCGAGAAGCTTGTCCATGGCGGCGCACCCCTGGGCGGCGACGGCAGGATAACACGAGGTTAGCGGGGTGTCAACCGTCGCTCCTCCAAAAATAACGGTTGACAAATCACCCTGCCCCCCTTAGAATGAGAGAAAAAAGAGGTATCATCATGGCCGAAGAGAACATCCTCGACATCTTCCAGGGGGCGTCCAAGAGCCTCTGCAACAGCGTCCTCGACCAGGTCCACGACGCGGTCGTCTGGCTCGACAAGGACCGCAAGGTCGTCTACTGGAACAAGGCCGCCGAGCTGATCTCGGGCCGGGAGAGCGCCTCCGTCCTGGGCCGGGCCTGTTTCGAGGAGCCGGCCCTGTTCGTGGATTTCGGCGGCGTCAACGTCTGCCACGACAAGTGCCCCGTGGCCATGACCCTCAAGGACGGCGCCCCGCGGTCGCTCGAGGTCTATCTCCAGCACAAGCAGGGGTTCCGGACGCCGGCCTCGCTGCGGATCATCGCCCATATTCAAGGAGGACGGCGAGATCATCGGGGCCGTCGAGACCTTCTCCGTCACGGCGCCCAAGATCACCCTGCCGCTCGGCCTGCCCGAGCTCGAGAAGATGGGCCTCGTCGAGCCCGAGACGGGCATCCCCTCGAAGCAGTACCTGGACATGACCCTGGCGACCCGCCTCGAGGAATTCCAGAAGTACGGGCTGTCCTTCGGGCTCATCTACGTCGACATCGACAACTACGGCAAGATCCTCGAGAAACACGGCCGTTTCAACGCCAGCAAGATCGTCCGGACGGTCGCCCGGACCCTCGCACAAGAACATCCGCTTCTTCGACATCGTCGGCCGCTGGAGCACGGAAGAATTCCTGATCATCCTGCTCAACATCGACGAAGGCCGCCTGGACATCGTCGCCAACAAGCTCCGCCTCCTCGTCGCCGAGTCCTACATCACGACCGAGACGGGCATGCTCAACGCCACGGTGTCCATGGGGGCCAGCCTCGTCCTGCGCTACGACACGGTCGAATCCCTGATCAAGCGCGCCGAGCAGCTCATGATGCACAGCAAGTGGCTGGGCAAGAACCGCGTCAGCATGAGCTTCGTCCACAAGGAGATGGCCTAGACAAAGGCCCCCTTCCCCGGGGGGGAGGGAAAGGGGGCAAGGACAGAAAAGGAGGGTTAGAAAGAGGCCGGATTCTTGGCTTTGAGGTTGTTGATCTCGGCGGCGAAAAGGACTTCGCTGTTCTCCCCGGTCAGGCTGAGGCGAAGGCCCGTGCCCCGGAAGGCCCACTCCGCGGACAGGCTCAGGCTGCCCGACGTCACGGCCGTGCCGAGGTTCTCGCCCCGCTCGGCATAGGCGCGGTCCTTCCAGACGACATTGTTGTAGCGGGGCTCGCCGACCTTGCCGTTCAGGAACTCCCGGATCTTGTTATAGTCGGCGACGTAACGGTCCTTGTTCGCGTATCGTCTCGAGGAGGTTGACCCGGACCGAGGCGAGCTTGCGGTCGATCAGGACGTAGGTGACGAGGCACCTCTTGCCGAGGACGTCGCGGTGGTAGCGCAGGAACTCCATGTCGCCGGAAAGCTCCCGGCTGAGGGGGCGGCCTTCGATCCGCTCGATGCCGGACTCCGAGGCGCCCCATTCGATGGCCGGGAGGCGCGCCTCCGTCAGGTCGAACTCCTTGGGGTCGGCGATCTCGGCCGGCCGGGGTCAGGTCGACGACCTTGATCGTGGAGTTCAGCTTGCGGACGGAGTCGTCCAGGACGTAACCGGCCAGGGTCCGCCCGGACCGGGAGGAGACGAAGAGGACATAGAACCAGTTGGTCCGGAACTTCATGGCGCTTGACAGCTTGACGACCGTGCCGCGCGGCAGCGTCTCCACGACGGGGCTGCGGTCGCTGGGCTCGAGGTGGACGGGGACCCTCTCGGCGGTGACTTCGAGCCGGACGATGATCTCGGATTCCGCGGCGGGAGGGAGGAAGGCGAAGGACAGGAGCAGGGCCAGGCCCAAGGCTCCGGCGGCGCGGCCGAGGGGCCCGCGGGCCTTCCGTCCCAGGGACGATCTCATGGTGCCTCCCATCATTGACACGTCCACTATCGGACAGGGGGGCGGCGGGCACAATCGCCGCCGGTGATGATTTCAGGGGGGATATGGCTCACCCCCAGGGGGGAACGGGGGCGAGGCCCGTCCTCCCGGGAACGGGCCGCCCCCAGGGGGGATCACTTCAGCTGGAACCGGACGGTGACGGTGAAGACGACGGGCCGGGGCCTGCCGTTGATGATCATCGGCTCGTAGACCCACTGGCGGACCGCGTCGATGGCCGCCTGGTCGAGCAGCGGGATCGACCGCAGCACCTTGACGCCCGTGACCCGCCCGTAGACGTCCGTCGTCGCCTCGACGATGACGATGCCCTCGACGCGCGCCTGCCGGGCGATCTCCGGGTAGACCGGCGCCACTTCCCGGACGAGCTTGGGCGGCTTGACGTCGCCGATGGCCCGCACCGGGCGCTTCGACCTCGCCGACGACGCCGCCCAGGACGCCGCCGACAACGCCGCCGAGGACGCCGCCGACGACGCCGCCTTCGACGCCGCCCTCGACGCCGCCCTCGACGCCGATGTCAGAGAGCGTTTCCTCGGCGATCTCCTCGGGGATCTCGACGGGGGCGACGAGCCGGCCCGCTTCGACCGGGGCCTGGGTCTGGACGCGCTTGATCCGGGCGCTCGTCGTCGAGGCCTTCCGCTTGGCCGGCGGCGGCGGCGGGGGGGGCGGCGGCGGCGGGCGGCGCCAGGAAGGCGCTGTAGACCTCGACCGTCGGCAGATTCCCCGTTCTGAGAAGGGGAAGCACGATGAGCAGGACGATGACCGCGACGTGGGCCGCGACCGACAGCGGGAACAGGATCGCCCTTTGTTTCGCCCGGCGTTCCGGCCGGTAGAATGAATCTTGGAACATCTTGACCTCCGCGACTCGGGATGCGGGGGCTCCGGCTTGCTCGCGGGCGATGGCGGCCCGGACGCGTCCGGGGAAAGAGTCCCAGTAGTCCGGGTCCTGCGGACCCGGGGGAGACGATTCGGCGAAGGTCCCGACCTTGCGGATGAACTCGAGGTCCCGCCGGCACTCCGGGCATTTCTTGAGATGCTTCTCCACCCGGGGACGGTCGGCCGCCCGGAGCTCGCCGTCGGCCATAGGCCCCGATGAGTTCCTGGAGTTTTCGGTGTCTCATCTCAAGCTCCCCTTCCGAGGGAATCCGCCAGGAGCTCCTTCAGCTTCTGGCGGGCCCGGTTGAGCCGCGACATCACGGTGCCGAGCGGCAGATCGAGCGTCCGCGAGATCTCCTCATAGCTCAGGCTCTCGTGGAACCTCAGGACGAAGACGCTCTTCTGATCGGCGGGAAGGGATTCCACCGCCCAGTCGAGCCGGGCCCGGAACTCGGCCCGCTCCAGCCGTTCCTCGGGGTCGTCGCCCCTGGCGGCCGTCGGCGCGCGCCGCGCGCCGAGAGAGCCTTCTTCGAGCGGCCTCTCCCGGCCCCGGGCCTTGAGGTAGTTCAGCCCGGCGTTGACGGCGATCCTTCGGAGCCAGGGGTAGAGCGGCCACTGGACGTCGAACCGGCCCAGGGCGTAGTAGGCCTTGATGAAGGTCTCCTGGGCCAGGTCGTCGGCCGACTGGTGCGCGCCGGTCAGGCGCCGGCACAGGGCGTAGACCCTGTGCTGGTATCGCCGGACCAGGCTCTCGAAAGCGTCCATGTCTCCCTGCTGGGCTTTCCTGACGAGGACGGCATCCTCCGGATGCTCGATCGGTCTCGTCGGAGCTCCCATAGGTCATACACCTCGCCGCGGCGAATATTCCGTATCCATTTTACACTTTTCCGGGCGTCCGCGTCGATTTGGATAATTCCTATAATTCCTATAGAATATGGCCATTGAGGGGCCCCGCGGACGGGGATTTCGGGGGCGGCGCTCGGTGACCTCCCGGGACGTCTCCCGCGCCCGGGGCCGTGATGATCGGTCCGTCGGAAGGAGGTTGCCCATGCCCACTCTAAAAGAACGCGCCTTCCCCTTCCTGTTCTTGTCCTTCTTGCCGGGTGCGTGGCCGTCATGGCTCTCACGCTGATGGCCTGGCCCGAAAAGGCGGCCGCCCCGCAGGAAGGCCCTTACGCGGGCATCGATCAGTGCGCCGCGTGCCACGAAGACGCCGTGGCCGCATTCCGGCAAACCGTCCATGGGCAGAAAGGCTTCGAGATGCGCTCGACGCACGCCTGCGAGACCTGCCACGGTCCGGGCAAGGCCCACGTCGACGCCGGCGGCGGCAAGGGCTCGATGATCACGGTCAAGGCCCTGTCCAAGGAAAAGCAGTCCGCCATGTGCCTGACCTGCCACGAGCGCGGCAAGCGGACCGACTGGGCCGGCAGCTTCCACGACGCGCGGGGCCTGTCATGCCAGGACTGCCATTCCATCCACAGCCCCGTCGCCGGGGGAAAGGCGCAGCTCAAGGAGCGGGAAACGGATCTCTGCTTCACCTGCCACGCCCAGAAGAAAGCCCAGTTCTTCCGGGCCTCCCACCATCCCGTCCGCGAAGGATTGATGACCTGCTCCGACTGCCACAACCCGCACGCCGTGCAGGACGGCCGGCTCATCGATCAGGCGGCCGTGACCGAGGCCTGTTATCGGTGCCACACCGAGAAGCGCGGCCCCTTCATGTGGGAGCACGTCCCCGTCCGCGAGGACTGCACGTCCTGCCACGAGGTCCACGGCTCCAACCACATGAAGATGCTCAAGGTCAAAGAGCCGTTCCTCTGCCAGCGCTGCCATTCCGACACGCGCCATCCGGGCACGCTTTACGACCAGAGCCAGCTCGCCGTCGACAGCAACCGCCTGTTCGGCCGCTCCTGCACGAACTGCCATTCGACGATCCACGGCTCGAACCATCCCTCGGGCAAGACCTTCCTGAGGTGACGAGGAAAACGCCATGAGAAAGTCAACCCTCATCATCGTCCTGTTGGGATGCGGCCTGGCTCTGACCCTCTCCCCGGCCCGAGCCGAAGAAACGAAGAAGGACCAGGTCGTCGTCAAAGGAAGCGCGGTCGTCGGGGCCCAGGCCGTCGGCGAGACGGAACGGTCGTCCAAGTTCACGGAATACCGGGACGTCCCCCGCGGGTTCATCGGCCCCTTCCTGAGCCTCGAGCTGACGAAGGGCAGCCGGTTCTTCCGGTTCGAAGGACTGAACGTCGCCCAGGCCGACCAGCGCGTGGCCGCCGAGCTCGGGGAATACGGGAAATTCCGGCTCGATATCGGCTACGGCCAGATCCCTCACCGCTTCAGCAATTTCTCGGCCACCCCTTATGTCGAAGGCCCCCTGGGCGTATTCCGCCTGAACGACGTCATCCGCTCGGCCGCCGAGGCGCTCGTGCCCACTGGCACGAGCACGAACATCGCCGCCGCGCGCGCGCTCGTCTCGAGCTTCCTCACGAGCGCGGGACCCATCGACCTCGGCCTCCTGCGGAGGAAGACGAGCCTCGACTTCGCCTTCACGCCCAGCGTGCCCTTGCGCTGGGAGATCGCGGCGAGCACGGAGACGCGGAGCGGCAACCGGCCGTTCGGCGCTTCCCTCGGCTTCAGCAACGCCATCGAGCTGCCCGAACCGATCCACTACCGGACGACCAACCTGGATACCGGCCTCGAATACCACACCGCGCGGGTCACCCTGCGGGCCGGCGTCGCCGCGTCCATATTCGATAATAGCGTTCAGACCCTCATCTGGGACAATCCGTACCGGATCACCGACTCGACCTACGCCAACGCCTACAGCGCCGGCAACGGCACGGCCCACGGCCAGATGGCCCTCAATCCCTCGAACGACGCCGTGAGGTTCAGCCTCGCCGGTTCCCTCAAACCCGTGACCGGCACGCGCCTGTCGGCGGCCGTCTCCTACGCCCTGTTCAATCAGAACGAGAAGCTCCTGCCCTTCACGATCAACACGGCCATCCCCGGCTCCGATCCGAACGCCGTCAACGCCCTCTCCCCTCCCCGGGAAACGGCCATGGCCAAGGCCCACGTCAGCTCGCTCGACCTGACCCTCAGCTCCAGGCTGGCCAAGCGCGTCCACCTGTCCGCCGGCTTCCGCTATTACGATTTCGCCAACAAGACCGAGGAGCTCTCGATCCCGACCGGCTACACGCGGCTCGACCAGGTCTGGGAGAACGTGCCCATCGCCGTCGAGCCCTATTCCTACGCCCGGACGCGGCTCTTCGGCGACGTTTCCGTCGACGTTCTCAAGAACACCACGATCGCCGTCGGCTATACCTTTGCCGGCATCCGCCGGCACGAAGGGATCGCGTCGACGGAGAAGAACCAGACCAACGAGGGCACTCTCAAGTTCTCCTTGGACAGTCATCCCCTGGACTGGCTGATGGTCCGGGCCACCTACCTCACGTCCCAAAGGGACTGGTCCCTCGACGACACCTTCGTCGCCTATGCCCCGACGTTCAATTTCAAGCGCTATTTCGAGGCCAGCCGGAACAGGCGCGCGCTCAACGCGCTCGTCGGCGTGAGCCCCGTCGAAGGCCTGGACATCGATCTGAGCTACGGCTTCGGCCGCGACGATTATCCCCACTCCGACTACGGGCTCCTCCGAGACGATTTCGACATCTATGGCGCGGACATCTCGTACGCCTTCAACCGCCACCAGTCGATCTACGCCTATTATGCCCACGAGGTCTACGCGTCCGACCAGGCCGCGCGCCAGAGCGGCGCCACGTTCTCGGTCAATCCCCAGGACGACTGGACGGCCAATCTGCGGGACGCCGTGAACACGTTCGGGGCGGGGCAGTCCTTCGAGATCCTCGAGGACCGGGTCCGCTTCGACCTGTCCGGCTCGTATTCCAAGACCTCGGGCACGTCGGTCCTCGATTCGCCCGCCGGCGGGACGCCGAACCTGGCCGTGAACTTCAACGCCCCCCTCGACACCACGGCCTGGTGGACGGTCCAGTCCTCTTTCACCTTGAAGCTGACCAAGAGCCTGCGCGCCATGCTGACCTACTGGTACGAGCAATACGTCCTCGAGGATATCGTCCGGAACGACGTCGCCGTTGACTATGCCGCGGCCGGAGCGATCTTCCTCGGCGCCTTGGAACCCGGATACAAGTACCACGTCGGCTCGTTGAGGCTCGTCTACAGCTGGTAGAGCGAAGACGGGGCGGGCCGGGCCGCGGGGCCCGGATCAGGGCTGGGCGTCGGGATCGGGCCCCGGCCCTGCAGCCGGGGCGGCGGTGAGAGCCTTTGCGCGCTCTTCCAGGATCTTCCGGTATTCGAGGGCGTGGAGCGCCTTCAGCTGGTGCCCGGTGATCTTCCCGTCGAGCCAGATCCGGCTCATCGGGAAGACCTCGGGATTGAGGTGGACGTTGTACATGTGCCAGATGATGATGGCCAGGAAAGCCAGCATGGCCTCGTAGCCGTGGGCGATGACGAAGATGTCGTGGAGCCAGAGCGGGAAGAGCCTGAGCGACAGCTCCACGTTCCACATGAAGAAGCCCGAGAAGATCATGACCAGCGAACCCCAGGCGACGGCCAGGTACTCGAGCTTCTCGATGAAATTGTAGCGGCCGTAATCCGGGGGCTTCTCGAACTTCCAGAACGGGTGGCGGTCGAAGAACCGCCGGAGGACGCCCTTCCGGTAGAGCCATCCGGAAAGCCCGACGTTGTAGCCGAACAGGGCCAACGCGTCGAGCGCGTCCTTCCAGCGGGGAATGAGCTCGCGGAAGTTGTCCCGGCCCCGGCGGGTCGAGATCGTATAGGCGAAGTGCCAGATGATGTCGGCGATGAGCAGGACGGCCGCGGCGCGGTGGACGACGCCGCGGAAATAGAACACCCGGCCGTACGAGAAGACGGCCTTGAAAAGCCGCATCTCGTAGAACATCAGCGGCAGGCCGGTCAGGACGAGGAGCGAGAAGGACACGATGAGAAGGATGTGCTGGGTCCGCTCGATCCGGTTCATGCGGAGGAAGACCTCGTCGTCGCGGATGAGGCCGCGCCCGGTCATCTCGTCCATCGTCCCCTCAGGCGACGGTAGAGATCGGCGGCGATGAAGGCCAGGAAGGCGGAAATGAGCCCGCCGATGACGACGAGATAGACGATCTTGACCGTGTAGGCCCAGCGGTTCTCGGTCCTCTCCGAAACGACGTGGATGCGACCCTTGGAAAAATTCTCGCCGGCGCCGGGGTGGCAGGTCCCGCAGGTCGCGGCGATGTTGGCCGCGGCGATGGACGACCGGGGATCGGTCGAGGGGCGGATGTCGTGGTGCCCGTGGCAGCTCGAGCAGTTGGCGACGCGGGTCTCGCCGGACTTCGAGGCCATGCCGTGGTAGGACGCCGCGAAGGTCTTCAGCCGCGACGTCAACAGGCCGTATTGCCGGGCCAGACGCTCGTCGTCGTGGCAGCGGGCGCATACGGCGGCCACTTTCGTGGCGTAGACGACGGACCCGAGGTCGGACGGGGAGCGGATGTCGTGCTCCTGTGGCAGTCCGTGCAGACGGGCACGTCCCCGATGCCTTTGACATAGGCCTTGCCGTGGACGCCCTTCGAGGTAGTCCCTCTCGATGCCGGCGTGGCAGGCGCCGCACGTCTTGATGATCGCCGGCCGGGCGACCTTGGACCCGGGATCGTCGACGGGCCGGACGTCGTGCCCGCCATGGCAGCTGACGCACGTCGCGGCGAAGCTCAGGCCGGCCTTGGACAGCGCCCGGAAGTGGACGCTCTTGAGGTACTGCCCGACGAACGCGGGGCCGCGTTCGGCCCGGACCCTTTCGAGATGGCAGGCCGTGCACGTGTCCGGGATGTTGAGGGCGTATGTCCTCGACGAGGCGTTCTCATGGGACAGGATCTCATGGGTGCCGTGGCAGTCCTTGCAGAAGACGGCGAAGGGCATCGGCCCGGCGTGAGGCCGGCCGTGGGCGCTCTGGCCGACGGCGACGGCCGCCGCGTCATGGCAGGACTCGCAGGCGACCGGACGGAGCTTCTCGGCGTGCGGGAAGTCCGAGACCCCCGCCAGGTCGGCGTGGCAATCGACGCAGGAGATGCCCGGCCTAGCCGTGGACCGAGGCCGAGGACTTCCCGCCGTCGACGAAGAGGGGCCGGCCCTGGCCGCTCTTGAGGTCGCGGTCGCCGTGGCAGACAAGGCAGTCGTCGTCCGATGGCTGACCGGACAGGGGACGCGGCGGCGCCGAAGGCGGCGAGGGCCGCCGGCAGCAGGACGAAACGCGCGATCGACGCCCGGTCTTCATGGGGCCCTGGTCCCCCGCGCTCTCCGGATGAGGGCCGGCACGAGGTAGAGGAGGCTCAGGGCGGTCAGGATGAGGACGGTCCAGAGAAGCGCCTTCTGGAAATAATAGGGGGCCCCGGAGCCGCGGCGGCCGTAATCCCTGTGGATCTTCGTCCCGGCGATCTTCTCCGTCATGTCCGGATGGCACGAGGCCTGACCGCAGGTCTTCGGCAGGTTGGCCGGGAAGACCTTCGACCCCGGGTCGGCGGCCGGGCCGGATGTCGTGGACGCCGTGGCAGTCGACGCAGCTGGCCTCGGCGGTCCCCCCCATCCCGATGGCGATGCCGTGGTAGCTCTCGATGAAGGTCGAGATGCGGTCCTCGGGAACGCCGTACTTGCGCATGATCTCGGGCCGGGCGTGGCAGGCGGAACACGTGTCGGGGACGCGCGCCTTGGCCGTCGGGGCCCCGGCCGCGCCCGCGGCCTGGACCGTGTGCTCGCCGTGGCAATCGACGCACAGCGGAACGTCGGGGTTCCCTTTGAGCGCCTCGCGGCCGTGGATGCTCCGGCTGTAGTCCTCGAAGGCCGGGCCGTGGCAGCGGCCGCAGGTCGCCGGCTCCCGCGCGGGCAAGGGCAACGAACCGGCCGCCCGGATGTCGTGGACGCCATGGCAGTCGGTGCAGACGGCCGCGAATCCGGTCCCGTCCCGGCCGGCGGGCCCGCGGCCGTGGACGCTGCGGAGATACTCGCGATAGGGCGCCGCCGCGTGGATGTTGTACTTCACGACGACCGCCATGTCCTCGTGGCATCGGGAACAGGTCAAAGGGATGTTGCGGCGATTGACCGTGGACTCGGGGTCGGCGACGGACTTGATGACGTGGATCCCGTGGCAGTCCCAGCAACGGGCGACTTCCCTCTCCCCCCGCTCGAGGTAGGCCCGGCCGTGGACGCTGTCGGGATAGGAGGCCGGGCCCGCGCCGGCCTGCGCGCCGGGCGGCGCCTGGTGGCAGGACGGCCCCGCAGGTCGGGGGCGGCAGGTCCTTCTTGGCCTGATGGGGCGGGGTCCCCTCCCGCCGGATGAACCCGGCGTGGCAGGCGGCGCAATCGAGCGCCGCGTGGACCGTGGCCTGAAGGGAGACATGCGCCGTGGCATTCGAGGCACGGCCGGCAGAGCGGTCGTCCCCTTGTCCTGGGCCAGGGACAGGGAAAGCCGAGGCGAAGCCCGCCGCGGCGTAGAAGAGGATGACTCCGAGCCGTCGTCGAACCAAGACTCGACCGTCCGTTCAGGCGAAAGCGCCGGCGAGCCTATTTAGCCGGGACCGGGTGCTTGATCTTCTCCCAAGCGGCCGCGAAATCGAAGGCGATGCCGTGGGGATTCTCGTGGCACTTCATGCATTGCGCCTTGATCGCCTCCGGGCTGCCGTAGAGGATGAGCCCGTTCTTGGCCGCGAGGTCCTTGTCCTTCATGATGTTGAGCTTGCGGTAGGCGCTTCCGGGACCGTGGCAGGTCTCGCAGGAGACGCCCTCGGCCTTGAGCTCGGGGGCCTTGTCGGCGAGGGGCGCATGGCACTTGAGGCAGCGCGGGATCCTCGGCCGGCTTATCGACGCCCATGGCCTTGGCGGCGTCGGCCGCCTTGGGCGAGGTGAGGGCCTCGAAGGACTTGGCGTGCGCGGTGCCCTCCCAGATCACATACTGCCTCCCCTGGGCCTCCGACTTGTGGCACAAGGCGCATTTCTGGGCGCCGACGTAGGTGATGTCCTGGGCGAGAAGCGCCGCGATGAGAACCAACGCCATGATCGCGATAAGCACGAGAGCTTTCTTCATGATACCTCCCCGACATTTGCCCATAAAGGCTATCGGATAGGTATTATTTTAACGGAAGAGAAGGGACCCTGTCAAAGGCTCCCCTCGCCGCGGCGGGCGCGGCCCATGCGCCGGACCTTCAGCGCCAACGCGACGGCGAACAGGGCCAGGATGGCCGTGGTGACCGCCAGTCCCCGGCGGCGGAAGCTGGCTTCCTTCACGGCGGCGACGGCCGCTTCCCGGACGCCGAGCAGGGTCTTCTCCCCTTCGTCCAGGCTCTTCCCGACCGCGGCGGCGTCGAGGCCGTGGGTCAGGTTCTCCGCCGAGACCAGAACGGTGTGCACGTCGAGGAGGCGGAATTCGGCGTCGCTCACTTCGACGCCCTTGCGCCGGGCGACGGCCAGGAGTCCCTCGACCTCGCCGTAGCCGGCGGTGAAGCCGTCGAGCATCCGGCGGAGCTCGGCGGCGGTCTCGTAGCCCCGCGATCCCGGATCGTGGCACTGGACGCAGACCGCGCCGTCCGCGGTCCCGATCATGGCCGTCGACGGCGGCTCGATCTTGTGGTTGCCGTGGCAGGTTTCGCACTCGCCCGCCCCCATGTCGTCGAAGGCCTGTTTGTGGGGGCTCTTGGAGAATAGCTCGCCCGCCGAAGGATGGCACTGGCGGCACACCGAGGCCACCGAGCTCGCGGAGGGCGGATAGGCGCCGTGGTTCCCGTGGCAGTCGTTGCAGACCGGGGCTGAGAGGTCCTTCTTTTCGAACAGGGCCGTGGCGTGGACGCTGGCCTTGTATTCGTCGAGCTGGTCGGTCGGGATCCTGTAGCCTGCCATCAAGTCCTTGTCGGCGTGACAGCGGCCGCAGGTCTGGGGGATGTTCCAGGGGAAGGTCGTCGACTTGGGCAGCCTGGCCGACAGGATGCCGTGGACCCCGTGGCAGTCGGTACAGACGGCCGCCTTGGTGTCCCCGGCCTTCAGGAGCTGCCCGTGCCGGCTCGTTCCGTACTGGCTGAGCTGGTCCGTGCGCAGGGCCGGATTGAAGGCCCGCATGGCCGCCGCGTCGGCGTGGCAGCCGCCGCAGAAGAGGGGGATCTGAGCCCTCGAGGGCGCGCCTTTGAAGGTCTTGTCCTTGGCCAGGGCGATATCGTCCGTGTCCCGGTTGCCGCCGTGACAATCCCGGCAGCTCAGGCCGTACTCGCGATGGATGTCGGCCGCGAAGGCGGCGACGGGGGCCTTGAGGCCTTCGTCGAGCTGGTTGTGGCAATCGACGCAGCCGTCCTTCTGTCCGAAGGCCAGGAGCGGGGCGAAGAGCGCCGCGGCGGCGAGAAGGCGGATGGGACGGAGGCTCATGTCATCTTCCTGTCACAGGTTCGGCACCGCGTACGTCAGGACGGTCATGACCACGATATAGGCCGCCAGGGCCAGTCCGACCCAGGTGAAGATCGGGCTCTTTTCGCCCCGCCGGGCCCGCCGGTCGAGGAACGGGACGAGCATCCAGAGCAGCCCGCCGGCCATGAAGCCCAGGATGGCCAGCTTCTCCCCCTCGAGCGACAGGATGTGGGCCGGGATGATCTTGAGGGTCGAGAACATGAAAGTGAAATACCACTCCGGCTTGATCCCGAGCGGCGTCGAGGCCAGCGGGTCGGCCTTGGTCCCGACCTCCCAGGGCAGGAACACGCACAGGACGCCGACGAGGACGAGGATCACGGTCCATCCCAGGGCGTCCTTGTAGAGAAAGTCGGGAAAGAAGGGGATCTCGCGCGTCCCCCGCTCCCCGATGGGCTTGCTCATGCCCAGGGTCTGGACGAGGAGGACGTGGACCGCGACGAGGGTCAGGGCCGCGACCGGAAGCAGGGCGACGTGGAACCAGAAGAACCGGGCGAGCGTCGCCTGGGAGACCTCCGGCCCCCCGAGGATGATCGTCTTGAGCCCCTTCCCGATGAGCGGCAGGCTCCCGGCGATGTCCGTCCCGACGCGGGTCGCGAAATACGACAGCTCGTTCCAGGGCAGCAGGTAGCCGCTGAAGCCGAAGGCCATGAACAGGACGAGGAGGACGAACCCGGTCACCCAGGTCAGCTCGCGGGGCTTGCGGTAGGCCTTGAGGAAGAAGGTCGAGAACATGTGGACGAACATCATGCCGATGAGGATGTTGGCCGTCCAGCTGTGCACGGAACGGATGAGCCATCCGAACTTGACCCCGCCCATGATGAACTGGACGCTCTCGTGGGCGGCGTCCACGTGCGGCGTGTAATAGAGGAGAAGCAGGCCGCCCGTCGCGACCTGAAGGCCCGTCAGGAACAGGCATATCCCGCCGAAGAAATACCAGAACGAACGCCCGTGCTCGGGGACGGTCTTCTTCCCGGCGAAGCCCAGAAGCGACGAGATGAGGAAGCGGTCGTCCAGGAACTCCCAGACGGCCCGGGCGGCGCCTTTGGCCATGTCAGCGCCTCCTCGAAACGACGATGTCGGGCCCGGAGACGGTGACGACGAAGGTCTCGAGCGGGCGCGGCGGGGGCCCGGAGAGGACGTTGCCGCCGAGGTCGAAGCGGCCGTTGTGGCAGGGGCAGAAGAGGGTCCCGGTCTCGCCGTCGAAGCGGACGGTGCAGGTGAGATGCGTGCAGACGGCCGACAGGGCCGTGAGCGTCCCGTCCGGCGTGTTCACCAGGACGGCCGGCGCCGTCCCGAACTTGAACACCTTGGCGGAGTTGGGAGCGAGCTCTCCGGCCTTGGCCGCGACGACGCTGTCCTCGGCGACGGAGGACTTCTTCGGGGGGAGGACAAAGCGCACGACAGGGTAAAGAAAGGCGGCGATCGTCGCGACAAGGCTTCCGCCGAAGAAGAGGTCGAGCGCGCTCCGCCGTTTCATGGTCTTGACGCCCCCGGGCCTAGCAATAATTTGACGGCCGCCGTCATCTTTGTCAAGTACGTCGTCCAGGAACGCATAGTTGTGGACGCCGACGACTTCCGTCGAGGTCGATCGTGCGCAGCGCGTCCTCGATCTTCCCGGCTTCGGCCTTCTCGGCATCCGTCAGGGTCCTCTTGTAGACCGCGTGGAGGCCGGCCCTGATCTCGTCGGCGCGGCGGCGGATCGAGTCGCGCCACTCCCCGAACGTGGCCCGATAGCCCTCGTCATGACAGGCCACGCACGCTTCCCCGTCGGGCCGGACGACCTTTTTCGCCTTGTCGAGGTGGCAATCCGCGCAGGCGGCGCCGGCTTCGGCCATCATGTCCCTGGGGACCTGGAGGCCTCCGAGGGCGCCCCCTTCATAAACGGTCTTCTGGAGCGGGTGGCACTCCGCGCAGCCCCGCTTCAGCGGCTCATGGTGACAGGGCGCGCAGGACGCCTTTGTGGCGGTCAGCTCGCCGTGCCGGACGGCGTTCGAATGGCACGTCCCGCAGTCGAGCGACTGCCCGACGACATGCTTCCTGTGGGAGAACGCCAGGCCGAAGGCGGAAGCGGCGACGTCCTCGATCCCGGCGTGGCAGGTCAGGCAGGCGTTCGGCGTTTCGCGGACGAGCAGGCTCGCCGCCTCGGGCTCGTATCCCGACCCCGCGGCGGCGAGCGCCTCGCGGATCCTCTCCAGCGCCGCCGACAGCAGCTCCTGCGAATAGGCCATGTTGTGAACGCTCTTGCCTTTCTCCACGACCTCGATGTTGAAGCGGGCGTCCTTGATGAGGGCGGCCGCCCGGTCCCTCGCCGGCCCCGGCGCCTTCCGGATCTCGGCCTCGGCCCGGACCGCGATCCCCCGGATCTCGGCCAGCCTCGTCGCGGTCGCGGCCTGCCAGTTCTTGAGGATCCTGGCGAAACCGCGGCCATGGCAGGATTCGCAGGCCGCGGCCCCGGCCGTCAGGGTCGTGCCGCCGAGCGGGACGGCCCCCTCGTGGAACATGTGGCAGCCCCGGCAGCTCAGCCCTTTCTGCCACATGATGTTGGGCTCCGCGTGCGGCGCGCCTTTGCCGCCGGCGCCCGTGTAGAGGATCTTCTGGGCGTCGTGGGTCCCCTGGTGGCAGGCCGCGCAGTCGGCGATCGTCTCGATGTCCCTGACGATCTTGTGCTCGATCTCACGGTGGCACTGGTCGCATTCGATCTTGTTGGCCGTGATGTGGGTCCGGTGCATGAGCTCCGTCTCGCCGAACTTCTCGAGCCGGTCGCGCTCGAAATGGCACTTGTCGCAGGCCTCCCTCGGCACCTCGCCGTCCCCGGAAACGACGCGGACGTGGCACTTATCGCAGCGGAAGCCTTCGCGTGTAAACGACGGTATGGTCGAAGCGCTCCTTGGCGGCCAGCATCTCGTCCTTCCGGTGGCAGACCGCGCATTCCGCCGGCCTGGGTTTCCGGCGTCTTGCCCTTGAAATGGCAGAGGAAGCAGGAGGACGCGGTGACGGTGATGTGCTCGCCCTGGACGATCTGGGAGTGGCAGCTCGTGCAGCGCAGCTTCTTGCCCCGCTTGAGGTCCTCGAAGTGGGCTTTGTGGTCGAAGACGACCTTGCCGAAGGCGACCTTGCCCTCGAGAAGCCGGCGGTCGTGACAGCCGGGCCGGAGGCAGCTTTCGTCCTGGATCTCGGCCCAGGGCTTGGATTTCACATAGAGCTTGGTCCAGTAGCGCCCGACCATGACCAGGCCCTCGATCTTCGTCCGGAAGAACGATTTCATGCCGGGCGGGTAGTGGCAGACCTGGCATTCGACGTCCTTGTGGGTCGACGCCTTCCCAGCTCTCGAAGAACGGCTTCATGTAGTGGCAGGACGAGCAGAAGCGCGACGTCGAGGTCACCTCGACGGAGACGACGAAGAGGGCCAGAAGGACCGCGGGCAGGCCGATGAGGAGCGCAGCGTCTTGCGGCGACGGCGCTTGCGCGGGTCGGGGCGCCCGGCGGCCGGGCCGGCCCTTCCCCCAGGCTCCTCAGGCATGCTATTCCTCAGGCATAGGAATGAAGGCCCGCGAGGAGATAGTTGACGCCGAAATACGTGAACAGGGCGGCCAGGAAGCCGATGATGGCGATCCACGCCGACCGCTTGCCCTTCCAGCCCATGACGATCCGGGTGTGAAGGTAGAGGGCGAAGACGAACCAGGTGATCAGGCTCCAGACCTCCTTGGGGTCCCAGGCTCCAATAGCGTGCCCCAGGCCCGGTAGGCCCAGACCATGCCGAAGACGAGCCCGCCCAGGGTGAACAGGGGGAAGCCGACGGCCACGGCCCGGTAGGCGAGGGCGTCGAGCCGCGCCTTCTTCTCCTCGGCGTCGGCGGCAAGATAGAGCAGGCTGGCCACGAAGGCGACGGCGAAGAAGGCCTCGCCGAGGAGCGTCACCGAGACGTGGAGCCAGAGCCAATAGCTCTGAAGGGCCGGGACGAGCGGCGTCGCGCCCTTGGGCATGAGCGGCGACGAGGCCAGGGCGACGAGGCCGACGACGATGAGCATGAGATAGGGCCCGAGCCGCGGCCCGCGCGATCTGCGTCCGAAGATGACGAGCGCCAGCACGATGGCCCAGGACAGGAACGAGAGCGACTCGTACATGTTCGTGAACGGGGCGTGGCCGCTCGAGGCCGTCCTCAGGATGAGGGCGGCGGTGTGGCCGCAGAAGCCGAGGACGGCCAGGATGAGCCCGCCGCCGGCCCAGCTGTCCCGGCGGGCGAAAAGCGCCGCGAAATAGACGACGAGGGCCATCGACATAGAGGACGAAGGCGATCGGTGAAGAGCGTCGATTCGGTCATTCCGGCCTCCTGATCGATCCGATGATGCCGTCGAATTCGGACTTGAACGCGTCCCGGCTCTTCGAGGCCTGCCCGCCCGCGGTGACATCGACCTTGCCTTGGGATTCTTCGAGGACGACCCGGATCTCGCGGGGCGGCCAGTAGAAGGCCAGGAAGAGGCCGGCCGTGATGAGCAGGCAGCCGAGCCAGATGAGGTTGGCTCCGGGGTCCTTGGCCGCTTCGAGCACGGAATAGGGGGCGGCCTTATAGTCTTTCAGGATGACGGCGATCTTGGGCGCGCCGGCCGCCGCGTTCGGTCTGGCGCCGGACATCGGGTCGTTGCCGTGGCCCTGGCCGAAATCCGGGAACTTGGCGAAGATCCAGCCGGAGAAGACCCGCTCCTCCCCTTTCCAGGCCTCGACCAGGGCGGCCGGATTGTTGGGTTCGTCGGACCGGCTCTGGATCCGGTTCCCCTCGCCGATGACGAAGTCGGGCACGAACCGGCTGACGAGGACGCGGGTGACGTCCGGGCTGTCGACGGCGGCCTGTTCGCCGACCTTGAGCGTGACGGTCTTGAGCACGGCCGGATCGCCGGGCTTTCGGAGCTCGAGGACGAGGCGGGGGGCGGTCCAATCCCAGCCGTAGCTCGTTTGATAGAAGGAGAAGCCCTTGTAGGTCGAGCGGCTCGTTGACCTCGACGACCCGGGTGAGAACGGGCGCCCCGCCTTCGACGACGGTCACGGTGCTTTTCCAGTCCTTGACCCCGCCGTCGGGATAGTATTCCGTTTCGAACTTGTCGAGGCGCACCTGAAAGGCGGCGTGGGGGACGTCGACCGTCTGCCCGTCGGAGAGCGACAGCTGGGCCCTTCGCCCGCCGAGTCCGCTGGTGAGGCCGCCGGCCAGGATGACGAGAAGCCCCAGATGGACGATATCCGAGCCGAACCAGCCCAGCCGCCTCTTGCGGGCCAGGATGACGCGACATTCGCCCTGGGCGGATTCGTCCACACGGTAGCGCCGGGCGGTGAGCCGGCCGGCGATCCCGTCCCGGGCGGAAGCGAGCGGAAGGGGCAATCGGAACCGGGAGCTGAGGCGCATGGACGAGACCGCCTTGGCGTCGGTTTCCGGGGCCGGCCGGAAGGCCTTCCGCCACTTGGGACCGAGCCGGGACAGGGTGCAGACGATCGTGTTCAGGGCGAAGAGGAGCAGGATGGCCAGATACCACGGGGACTGATAAAGGCGGGTCAGGCGGAGCGCCGTGAAGAGGTCCGACAGGCTGCCGTAGCGGGCGGCGTAGTCGGCGGCGCTCCGGCCTTGAGGGATGAGGGTGCCCAGGACCGAGGCGGCGGTCAGGAGGATGAGAAGGACGATGGCCAGCTTGACGGAAGAGAAGAATTTCCAGAAGGATCTCATGCGCCCTCCCCAAATCCGGCGGACCGGGCCGCTTAAACTCTATCAATATTATCGGATTTCATTCCCGGGCGCAACCCCGCCGCGGCCCTCTTGAACCTTTCCGGCCGCCGGACGTAGAATGGCCTAGGGGAAAGCTCAAATTTCCCCCGCCTTTTCGATGGGAGGTGGCTATGGCCGTTCAGTTCATGGAACCGCTCAGCAGCGCCTGGAACCGGATGAAGATCGCCCTGTTCAGGCCCTTCGACATCCACAAATGGTTCGTCGTCGGCTTCAACGCTTTTCTGGCCGGCCTGATGGAGGCCAGCAACGGAGGCGGCGGATCGCGCTGGACGCGCGGTCGGGACCACACGACTCTCAGTGGACTCTTCGCCTTTCCGCGGACGGCCTGGGACTGGCTGATGGCCCATCCCGGCTGGGCCATCGCCATTCTCTTCGCCGTCATCGTCGTGGCCGCCGTCATCGTCGCCCTCATCTGGGTCAGCTCGCGGGGCACTTTCATGTTCCTCGACAGCGTCGTCCGCGACCGCGTCGAGATCGCCAAGCCCTGGAGGGAATACCATAAGGAGGGCAACTCCCTGTTCGTGTGGAGGCTCTTTCTTGGCATCGCTTCGTTCGCGGCCTTCGGGCTCATCATCGCCTTCTTCTTCGCCCGGGGGGCCGATCTCTACGCCAACGGGATCGACTCCGACATCCCCATCGCCTTCTTTCTCGGCGTCGGTCTGGTCACTCTCGCCGTCGTCCTCGTTTGGGGATACATCGTCCTCTTCCTCAAGGACTTCGTCGCCCCCCTGATGTACAAGAACCGGATCTCGTGCGGCGCGGCCTGGAAGCTCTTCCTCGGCGTCTTCAGGAAGAATCCCTTCCCGTTCATCGGCTACGGCATCCTCATCTTCCTGCTCATGATCGCCTTCGCCATCGCCGTCGTCTTCGCCGGCCTGGCGACCTGCTGCATCGGCTTCCTGTTCCTGGTCATCCCCTACATCAGCACGGTCGTGACGCTGCCGGTGTGGTACACCTACCGGGCCTTCAGCCTCGAGTTCCTGGCCCAGTTCGGTCCGGACTACGACGTGTTCTCGCGGCCGGCCGCGCCCGAGGCTCCCGCTCCTGCGGTCTGATCGCGGCGTTATCGAGGGATCGCGTCAGCGCGCGGCCCGAGACTTGGCCGGAGTCGCCGTCGGCTCCGGCGCCCCGCTGATCGCGCGGTAGAGCTTTTCGAGGTCGTTGACGGTCCCCGGCCGGCGCCGTTCGAGGAAACGGATGAGCTTGTCCCCGCCGCGATAGAACGAAACGCGATTGAAGGGCGGCTTCTCTCCGCCCTTGTTCTCGGGCAGGCCGAGGACCTCGCGCATCCGGTTCTCGAGATATCTGGCCAGGCCCTCTTTCCACATCTGCCAGGCGAAGTATTCCCATTCCGCCGGGGACAGGGCCTGGCGCAGCGTCGCCGTGAGGGACGCGGCCGCCGCGGCGTCATCCCCGTCCCAGGCCTTGAACAGCGCGGGGTAGGTCTCGACGAAAGCCGGGCTGGCATAGGGGAACGCGTACTGAAGCTCCCACATGTAGTTTTTGGTCTTCATGGCCTCCCGGAATATCCCCAGGCCCTCTTTGAGCTTCTGCTCGCAGCATTCCCACTGGGCGCAGTGCACGAACTCGTGGAAGATGAAGACGTAGCCGTCGGGCTGGTCGAAGACCTCTCCGGTCACGACGCAGGCCATGCGGTTCTCCCAGAAGGCCAGCGGCATGGCCGCCCGGATCCCGGTGGGGATGTCGAAGGTATCCGGGGCGGTCTGGACCAGGCGGTACGTCTTCGCGGCGGGGTCAGGCTCGAAGATATAGAAGGTCTTGTTCTCGACGATGGCGACCGGATGGACTTTCCCCAGGACCGGATGAAGAGGCGCGAACCGGGCCCCGAGGTCGAAGATCTTCTTCGAGCGAAGCCGCGTATTTCCCGGCGACAGGGTCGAGTGGGCTTCTCGGCGATGAGCTCGCGGACCTGGCGAACGGCCGCGCGGACCGTCGCTTCGACGATGACCCGGCCTTTTTCCTTCGTGGCCAGGGTCGGATCGCCGTAGATGCCGGTCGGGCTGTAGCTGCCCTCCCCTTTGGGGTCCCGCGTCAGGCCGTGACGGCCGGGGCGCGGGTCGAAATCCTTGACCGCCTTGGACATATCCACCGTCTCGGGGGCGATATAGAGCATCATCGAGGTCTCCCCCTCGTCGGCGTGGGTCCCGCCCTCCTGCTTCAGGAGGCCCGCGGGGAGCTCGCGGTCGACCTCGAGGACGTTCAGGGAGCGAAGGGTGATGCCGGCGGCGGCGAGCTCTTTCTCGGCCTCGGCGAGCGGCCCGATCGTCGAGACCCCGGTGTTGAGGACGTAGAACTTCTTCAGCCCGTAGCCGCGCATGGACTTGCAGATATCCATGACGACGTTCTTGAAAGTCCCGGCCCCGATGGAGACCGAGCCCGGGTACTCGAGGAACGAGGGGTAATAGCCGTATTGGAGCGTCGGGAGGACGACGACGGGGACCTCGGCGGCGACGCGCCGCATGAGGTATTCCGCCTGAATGTAGTCGGTCTTGAGCGTGAGATGGGGACCGTGCTCTTTCGTCCGGGCGCCGAGGGCGATAAGGGCGACGTCATAGTCCTTGAGGGCTTTCTCCGCTTCGACCCAAGTCAGGTCCTCGAGGACGAGGGATTTGACGGCCTTCGCGGGTTGCCCGGCGAACGAAAGGACGGCCGTCATGATCGCCGCGATGACCGGAACGGCGAGTCCCCCAGCCCGGAACGTAGAACGCGTTTTCATGGGCTTCGCTCCTTATGAACACCAGCTGTTCCCTATCCGGAATGGATGATATCGCCCCCCCGGGCCGGGGTCAAGAACGGCCGGTTGCCGGGCTCCCCCTCCGCTTCATCTCACCATGAGCAACGCCGTGTCCGCCGCCGCCAGCCCGCCCGAAACCGCCCGGATAGTGATCTCGTAGGTTCCCACCGGAGTCCCCTTGTCCGACGGATCCCCTCCGCCGCCCGTGCCGCATCCGGAGAGCAAAACCAGTAGGCAGACCAGCCCCCCCGAGGCCAAGCGGCGCCAAACGGCCCGGCGCGAAAGGAGGCCGATCATGGAGAACCCGCCGAAAAGGGCGAGGAGTAGGGACGAGCAGGCCGGCTCCCGGCGGGACAAAGCCGGCCGGTCGGGATAACGTGCCGGCGCCCGATTGTGCGGGGGCCTTGGTCGTGATGGTCAATGTCGCCGATACGGGTGAGCCGCCTGGCGTCACACTTTCCGGGGACAGGGACGTCACGCAGTCGCCCGGCGTCCCGCTGAAGCTCAAGGACACGGGGGAATCGAACGATCCGAACCGGGGTTCCACCGTGATGCTAAAGGTCGCGGATTGACCTTGGAAGACAGTCCTTTCGGTCGGGAGAACGCTCGCCGTGAAGTCGAAAACCGAAAAGAGGTGGGACGTTGACCACTGGCCCCCGAAGGGTTGCGGATTGACGACGGTGACAGGGAAACGGCCGCCCGCCGCGATATCCTCGGTCCGAATGGAGACCCGAAGCTCGGTGTCGCTCATATAGGTCGTAGGCCTATTCAGGCCGTTCCACTCGACGACCGATTCAGGCAGGAAATCCGACCCCTGTACGGTCAGAATGAAACCGGCGCCCCCGGCGGACGTTCGCGGCGGAGAAAGCGCGGTCACGATAGGCTTCCGGGTGTAAACCCGGAAGAAACCCGGGTTGGAGAAGCCGCCGTCGGGATTATGGACGCTGACCTCGACGGTTTTTCCCCGGTCGAGATCGTTGGCGCCGATCTCGGCGTCCACGCGCTGGCTGTTGACGAAAGTCGTCGGCCTGTCGCTCCCGTCCCAACGGATAACGGCTCCCTCCGCGAAATCGTCGCCGGTCACGGTCAGGACAAAGCCCGGATTCCCCGCTGTGGCGCTGGACGGCTGCACGGACGTGAGGCGGAAGGTCGATACCTCGGGACCGGAGCGGAGGCCGACGATCGGATCCCGAGCCGAGCCACCGCGCACATCCTCGTAGTGGAAATAGTAGTTGTGGCTGCCGGCGGCGAGCATCGTCTCGAACCGGTACAGGCCGTCGGACGCGGAGGCGCCGTCGCAAAAGACCATCGGCTGGGGGCTTCCATCGATGATGACGCTGGCGACCGAAGGGTTATCCCCATCTTCGTCATAATATCGGATGTAATAGGAGAAGGTCGTCGCGGTGGTCCCCTCGTGCGGGCTGAAATACGGACCCTCGAGCCGCGGAGGACGGCCGTGTGCCGGGCCGGCGTAGGCATAGTCGACATACGAATAAACCTGCTGATCGCCGTCGGCGCTCTGAGGAACGAGGGTGGAGGCGACCTCGGTGGGAGGGTCGGTCGTCAGGTCGATGATCTTGAATGCTCTCAGCGTCGCGGGATCGCCCGGGGCGCCGTCGTGCATCCCGAGGTAATAGCGGAGGACGCCCGCTCCCTCGACCAGAATATCCGAGAGATCCAAAACGAAGGTCCCGTCGACGGCGTTCGCCGAGCCGTCGAAGGCGTAGGCCCCCCCTTGCTCCTGAAGGGCCGCAGGCGGCCAGGATGTCGAGGGGACCGTCGACCCGGTATCCGAGCGCCCCAAGGTGAGCCTGAGCTGGTTCCGCTTGGCGTGATTGACGGTGGCCTCGGCGATCATCAAAGGGGACGGGTCGTTCCTGACGGTCAACACAAAACACATGTCCCCCTGGAAGGCCTGAACCCGGTGGTCACGGGGCCCATAAGGGACCGCGGGGAAGGTCCGCAGGGCGTCATAGGCCAACCAGATGAACCCCTGATCCGCCCAAAGGGGCCCCCAGGAATTCGCGATCCGGAAGGCACCCTTCTCCCCTGCATCGACGCGGCCGTCCTCGTTGATATCCGTCCAGATCGCGTCGTTATAGCCGACGACGGTCATGGCATGGCCGCCCGCGGATCCGTCGAGGTAGTAAGCGATCAGCTTTCCGACCTCGGGATCGTCATCGCTTGTCGACGGATCGTCCTGGATGATCCTTGGGACCCAGGACGCGATGTACGTCCCGAAAACGAGCACATATCCATCGGTCAATAGCCGCTTGACCAGCTCTCGCCCTGAATCCGAGCTGGCGTACTCGACGTATTGCGTCGGGCTCGTCCGGACGTCGAGCGCCCGGCGCCAAACGAGGGGATCCAGGCACCAAGCTCTGGGGTTGCCGTCATAAGGGAATTCCGCCCAGGTGCAGGCCCCATGCCCTTCCATGAGGCTATAGGCCGAGGTGAGAGTGGCTCCCTGGTCAGACCCCCCGTTGACCATGTTATAGGTCCACTTCGGGGAATATTTGTCCGCGTTGTCAGAATCATTCCGGATATCAAGGCCCCGCTGGAAGGCGGTCATATAGGAGAGCTGAGTGTAGGTCGTGGCAAAGGCAACGCAGGAACCGAGCGGAGACTGATCCCGGATCGGCGGGAAGTATGGGAGCTCGCTGTTATCGACCACCGCCGGGATATCGCCGAGAAGGTCCTGATCGGCGGCAACCGGCTGAGCGAAGGCGATCCTGCCGATGACCGCGCTTTCGATCTCGCGCCCGACGGGCTTGACCATCCGGGGATCGATCGGCGTCTTCCCTCTGGCCCTCTTGACCGCGTTGACCCTCTCTAACCCCAGTCGGTTAACGCCCGCCCGTGTGATCCGCGGCCAACCCTCGCGGATCTCCTGGATCTGCCGGGCGTCCAGCGGGATCAAGCCGGTCGGATGGGGGGCCCCGGCCTGCCTCTCCTGGGCCGCGGACCCGCCCAACAGCAAGATCCCGAGCGTTCCGAGGATCGCGAGAAGGACCATTTTATGCGCAGCACGCGAACCGCGACCTTTCCCCAGGGGGCCGTTTCCGACCATCGTGGCGTCATCATATTCCCCGGAGGAGAATCATGTCAACGAATTGGTATCGGTCCCTGCAGGATAGAACTGTCGCGAAAAGCGCGCCCCGCCGAAAATCTGACCTGACGCCAAGAACGGTCCCGCGGGCTTTCGTCAAGAGAGACCTGTATGATACGTCCGGATGGAGTTCGTTGAAGGGATGCCGGCCGTCGGATTGTGATATACTGAGTTATCGGTGCAATCCCGAGTGGCTCGACATCCAACCAGGAAACACTCGGTCCCGGTCTAGTCTGACCACGGCAAAGGCGGTAATCCCGGAGGAACTGCCTCTCTGCGTTCATTGGCCAAAGGACCGGAACAGGGGGGCATGAAGGAGAAGATCGTTATGGAAGATGGCTCAGCCAATTCGACCTTTAGGCGCATCGCTTTCATCGGCAACTACATGCCTCGGCAGTGCGGCATCGCCACCTTCACCACTGATCTCTGTGAGGCCGTCGCCGCTGAATATGCCGGCACGACCTGTATCGCCATGCCTGTCAACGACACCGCGGCCGGCTATGACTATCCGGGCCGCGTTCGGTTCGAGCTGACGGAGACGGATATTGAGTCGTACGGCCGGGCCGCCGATTTCCTGAACATCAACAATGTTGGCCTGGTGAACCTGCAATTCGAATACGGCATCTTCGGCGGAAAGGCGGGCAGCCACATCCTGACCCTTTTGCGTGAGTTGCGCATGCCCGTCGTCACGACCTTACACACCATTCTCAATGAGCCCGACCCCGATCAGCGCCGGGTGTTGGAAGAGGTCGCCTCACTATCGGATCGGCTGGTCGTCATGAGCGAACGCGGGGTGGAATTCTTGCGGACGATCTATCGTGTGCCGCCGGAGAAGATCGATCTGATCCCCCACGGCATCCCTGATGTGCCCTTCGTCGACCCGAGTTTCAACAAGGACATCTTTGGCGTCGAGGGCAAGACCGTTTTGCTCAGCTTTGGCTTGCTATCGGCGAACAAGGGGATCGAAACGGTCATCTCCGCCCTGCCCGCCATCGTGGCCCGCTATCCGGACGTCGTTTATCTTGTTGTCGGCGCCACACATCCCCACGTGATCCAACACGAAGGAGAGACTTATCGGCTGTCGCTCCAATGGCTGGCTCAAGAGAAGGGCGTGGAAAGTCACGTGATCTTCTACAATCGTTTCGTCAGTCTCGAGGAGCTGGTTGAGTTTATCGGAGCGGCGGACATCTATATCACTCCCTACTTGAACGTGCAGCAGATCACGTCCGGCACATTGGCCTATACGGTCGGAGCGGGCAAAGCCGTGATTTCGACCCCCTACTGGTATGCGGAAGAGCTGCTGGCCCAGGGACGAGGCGCGCTGGTCCCTTTCCGTGATCCGGCAGCCCTGGCGGAAAAGGTTATCTACCTCATGGAAAACGAGGCCGAGCGCCACGCCATGCGAAAGCGGGCCTATCTGTTTGGGCGGGAGATGATCTGGCCGAAGGTGGCGCGACGCTACATGGAGAGCTTTGAGCGTGCCCGGGCGGAACGCCGGCATTTCGCGCCCCCGGGCTTCACGGCCAAAGCGCTGGACAAACATCTGGGGGAGCTGCCTCCTCTCAGGCTGGATCACATGCGCCATTTGACGGACGAAACCGGCATGTTGCAGCACGCCATTTTCACGGTCCCCAACTATCGTGAGGGCTACTGCACCGACGACAATGCCCGGGCCCTGATGGTGAGCGCCCTCATCGAGTCGCTGGGCATCAAAGAGTCCTTCGAGTTGGCGTCACGCTATCTCGCCTTCCTCTCGTATGCCTTCAATACCAAGACCAGGCGTTTTCGCAACTTCATGGATTACCAGCGCAACTGGCGGGAGGACAGCGGCTCGGACGACAGCCATGGCCGGGCCTTATGGGCGTTGGGCACTGTGTTGGGCGTAACGACCACACCCGCCCTCCATGGCATGGCCGGCTGGCTGTTCGAGCAGGCCTTGCCGGCCATTCACGACACGACCAGTCCAAGGGCCTGGGCGTTCGCCCTTATCGGCATCCATGAATATCTGCAGCGGTTTGCGGGTGACCGGAGGGCCAGCCAGGTCCGGGAGGATCTGGGCGGGCGGCTGCTGACCCTGTATCAAAGCCACCGTTCGGACGATTGGAAATGGTTCGAGGACGAGCTGAGCTATTGCAACGCCGCGCTGCCGCATGCCTTGTTGATGTGCGGCCGATGGATGGCGAATACGGACATGGCCGAAGCCGGGCTGGAGTCGCTCGGCTGGCTGGCCGATCTGCAGCGCTCGGGGGCCGGCGGGGGGCATTTTGTCCCCATCGGATCCGACGGCTTTTATCGGCGCGGCGGCGTGCGCGCCCGGTTCGATCAACAGCCGGTGGAAGCCCAGGCGATGGTATCAGCCTGCCTCGAAGCCTATCGGGTCACGGGGGACAAACGCTGGAACAAAGAAGCCCGCCGGGCCTTCGATTGGTTCATCGGGCGCAACGACCTCAATCTCCCTATCTACGATCCGACGACCGGCGGTTGTCGCGACGGTTTGCATCCCGACCGTCCGAACGAGAATCAAGGCGCGGAATCGACGCTCGCCTTTCTCCAGGCCCTGCTGGAATTGCGCCTGGCTGAGAACGAACTCTTATCTCTGGAGACACGATCTCAATGAACAATCATCACCCCGAGCTCTTTCGCCGTCATCGGCACAATCCCATCTTGACGGCCGACCGCTGGACCTATCCGGTCAATAGCGTGTTCAACCCCGGCGCCACGCGGCTGCCCGACGGCACGACATTGCTTTTATGCCGCGTGGAGGATCGCCGCGGGCAGTCTCATCTCTGCGCGGCCCGGTCCTTCAATGGCCAGGACGATTGGCAGATAGATCCCCAGCCCACCCTGTTGGCCGATCCCCAGCACTTTCCGGAAGAGATGTGGGGAATAGAAGATCCGCGCATCACCTATCTTCCCGAATTGAGCAAGTACGCCGTAGTCTATACCGCCTACTCACGCGAGGGTCCGGGTGTCGCCCTGGCACTCACGGAAGATTTCCGCCGCTTCGAGCGCTACGGCGTGATCATGCCGCCGGAAGACAAGGACGCGGCCCTGCTGCCTCATCGCATCGACGGTCGTTGGGCTTTGATCCATCGCCCGGTCAGTTCCCCCAGGGCCAATATGTGGATGTCCTATTCGCCCGACCTGCGCCATTGGGGCGGCCACAAGCTGATGTTGGAATGCCGGCGCGGCGGGTGGTGGGACGCTAATAAGATCGGCCTCTCCCCGCCGCCCATCGAGACTCCCAAGGGCTGGCTGATGATCTACCATGGAGTGCGGCAGACCGCGGGCGGTTCGCTTTACCGGCTGGGGCTCGCTCTCTTCGATCTGAACGCGCCGGAACGATGCCTCAAGCGCAGCGATGAGTGGGTCTTCGGCCCGGAAGCGGATTACGAACAGCACGGGGACGTCGGCAACGTCGTGTTCCCCTGCGGCTGCACCATCGCCCCGGATGGCGACACCATCAACCTGTATTATGGAGCGGCGGATTCGAGCATCGCCCTGGCCACCGGCAGTGTTCGCGCCCTTCTGGAGTGGCTCGGATAGAACAGATGAAGATCTTGCTTATCTCCCCGTCGGTCGATCCGAGCGAAAAGACCAATAAACAGATGTTGATGCCGCAGTTGGCATTATTCATCCTCCAGGGCCTGACGCCCAAGGAGCATCAGGTCGTCATGCTTGATGAAGAAGCTGAGGATATCGATCTCGAGCAGGACTGCGATCTTGTCGGGATCAGTTTCATGACCTCCAATGCCTCCCGCGCCTATTGGCTCGCCCGGGAGTTCAAGGAAAGAGGAAGAACTGTCGTTCTGGGCGGCGTGCATCCGACGCTGCTTCCCGATGAGGCATCGCCCCATGGCGATTCCGTCGTGATCGGCGAAGCCGAGGGTGTATGGACCGAGTTACTTGAGGACTATCAGAAGGGCTGTCTGAAGAAGATCTACCATAATCCAAGGCCTAACCTTTCGACATATGTGCCCAAGGACTTCAGCAAGATCACCAAGCGGCACCTTTTCGGCATGGTGCCTATCATGACGACCCGCGGTTGTCCTTACCATTGCGATTTCTGCTGCGTCACGGATCTTTTCGGCAAGGAGATCCGCCATATCCCCGTCGAAAATGTCGTGAGGGATATCAAAGAGTCGGGCAAAAGGATCTTCATGTTCCTTGATGATAATATCATCGGGCATCCGAGCTATGCCAAGGAGCTCTTCGCCGCCCTCAAGCCACTCAAGATCTCCTGGGTCGGTCAGTCGTCCATCTCCCTCCTGGTCAAGGACGACGAGCTTTTGAAGTTGGCCGTCCAAAGCGGCTGCAAGGGCCTGTTTGTCGGGCTCGAGAGCATCAAGGAAACCCAGATGAGCTCCTTGCGGAAATCGTTCCTCTCCCTTCAAGGATTGGAAGACGGCCTGGAAAAAGTGCGTCAAGCCGGGATATTCATCCTGGCCTCTATGATCTTCGGTTTTGACGAAGACACAAAAGACGTCTTTGGTGAGACTGTCAAGTTCCTTCAAAAGAACAAGGTCCATTCGGTCGCCTTCAATGTTCTGACTCCGTACCCAGGGACCAAGACCTTCCAGAAGATGAAGGAGCAAGGCCGGTTGCTCACCGACGATTGGAAATACTACGACCACAGCACCGTGGTCTTTAGGCCAAAGAACATGTCGCCTTATGAATTGATGGTCGGCAAGATAAGAGCCAGAAAGGCGTTCTACAGCCCCTGGTCGATCCTAAGGCGGCTTCCGGCGAACTACCGCCATCCCCTGGTCTATCTGGCCATGAACTGGGGTCATTTCAAAGGCGTCAGGGTGGAAGAGAAGAGGTTGGCTCTCGTCAAGAGGGATCTGTATGCCGGCGATCTCTTCGCGGACACGGCGTCGAGCGCCCGGCCGCGGTTGCCGTGAAGGGCAGAACCCCGAGCAGTTCGTCCAGGACCACGCAGACCCGGCTCTTGAGACCCCAGATGGGAATCGTTGGAGCCAGCGAGAGGGATCGAACCTCCGACCTGCTGATTACGAATCAGCTGCTCTAGTGCTTCAAATGACTGATAATGAAGGCAATAAGATGTGACGCCAATCGACTTTTCTCAAGTTGTGCTCGACTGCGGCGCTGCACTTCATCGGCCAGGCTGATTGTGACGTCCGTACCCTCGCTCAGCAGCAGCAGCAAGTCCGAATTCAGTCATCCTCCTCCCGTCAGAACCTGAATCCGATCCTTATGCCGGCACTCATACCGCTTCGGGAAATGGTCCGGGCGGGCAGGCTCAACTCGACCTGGCGGGTGATGGGCTCGACGCCCGAGCCATAGAAGATAGCTTCCGTCGTTCCAGTCATAGCGGCGAAACGGGCTTCGAGGTACCGATAGTCGACAAAAGCCCCTAGGGAAAAGGCCGGGACGAAATAAAAATCATACGCGACGTGGACTCGGGCGGAAAGCACGGTTTTTCGGTCCGCCGGCACGAGCGTTGGCTGGGCATACCATGGACCGATCTTCACTCGAGCGGGACCGGCCGAGATCCCGATCTCGAGGGACGTCCTCTCGAGGCTGGAGGGCACGATCGGCCGGTAATTCAGGCCGACGAGTACGGAGCTGAAGTTCGCGGACAGATTGGTTCCCACGCGACCTTCATAGGTCCTTCCGTCCGTCGTCGAGACGAAGCTCAGGTCTCCCCAGATCCCATGGCCTTCTCCCGGAGTGAAGAAGACCTCGATCTCGGGCAGCCATTTCTCGGTCAATTCGTAGGCCAGGCTGATGGGTCCCGCGAGGATCCAAGCGCTTGCTTCCGCGAAGGAGGTCTGGAAGAAAGGCGCGGCATAGACGCCGGATTCCCCGGGGGGAACGGATTCGGGGAAACGCCAGGGGGCCTCGAAGGTCCGAACCATCCCCCTGTCAGGCCGGCCGAATGTCGTCGTCGCCGCCAGGCTGAGTTTGAAGCGCGGCCGGCGCGGAGAACGGGAAGGAACGCCCGTCGTGGCGCCGGCCGGGGCGGGCGTTTCGGAGATCTCCGGCGCCCCCAGGCCGACGTTCTCGTCCTGTCCGGCGGTATTCAAGAGGAGAAGGGAGTCCGGCTTAGCGGCAATGAGTTCGCCGGTGACGAGCGTGCTGTCCGTCCGGGTGATGACGAGGGTGGCCCCCCTCTTCCCCTTGGCCGACAGACCCGGAGGCAGAATGAGAAGGGAAGCGATCAAGGCCACGGCGAGGGTGCGTTCGGTCGATCGTTTCATCGGAACCTCCAGATGAGCCGCAGACCAAAGAAGGGACCAGACCATGACATCGTCCGGCCGGAAAACGTGATTTCGGTTGTGCGGGTGAACGCAGGGCCGGCCGAACTGTATTGCTCGGAAAAGGCCACATCGGACGAGCAGGTCGATCCGGGGAACGTCATTTCGAGGAAATGATACCCGACGGTGGCGCCTACGGAGAGATGCGGGGTGAAGAGAAATTCATAGCCGCCCTGAACCCGTGCGGAGATCGAGATCTTGTGGACGGTTTCCGCGGAGATGAGACCCGCCGAGCCGGGATCGACCCCGAGCCGGCCCCACGCCGGTCCGGCGGCCGCTCCGATCTCGAACGCATGCTGTTCATAAAGAGTCGTCGTTTTGGTCCGATAGGTCAGGCCGATTAGGGCGGAAACAAAGCTCGTCAGCAGCCCCGGATCCCACTCGCCGATATAGTTCTTGCCGTCCAAGGAGGACGTGAAGGGAAGAAAGGTCATGGTATGGCTTTGGTCGGACCTGCCGGAGGCCTGGAACTCGATCCCGGCCGACCAGTGCTCCGTCCAATCGTAGCTCAGGCCGACCGGGCCGGCCCAAAAATTACGCAGCCTCTTCGCCTGAATTTGCTGGAAATGGGCGGGATAAGGGCCTTTCTCCGCTGGGGGAAAGTCACCCGGAAAGAAGAACATGCCAGGATCCGGCATAGCACCCTGGGAACGGTTGGATGGGACCGGGAATGTCGCCCCAAGGATGAGCCGGAACTTGGGCCAGCGAGCGGAGGATCTCTGTGCGGGGGCTCCGCCCGGCACGACCTCCGGTTTGAGCTCTCTCGCGGCCGGGAGGACCGCAATGCGGCCCTCGCGCGAACGGCCTTTCAATCTATCCAGATATCTGGCGACGACACCGTCAGGCTCTCCTGCGAATGGCAGGACGGCGTCGATTCCCAATGCCAGACCGATCCCCGTGCCGATAGCGGCGGCAGCGCCCCCGAAGAGTCCACTCGCCAGGAGCGTAGTCTCGGTGTTCCGGTCTTCGACGTCGCGGGACACTACATAGGCCCCTGTCGCGGCCCCGACGACGAAGCCACCGATGGCCAGGGGCAGGGCCCGGGATCTCCTGACGAGCCTTACGGTCTTGATGTCGGCCAAGCCGACGGCGACGTCCGTACTCTCGCTCAATAACAGGAGTGAGTCGGGTTTGACGGCGATGAGCTCGCCGCGGACCTGGCTGCCGTCGAGCCGGGTGATGACGACCTCCGCGCCCCGCTTTTGTTTGGCCGAGAGGTCGGCCGGCAGCAACAAAAGAGAAGCGGCCAACGCGGCCGCGAACAGTACGAGCGTGCGCACATTTCTCATTAGGGCCCTCCCATCATTAGTATTATCGTCAGGCAGGCATCCCGAGTTGTCAATGTTTTGTCAAGATTTCTCGGGGAGTACGGGGTGGAGCCAGCGAGAGGGATCGAACCTCCGACCTGCTGATTACGAATCAGCTGCTCTACCGACTGAGCTACGCTGGCTGACAGAGGCTCGATTAAGTTAAACGAAACGGCGTTATCTGTCAAATCAGGGGGAAGGGCACGTACCAGGTACGCGCACAAGTCAGCCAAGAGAACGGGGACACGTACAAAGAGTACATGTCCCCCTACGGCATGTCCCCTGCCCTACTTCTGCAGGACGAAGCGTGACGGTGACGGTGAAGGTCACCGGCCGGGGGCGGCCGTTGACGAGGAGCGGCTCATAGACCCACTGACGGACGGCGTCGACGGCCGCGGCGTCGAGGAGCGCGTGGCCGCGAAGGACGCGGACCGATGCGACGCGCCCATAGATGTCCGTCGTCGCCTCCAGGATGACGACGCCCTCGATGTGGGCCTCCCGGGCGAGCATCGGGGTAGGAGGGCTCGATCCGGCGGACGAGGCGGGGCGGCTTGACCTCGCCGACGGCCAGGACCGCCGCTTCGGCGGGTTTGCCGACGATGTTGTAGAGGTCCGCGCCAAGAAGGTTGGCCGGCAGCCCCTCCCCCGCTCCGTAGTCGACGCCGCCCGGAATGCCAAAGTCGGCCCCGCCCTCGCCGAAGCTCTCTTCGCTGATGCCTTCGGGAATGACGACCGGGGAAAGATGCCACGCCTCAGCCGCGGCGACCACGGCCCGCCGGGTCTTGAGACGGGCGCCGGGGTTCCCGGTTCTGGCCTTGGGCGGCGCCAGGGGGGTCGCCGGAAGCGCCGGCACGACGATGATGTCCGAGACATCGATGCGCGGCACGTCCCCGACCCGCAGCAGCGGGACCGTCACCAGGAGCGTCAGCGCGACCGCGTGGATGAGCGCCGCGAGAGGCAGCGCCGCGGCCCGCGCCCGCCAATTCCTGTCCGGGAGAAACAACGCGTCTTGAAACATCGTCGCCTCCTTGCCGAAGTTTCCCGGGAGGCTTTCGCCTCCATATTGAATACAATCGACCCGCCGGGATATTCCTCAAGAAAAAGGGGACACGTACAAGAGTACATGTCCCCTTTCAAATATGAGGGCGATTCGCTTACAATAGCCGTCTGTCCCGGTCCGCCGGGCCGGACCCATTCGACTGAAAGCGCCTCATTCATGAGCATGATCATCAAGAAGCTCGAATTGCAGGGATTCAAATCCTTCGCCGAGCGGACCAAGATCGTCTTCCACCCCGGCATCACGGCCATCGTCGGACCGAACGGCACGGGCAAGTCCAATCTCGTCGACGCCATGCTCTGGTCGCTCGGCGGGCACCGCCAGAAGACGGTCCGCGGCGACCGGACCGACGAGGTCATCTTCTCCGGCAACGCCAAGCGGCCCGCGCTCAGCATGGCCGACGCCGTCCTGACCCTGGCCGGCGACGACGAAGAGCTGGTCATCTCCCACCGGGCCTTCCGCTCCGGCGAGAACGAGTACCGGATGGGCGGCAAGACCGTCCGGCTCAAGGACATCCAGGACGAGCTCTGGAAGCACGCCATCGGCGAGAAGGAATATTTCGTCATCGAACAAGGTTCGATCGGTAACTTCGTCACCTCCAAGCCGACCGAAAAACGGCTGTTCATCGAGGAGGCCGCCGGCACCGCCTACTACAAGGACAAAAAGCGCCAGGCCCAGTCGAAGCTCGACAGCACCGAGCAGAACCTCATCCGGCTCGAGGACATCATCATCGAGGTCGAGAAGGCCAAGAACTCCCTCCAGCGCCAGGCCCAGGCGGCCAACCGCTACCGCCGCCTCCGCGAGCGGGTGAGGGAGCTGACCTCCCACCATTATCAGAGGAAGCTCGTCCTGCTCGAAAAAGCCCAGCAGGAAGCCTCCGCCCTCTACGACGAAAGCCTCCGGCGCGAGCAGGACGCGACGGCCCGCCTGCGGAGCGAGGAGAAGGACGCCGCCGCCCGGCGCAAGGACCTCTGGGACCTCGAGAAGGTCCTCAAGGACAGCCAGGAGCGGCTCTTCGGCCTGAAGTCCCAGGCCGCCCGGGTCGAGAGCGACATCGAGCGCGAAACGAAGCGGGTCGAGTTCTTCGAAGAGAAGAAGAAGCGGGCCGAGACGGACCGCGACGAGCTCCTCGAGGACGTCCTCTATTTGACGCGCGAGATCGAAGAGCTCAAGGGCCGCCTCGTCGGGTTCGAGGAATCGCTCGTCGCGAGCCGCTCCGAGGTGGCCGCTTCGGAAGCGGGCCTCGCCGCCGCGCGCGAAGCCCGGCAGGCCGCCGGCCGCGAGATCGAGCGCCTGCGGGGCGACTACCTCCAGGCCCTGCAGGCCCTGACCGAGGTCAAGAACGAGAGCGCCAAGACGGACAAGGAGCTGGAGCTGCTCATCCGCCAGGAAGAGAAGCTCGCCGCCCAGCTCGGCGAGCAGGCCGGATCCCTCCTCGAGAACGCCGGGCGGACGGCCGCCCTCGAAGGGGACATCGCCGAACAGCGCGGTTTCCGTCAGACCCTGGTCAGCCGGGCGGAAGACATCAAGACAGCGCTTGGCGCCGGGCGCCTGGCCGTCGACGAAGCGCGCCTCCGGCTCGACGCCTTGAAAGCGCGGCGCGACGAAGCGGCCTATCACCTCCAGGCCCTGCGCAAGATCGACGAGAAGGCCCGCGAGGAAAGCCCGGCCGACGACGTCCCGGGCGCCCTCGGCATCCTGGCCGACCTCATCCGGACGAGCGCCGCGAACGCCCTCCTCTTCGACACGTTCTGGCGCGATGGGGCCCGGTCCCGGGTCGTCCCGGCCGAGGCGTTCCTCGGCGGCCTGCCCCAGGGCCTCCGCGGCAACTACCTCCTCGTTCCGGCCGCGGCCCGGCCCGAGATCCCGGCCGACGTCCTCGACCGGCCCGGCGTCATCGGACAGCTCAAGAGCCTCATCGAGCCGGACGAGCGGCTCAAGGACCGCGTGGGCGGACTCGAGGACGCCGTGATCGTGAAGGACGCGGGCGAAGCCGTCCGGATCTGGATGGACCACCCCGGGCTGAATTTCCTGACCCCGTCCGGCGACCTGCTCCTCTCCTCCGGTCTCCTCAAGCTCGGGCAGAAGGCCGAAGGCGCGGTCGCCCTGGCCTCGGAGATCCGCGGCCTCGAAACGGAGATCGGCCGGTTCGAGGCCGAGGCGATCCCGGTCACGGCCGAGATCGAGGAGAAGACGAAGGCCGTCGAGGCCCTCGAAGCCGAGCTCGCGGGCGTCCGGGAGGAGCTCGACCGCACGGAGCGCGTGCTCCTGGACAGGGAACGCGAGCACCGTTACGGAGCGAGCGACGGCGAGAAGATCCGCACCATGCAGGCCATCCTCGGCCGCGAGCTCGAGGCCCTGCGCGGCGAAAGAGCCGGTCTCGGCAGACGCCGTTCAAGAGTCCGGCGAGGCCCTCGCCCGCCGCGAGTCCGAGACCCGGACGCTCAAGGAGGCGATCGAAGGCCGGGAACAGGCCCACGCCGCTCTCATCGCCGAAGCGGCCGCGGTCGAGCGCCGCTTCTTCGAGACCAAGTCCGGCCTCGATCTCGTCCAGGAAAAGATGAACGGCCTCGGCGACCAGATCCGGGCCGCCGAGAAGCGCAAAGAGGCGGCCGCCGCCAAGATCCAGCTGCTCGAAGCCGACGCCCTGCGGAGCGACGAGGACAAGTCCCGGCTGCGCGAGGAGATCGCCGCCCTGCGCCTGAGCGCCGGGACCCTCGGCGAGGAGCGCGCCGCCGCCGAGACCGGGCTCGAGGCGACGGAAAGCGATCTCGAGAAGGTCCGCCAGGCCCTCGAAGGCTTCGAGACGATCGTCGGGAAGAGCCGGGAAGAGGAAGCGGCCGTCAAGAACGAGCGCGTCCGGCACGAGATCCGGAAGGCCGAGGTCGAGCGCGACCTCGTCAACCTCGACGAGATGTGCTGGCAGGAGCTCAAGAAGACCCTGGCCGAGCTGCGGGCCGAAGCCCGCGAGGCGGAGGCCGGGACCGCGGCCCCCGCCCCGGCCGCGGAGGAGCCCGCGGTCGAGGACGAAGGCGAGGAAGAGGCCGAAGAGAACGGCGCGGCTGAGGAGACGGAGCCCGCCGAGGCCGCCGTCACGGCCGGGACCGCCGTCGAAGCCCCCAAGCCCCGGCGGACGGCCAAGAAATGGCGCCCTCTCGCCGAGATGACGGACGAGGACGTCGAGAAGGAGCTCGAAGAATCGCGCGAGACGATCAACCGCTTCAAGGCCGTCAACCTGATGGCCGAAGAGGAGTTCGTCGAACAGAGAAAGCGCTTCGAGTTCCTGACCCAGCAGCGCCAGGACCTCCGCGACTCCATCAACTCGACCGTCGAAGCCATCCGCAGGATCGACGAGGAGAGCAAGGACCAGTTCCTCAAGGCCCTGGAGCAGGTCAACACGAACTTCGGCGAGCTCTTCACCGCGCTCTTCAAGGGCGGCAACGCCGAGGTCAAGCTCCTCGAGCCCGACAATCCCCTCGAGAGCGGCGTCGAGATCGTCGCCCAGCCGCCGGGGAAAAGGGTCCAGAACCTGTCGCTCCTCTCGGGCGGCGAGAAATCGCTGACCAGCCTGGCCTTCCTCTTCGCCCTCTTCCGCTACCGGCCGTCGCCCTTCTGCTTCCTGGACGAGGTCGACGCGGCCCTCGACGACGTCAACCTGGCCCGCTTCCTCGACCTCCTGAAGACGATCAAGCACCAGACCCAGTTCATCCTCATCACCCACAACTACAAGACGATGGAAGTCGCCGATTACATCTACGGCACGACCATGGCCGAGCCCAACATGACCCGGCTCCTGTCGGTGAAGCTTGAACGGAAGGGCGGCGAGCTGCCGCCCGACGTCACGGCATAGCGCCGGTCACCCCGGCCGAAGGAGGGCGGCATGTCGACCTACCTCATCATCATCCTGGCGTACCTCGTCGCGCTGACGGTCCTGAACTTCATCCGCTCGAGGCGGATCAAGAGCCAGGAGCAGTTCATGGTCGCCGGACGGAGCCTCAAGTGGCAGGTCATGGTCTTCACCCTGATCTGCACCTGGATCGGGTCCGGGACCTTCATCAGCGGGGCCGAGTTCGCCTCGAAGGCCGGGTTCTCGGCGCTGTGGCTGGCCGCGGGCGCCTGGGTCGGGATCATCCTCATCTACTTCCTGGCGGCCAAGATCCACACCTTCGGGCAGTACACGGTCGGCGACGTCCTCGAGGTCCGCTACGGGCCGGCGGCGCGCCTCTTCGGGGCCATCGCCCTGATCATGTCGTTCGTCGCGATCGTCTCCTACCAGTTCGTCGCCGGCGGCTTCATCCTCAACGTCATCACCGACGGCAAGATCTCGGAGGCGACCGGGACGCTCATCGCCGCCGCTTTCGTCATCCTCTTCACGGCCCTGGGCGGCATGGTCGCCATCGCCTACACGGACCTGCCGAACGGCATCATCATCGTCCTGGCCTGCCTGCTCGCGGTGCCCTTCGTCGTCACGGCGGCGGGCGGCCTGCCCGCGGCCAAGGCGGCGCTCGAGCCGGGCTACTTCTCCGTCGTCAACAGCCAGTTCGGCGTCCATCCCTGGCTCAAGGCCATCGGGTATTTCCTGTCGACGATGTTCCTGCTCCTGGGCGTCCAGAGCATGTATCAGAAGTTCTACAGCGCCAAGTCGGGCAAGGACGCCAAGAAGGCCGTGGCCTGGTGGACGGTCGGGACGATCTTCGTCGAGACGATCGTCGTCGTCATCGCCGTCTTCGCCTTCAGCAAGCTCCAGGGGCAGATCGACCTGAGCGTGCCCAAAGCGGGCGGCAAGGTCGTCCTGATGGCGGCGAAACAGATGGTCCCCTTCCCCGTCGGCGTGCTCCTGCTCGCCGCGGCCTGCGCCGTCGTCATCTCGACCGGCATGAACTATCTCCTCTCGCCGTCGACGACCCTCATGCGCGACATCTACCAGCGCTTCCTGAAAAAGGACGCCGACCCGAAGAAGATGGTCGCCCTTCAGAAGGTCCTCATCGTCGCGATCGGCGTCGTGGCCTTCCTGCTGGCCACCCAGCTCAAGTCCGTCCTGGAGATGAGCTTCTTCGCCTACACGATCTACGGCGTGGCCATCACCCCGGCCCTCATCGCGGCGCTGGCGTGGAAGCGCGTGACCAAGGCCGGCGGCCTGGCCTCGATCATCGCGGGCACCGTCGTCTGCCTCGTCTTCTTCGCCCTGTCCAAGATCCCCGGCATCCCGGCCCCCGACGGCGACCCCTGGGGCATTCCGCTCATCTACCCGGCTCTCATCGCCTCGCTGGGCGCGCTCGTCATCGTCAGCCTGCTGACGCCGAAATCCAAGCCGGAAGATACTGGAGAAGTTCTTCCCGAAGAAGGGCAAGGTCGAAGACAACTGCCCCGGCCCCGTCGAGCCCTGATGAAATCCAAGGGACGTGCCCGATTGCAGAAAAATAACCGGAGAGTCAGATGAAACCGGGCGTGGTCATCGACCGACGCTACATGGACCACGACATGGGCGCCTGGACATGTCGAGTCGCCGGCCCGCATCGAGACCCTGCTCCGGATGCTCGAGAAGGACCCGCCTGTCCCCTATCGCGCCATCGCGCCCCGCCCCGCGACCGACGAGGAGCTCGCCTTCGTCCACGAGCGCGGCTATATCGACCTCATCCGGTCCACGGCCGGCCAGACCGTTCCGATGGACGGCGACACGATCGCCGGCCCGAAGACGTGGGAAACCGCGCTCCTCGCCGCGGGCGGCTTTCTCGAATCGCTCGACCGCGTCATGGACGGGACCGTTCCGAACGCCTTCGCCCTCGTCCGGCCCCCCGGCCATCACGCCGAGGCCTCGCGGGCCATGGGCTTCTGCTTCTTCAACAACGCCGCGATCGGCGCCGAGCACCTCATCCGCCGGCACGGCCTGCGCCGGATCCTCATCGTCGACTGGGACCTCCACCACGGCAACGGCACGGAGCAGGCCTTCTACGAGCGCCGCGACGTCCTCTACTTTTCGACCCATCAGATCGCCGCTCTATCCCGGCACCGGGGCGGTGCGTTTCTTCGGACACGGCGAGGGCTACGGCTACAACCTGAACGTCCCGCTTCTCGCCGGCAAGACCGACGCCGACTTCCTCCACATCTTCGAGACGATCCTGGCGCCTGTCGCGGCCGAGTTCGCGCCGGAGTTCATCATCGTCGAGCGCCGGCTTCGACATCGCGGCCGGGGACCCTCTCGGCGGGATGGAGGTGACCGCCGACGGGTTCGGGCTCCTGACGGCCTCGCTCATGGCCATGGCCGAGCGGACCGCGAGCGGCCGGCTCGCCCTCGTCCTCGAAGGCGGGTACGACCTCCCGGCGCTGCGCGACGGCGTCGGGGAAGTCCTCAAGGCGCTGGACGGGAGGGACGGACCCTCGATCGACGACCCGCCCGGAGCCGCCTTTCGCCGTCTCTCAGGGTCGAGCTCGCAAGACCCCCTGACCGACCTTCCGTAAGAAGTGGGACATCCCCGCCTGAGTGTCCTCGCCCCCTCGAGACCGTCCCTTTTTAAGGACAAAGAACAGCTCCCCCTCGCCCATTATCAGGCAGGGGCCTTGGCATAGTTCTTGCACAATGGGGTGTCGGATAGGAGAAGGACCATGAAGAAGACACTCATCATCGCCGCCGCGATCCTCCTGACCGTGGCCGGCGTCTACGCCCAAGAGACGCAGGCGCCCAGCCCGCAGAACACCCAGGAGATCAAGGACGCGAAATACACGAACGAATCGATCGCCCGCCTGAGCTTCGTCGAGGGCAAGGTCTTCGTCCAGAGGGCCTCCGACCTCGGCTTCGAGGAGGGCGCCCTCAACATGCCCATCAGCGAGGGCGACCGCATCGGCACGTCCGAAGGCCGGGCCGAGGTCCACTTCGGCAAGGGCAACTACATCCGGCTCGACAACGAGACCAAGATCGACGTCCTCAACCTCCCCAAGAAGGACGACGACATCGCCCGCATCCGCGTCTGGTCGGGCAACATCTATCTTACGGTCGGAACGCTGAAGAAGGAGAAAGCGATCGAGCTCCACACGGCCGACTCCTCGTTCTACGTCCTCGACCGCGGCATCTACAGGATCGACGTCCGCGAGAACAAGGACACCGAGATCCAGGTCTTCCAGGGTCTCATCGAGGCCGCCGGCGAAGAAGGCTCGACGCTCCTCAAGGCGGCCCAGCGGCTCGAGATCTCCGAGGGCCGGTTCGCCTCGAAGCCGTCGAGCTTCATCGCCGTCGCCGACGACTCCTTCGACAAGTTCAACGAATCCCGCGCCTCCGTCACCGGGCGGGAATTCGCCGACCGCAAGCTTCCCGAGGAGCTCTCCGATTTCGAAGGCGAGCTCGACGAGTACGGCGAGTGGACCTATCTCGCCCCCTACGGCAACGTCTGGATCCCCAACGGGGTCGACGAGGACTGGCGCCCCTATTACAACGGCCGCTGGACCTGGCTGCCCCTTTCCGGTTGGACCTGGTGGCCCTACGAGCCCTGGGGCTGGTCCACGTCCCATTACGGCCGCTGGCACTGGGGCGCCGACCTCGGCTGGTACTGGATCCCCATGAACATGTGGGGCCCGGCCTGGGTCAATTGGTGGTGGGATGACTTCTACTTCGGCTGGGCGCCGCTCAGCTACTGGGGCTATCCCGGCGTGCTCTTCGGCGGCATGTACTACGGACACTATTACGGCGACTACTACCCCTACGGCTCGCGGGCCCTCACGGTCGTCCGCCGCGAACACCTCAAGGACCCCCATCTCTCGGCCAACGCGCTGCGAGGGGATTCCCTGAAGGGCCTGAACCGGATGACCCTGACCAATCAGAGCCTCAGCCTCAGGCCGGCCGGCACGAAGATCTCCGTCCAGCCCCTCGACGGCAACCGCGTCATGCTCCGGAACGACGGCGCGACCGGACTGGCGCGCGACGGCCGGGCGGGCCGCGTCGCGAGCGGCGGTACGCCCGGGACGGCGACATCGGCCAACCCCCGGGCCATCCGGAAGCCCGACGCTCCCGCGAAGACCCAGGGGACGAGCCGCGGCACGGCGGCCAAGCCCCAGAGCGTGAAGAGCCCGACCCGGGGCGAGAAATCCTCCTCGGGCACGACCAAGTCGTCGGGCTCGGGCAGCCGCAACATCCGCAAGAAGGACGGCAGCCCGGCGACGTCCGCGAGCGCCGCGTCGGGATATCAGAGCGATCCGTCCGTCGCCGGGACGGGCTCGCGCGTCGGGACGACGCGGACCGTCAACGGCTATCCCTCATCTCCGTCGATCAAGCGGCCGGCGACGTACGGTGACGGCGGCAGCGGCAGGGCCCGGTCCTATACCGGTCCCTATTCGCGGCCGTCCTCCGGCTCCGTCGGCAGGCCCTCCACGTCGGGCCGTTCGAGCGGCTCCTCCGTCAGGTCCGGGGGATCCCGAACGGGCTCTTCGTCCTCGGGCAAATCGGGCAGCGTGTCGCGAGGCAGCTCCTCGCGCGGCGGCAGCTCCTCCCGCAGCTCGGGTTCCTCGTCCCGGGGCTCGTCCTCGGGTTCCCGCGGCTCCTCGGGCGGCGGCAGCGCCAGAAGAAAGTAGCAACCCCTTTCCATCGGGGGGCGTCCCTCTCTCCAGGCCGGTTGGGAGGGGCGCCCCATTTTTTTTATAGTCCAGGTCAGTGGTCTTCGGCCGCCTTTTCTTTCGAGTAATAATCGAGGACGCGGAGGTGGTCGGCGAGCGTGCAGTACCGGGACGGCTCCGTCCCCGGGAAGAAGACCTCGAGGAACGGATAAAGGCAGGCGGGCGTCGCCAGGAGGCCCGTCCTTTTGTCGATCTCGACGAAGATGAGGTTCGGGGGGACCTCGAAATCCGGCGGCGTGAAATCGACGACGCCTTCGGCCTTGGCCTTGGCCTTCGCGTCATCGATGACCCGGGCGAAGAAATCCATCCAGATCGGCAGGGCCGCCGCGCCGCCGGTCTGCCTCTCCCCGAGCGGGATGGGCTTGTCGTGGCCGACCCAGACGCCGGCGCACAGGTTCGGCGAGAAGCCGATGAACCAGGCGTCCGAATATTTGTCGGTCGTCCCCGTCTTGCCGGCCAGCGGCCAGCCGAGGACCGAAGCCGCCCCGGCCGTCCCGCCTTCCCCCTCGACGACGCCGCGCATGAGGTAGGTCATCATGTAGGCGGTCTGCGGCGAGACGACCTCCTCGGATTCGACCCGCGCCTCCTCGAGGACGTTGCCGTCCTTGTCCTCGATCCGGCTGATGAAATAGGGCTTGAAGCGGACGCCCTTGTCGGGAAAGGCCGAGTACGCCGAGACCATCTCGAGCAGGGTGATCTCGAAGGTCCCCAGGCTGAGCGAGAGATAAGGGTAGACCGGCGAGGTGATGCCGAAGCGCCGGCAGTAGTCGACGCCGACCTGCGGCGAGACGAAATCGAGGAGCTTCGCCGTGACGACGTTCCTGGACTGCTCGAGGCCGGCCCGCACGGTGACGGCGCCCTTGTACTTCCGGTCGTAGTTCTTGGGCGACCAGGGTTCGTTGTTCCAGCGGTCGATGAAGGTCACCGGCTCGTCGGCGATGACGCTGGCCGGGGTGAAGCCGTGCTCGATGGCGGCGGTGTAGAGGAAGGGCTTGATGGCCGAGCCCGTCTGCCGCGGCGCCTGGACGGCCCGGTTGAACTGGCTGTCGCGGAAGGAATAGCCGCCGACGAGGGCCCTGACCTGCCCGGTCTGCGGGTCGATGACCACGAAGGCGCCGTTCCGGAGGGGCTTCTGGTCGAGCGAGACGCGGGCCTCTTTGGCCTCGGCGTCGAAGGAGGCGACCTTGACCTGGATGACGTCGCCGCGCTTGAGGATCGCGTCGAGGCCGCGGGCTTTCGTCCAGCCGATGTCCTTGGACGGTCATCAGGCCGACGGCGTTCTTGACCCGGACCTTGGCTTCGCCGCGGGAGACCGAGAGGACGATGGCGTCGTAGACCCCGGCCGGCTCGAGCGCCTGGTTCTCCCAGGTCAGGAGCCAGTGCTCCTCCAGCGCGGCCTTGGGGGAGGCGACCAGGTTCTTGAGGACCTCGGGACCGGCGGTGAGGACGTTCGGCTTGTCGGCCCGCCAGCCGTTCAGCGCGTTCTCCGTCCGGCGCAGGCCCGACTGCAGGGCCGTCTCGGCGTAGCGCTGAAGGTCGGGTCGATGGTCGTGAAGACCTTGAGCCCGGCCCGGTAGAGGCCGTCGAAGCCGTAGGCCTTCTCGAGGTAGCGGCGGACCTCCTCGAAGAAGTAGGCCCCGAATTCCGCGCTCGTCCGCCTCAGGGGCAGGACCTCCATCGGCTTCGCCTTGAACGCCTCGCCCTCGGCCTTCGGTCAGGTAGCCCTCCGCGACCATCCGGTTGAGGACGTGGTTGCGGCGGTCGAGGGTCCTCGGTCTTGTTCGTGTAGGGGGAATAGACCGACGGCCCCCGGAAGATCCCGGCGATGACGGCCGCCTCCTCGAGGTCGAGGTCCGCGACGTCCTTGCCGAAGAAGTAGTTGGCCGCCGCCTGGACGCCGTAGATGCCGTGGCCGAGGAAGAAGTGGTTGCAGTAGAGCTCGAGGATCTTTTCCTTGGAGTAGAGCTTTTCGATCTCGCGCGACAGATAGAGCTCCTTGAGCTTGCGCCGGAGGCTGACCTCCCGGTGCAGGAACAGCGAGCGGGCCAGCTGCTGGGTGATCGTGCTGCCGCCCTCGGGCCGCTTGCCGCCGAGGACCTTGAACACGTCGGCCCAGACGGCCCTGAGGATGCCGCGAAGGTCGACGCCGCCGTGGCGGAAGAAGCTCGGGTCCTCCGTCGCGACGATGGCGTCGATGAGGGACTTGGGGATCCGGTCATAGGTGATCTCGACGCGCCTCTCCTCGGCGAACTCCTTGATCGGCCGGCCGTCGGCGGCGTAGACCGTGGTGATGAGCTTGGGCCGGAAGGTGTCGATATCGGCGACCTGGGGCAGGTTGTCCTTGATGGCGATATAGGCGCCGGCCAGGGCGCCCAGGCCGACGGCCAGCCCGGCCAGGATGAGGATGAGGAGCGCCCTGAGGACCGTGCCTTTCTTGAACTTCTTGATCTTGATATTGAGGCTCGGGATGTTCATGGCGTCAATACGTCATCATAGCAAAATGTCCCCTCAATGACAAAGGTTGAGGCCTTCTGGGCGGTTCTAGAGGAGCGGCGCGACTTCGGCCCAGATCGCTCTTGCCGATGGCGCGCTTGTCGCCGCGGCCGTCGATGTGGACGAAGCGGGGGCCCTCGAAGCCGCGGAAGATGCGGGCGACGCGGACGAGGTAGTCCTCGCGCTCGAAGAGCTCGTCGCGGGTCTTGCGCCGGCTGATCCGGGCCAGACCGGCGGCCGCGTCGACATCGAGGACGATCACGAGGTCGGGCGGGATCGCGAACGCCTCGTTCATCCGGCGGATCCGCCCCGTGTCGATGCCCTTGGCGCCCTGGTAGGCGACGGTCGAGAAGTAGTAGCGGTCGAGAACGACGACCTTGCCTGCCGCGAGGGCCGGCCCGAGGTTCTTCTCGACGTTCTCGCGCCGGTCCTTGACGAAGAGGGCCAGCTCCTCCTCGGGCGTCAGCGAATCGGCCCGGGCCGCCAGCCGCTTGATCTCCCTCCCCCACCGGCCGCGCGTCGGCTCGCGGAAGAAGGCGGCCTTCCGGCCCCGCCGGCGCAGCCGCCTGAGAAGGGCCCTGGCCTGGGTCGTCTTGCCGGAGCCGTCGATCCCTTCGAGGACGATGAGGAGGCCGCGGCGGCGCTTGGCTGGGCATATCGACGGGGTCAATCTTAGCTTCGATCAGAGCCGGCTCAACCCGGGGTCATTAGAGCCGCCTTCCGGACGCAACGTTCGCCGGCCAGCCGGAGTTTGGACAGGCTTGGGCAAATTGAATTTTGACGCCTGATATGGTATTTTTTAAAGGTCGATTGCGGAGGATCCCCATGAAAAAATACGCCTGGATAGCCATCTCCAGCTTCGCGCTGGGCCTGCTCCTCGCGGGCTACGTGTTCCTCTATCTCCCCGAGAAGGCCGCCACCCCGCCCGACGTGTTCGCCACGGCGGCGCCGTCCGCGCCCGGCGGGTCCGCGAACCTGTTCGCCGCCCCCGCGCAGGAAAAAGGCGACCTTGGACTTCGTCGCGATCGCCGAAAAGATCGGGCCGGCCGTCGTCCGGATCGAAGCCGAGCGCCGGGAAGCGGCGCACGTCCCAGGGCTTCGGGGACGAATGGCCGTTCGGCGGCGAGGACTTCTTCAACCGGATCTTTCCGCAGCCCCGCCAGAGACAGCCCGAATCGAACACGGTCCAGATCGGCGGCACGGGCTTCTTCATCAGCGCCGACGGCTACATCCTGACCAACAACCACATGGTCGAAAAGGACAAGACGACCCGGGTCACGGTCACGACACTGGCCGGCGACGATTACGACGCCAAGATCATCGGCACCGATCCGGGCACGGACCTGGCCCTGATCAAGATCGAGGCCAAGGACATGCCGTTCGCCGTGCTCGGCGATTCGTCCGCCAGGTCAAGGTCGGCGAATGGGTCCTGGCCATCGGCAACCCCCTGGGCACTGGACAACACCGTCACCGCCGGCATCGTCAGCTACAAGGGCCGGTCGATCGACACCCAGAGCTATCAGGACTTCATCCAGACCGACGCGGCCATCAACCGCGGCAACAGCGGCGGCCCGCTCATCAACATGAGGGGCGAGGTCATCGGCATCAACTCCAGCATCGTGACCTCGGGCTTCGGCGGGAGCGGAGGCAACATCGGCCTCGGCTTCGCCATCCCGTCCGATATCGCCCGCAAGGTCGTCGTCCAGCTCAAGGAGAAAGGCCGGGTCATCCGCGGCCGTCTGGGCGTCAATATCCGCGACCTTACCGAGGGCATGGTCAAGCAGTTCAAGCTCAAGTCCAAGGCCGGGGCCATCATCGGCTCCGTCGAGCCCGATTCGCCGGCCGAGCGAGCCAAGCTCAGGCAGTACGACGTCATCACTCAGGTCAACGGCCAACCGGTCAAGAACAGCGAGGAGCTGCGGTTCAAGATCGCCGACATCCAGCCCGGCAGCAAGGTCGACCTGGTCATCGTCCGGGACGGCCAGGAGATCAAGGTCACCGCGGTCGCGGACGAGCTCGAACCCGAGAAGGAGAAGGGCCAGGTCGCCAGCACCGACAAGGACATCGGCGTCTCCGTCGTCGCCCTGACGCCCACGACGGCCCGCCGCTACGGGCTCAAGACGACCGAAGGCCTGCTCATCACCGAGGTCCGCCAGGGCAGCGAGGCCGACCGCGAGAATCTCGCCGCCGGCATGATCATCCTCGAGGTCAACCGCAAGAAGATGACCTCGGTCCGGGACTTCGAGGACATCCTCAAGCGGACGGCCGCGGGCGACGAGGTCATCCTCCTCGTCCGCCAGGAATCCGACGGCTCGCAGCAGGACTTCATCGTCACGGTCAAAGTCCGCTGATGCGGTTTACGAAGCTCCACGGGCTCGGCAACGACTTCCTGGTCGTCCCGCCCGGCGGCGGTCAGGACCCCGCCGCGGCCGGCGACCTGGCCCGGCGGATCTGCGACCGGCACACCGGGGTCGGGGCCGACGGCCTCATCCTCCTCGGCGTCGAAAAGAGCGAGCCCGCCGAGGTCGGCTTCCGGGTCTTCAACGCCGACGGCAGCGAAGCGGAGATCTCGGGCAACGGCCTGCGCTGCGCGGCCGCCTTCCTGGCCTGGTGCGGCGCCGTCAAGTCGCCCAAGGTCCTCTTTCGCTCGGCCGCGGGCGAGCATCCCTCCGAGATCCTGTCCGCCAAAGGCCCGCTGTTCGAGGCCAAGATCGGCCTCGGCGTGCCCCGCCTCGCCGCCAAGGACATCCCCTTCGACGACGGGCAGAACCTCGACCGCGTCCAGGACTACCCGCTGTTCGTCATCAAGCGGACCTTCCCGGTCACGTGCCTGTCCATGGGCAATCCCCACTGCAGCCTCTTCTTCGACGCCTTCCCGACGCGCTCCGAATGGCGGGGCATCGGGGCCGAGATCGAGACCCATCCCTTCTTCCCCAACCAGGACGAACGTCGAGTTCATCCGCGTCCTCAACCGGCGCGAGATCGAGGTCCGCTTCTGGGAGCGCGGGGTCGGCGAAACGCTGGCTTCGGGGACGGGCTCAGCGGCGGCCGCTGTCTCGTCCATGCTCAAGGGCCTGACGGACAGGGACGTCACCGTGAGGACGGCCATCGGCAGCTTGAGGGTCGAATGGCCGGAGGGCGGCCAGGTCCTCCAGACGGGACAGGCCGAGGTCGTCTTTTCGGGCGATTATCCGGCCGAGTGAGCGGCGTCCGCCGCTCCCTCTCCTCTCCCCTATTCCGAGAAGTGCTCGAAACCCCCGGGCCGCAGGGGTTTTTTCCTGCCGTCCGGCCCGACGAGGGAGATGCGCCTTCCGGCCGTGACGAGGCCGACCCGGGTCAGCGCGTGTCTTGACGCGAGCGCCTCGACCGCGGCGGTCTTGGCCGGCCTGACCGTGAACAGCAGCTCGAAATCCTCCCCCCCGTTGAGGGCCATGTCCAGGGGGTCGCGCGCGAACCGCGTCAGAGCTTCCGAGACGGGGATGCGGGCGGCCTCGACCTCCGCGCCAACCCCGCTCTCGCGGCAGATGTGAGCCAGGTCGACCGACAGGCCGTCGGAAAGATCGATCATGGCCGCGGCCAGCCCCCTGCCGGCCAGCAGGGCGCCCAGCTTCAAGCGCGGCGCCGGATCGAGGAAGGCCTCGAGGAGCGGCCGCACGGGCTTGACGACGCCCCGTATCCCGCCCTTCTCCAGGAGCCGGAGGCCGGCGGCGGCGTCCCCGAGCGTTCCCGAGACGAAGATCGCGTCTCCCGGCCTGGCCCCGTCCCGCCTGACCGGCGTCTTCGCCTCCCCGGTCACCGTGACGGCGATCATGATCTTGTCGGCCTGGGACAGGTCCCCGCCGACGAGGGCCACCCCCGCTTCGCGGGCCGCGCTCCGGAAGCCGGCCATGAACTGCCGGAGCCAGCTTTCGTCGATGTCCCCGGGCAGGGCCATCCCGACGAGCGCGTGCAGGGGCCGGCCGCCCATGGCGGCGATGTCGCTGAGGTTGACGTTGAGGGCCTTGCGGCCGAGGAGACGCGGCGGGTGGTCGGCCCGCCGGAAGTCCTCGTCCTCGACGAGGATGTCGGTCGTCAGGAGCAGCCGCTGGGGCCCTCGCACGAGCGCGGCGTCGTCGCCGATGCCGAGGAGGATATCGGGGCGCGCCTGGCCGAAGGTGCGGCGGATGCGGGAGATCACCCGGCGCTCGCCGAGATGCTTCAGCCGCATCGGTCCCTCCCTAGGCCTTCTTCGCCTTCCTGGCCCCGGCCTTCTTCTTGTTCTTGTTCTTGCCGCCGGCCCGCGGCGCGGCGGGGCGCAGGGGCCCGACCATGGCTTCTTTGAAAACGTCCTTGACGTCCTCGACGAAGATGAACTCGATCTCGCGGAGGACCTTCTTCGGGATCTCGTAGAGGTCCTTCTTGTTCGCCGCCGGCATGATCATCTTCTTGACCCCGGCGCGCTGGGCGGCCAGGACACTTTCTCCTTGATCCCGCCCACGGGCAGGACGTTGCCGCGCAGGGTGATCTCCCCGGTCATGGCCACGTCCCACTTGACCTTGACGTTCGTGCAGACGGAGAGGAAGGCGGTGGCGATGGTGACGCCGGCCGACGGCCCGTCCTTGGGGATGGCCCCCTCGGGAAAATGGACGTGGAAGTCGTTCTGGGAGAAGATCTTGCTGTCGATGCCGAATTCCGAGGCGTGGGCCCGGGAGTAGCTCAGGGCGGCTTGGGCCGACTCCTTCATGACGTCGCCGAGGGAGCCGGTGAGCTGCAGCTGCCCCTTGCCCGGCATCTTGGTCGCCTCGACGAAGAGGATCTCGCCGCCGACCGCCGTCCAGGCGACGCCGGTCGCGATCCCGACCTGGTCCTTCTTGAGGAGCTGGTCCTTGAAGACCTTCGGGGGGCCGAGGAGCCGCTCGATCGACTGGGCCGTGATGACGGTCTGGCCCTTCTTCCCCTCGGCGACCTTGCGGGCCACCTTCCGGCAGACCGAGGCGATCTCCCGCTCGAGGTTGCGGACGCCCGCCTCCCGGGTGTAGAGGGAGATGATCCTCTTGACCGCGCCGTCCGTGAAATCGATGAGCTTGGCGTCAGGGCGTTCTCGGAGACCTGCTTGGGGATGAGGTGGCGGATGGCGATCTGGAGCTTCTCCTCCTCCGTGTAGCCCGGCAGCTCCAGCACCTCCATGCGGTCGCGGAAGGCCGGCTGGATGGGGTCGAGGAGGTTGGCCGTGGTGATGAACATGACCTTCGACAGGTCGTAGGGGACGCCCAGGTAGTGGTCGCGGAACTGGTTGTTCTGCTCGGGGTCGAGGACCTCGAGCAGCGCCGACGAGGGATCGCCCCGGAAATCGGCCCCGATCTTGTCGACCTCGTCCATCATGAACACGGGGTTCTCGGTCCCGGCCCGGCGGATGCTCTGGATGATGCGGCCGGGCATGGCCCCGACGTAGGTCCGGCGGTGGCCGCGGATCTCGGCCTCGTCGTGGACGCCGCCGAGCGAGATGCGGACGAACTTCCGGCCGAGGGCCCGGGCGATGGACTTGCCGAGCGAGGTCTTGCCCATGCCGGGAGGGCCGACGAAGCAGAGGATGGGGCCCTTGGTCGTCTTGGAGAGCTTGCGGACGCCCAGGTATTCGAGGATGCGCTCCTTGACCTTGTCCAGGCCGTAGTGGTCCTCGTCGAGGATCTTGCGGGCCTTGACCAGGTCGATCGTGTCCGCCGTGGCCTTGTTCCACGGCAGCATGAACATCCAGTCGAGGTAGTTGCGGACGACGGAGGTCTCGGCCGATTCCGGGTGCATCTGGGCCAGGCGGCTGATCTGCTTCTCGAGCTCCTCCTTGACCTCGTCCGAGACGCGGATCTTGCGCAGCTTCTCCTGATAGATCCGGATCTCCTCCTGGATCTCGGTGCCTTCGCCGAGCTCCTTCTGGATGGCCTTCATCTGCTGGCGCAGGAAATACTGCTTCTGGAGCTTGTCCATCTCGCCCTTGGCCTCGGTCGAGATCTTGGACTGGACGTCGAGGAGCTCGAGCTCGCGGGTCAGGAGCTCGAAGACCTTCTTGAGCCGCGGGGCGGGGTCGGCGATCTCGAGGATCGCCTGGGCCTCCTCGACCTTGAGCTCGAGGTTCGAGGCGGTCAGGTCGGCCAGCCGGCCCGGCTCGTCGACGTTCGAGGCGATGATGAGCACCTCGGGCGGCAGGCTCTTGCCGAGCGACGCGGCCCGCTCGAGCCCGGAGCGGACGTTGCGGATGAGGGCCTCGCTCTCGATGCTCTTCTCGGGCTTGTCGGGCTCCGGGAGGACCTTGACGTCGGCGGTGATGTGGGCGCCGTCCTCTTCGAAGCCCTCGACGCGGGCCCGCATGAGGCCCTGGGCCAGGATGCGCACCCGGCCGTCGGGGAGCTTCAGCATGCGCATGATGAGGGCCACCGTGCCGACGTCGTAGACGTCCTCGCGCTTGGGGTCCTCGACCTCCATGTCCTTCTGGGTCAGGAGGAGGATCATCCGGTTCGTCGACAGGGCGACGTCGATGGCGTTCTTGGACTTCTCGCGCCCGACGAAGAGCGGGGCGATCATGTAGGGGAATATGACGACGTCCCGGAGGAGCAGCACCGGGAGCTTCGGGGGCACCTGGAGCTTCTGGCCCTGCTCCTCCAGGATGCCGCCGATCTCGTCGCCGTTCTTATCGTCGATGCTGGCCATGATCCACTCCCATCCTTCCTAGCCGCCGTTGCGGCGGGTCTTGATCTCGACTTCCCTGCGCTTCCGGGGCGGCTTCTTCAGCACGATCGTCAGCACGCCGTTCTCGAGGGCCGCGACGGCGAGCTCGGGATCGACGGACCCGGGCACGACGAGGTCGCGGCGGAAGGCCCCGTACTCCCGCTCGAGCCGCGTGTACCGGGACCCGCCGGGCGTGTCCAGCTCCCGCTTGAAGCCGCTGACCTCGAGCCGGCTCGAGAACAGGACGCACCCGGACGTCACGCTCGTCGACGCCGGGGAGCTCCATCTCGATGATGAACTCCGCCGCCGTTTCGTACACGTCGACGGCGGGGACGGTGACCTCGCCTGGGGCCGGCAGCCGCAATTCGGACGTCCGCTTGGGCTGGGCCGTGGCCCGGACCCGCGTCTCGGCCTTGAGGGGGCGTGAAACGGGCTTGATGCGGCGGACCATGGCGGGCGATCCCGGCTATTTTTCCTTCATCAGGTCTTCGAGCTCGCGCCGGAATTCGGCGACGTCGCCGAACTCGCGGTAGACCGAGGCGAACCTCACGTAGGCGACCTTGTCGAGCTCCTTGAGCCGGTCCATGACGAGCTGCCCGATCTCGGAGACGCCGATCTCCTTGTCCGGCCGCTCCTGGAGCAGGGATTCGATCTCCTCGACGATCTCCTCGAGCTGGCTGATCTGGATGGGCCGCTTCTCGCAGGCCTTCATCATGCCCCGGAGGAGCTTCTGGGTGTCGAAGGGCTGGCGGGTGCCGTCCTTCTTGACGACCATGTAGGGGATCTCTTCGACCTTCTCGTAGGTCGTGAAGCGGCGCTTGCAGGACAGGCACTCGCGCCGGCGCCGGATGGAGAGGCCCTTCTTGCTTTCCCGGGAGTCGATGACCTTGCTTTCGAGAAAGCCGCAGTACGTGCACCTCATCGCTTTTCGCTCTCGCCCATCTTCTTGAGCTGGAGTAGGGACAACCCGTCGTGGGCCAATATAGCATATCCCAGGGCGCAAGTCACTGCGATCTGGAGGGCGTGGACGACGACGGTCAGCCCGGCCGCGCGGGCCGGAGGCAAGCGGAGAAGCAGGACCATGCCCAGCTTGCTGAAGTAGTGGAAGCCGCCGACCATGCCCGGCGTGGGGATGGACGCCCCGACGGCGGTCAGGAAGACGTACGGGAAGACCAGGAAATAGGGCAGGCTGACGTGATAGGCGAAGAAGAAGACCCAATAGAAGAGGACGATCCCCAGCCAGACGATGAGGGACAGCACGGCGTAGAGGGCCAGCTGGCGTCCGGTCCGGAAGAACCGGAGCCCCTCGATGAACTCGCGGAGGAGGGAGAGGACCGACGCGCGGGCCTTTTCGGGCAGGGGCTTGAGCAGGAAGGCGACGACCCGCAGGGCCCGTTCCCGGAAGAAATAGAGGAGCAGGATGACCGCCAGGATGGCCGCGGCGATGGCGATCCCGAGGATGCCCAGGAAGGTCAGCCGCTCCCCCGCTTCCGGGCCGATCGGCCAGGAGCCGGCGAAGAGCGGCCGCGAGAGCATGAAGACGCCCAGCATCAGGCACATCGTGGTCATGTCGAAGAGGCGCTCGACGACGACCGTCCCGACCGCGAAGCCGGGCTTCAGGCCCTCCTTGCGGGCCAGGTAAAGCGGCTTGACCAGCTCGCCGACGCGCCCGGGGAAGACGAAGTTGACGGTGAAGCCGACGATGTTGGCCTTGACGAGGTTCCGGAAGCGGACGTCGATCTTCTCCCGGGCGATGAGGATCTGCCAGCGCAGGGCCCGGGTGACGTAGTTGAGGAGGTAGAGGGGGATGGCCAGGAGGAAGAGCGGCACGCTGACGTCGGCGATCTGGGCCGGCACGTCCTTCCAATCGACGCTCCGCCCGAAGAGAAAGAGGAGCCCGATCGATACGATGACGGCGGCGGCGATCTTCAGGGTGTTCGATCTCATCGGCGGGGGGCATCTTACCATGAACGCCTCGGGGCCTCAAAGACGCCGGGGCGAAATCGTTTGACTTGAATTTTGCCCCGGATTTGTTTAATATAGTCCTCCCTGCTGGGAAGTCGTCCAACGGCAGGACTCATGACTCTGGATCATGCAATCAAGGTTCGAATCCTTGCTTCCCAGCCAACTCCCCTTCTCCCTTCTCCCCTTTGTCACGAGATTTCAGAGACTTGCGACCTTCCCATAGAGAAACCAGGCTATCATGCCGGCTTCTATTATCGGATCGTTGTTTGCGTCTCTACCCTAAAAAACTTATAGTCCCCTTGGGTTACCTCCGTCCTCGAACGGATGAGGGCGGGCCCCGATTCGAATAGGTAAGTTTCGTCGATCGCATAATGGCTGGGAAAGCGAATGCCGTTCTTCTCGTACGCAAATTCAGTGGTCAAGATCAGAAGCGGCTTGGCTCCGATCTGCTTTGCCATATCCAAGATCCCTTTATAATCTCCTATGGATTCGGGTGCCCACTCGATCCTGAGGACCGCGGCGTCGCTTTTCCGGACCCATATCTTCCCTGATAAGACACCCCCGTGCGACCCGGGCTTGGGATCCGCTTGGATAATAACGGCCTGGTCTTTGCCGAGAGTCGTTTCTTTAATGATCTTGAAGTCGTAAAGACCTTGCCGGTCCCGGTCGAGGAGCGTGACCGGGCCCATGATGACATACCTATAGCGGAAAGCATGGGTCTTCAAAGGCGCGTTCTTCTCGAGCACGGGGCGGCCGTTTTCCTTGATCAGCGTCCGCGTTTCGACGATGTGGCCCGGCCTGTCCTTGACGAGTTGATAATCGTAGATGTAGCGGGACCGGACCCTCTTTTTCACGCGCACCGCGGCGATCACTTGGCCGGGGTCTGAAGATTTCGCGACCCCCATCAGGTCTTCCATGTCTTCAAAGCCTGCGCTATCGATTTCCTTCGTGGCGGTGGCCAAGTCCGCGACCATTTCGTTGATTTGCTCCAGGCAAACAAAGTCCAGGACGGCGCCCGAGAGCCGGTCGCAGTAGGCCGCACAGAGGTCTAGGATGTTGGCCAAATCGGAGGGGCCATCTTGAACGGCCAGGGCTGGGGCTCCACGAGACCCAACTGGCACAGCGGAAAAAACCACGGCCGCGGCGAACGAGACAAGAAATAAGGATAGAATTCTTTTCTTTTGTGCCACTCGGAAGGCCCGCCCTTCGGGATCGAAAGCACTGATCCCCATCACGAGATGATTATAGCAGATTGGTTCCGGGCGACCTACTCCGAATCCTTAGGGCAGTGCCGGACCGCCGACCACGTAAAGAATTATCTGCTGGCTTGTAAGATCCTCTTCAACGCATGACCTCTCGCTGGTCGTTAATTCATTAATTATGTGAATGTTATGGATCATTGATTAAGGCACGTTTTATGCTGTATTCTGAGATAAACGCCCTGCGCTTCCGCGAAGGGAGGCCAAGAATGACTGCTCGAGGCAAGGCCCTGATCTTGACTTTTGGTTTGATCCTTACGGCGACCCCGATTTGGAGCGCGGACGACACGCTCATCCAGTTTCATCTTTTTCGGGGGGCTTGGCCCGAGGGGCAGCCCGGCCCTACGAAGGCGGCGATCTGGACCTCGGCGAACGAGCCGTGTGTCATGGAATTGAAGGAGCGCATCGGCTCATCCCATAGCGAACTGACGGCCGCGGTCATCGAGACGCTCATCGACGTGAAGGGGCTCAAGTCCGTCGACGAGTACTTCTCCTGGACCGAGAAATGGGATGGCCGGACGGGCGCATATTCCCGCGATATCCAGCGCCAGCTGCCGGGCCAGCCCGCCGTCCCCGATCCGTTCCGGTTCAAGTTTGGCTATGCCCTGAACCGGCTTTCTCCCCAATCTATCGATCTAAAGCTCACCCTCTTCATGAAGCCTGAGGATCCGGCGTCCCGCAAGGGCGGCCGCATGGACCAGTTGCTGGATACCCGGCTCAACCTCGCGAATGACGATCCTGTCATCATCCTCATACCGAAAGGCGCTGACGTTTTCTACTTGCTGATCTATACGACGAAAGCGGAGTCCGCCAAAGAGCCGAAAAGGGGCCGTGCAAGGAAGCCGGAGACAGCGCCAGGCGAAGGCATCGAGCCGCCGAAGGCGATTTCGACGCTCCTCCCGGCTTATCCCGAAGACCTCCGGTTGGTCGCTCAGGGCGAGGTGGGCTTGCGGGTCACGATCGACAAAAAGGGGTCCGTCGCCGAGGCCAACATCTCCCGGTCCCTTCATCCTTACCTCGATTTCGCCTCCGTACAGGCGGTCCGCCAGTGGACCTTCGAGCCCGCGACGAAGGGGGGCGAGCCTGTCGCGGCGACCGTCAACATCAACATGGTCTTCGATCCGGAGAAGTACCGGCGGTTCGAAGAAGAGGCCGTAAAAGCCGTCGCGCCCGGAGACTCGGGGCCCGCCCCCGGGTCCGACCTGGCTCGACTCCTCGACGGTGCCGCCGGATATTGCGAGAAGCTCGAGACGGCGGCCCTGGAGTTCATCTGCCGCGAGCGGATCGGCGAGACCCATTACAATTTTGCGACGGAGCCCAAGTGGATGGGGCTCATCGTCGGCTCGCGCGAGACGGGCCAGATCATCAGCAAAACGTTTTTTCCCGCAATGGGACCCGCAGCGGACGATCCGGAGCGATTATGTCTGCGATTACCTGTATGTCAGGAGGGACGAACGGATCGAAGAGCGGCGGGTCGTGCTCGAGGATGACGGCAAGAAGACGCCTGACCGGACGACCCTGCTCGAGGAGAAGCGCTTCACGGCCCTGAATCCGGTCCTATCCGTGGCCGAGCTTCTGGGCCGCGGGCGGCAGGCCCTCTTCGATTATCGCGTCATCGGCCGGACGGATATCCAGGGAAGGAACGCGGCCATCCTCGAAGCGATCCCGAAGTCCGGCAACAGCCGCGGCGTCGAATACGCCAAAGTCTGGGTTGATTCCGCGAACTTCCAGATCCTCCGGAGCGAGGTCCAGGGCGTGCCGACGGAAGGCTACGACGACGTTCTTCGCGATTCGATCCAGTTCCCGGTGCGGCCCTATCTCTTGACGACCCATACGTACGAGTTCGAGAAGAACGGCATCCGCTTCCCCGGCCGGTCCTTGATCCGGGTCGAATATCCGAAGCAGGGCGTGTTCACGAAGGACCGGACCCTGAAGCTGAAGATCGATATGAAATACGACAAGTATCAGTTCTTTTCCGTCGAAACGGACGGAGGCATCAAGAAATAGATGCGCTGATCTTGCTCCCGCCTCTTCAGCCTAGAACCACTTGGTGACGGTGAAGTCGTGGGTATGGACGCCGCCGGTGGCGGAGCTGCCCGACGTGATCGTGACCGCCGTGCCGCCCATGACCGTCGTCAGCTGGGCCTGCGTCATGTCGAACGTGTGCGTATGACCCGAGACTCGAGGACGTCGTCTTCGTGATCCCGGCCACGGGCGGGGTCTCGACTTCGGCCTTTTGGATCACCACCGTATGGGAGTGGGCGTTGGCGGTCGTCGACGTGAACGTCCGCGAAGTGCCGCCGCCCGGGCGGAGGCGTCGTGGAGCTCGAACAGCCGGTGATCCCGAATACGAGCAGGGCCAGGAAAGCCGCGCCGGCGGCGGCCGCAACAGCTTTTTTCCAATTCATCTGAGATTCTCCTTTGCTGAAGGATTCCGAAACACCCCCTCATGAATACAAGATTCGTGCCATGTGAGGGGGGACCGGAAGCTCAGCGCAGGACGGGGGCCTTATAGGTCCGGCGCAGGCGCCGGGCCAGGAGCAGGTTGTCGATCTGCGACCTCCAGCGGTAGCCGAAATGAAAGGGCAGGGGCGCGACGGCGGAGGAGGGATCCTCGTAAGCCCGCCGCAGGTCGGGCTGCTCGACGTTGGTGAAGTCCTTGACCGGCGTCACATACCGGCCGAAGAGCCTGACCTCCCAGTCTCCGCCCTCGAAGAACCGGTACGGAACGGCGGTGTCGTCCTGAAGGACGTAGAGGCTCTTCTCGAGGATGAGCCGGCGGAGCGTCGAGAAGCTGTTCCAATGGAGCAGATAGGAGCCCGATTTGACGAACGTCGTCATCCGCTCGAGACCGGCGAAGAAGCGATGGAGTGGGGAACCCGTCTGGAAGGTCCTGTTCTCGACGTCGCAGGAGAAATAGTAGACGGCCCGGTCTGACGGATCGCCGGACTTCCGATAGACGATCTTCACCCCGTAGGGCCGGTGAGGCCGCACGGTCATCTTTTTGTAGGGCGATTCGCTCCAGCCGCCCGTCCCGTCCGGCGCCAGGCGGGAGACATCGACGACGGAGCACCCTCCCCGGGCCAGGAAAAAGGCGATGACCGGCAGGGCCCCGTCGACCTTGCCGCGGGTGTAGACGTCGTTCATGTCCTTGGTGATGAAATAGCCGCGCTTGAGGAAGCCCGAGATGAGCTCGCCGAGATCGGCGAAAAAGGCCTGCCGCCACTCCGCCGAGGCCCGGTCGAGGTCGGGCAGGTTTCCGACCGGCTCGAGGCCCATCAGGACGGTCTCGGCCGCCCCCGGGAATAGGGAATCCGCGGTGACGAAATCGGGTCCGCCGAAAGGATAGAACAGGACGGAGGTGGAAGCCCGGGCCTCCCGAAGGCAGTCTTCGGCCCAGGCCTTCATGCGGCAGATGACGTCCCCGTCGAAATCCTCCCAGGCCTTGCCCGCCAGAGCTCTGTAATCATTCCAGCAGGCCTCCTCCTGCCAGGCCGCTGGAGTCTGCGGCGAGCCCGGCAGACCGGCGATACGGGCGAAAAGCCGGTCAAAGGCGGTTTCGGCCACAGGCGGGGCGGGAACCGACAGCGCTTCGGTGGGAGGAGAGGCGGCCCCTGGAGCTTCGGGGGCCGAGCCGCCCCGGCAACCGGAAAGCATGGACAGGCCGACAGCCAGGAGGAGCGATGCCGCTCTCCCAGCCGTGATCCGGCCGATGGAGATTCTGCCCATGGGATAATGGGCTATTATCCGCGTTTCGCGCCGGAAAAGAAAGAGGACCTCAGGCGTGGGCGACTGTCCGCCGCTGGACGAACTTGGCGCTCAGGCAGTCGCTGCAGAGCCTGTTGAATTCCGCGGTGCGCCGGCGCGGGAAGCCGGAACCCCCGGAGTTCAGGACCTCCCGGACATCCTCGAGGCAGCTCTTGGGATCGATCATGGACGTCGAGCAGATCTCGAAGAGCCGGACAACCTCCTCGCCTGTGTCGGCCCAATACCATTTCTCGCAGTCGCCGCACTCCATGAGCCTTCTCGCGGCGGACGGGGCCCCGTGGCCCGCGGGCGGCTGGCCGACCGGGATCACATTTCGGTTCCAGCAAAACGGGCATCTTTCATCCACGGCACCCTCCTCCCTATTCGGTCGCGATCTTCGCCACGGCCTTTCTTCCGCAAAAGAACCCCAAGGCCAGAGACAGCATGATCAGAATCCTCATGCGATCCTTTTCATGGCCATGAGAGCCTCCTTTGTGCAAGAACTCCACGTCAACGCCCTACACTTACAAGAAACGTGCCAGCTCGAAGTTCGCCAGCCCCGCTCCAGAGGAGCCGCGAGCCCCGGTCCCCTCGATGGAGATCCCGCCGCCTCCAAATCCGGGGCCGCGAGAATGCGTCCTGCCGGGCGGGAATCGACCTCGGGGGAACGCTCATTCCGGCTTCCGGAGGGCCTGCCGGATGGTCTCCGCGATCTCCCTTATCGAGAACGGCTTCCAGACGAAGGCCTTGATGCCGATGGCTTCGGCCTGTTCCTCGGACAGTCCCTCGCTGTAGCCGGTGCAGAGGATGATGGGCATGTCCGGCCGGGCTTTCAGGATCGCCTTGGCCAGCGCTCCCCCGGTCATCCGGGGCATGGCCTGGTCCAGGATCACGAGGTCGAAGGCGTCCGGGTCACGGAGGAAGATCTCCAGGGCCTCGACGGGGTCGGTCATGGCCGAGACGCGGTAGCCCAGATGACTGAGAAGCCGCTCCATGGCCCTGGACTGGAAGATCTCGTCATCGACGAAGAGCACGCGCTCGGTCCCTGCGGGAACGATCGCCGGGGCTCTGCGGGCCGGCCGGGACGGGCTCCGTGATCCGGGGCAGGAGGATCGTGATCGCCGTCCCCTTGCCGACCGCGCTCGATACGGAGATGGCCCCGCCGTGGGACTTGACGATGCCGTCGACGACGCTCAGCCCGAGCCCGGACCCTTCGCCGGGCCTCTTGGTCGTGAAGAACGGCTCGAAGATGCGGTCCGGCGACTTCCGGCGGCATGCCCGGTCCCGAGTCCGACACCCGTCAGGCGAAGATAGGCGCCGGGCTTCAGGCCGATGAAGCGCGAGACGTCCTCGGCATCGAGCGTGACCTCGGACAAGCCGACTTCGAAGGTCCCGCAATGGTCGCCCATGGCATGGGCGGCGTTGCTCCCGAGATTCAATCAGGACCTGCCCGATCTGGGTCGGATCGGCCAGGGCGTAGGCCGACTTGACCTCGATCCTCTCGGAGATGGTGATCGTCTTGGGCATCGAGATGCGCAGGAGCTTCAGCGATTCCTTGACGACGGCGGCGATGTCGACCGGCCTGCGGTCCTGGTCCTTCTGCCGGGCGAAGGCGAGGATCTGGGCGACCATGTCCCGCCCCCGGCGCGTGGCTTCCAGGATCTGGGCCAGCCGCCGGGCGGCGGGGCCGCCCTCCTTCTCCGCGGCCAGCATGATCTCCGTGTTGATCTGGATGGGCAGGAGGATGTTGTTGAAATCGTGGGCGATCCCCCCGGCGAGCGTCCCCAGGGCCTCCATCTTCTGCCACTGCCGGAGACGTCCCTCGACGAGCGCCTCGCGCGCCGCGGCGCCGCTCACCTCTCCCCCTCCCTGACACAGGCGTCCTTCATGATCTGTTTGATGACGGAAACGACCCCCGACGTGCCGTTGTCGAAATAGGTGATATACGTCGGCAGGATCCGGTGGGCCAAGCCGATCGTTTCCTCGCTCTGGTCGCGGAGGACGAGCAGGATCCGGCTGTCCTTGAGGTACTCCCGCAGAGGCGCGATCCTCTTGAGGTCCTCGTCGCTCGGTCCGAGGATGACCACGACGCAAGACGGGTCCTTCGGACGCCTGAGCCTCTCGGCGAAGCTCGGGAGGTCCTTGAAGACCTCCACGGCTTCCCGCGAGACGAGCGGGCTCGCGTCACGCAGGAAGGGCTCGCCCGCCCCGTCCCGCCCGGTCATCAGAAAAAACAGATTCATGGCGTCCTTCAGGCGTCCAGAGGCACTCCTCTTTACAAGATTAACCAAGATTCGTGCCAACCCCCCCCTGGCTGGCCGCTATCTCCCGGGAGAATGTCCAGTTTTGGCGGATTCCCGGCCGGCAAGACAGGGGGTGGAGAGGAAAGACCGTCAGGGGGGAAGGCGTCAGGCTCAGCCCGAAGGCCTGATCCCGTATTTCTTCAAGAGCGTGTAGAGGCGCGACCGGGACAGGCCGGAGATCCGGCAGGCCTCGCCGACCTCCCCGTTCGTCCGGCGCAGCAATGACGCCAGGTAGTCCTTTTCGATCCTGGCCATCTCCGCTTCGCGGAAATCCTTGAGGTTGAGGGACAGGTCGGTCGCGGCCGGGCTCGCCCCGAGCTCGGCCGTGGGCGGGCGCTTTTGGATGACGGCGGACCGGACGAGGTCGATGCGGATGTGGTCCGGCAAGTGCTGGGGATAGATGACGGGCTCGTCCATGGCGCTGATGACGGCCTTTTCCAGGGCCTGGGTGAGCTCGCGGACGTTCCCCGGCCAGCCGTAGGCCATGAGCGCCTCGAGGAAATCGGGGGAATAGCCCTTGAGGGGCACGCCGTATTGCTCGCAGTACTGGGCCAGATAATGGAGCGTGAGCTCCTTGATGTCCTCTTTCATCTCCCGCAGGGCCGGCAGCTCGAGGACGAGCGTGCGGAGCCGGAACAGCAGGTCCTCGCGGAAAGCCCCCGAGCGCGTCAGGTCCTCGAGATGCTTGTTCGTGGCGGCGATGAGGCGGAAATCGCTGGTGACCTCCTGGCCGCCGCCGACCGGCCGGAAGCGCTTCTCCTGGAGGACGCGAAGGAACGCCTTCTGGATGGAGACGGACAGCTCGCCGATCTCGTCGAGGAAGAGGGTCCCGCCGTCGGCCTGCCGGACGAGCCCGTCGCGGGGCTTGTCGGCGCCGGTGAAAGCGCCGCGGACGTGGCCGAAAAGCGTGCTCTCGACGAGAGTTTCCGGCAGGGCGGCGCAGTCCACGACGACGAAATTCCGGTTCGAACGGGCGCTGTTCTTGTGGATGGCCTGGGCGAACAGCTCCTTGCCCGTGCCCGTCTCGCCGGTGACCAGGACGTTGGCGTCGCTCGCGGCCGCCTGGGCCAGCATGTCGAGACTGGCCCTGAGCTTGGGGCTCGATCCGACGATGCCCCCGACCTTCAAGGCGACGGGCTGGGCCGCGGCGATCTTCTTCTCGCGGTACTGGAGGGCCCGTTCGACGCAGAGCATGATGGCCTTGACCGAGAGGGGTTTTTCGATGTAATCCCAGGCGCCCTTTTTGATGGCCAGCTCGGCGCCGTCCGGGTCGCCGAAGCCGGTGACGATGATGACCTCGGGGGAGGCGGCTGAGGCGCGGATCTCGGGCAGGATCTCCAGGCCGGAGCCGTCCGGCATCCTGACGTCGCAGAAGACGAGATCGAGGCCCTCGCCGCGGAGCTTTTCGCGGGCGGAGGCCAGGGAGCCCGCCTCGACGTGCCCGTGCCCCATCTTCTTGATGACCCGGGCGAGGGAGTCCCTGACCAGGGGGTCGTCGTCGACGATCAGGATCTTGGCCATTTTGGGCTGAGCCGGGGGGATTATAATCAACCCCCCCCAGCCTGTCAAATGGAAGGGGCCGCGGGGCGGCCTGACCCGCGGCCCCTTATCTAAACGTTGGCCTAACTAACGCCGAACAACGGCCGTCGCGGCCGGAGCGGCCAGGTCGATGACCCGCCCCTCCGATCTGTAGAACACGAAGCCGAGCGACTTCATGTAGTCGTGAACGGCGGTGTACTCGGAGATGCCTGTCGGATAGGCCTGGAGCTGGCCTTGGGCCAAGGCATTCAGGAAGCTGAAGATGCCTTCCGTCATGAGCACGAAGTAGATCTTCCCCTGGTTCGCGGCGACCGGTTCGCCGTTGATCATGACGGTCTCGGGGACGATGTGGCCGACCCCCGAATGGTAGGAATAGGTCAGGCCCGAAACCTGGGCATAGAGCGAGTTGGCCACGGCGAAATCGAGACCGCCGAGGACCAGCTGGCCCGGCATGGGCACGATGACAAGCTTGAAGCCCAGCCCGGTCGCGGGGTCATAGCCGTAGGGAACGGCCCTCAGGATGTCGTTGCCGACCACCCTCCCGGCGGGGATGCCGAATTCCGTGTACCCCAGGGCGTCGAAGGCGCAATCGACCGGAGGAAGGCCCGCGACGTTCTTGACGGCGTATCTCATGGCGTCGGTCACCAGGTTCCCGAGAGGCGCGTCCCGGTACTGACCCGTCGACGGAAAATCATGGCTGATCGGCCGGAAGGCCGTCGCCACGGTCTCGGAATAGACCGGCCCGAACCGGGCGACGACGCCTTCGCGAAGCGCGTCGAGCTGCGGCTCGAGCAGAGGATCGGGCCTGACGGTCTTGTCGGCCTGGTGGAGCTTCCATTTGAGGAGCTTGACCGTCCCGTCCGGCTGGAGCCTGACCATGAGCTCGCCGAGGTCCCTGTTGTGGCTCCCGGCCTGGACGATGATCTTGCCGCCGCGCACGACGGCCTTCCTGAATTCTTCGTGGCTGTGGCCGCCGACGATGACGTCGATGCCCGCGACGGCGTCGGCCAGGGCGAAGTCGCCGGCTGTCCCCAGGTGCGAGAGGCAGATGATGACCTGGCATCCGGCCGCCTCGAGGGCCGACACCTGCATGCCGGCGATGTGGTTGATGTCGCCGGAGAACCGTTGGATCACTTCAGCCCCGTAATTGAAGGGGTCCTCGTTGAGCAGGCCGAAGATCCCGACCTTGACGCCGTCGATCTCCTTGATGATCGACTTCCGGATCATGCCCGCGAGGGCATGCCCGTCGAGGTTGATGTTGGCGTTGAGAAGGGGCAGGGTCACCGGGGGGCCGCCGGCGATCACCCCGCTGACGATCCCGGCCAGGGTGTTCATCCCCAGGTCGAATTCATGGTTGCCGAGCGACATCGCGTCGTAGAGGCCCTCCATGATCTTCAGCTCGGGATACCCCAGGTATTGGTTGAATTCGAAGCTGCCGACGAACACGTCCCCGGCGTGAAGGGCCAGGACGTTCGATCTGCCCCTTTTAAGATCCTTGATGAGCGTCGACATCCTGGCGATGCCGGCATAGTCCCGGTCGAAGCCGCGTGGGCCCCGGAACTCGTCGAGCCAGCCCATCCGGTGGTCCGGCCAAAGCCAGGTGAAGGGCGTCGGATAGGGCTGGTGCGACATCGGCAGCAGCGCCGAGTGCGAGTCGTTGGTGTGCAGGATGGTCAGGGTGCGTGACTGAGCCAAGCCCATGGCCGCGAGCCCCAGCATCAGGGCCAGGACCGCAAGTGTTCTCCCCGCTTCGCCTTTTCATGATAGTTCCTCCTTTTTTAGGTTCATCATCCCGATTCCGGGAGAAAGACCTTTCTTTTTATTCACGAGATAAGGCTACGATGACCCCGCCCTTGAGTTGTCAAGATGATGTTAAGAATAAGCCAAGAAGATGTCAAGGGAGAAAGAGGCCGCTCCCCGGAGGAGATCAGGCCCGATCGACGGCGTGGGTCCCGGCCTCGATCCGGACGACGTGGATCTTGGGGGGCCGGCCCGTCACGGACTCATAGTCCCGGCTGACGCGGGCCTCGAACTCGGGGACGGCGCCGGCCTCGACGAGGCTGATGGTGCAGCCGCCGAAGCCCGCCCCCATCATCCGCGCGCCCAGGACGCCCGGGACGCGGCGGGCCGCCTCGACGAGGGCGTCGAGCTCGGCCGACGAGACCTCGTAATCGTCGCGCAGGCCGGCGTGGGACAGGTTCATCAGCCCCCCGAAGACGGCGAAGTCGTTCCGGGCCAGGGCGGCCGAGGCCTCGCCGACGCGGATGTTCTCGCGGACGACGTATTCGCAGCGGCGGAAGACCACGGGATCGAGCTCCGACGCGGTGCTCCCGGAGGAGATCCAGGCTGACGTCCCGCAGGGAGCGGAGGGACGGGTCGTGGACCCGGAGGGCGTTGACGCCGGCCTCGCATTGGCCGCGCCGGACGTTGTATTCCGACGAGGCCAGCTCGCGGCGGACCAGGGTGTCGGCGATGACGATGCGGAGGTCTTCGCGCTCGAAGGGGAGATATTCGAAGGTGAGGGAACGGCAATCGAGCTTGAGGACCGTCTTCGCCCGGCCGTGGATGTTGATGAACTGGTCCATGATGCCGCAGCGGACGCCGACGAACTCGTTCTCGGCCTTCTGGGCCAGCTTGACCAGGGCCAGGCTGTCGAGGCCGAGGCCGAAGAGGGCGTTGAGGGCGAAGGCCAGGCCGCCTTCGATAGCGGCCGACGAGGACATGCCGGCCCCGATGGGAATGTCGCCGCCGAAGACGCAGCTGACGCCGCCGAGGCGATGCCCGGCCTTGACGAGCTGGTCGAGGACGCCCGAGGAGATAGTCGGGCCAGCGAAGGGGCGAGCGGTGGAACTGGCCGAGCTCGCAGCGGAATTCCTGGTCGAAGTCGCGGGAGACGAAGTGGCAGAGCCTGTCGGACCGGGGCGCGACGGCGAAGACGACGGCCTTGTCCGTGGCCCCGGGCATGACGAATCCCTCGTTATAATCGGTGTGCTCGCCGATGAGGTTGACCCGGCCGGGAGAGACGACGAGGAGGGGCTTCCCCGGGAAGTGCTTGCGGAAACATTCGGCGATGACGGGGACGAGCTCGTTCATGATCACTCCTCACGGACGAGTCTATCACGAGACTCGAGGGCGGGGGAAGCGGGAAAAACTCAGACGCCGAAGCTCATCTTCTGGCGGATCTCGGCGGCCTGCCGCTCCGCGGGGGCGATGACCTCCCGCCCGAACTTCGCGGCCAGGTCGCCGGGGTCGTTGAAGCGCCAAAAGGGCTGGACCCAACGGTACCGATGATAGTGGCTGTCGGCGGCGGCTTGCTCCGACCCCGCCTGGCCGATGGGCTGGATGGGCACGGACGGCAGGAAATGGACGACCGCGTCGAGCGTCTCGGCGATGCGCTTGTCGCCGGTGAGGTCGGCGACGATGAACCGCGACATCCGGCCGAGCGTCTTGACGATCTCGTTCTTGTCCCCCGAACCCGGCAGGTGGAAATCGAGGACGAGGGGCGAATACTCGCCGCTGGCGGAGGGCCTCCTTGATGGCCGTGAGGACCGGCGCGCGCTCCGGCGGGAAACGGCCGATGACGAGGACGGTGTTGAGGGTGATGGAGAAGACCTCGTAGCGCGCGTTCTCGTGATGGAGCAGCATGCCGACGAGCTGGGCCGTCTGGAGGCTGTCGACCGAAAGGACCGGCTGCTGGGCCGGCATGATGTCGAGGTCGCGCTGACGCGAATCGGCCAGGTTGACCTCCCAGAGCGAGGTGCCGTAGACGGCGCACTTGTCGAGGACGGCGCCCTCCAGATTCGTTTTGAGCAGGGTCGCGAAGCAGAGATTGGCGTTGGCCAGCCGCGCCGAGCGGAGATTGGTCCGCTCGAGCACGGCCTCCTGGAGGTTGGCGCCTTCGAGATCGGCCTCGCTGAGGTCGGCTTCGCTGAGGTCGGACTTGAACAGGGAGGCCTGGCTGAGGTTGGCCTTGACGAGCTTGGCCCGGAAAAGGGAGGCCTGCCCGAGGTTGGCCCCCTTGAGGCACGCGCCGTGAAGGGTCGCGCCGCTGAGGTTGGCCCGGATGAGGAACGCCCCGCTGAGGTCGGCGCCGTTGAGATTGGCGCCGGCGAGGTCGGCCTGGCTGAGATTGGCCTTGAAGAGGGTCGCCCGGCTGAGGTCGGCCTGGCTCAGGTCGGCGCGGAAGAGCTTGGCCCGGCTCAGGTTGGCCCCGCTGAGGTTGGCCCCGGCGAGGCGCGCGCCGGCCAGATCGGCCTTGCCGAGGTCGGCCCCGGCCAGGTTGAGCTCCGAGAGATCGGCGCCCGAGAAATCAGGAACGATCTTGGTGTTCTTCCGGCGCCAATCGTTCCAGCTCTCGATCCGGTCCCGGACGAGATCGATGTGCCCCGCATTCGCCATCGGGCTCATTCTAGGCGGAATCGCGGCCGCGTGTCAACCGCGCCCGGCGGCTGCAAAAGCAAAGTGAAACGGCCGTGCAACGAAACGGACGGATCCTTGGTTTGGAATAAGCGATGACGCGTCGATCGATGTTCCTGCTGGCAGCGGTCCTGTCGGTCGGGCTCGCGGTGCCGACCGCATCCGCGCGGCCGGCCGGCCAATCCGCTCCCCCTCTCACCGAGTCGATCGATTCGTCTATCCTGGGCCGGACGCGGCGGATCGAAATATCATTTCCCCCGTCGTTCACCCGGACGACGCGCCGTTATCCTGTCATCGTCGTGCTCGACGGCGCCGAGAACTTTGCCGGGGCGACCGTGATCGTGAAGACCCTGGCCGAGCTCGGACACATCCCGGAGTCGATCGTGGTCGCGATCCCCAACGCGACGTCCGATCCCATGGACCGCGTGCACGACATGACCCCCCCGGGGATGTCCGTGAGCGGGAGCACCCGCAACGAAGGCGGCGACCGGTTCCTCGACTTCATCGAGCGGGAGGTGTTGCCGCTCGTGGCCGCGAAACACCGCGGCGGCCGGCCGTGCGTCCTCGTCGGGCACTCGTCGGGCGGCATCATCACCACCTACGCGGCGGCCACTCGCCCGGCCTTCCCGATCGCCGTCTCGATCGACGCGCCCGTCCAACTCGACGACGGATGGCTGGCGAAGCGCCTGATCGAGCGCGCGCGCCGGCCGGCCGCGAAGCCGGTCCGCTATGTCTCGGTGGAGGCAAGGCTGGGATGGAGCGACCGGGCCTGGGCCGAGCTTGAGGCGGCCGCCCCGAAGGACTGGGTCGTCAGGCGGGAAAAGCTTGCCGGCGAATCGCACGAGAGCGCGGGCTTCCTGGGCATCTACCAGGGCCTCAAGTTCGCCTTCGGCGACTTCTCCATTGTCGGGGCGCCCATCCCGCCTCGCGCGTCCGCCTTGGCGGCTTTCGACCACTACCGCGCGTTCGAAAAGGAATTCGACGCCGAGCTGCCGCCGCCCGCGCCGGTGCTCCGGCGGATGGTGGAGGACCTGCTGACGGAAGGCCAGGTCGAACCCGCTCGCCGGGCGCTGGCTTGGATGTTCGAGGGCTACGGCGACGGGAGCGATCGGGTCCGTCTCGAATCGATGATCGCCGAGGCGGCCGGGCGTTTGCCGCTGAAGGAGACGGTCGCCGATCTCAAAGCCGCACCGTGGCCGTCACCCGACGACATCGCCCCTTACCTGGGCGTTTGGCGCGGCAAGTCTTGGATGAACGACGAGACGCAATGGGACCTGACGGTTCGTTTTCGCGTCGAGGGAGCGCGAGCGGTGGTCGAGCACCTCTTCCCTCGCGAAGACGGAAGCACGGAGTGGCGGCCTTACGACTACGTGAAACGGCTCCCCGACGGGATCGAGTTCGGGGTCATGAACGGCATGCGCCCGCTGGGCATGCTGGTTTCGACCGGCCGCCTCGTCGGGAACGTGTTGGAAGGCACGGAGATGTTCCGCGGCATCCTCATCCCTCTGCCGGGCGGACACATCCCCCCGATCGTCAGGTTCCGTATCGAGCGGCAGGCCCGGTAACGCGTCCGTTTCTTGGGCCCCGGCGCGGAGGGTGAGGCGGAGGACGAGGACTTCCGAACGGCCAACGGGACCGAAAGAAGGAGCTCGTTCTGGAGATACCCTACTTCTTTCGCAGCTTGAGAACGCCCTTGACGCTGTCGAGGTCGACCTGAAAATGCTGCAGGACGTCGTTGCCGAGAAGCCCCGCGTTCTCGTCGTCGCCGAGATCGTAGACGAGGACCCGGACATCCAGGACCGTCAGGCCTTCGATCTCGATCGAGTCGATCGGGACCTGGAAGGCCAGGTCGCTGCCGGCCACGCCCTGGAAGCCGACGACGGGCGTCGAGTTGTCGATCCGGATCTCGAGCGCCGCCGCGGCGGCCGTCGGGATGATGGTCGTCGTCGCCCCGGTGTCGATGAAGAACTTCTGGCGGAACTTCTTGTTGAGATAGGCATAGACGGGGATGAGCTTGTCGCCGGGGTTGAAGCGGATCGTGACCGAGTCCTCGTCCCGCCGGGCCTCGTCGATGAGGCGCTCGAGGGTGCGGGCCTTGTCGGACAGGGCCGTCGGGTACTGTTTGTCCTGAAGGAGCTGCTCGGCCCGGACCCATTTCTTCTCCAGGACGGCGACTTCGACGCCGAGGAGGTGGAGCTCGAGGTCTTCGGGCGCGAGCCGGACGGCCTCGTCGAAGATCTCGAGACCGCCGTAGCCGCGCTCGTTGAGGATCTTGTGGAGGGACGCCTTGGCCAGCTCGACCTCGACGGCATCGAGCTCCCGGAAGGCGGGGGAGATCTGAACGACGGGATCGCGCCGGAGGTCGGCGAGAAGGCGGTGGGCGGCGTCGAAACCGCGGGCGTCGTTGTAAGCGCCGGCGGCGGCCTTGATGAGGGGGATATCGGCGGCGGCGGCGAGGACGTCCGGGTCGAGGGCCCGCGCGGCCTCGTCGGCCTGGTTCTGCCGGACCATCGACGCGGCCATCGAAGTCATGCGGGCGGCGACCGCGGCGGGCTTGAGGTCGAGGGGAAGGTCATCCTGCGAAAGCAGGGCGGCGCTCCGGAAGCCCGCGGCCAGAGCGGCCAGCCTACGCCCCTCGGGGACCTCGTCGGACATGGCCAGGGCCTGGGCGAACGCCGCTTCGCGCGAGCCCGAGCGCAGTTTCGCGGACAGGTCCGCCAGCGAAAGAACGGGCTTGGGTCCGCCGCCGTCGGGCGGGGCCCACAGGTATCCCCTGGCCATCCCCAGGCCGAAGGTCCAGCCGACGATCCGGCCTTCCTGGACGAGGACGCCGGGCGCCTCGATCTGGCTGAAGAGGGCGAAGGTCTTGAACGAGCCGGCCGTGCGGAGAGGGCCCGTTTCGATGGCGAACGACGTCCGCCCGCCGCTCAAGGGACGCCACTCGACCACGGCCGATCCGTCGAAGGGGGCGAGCTCGGGCGTTTTCGAGCTCTCGGCGAGCTCGACGCGGCAGAGGACGATGGGGTCCGAGGTGTTCCAATCGACCCAGGCCGGGAGGGCCCCGGAAGGGCCGGGGCTCTCGAGCCGGGGCGCGGCCGGGCCCATGAAGGCCCAGAGCGGCAGGGCGGTCCAGGCGCCGTCGAAGAAGGCGCTTTCGATCGAAGACGACGCCCCGCGGACGGGGCTTTCGACGGCGAAGCGGCCCGCGACGAGCGAGAAGCTCGAAGAGGCCGTCGAAGCCTCGGCGCCGCCGGAGGTCCCGGCGCCTGAAACGGCCGGCTCCCCTGCCCCGGCCTCGCCGGAAGCGGCGGGGCGCGAGGACGGCCTGAAGCCGGGCACGAGGAAATAGGCCGCGGCGAGGACGATCAGCATCCCGGCCCCGGCGATGACGTACCGGGGAACGGCCCGCCTCGGTCTGGCCAGGGACTTCGTCAGGAGAGCCCCGCAGGCCGAGCAGTATCGCGACCCCTCGGGATTGTCGGTCCCGCATCTTCGGCAGTTCATGGCGCGCCTTCCTTGTCGTGAAGCATAAGTTGAGTCGGCGCGGCAAGTCAAACTAGGGAAATTCAAGGCCCAAAGGCTGACGGAAAGGCCCTAGGGCTTTAAGAGAATAGCTCTGCCTGGCAAGGTAGACGTTCCCGTCGGCGTCCTCGCGCCCGAAATACATGGCGCCGCGCGAGATGCAAAGAGGGACTTCGGGAAGCTCGGCGGTGCCCATGTAGGCGCCTTCCCGGGTGAAGACGTCGACGGGAAATAGCGCGGGCTCGGCCGTGATGTCGGGGGGAAAACGGAAAACGAAGATCCGGGTCGGCGAGACGAGGACCGCGCGGACGATGGCCTTCGCCGCGGGGATCTTCTTCGCCAGCTCCCGGGCCACGCGGTCGGGCCAGTTCTTGGACTTGACGAAATCAGCGAGCCCGCGCTCGAGGAAGTCCCTTTCCCTGGCGTTGATCTTCAGCCGCTCCAGATCCCGCCGGAGGGTCGCTCGGGCACGGCCTGTCTCATCGAGCAGGGCGATCTCGTAGCGGTCGCTGACGCCGACGGCGGAAAGGCCGGCGCTGTAGTCGTAGAGGAATCGCGGGACATAGGCCTCGTGGCTGTAGTTGAACATGACCATCCGGCCGGATTCATCGGGCAGCAGGGCCGAGAACCGGTCCCGGGGGATGGAATGAAAGGCCGAGACGACGGCATTCTTGGCGTCCACCAGGACCTGTCGCTGGGCCTCGGGTCCCCACTCCCAACCGTAGAAGCGGTCGGGTCCGACGTAGCCCAGTCCCAAACGCCCGCTGAGGTCCAGACGCCGGATGAAGGCGCCGTCGGTCTTATGGAAGGAGACGAGGGCGATGTCCTCGCAGACGGCCAGCTCCCCCGCCGGCGTGAAAGCGATCCGGCCGGGCGACTGGAAATCGCCGGGGCCCTGGCCCTTCCGGCCGAAGGCCCCGAGGCGTCGACCGTCGGGAGAGAACTTCAGGACCTTCTGCTCTCGTTGATCGAGGACGTAGAAGTCGCCCTTGTCGTCCTCGCAGACCGAGACGATGGAGCCGAAGAGGATCTCCGCTCGGCCTATTTCCAGGGGTGGGCCAAGCTTGATCGTGACCGGCTTGTCTTGTGACGCAGCGAGAGAGGCAAAGAGAACGGCGATAAGAAGTGACCCTGTAAGCGCGCCGCCTCGGTATCTCATTCCTCCTCCTGCAGGTCAAAGGCACGGGAGGGTCTTGGCAGGGCCACGGGGATTCGAACCCCGGTCTGATGGCTGAGAACCATCTGTCCTGGGCCTCTAGACGATGGCCCCGCAAGGGGCATCAAAAATAGCAGAATCCCCTCAGGGTGTCAACCAGAAAGACGGCCGGCAAACGGCCTAGCGCCGCCCGGCCAGGAGCATCTTGGCCGCGGTCTCTCCCCCGTTGATGCGGTAGAGCATCGGCAGGGGCCGGTCCAGGCCTTCGACGTGCTCCGGCGCGTTCTCCCAACGATAGTTGAGGATGTTGGCGTAGTCCGAGAAATGCTGCCAGCGGCGGCGCGGCGAGTCCGGTGACCATGTGGATGTGGTTGGCCGGCATGCCCATCTTGGCCTGGCTCGCGGGGACGTGGTCGAAGGTCAGGAGCGTGTGGGGCCAGGTGTAGTCCGAGGCGTGGCAGACCCTCTCGGCGAGGGCCGCGGGGAGCTCGACGCTCTGGGCCTCGTCCTGGACCATGGTGAACAGGCCCGAGAGGTCGGAAAAGGCGAGGCGGCCGGCCATCCCCTTGATGCCCTTGGGCGAGAGGTAGCCCACCGAGAAGCCCAGCCCGGGGAAATAGAACTCGACGGCCTTGAACAGGAACCACTTCTCGGCGTAGTCGAGCGACGCGGCGCCGGAGTTGTTGCCGTCGATGAAGCCGCGCTCCATCCAGGGCTCGTTCTTGTAGTTCCGGATGTCGAGGCCCAGGGCCTTGGCGTTGGCCTCGACCTCCCAGGGCTCGTAGACCTTGCGGAAGTCCATGAAAAGAGTGGGGTTGCCGCCGGAGAGGTAGCAGTAGGCGATCATCGTCAGGAGGGCCTGGATGTCGTTCTCCGTGGCGAAGGGGACGACCGTCTTCCGGCCGGTGTGGTCCTCGGTCGAGTTGAAGAGCGACTCGGCGATGTCGGCCGTCGTCATCGGCAGGCCGCGGCGGTCCGAGCCCCAGGCCAGCTGGTTCGTCCAGCCGCCGCCGACGGCGTTGACGTCGCGCATGTAGTTGCGGATGATGAGGTAGAGGGCCAGGCCTTCGTCGAGCTTCTGCCTTGTCGGCCGCGGCGAGCGCCGGCGCCTTGACGGTCCTTGCCGGTGTAGATGTCGCGGCCCGTCTTCGTGATGTCCTCGGTGTCCGTGAAGATGCGGTCCTTGAACTTGACGTTGACGACCCAATCGCGGAGGGCCTTGAGCTCCTCGGGATCGTAGCCGCCCTTCTTCCGGAGCATGTCGGCGAAGAGCTTCATGGATTCGCGCGTGCTCTCCAGGCCGAAGAAGCGGCGGGCGGCGTGGACGTGGTTGAGGGCGGTCTCCATCTGCATGGAGTCGGTGTCGACGGCGACGAAGCGCCGGCCCTGGAGGGCGATCCGGGCGAGCATGGCGTAGGCCAGGTCGACGATCTCCGTCCTTGGTCTTGGCGTCGAACTCCGGGTCGAGGCCGGTCTCGGGCATGGTGCCGATGACCATGGGGCAGAGGCGGCCCGTCTGGGCGTAGGCGCCGACGAGGGCGTCGATGCCGACGACGCCGGGCTTGGGGGCGTTGTTGCCGCCGACGCAGGCCAGCGGGGTCGACGGCGGGAAATGGGCGGTCAGGGCCATGGCCGTCTTGCCGGGGAAGAACCAGGTGTCGGGGACGATGATGATGGCCCCGACGCCGGCCTCCAGCATCTCCCGGGCCCCGGCGTCGGCCGTAGCTCTCGCTGTCGACGAGCCGGGAGCAGGTGAAGACGTTGGGGGCGGTGCCGTCGGGCAGGCGCAGGCGCTTGGACAGCAGGGCGGCCGTCATCCGGCCGATGTTGAAGGCCCGCGTCCGCGAGTCCTCGTCGATGCGCGGGTCGCAGGGGACGAAAACGCCCAAGGTGGGCGCGCCGGGTCTTTTCTTTCCCGTGTAGGGCATGGCTCCCTCCGTTGGAAGCGAGTTGAGCCTGGCTAGATGTATTCGATGGTGGCCGGCGGCTTCGCCGTGAGCTCGTAGGCGACGCGGGTGACCTGCGGGGAGCTCGGCCGTGATCCGCTTCGAGATCTTCATCAGCGTGGCCCACGGCAGGGGCGACGGCTCGGCGGTCATGGCGTCCCGGCTCTCGACGGAGCGGACGATGATGATGTTGCCGAAGTGGCGCTTGCCCTCGACGATCCCGGTCCCCTTGTCCTCGAGAAGGACGGCGAAGGCCTGGAACGGCTTGTGGGCCGCGACCTCCTCCTCGACGATGACCGTGGCCGCCCGGACGAGGTCGACGCGCTCGGGCGTCACCTCGCCGATGATGCGCGTGGCCAGGGCCGGGCCGGGGAACGGCATGCGGTTGTAGATCGACTCGGGCAGGCCGAGCTCCTTGGACACCAGGCGGACCTCGTGCTTGAAGAGCTCCTTGAGCGGCTCGATGACCTTGAAGCCGAAGCCCTTCTCGGGATCGATGCCGATCTGCTCGAGGATGTTGTGCTGGGTCTTGAGGCCCTTCTGGGTCTCGATGATGTCGGCCGCGATCGTGCCCTGGATGAGGTAGCGGGCCTTGCTCTTGAGGACCTCCTTGCCGAAGGAGCTGTAGAAGGCATAGCGGAAGGCCTTGCGCTTCTCCTCGGGATCGGCCTTGCCCTTGAGGGCGGCGAAGTACTCCTTCTTCTTGTCGGCGATGTCGACGGCGATGCCCAGGCCGGCGAAGATCTTGGCGATCTCCTGGGGCTCTCCGGCGCGCATCAGGCCGTGGTCGATGAAGACCGACTTGAGCTGCGGGCCGAGCGCCCGGTGGGCCAGGACCGTGCAGGCGGAGCTGTCGACGCCGCCGGACAGGGCCGAGATGGCCTTGCCGGAACCGACGGTCTTCTTGATCTCTTCGATCTGGGTTTCGATGAACTTCTTGACGTTCATGGGGGCCTCCCTCCGTCGTTTTGCCTCATCATACTGATTTTAAAAGAGGGGGTCAAACCTAAACGGTCAGATAACGCCAGTTTTCGGACTGCGCGATCCGAAAATTAAAACGTAGGTTTGACCCCATCTGCTTCCCGTTTCGGCTACCATAGGCTCCCGCGAACCTGGAGGAGGAACCCATGAAGAACCGTCGCCTCGCCGTCCCCGCCCTGATCCTGGCCGCTCTCGCCGTTCTCGCCGCGGCGCCCAAGGCCCGGGCCGCCGCCTACCCCGCGACGCCCCTCGAGAAGAAGGTCAAGGCCATGACCGAGAAGCTCGCCCCCGAGCTCATCGCCATCCGGCAGGACATCCACTGCCCACCCCGAGCTCGGGCTCCAGGAGACGCGCACCTCCGGCATCGTGGCCGACTATTTCCGCAAGCTCGGCCTCGAGGTCCGGACGGGCTACGCCAAGACGGGCGTCATCGGGATCCTCAAGGGCGGCAAGCCCGGCCCCGTCGTGGCCATGCGCGGCGACATGGACGCCCTGCCCATCACCGAAGAGACCGACCTCCCCTTCGCCTCGAAGGAGAAGGCCGTCGTGGAAGGCCGCGAGACCGGGGTCATGCACGCCTGCGGGCACGACATCCACACGACCATGCTCCTCGGCGTCGCCGCCGTCCTGGCCTCGGTGAAGGCCGACCTCCCCGGCACGGTCGTCTTCGTCGCCCAGCCCGCCGAGGAGTGCTGCGGCGGGGCGAACCTGATGATCGAGGACGGCGCCTTCAAGGACATCGTTCCCGCGGCCTTCTTCGCCTATCACGTCGACGACACGCTCAAGGCCGGGCGGATCGGCTACGCCTCGGGCTTCATGTCGGCCAACGTCGACGGCTTCACCCTCGAGATCAAGTCCGAGGGCTGCCACGGGGCCAGCCCCTGGTCCTGCGTCGATCCCATCGTCGTCGGCGCCGAGATCGTCACCGCCCTCCAGGTCCTGGTGGCCCGGGAGTTCAGCGTCCACAACAACACCGTCATCACCGTCGGCTCCTTCCACGGCGGGAGCGCCCCCAACATCATCCCCCAGTCGGCCCGGCTCGAGGCCACCGTGCGCAACTACGGCGACGACCAGCGCCGGATCCTCCAGGAGAAGATCACCCGCCTCGTCACCAACATCTGCGAAGCCGCCGGACGCTCCGTTCGACCTCGGCTACGAATTCGGGACGCATGTCGGTCTACAACGACCCGGCCCTGACCTCCGGGGCCCTGGCCACGGCCGAGCGCGTCCTCGGCTCGAAGGCGGCCCTCGTCGAGCAGAAGCCCGAGATGGGCGGCGAGGACTTCAGCTACTTCGGGACGATCGCCCCGGCCGTCATGCTCAACCTGGGCGTCGTGCCTCCGGAGCTCGAGGCGACGGCGGTCCACTCCCCGACCTTCATCGCCGACGAGGCCGCGATCCCCATCGGCGTCAACCTGATGGCCAATATCCTCCTCGACCACCAGATGAAGGCCGCCAAGGCGGCGGCGAAGAAATGAGCCCGGTTGATATCCGGCGCTCCCTCGACTAAACTATTGAAAGCGGCCCTGCCCGCGCCAGTATTAAAGGAGGACGAACCATGAAAAGAGCTCTGGTTATTGTGGTCGCCTTTAGCCTCGTGCTGATGAGCGTCAGCTGCGCCAGCATGAACAAGACGGGCAAGGGCGCCGTCATCGGCGCGGCCGGCGGCGCGGTCGTCGGCGGAATCATCGGCAAGATCGCCGGCAACACCCTGCTCGGCGCCATCGCCGGGGCCGCCATCGGCGGCGCGGCCGGGGCCTACATCGGCCGCCAGATGGACAAGCAAGCCGCGGAGATGCGCCGCGACCTCGAAGGCGCCAAGGTCGAGCGCGTCGGGGAAGGCATCAAGATCACCTTCGACTCGGGGCTCCTGTTCGACGTCAACAAGTACGACCTCCGCGCCGCGAGCCGGGATAACCTGGCCAAGCTGGCCACGATCCTCAACAAGTACCCCGACACCAACATCCTCGTCGAAGGCCACACCGATTCGACCGGCACGCGCGAGATCAACATGCCGCTCTCCGAGAACCGGGCCAAGGCGGTATCCGGCCACCTCGCCACCCTCAACGTCCAGTCGGCCCGCTTCACCGTCCACGGCTACGGCCCGGACCAGCCTCTCGGCGACAACGCGACCGTCGAAGGGCGCCAGACGAACCGCCGCGTCGACATCGCCATCATGGCCAACGACAAGCTGAAAAAGGCCGCCCAGGCCTCCGTCAAGGGAGCGGCCTGAGCGCGGCGCGGCCCCGATTTGTTATAATGCCCCGGAGATCCTCGCAGGAGGACCCCGATGAAATTCGCCGGGTTGTCGTTGTCGATCGCCGCCGGGCTGGCCGTCCTGGCCCTGTCCTTCATCCCCGCGTCCGCCCAGGTCCCCGACGCCGGCCGGGAGACCGACCCCCTCGTCCTGGCCAAGCTCGCCCGCTGGCAGGACTGGAAGTTCGGCCTCATGATGCACTGGGGCCCTTACAGCCAATGGGGCGTCGTCGAATCCTGGACCCTGTGCTCGGAGGACGAGCCCTGGTGCCGCCGCACGATGGACGACTACTGCGCCTACAAAAAGGCCTACGAGGCCCTGCCGCGCACCTTCAACCCGGTCAAGTTCGATCCCGCGGCCTGGGCGGCGGCGGCCAAGGCGGCCGGCATGCGCTACGTCGTCTTCACGACCAAGCACCACGACGGCTTCTCGATGTTCGACACCCGGCAAACGGACTACCGCATCACCGGGCCGGAGGTGCCGTTCCGCGCCGACCCCAAGGCCGACGTCACCAAGGGCATCTTCGACGCCTTCCGGGCCCAGGGGATGGGGGTCGGGGCCTATTTCTCCAAGCCCGACTGGCACCACCCCGACTTCTGGGCGCCCGAGTGGGCGACGCCCGACCGGAACGTCAACTACAGCATCGACAAATACCCGGCCCGCTGGCAACGGTTCCGCGATTTCACCTACCGGCAGATCGAGGAGCTCGCCTCCGGCTACGGCCCGCTCGACCTCCTCTGGTTCGACGGCGGCTGGGTCCGGCCCCAGCCGATGACCGAGATCGCGCCCGGCCACTTCGTCAAGAACCCGAAGAACATGGACATCGACATGCCGAGGATCGCGGCCATGGCCCGCCGCCTCCAGCCGGGGATCCTCATCGTCGACCGGACCGTCACCGGGCGCTACGAGAACTACCGGACGCCCGAGCAGGAGGTCCCCGAGAAGCCCCTCCCCTACGCGTGGGAGACCTGCATGACCATGGGCGAGTCGTGGTCGTACAAGCCCAACGACAAGTACAAGTCGACGCGCCGGCTCGTCCACCTCCTCGTCGACATCGTCTCCAAGGGCGGCAACTTCCTGCTCAACATCGGGCCCAGCCCCGAGGGCGAGCTGCCCCCGGAATCCCTCGTCCGGCTCCGGGAGATCGGCGAGTGGATGCGCGTCAACGGCGAGGCCATCTACGGCACGCGGCCGGTCGCCCCCTACAAAGAGGCCCAAACCTGCTTCACCTCGCTCGCGGACGGCACGGTCTACGCGATCGTCCTGGCCGGCGACGGCGAAACCGCGCCGCCGTCGAAGCTCATGCTGACCTCCATCGCGCCCGAAGCCGGGAGCATCGTCCGGATGCTCGGCGTGCGCGAGCCCGTGCGCTGGGAGAAGGTGGGCCGGGGCGCGCTGCTGACGCTGCCGGCGCGGCGCGGTCGAGAAGCCCCCCTGCAAGGACGCCTGGGTCTTCAAGCTCAAGGCGGCCCGGGCGGGCGCGGGGACCGCGGAATGACGGTGAGGCGTCCGGGGGCTCTCCTCGCCCTCGTCGCCGCCGCCGCGGCCCCGGCGGCCGGAGCGGACTGGCTCAGGGGCTACGGGCGGACGCTCGCCGGCGCCGAAATGACCTATCATTCCCCCTACCCCGATATCACCTCCGCGCTCATCAGCCGGGCCTCGGACGGCGCCATGGCCGTCGAGTGGGAGACCGAGGCCCGTGCCCGCGGACTGGAAGGGCGGGCCGGCGACCTTCGTCTGGCTGGCCGGCCACGCGACGGGCAAGGGCGGCCATCGCTTCGACCTCGCCGTCGACGGGAAGGCGGCCTTGAGCTTCCGGACGTCGGCCGACGCGTCGCGCCGGGAATGGCGCGAGGAGGGCGCGGGCGGCGTCGCGCTCTCTTTCGAGACGGTCATGGTCGACCAGTTCGACGAGCTCTTCGGCTTCATGTGGCTCGAGGTCCCGGCCGCGCTCCTCCGCCCGGGCCGGCCCCTCACGCTCCGGGTCACGGGAGAGAAGGCCGGATCGAACGACTGGTTCATGGTCTTCCGCGACGACCTCCGCCGCGACGTCTGGGCCCGGAGCGAGCAGGCCCTGGTCCGCAAGGACGGCCGGACGCTGCAGATCGTCCGGGTCGAGATCAGCCACCTGGCCGCGCCCGCGCGGGGCGCTCGTCTCCTGCGGCGCGGAAAAGGCCCGGCTCGACCTCAAGCTCGGCTACAACGCCCTCGAGTTCCTCGTCCCCGCGGTCGACGAGCGAGCGCCTCGTCACGCTCGAAGTGGCCCTCGACGACGGCTCCGTCCGGCGCGGCGAGCTCACGGTCAAGCCGGTCGTGCCCCGGGAGATCTGGCTCCTCCCCCACTCCCACGTCGACATCGGCTACTCGGACCCCCAGCCCGTCGTCGAAAAGAACCATTGGCGGTATTTCGAGGAAGCCATCGCGCTGGCCGCGAAGTCGGCCGGCTACCCCGAGGGCGCGCGCTTCAAGTGGAACACCGAGCAGGCCTGGGCCGTCGAGACCTATTTCCGGCAGGCGAGCGAGGCCGGGAAGGAGGCCTTCATCGAGGCCCTGCGCCGCGGGACGATCGAGCTCCAGGCGACGCTGGCCGGCGTCCTGACCGGGCTCTGTCATCCCGAAGAGCTCATCCGCCTGACGGCGTTCGCCCGGGAGCTCGGGCGCCGCGCCGGGGTGGCCGTGGATTCGGCCATGGTGACCGACATCCCCGGCCAATCCTGGTCTTTCGTTCCCGCCCTGGCCATGGCCGGGGTCAAGTACGTCTCGAGCGGGCCGAATTACATGCCCAGCCTCTTCGACGGCGGGGACCGGATCGGCTGGGCCCTCAAAGCCTGGGGCGACAAGCCGTTCTACTGGCGCTCGCCGTCGGGCGGGGAACGGGTCCTCTTCTGGATGGCCGGCCGCGGCTATTCGTGGTTCCACGGCCTCAACATGGGCTCCCTCGTCAAGGCCCCGCCCTACCGCATCTTCGAATATATGGACGAGCTCGCCGAGAAGGGCTACCCGTACTCCATGGTCCAGGTGCGCTACACGGTCGGGGGCGACAACGGCCCGCCCGGACGCGACGCTCGCCGACACGGTCCGGAGCTGGAACGAGAAGTACGTCTCGCCGCGCATCGTCATCGCCACGGCCTCGGAGATGTTCGCCGAGCTCGAACGGCGGCATGGCGCGACGATCCCCGAGGTCCGCGGCGACTTCACCGGCTATTGGGAGGACGGGGCGGCCTCGACCGCCAGGGAAACGGCCATGAGCCGGGCCGCGGCGGGACGGCTCGTCCAGGCCGAAGCGCTGTGGTCCATCCGGGGCCGGGACGGATTCCCGGCCGCGAAGGACGAGGAAGCCTGGCGGCAGGTCGTCCTCTTCAGCGAGCACACCTGGGGCGCGTCCGACAGCGTCTCGAACCCGGACGGCGAGGGGCCGCGGGCCCAATGGGCCTACAAGAAGGCCTTCGCGGACGGGGCCGAGCGGCTGTCCCGGGAGCTTCTCGAAGAGGCGGCGGCGCCGGGAGCGGCCGGGAAGGCCATCGACGTCGTCAACACCTGCTCTTGGGAGCGGACGGACCTCGTCATCCTCCCCGCGGCGATGAGCGGAGCCGGCGACCTCGTCCTCGGCGCCGATGGCGCGGCCGTGCCGTCGCAGCGGCTCCGGACGGGCGAGCTGGCCTTCCTCGCGTCGGGCCGTGCCGGGCTTCGGCGCGAAGCGGTACACCGTTCACGCCGGGCAAGGCCCAAAAGAAGGCGGAGCGGGCCTGACCGGATCGGCTCTGAAGAACGCGGCGATCGCCGCGGCCGTCGACCCCGCGACGGGCGCGGTCGCGAGCCTCCGCTGGACGGACGGCTCGTCCGCAGCCCGCGAGCTCGTCGACGCGGGCGAGCAGCCGGGCCTGGCCCACTATCTCTACGTTCCCGGCCTCGACCCGAAGACGGCCCGGACCGTCTCCTCGGTCAAGATCAGGCCCGGCGAGCCGGGCCCGCTCGTCGCCTCGCTCATCGTGGAGTCGGACGCGCCGGGGGCCAAGGGACTCGTCCGCGAATACCGTCTCGTCGACGGCCTGTCGCGGCTCGATATCGCCGTGACCGTCGACAAGGAGAGGGTCCGGGATAAAGAGAGCGTCCATATCGCCTTTCCCTTCGCCCTGCCCGGCGGCGCGGCCCGGGTCGACGTCGGCTGGGGCTTCGTCCGTCCGGAGGCCGACCAGATCGCCGGGGCCTGCCGCGATTTCTTCTGCGCCCGGGACAGCGTCGACATCTCCGCCGGCGAGGTACGGCCTGACCTGGACATCGCTCGACGCCCCGCTCGTCGAGATCGGCGCCGTGACCGACGAGACGCCGCGGCAGGGCGAACGGCGGGCCTGGCTCCGGGAGCTCGCCCCCTCGACCCGCCTCTTCTCCTACGTCATGAACAACTATTGGCACACCAACTACAAGGCCGACCAGGAAGGGCCGGTGACCCTGCGCTATGCCGTGACGCCGCACCGCGGCTCGGACACGGCGACGGCGAAGAGGCTCGGGCCTGGAAGCCGCGAACCCGCTCCTCCCGGTCGCGGCCGACCCGGGCTCCCCTGTCTCCCCGCTTCCCGCTGACCGTCGGCTCGCCGGCCTTCGTCGCCATGTCGCTCAAGCCAACGGCCGGCGGCCGGGCCTGGGTCCTGCGGCTCCTCAATGCCTCCTCCCGGCCCGGAGAAGCTCATCCTCTCGGGCGAGGCCTACGACGGCGGCCGCGTCTTCCTCAGCGACGTCTCCGGGGCCGCGGGCCCGCGTGTCTCCGCCCCCCTCGAGGTCCCCGCCTTCGGCATCCTGACCCTGTTCGGTAGAAAATGGGGACGCTTCTATTTTTCGCCAAGCTGAAAAATAGAAGCGTCCCCATTTCCTGACCCGGCCAGTTTTCTCATGTCCCCCTCCGCTATCCCCTTCCTGGGGAAATGAATGTAACCGTATTTGGCTTCGTATGTGTCACCGAAATTGGGGCAACGGTTTGGCCGGGGCGGGAGGTTTCCGATATAATGGATATATCCTTTCATCGGGAGGCCTCATGACGACCCACCGCGATCGTTCCCTCGGGATCTCCGCCAAGCTCGCCGCCGCGGCCGGCCTTCTGGCCGTCCTGGCCGCTCTCCCCCCCGCGAGCCCCGGCCCAATACGCGTCCCAGATGCAGAACCGGCCCGAGCCCCGGGCCAAGATGGGCATGCCCATCGAGCTCAGCGTCAATCTCGGCGACCTCTGGTACATCCAGTCCTCCGAGAAGGCCAAGGGAACGGGAGAACAGATCTCGTCCCCCGGCTTCAAGATGGAATCCTGGTATCCGGCCGTCGTGCCCTCGACGGTCCTCGGGACGCTCGTCGAGAACAACGTCTATCGGGACATCTTCTTCGGCAAGAACCTCGAGAACGTCCCGACGGCGCCCTTCGAGGTCTCCTGGTGGTACCGCAAGGAGTTCATCCCTCCGATGACCCCCGGCCTCGGCCGGACCCGGCTCGAGTTCGACGGCATCAACTACCGGGCCAACATCTGGCTCAACGGGAAGAGGATCGCCGACGCCTCGGAGACCTACGGCCCCTACCGCCGGTTCTTCGTCGACATCACCGCGACCGTCAAGCGGTCCGAAAAGAACGTCCTGGCCGTCGAGGTCATCCCGCCCAAGAAAGGCGAGCCCACGATCGGCTGGGTCGACTGGAATCCCGCCCCGCCCGACCGGGCCATGGGCCTCTTCCGCGAGGTCCGGGTCCGGGCCACGGGCGACGTCTCGATCGAGAACCCCTTCGTCATGACCAAGCTCGATCTCGCGGCCTACAAAGAGGCCCGCCTGACCGTCACGGCCGATCTCGTCAATCACTCCGACGCCGACGTCACCGGCACGCTCCAGGGCCGGACCGAGGGCCTGAGCTTTTCCCGCGAGGTGAACCTCCGCCCCCGCGAAACGAAGAAGGTCGAGCTCACGCCGGAGACGACCCCCGAGCTCGTCATCAAGGACCCGCGCGTCTGGTGGACCCACGACCTGGGCAAGCCCGAGCTCTACCTCCTGTCGCTCTCCTTCATCCTGAAGAAGGACAAGGACGCCGGCGAGCCCGAGCCCCCTCCGGCCAAGGACGACAAGAAGCCCCGGGACAAGGACCTCCGCCAGATGCCCGGCATGCCCCGGGTCCTGCCCTCGGACATCCGGACCGTCCGGTTCGGCATCCGCGAGATCGCCGACTACCGCAACGACGCGGGTCACCGGGGCTTCATGCTCAACGGCCGCAAGATCCTCATCCGGGGCGGCGGCTGGACCGACGACATCCTCCTCGACGCCAAGCGCCGCAAGCTCCAGGCCGAGGTCCTCTACGCCCGCCACATGAACCTCAACGCCCTCCGTCTCGAGGGCTTCTGGGGGACGAGCCAGGACCTCTACAACCTCTGCGACGAGAACGGCATCCTGGTCATGGTCGGCTGGAGCTGCCACTGGGAATGGACGGACTACCTCGGCCGGCCCGCCGACGAGCCCTACGGCGGGATCAGCACGCCGGAGCTCATCGACCTCGTCGCCGATTCCTGGCGGCACCAGGTCCTGTGGCTCCGCAACCACCCCTCCATCTTCGTCTGGGCCGAGGCGAGCGACATGATCCCCCACCCCGACCTCGAGCGCCGCTACATCGCCATCATGAAGGACATCGACCCGACCCGGCCGACCCTCGTCTCGACCAAGGGCAAGACGAGCGAGATCACGGGGCCGTCGGGCGTCAAGATGCTCGGCCCCTACGACTACGTCCCGCCGGTCTACTGGTACGTCGACACGAAGAACGGCGGCGCCTACGGCTTCAACACCGAGACCGGTCCGGGGCCTCAGGTCCCGCCGCTCGAGAGCCTGCGGAAGATGATGCCGGAGGACAAGCTCTGGCCCATCAACGACGTCTGGGATTTCCACTGCAGCCGCGGCATGTTCAAGGACCTCAAGCGCTACAACGAGGCCATGGACAAGCGCCTCGGCCCGGCCGGGGACCTCGAGGACTACCTGCGCAAGGCCCAGTTCCTGAACTACGAGGCCATGCGGGCCATGTTCGAGGCCTTCGTCGCCAACAAGCCCAAGGCGACGGGCGTCATCCAGTGGATGTACAACTCGGCCTGGCCCAAGCTCTGGTGGCAGCTCTACGACTACTATCTCCAGCCGAACGGCGCCTTCTACGGCGCCCGCAAGGCCGGCGAGCCCGTCCACATCCTCTACAATTACGGCAAGCACGAGATCGCGGCCGTCAACAGCTCGGCGACGCCGTCGCCCAAGCTCAGGGCCACGATCCGGGTCCTCGACTTCGGCCTCAAGGAGATCATCTCCAAGTCGGTCGACTTCGGGCTCCTCGCCGACGAGGTCAAGACGATCGACGTCCTCAGCCTGTCCGCGGCGATCACCCCAACCTACTTCCTCGACCTGCGCGTCTTCAAGGACAAGGACCAGCTCGTCGACGCCAACTTCTACTGCCTCTCGGCCAAGCCGGAGACGCTCGACGAGGAGAACTCGACCTGGTACGTGACGCCGATCAAGGATTTCGCCGACCTCACGGCCCTGAACGGCCTCAAGCCGGTGACCCTCAAGGTCAAGGACAAGACCTCGAAGGACGGCCCGATGACCCGGATCACGGTCGATCTCGAGAACCCCTCGGCCGACCTGGCCCTGATGATCGAGATCCGCGTCGTCCGCGACACGTCCGGAGAGGTCGTCCTGCCGATCTACCTCGACGACAACTACATCACGCTCCTGCCGAAGGAATCGCGCAAGATCTCGGGCCTCTTCAGCACCGAGGACCTGGGCGGCGAGCTGCCGGTCGTCAAGATCCGGGGCTGGAACGTCCGGGCCGCCGAGAAATGACCGGGCCCGGGCGCGGGCGGCCCCGACGGGCGGCCGCGGCCGGATGGCTGGCCGCCGGATTGGCCCTGGCCGGCGCCTGCCTCGCCGCGTCCTGCCGCGGCGGGCCGGCGGCCGGGCCGTCGCGACCCGTGCCGCGTCTTCCTCTGCGACGAGGACGGCATCGTCCGCGCCGATACGTCCCTCCGCCGGATGTCCCTCATTTTCACCGGCGGGTCGTTCGCCGACGGCGGCGAGCATATCCGGCGGGTCCTCCGCGACGAGGGCGTCAAGGCGGGCTTCTTCTTCACCGGCGATTTCTACCGGACCCCGGAGTTCGAACCCCTCATCCGGGGGCTCGTCGCGGACGGCCATTACCTCGGGCCGCACTCCGACAAGCACCTTCTCTACTGCCCCTGGGACGACCGGGAGAAGACGCTCGTCAGCCGCGACGGAGTTCCGGGCCGACATCGAGGCCAATTTCCGCGAGATGGCGCGCTTCGGCATCCCCCGCGCGAAGGGGCACCTGTTCATCCCGCCTTACGAATGGTACAACCGCGAGATCGCGGCCTGGTCGCGCGAGCTCGGCCTCGTCTTGTTCAACTTCACCCCGGGCACGTCCTCCAACGCCGACTATACGACGCCGTCCATGCCCGAGTATCTCCCGTCGCAGACGATCTACGACCGGATCCTCGACTATGAGAAAAAGGACCCCGCCGGCCTCAACGGCTTCATCCTGCTCATCCACATCGGCACGGACCCGGAGCGGACGGACAAGTTCTACCTGAGATTGGGCGACCTGATCGGGGAGCTCAAGGCCAGAGGTTACGCGCTCGTCCGCATCGACGAATTGCTCGCGGCCGCGGTGTCATAGCCGGCCCGCGGCGCTATTTCTTCTTGATCGAGTCGACGAGCGCCTTTAGCTTCTCCTGGTTCGGGTTGAGCTCGAGCGATTTCGTCCAGGCTTTGAGCGCTTCGTCCGTTCTCCCGAGCTGGTAGTGGCAGGTCCCCAGGTAATTCAGGATGTCGATGTTCGCCCCGAACCGGGCGAGATAGGCCGCATAATGGGTCGAGGCCTCCTGGAATTCCCCCAGGGCGTGGCAGGCCTGGCCGAGAAGGGCGATGGCCTCGGGGGCCGCGTCCTCCGCGCCCGCCCAGGGCAGAAGGACTGTCCTTGACGCGCCGGAAATCGTTCAGCCGGAACAGGACCTGCCCGTAGGCCAGGGCGATGTCGGCGCGCCGGGGCGCCAGGGCGTGGGCCTCGGCCAGGCGGCCCCGAGCGGTCTCGGCGTCGCCCAGGTTCTGGGCCTGGACTCCCGACGCGAAGAGGTCGTCCTCTTTGGCCAGGGCCGTGGTGACCTTGGAGACGACCATCGGCCGGGGCACGGCGGCGGCCGGCGAGACCTCGAAGTTCTCCTTCGCCGAAGCGGCCTCTTTCCCCTGTCCGTCGAGGAGCGTCACGCGGGCCTGATAGTAGCCGGGGGGAAAGTCCTTGAGCGACTGGACGTCGATGACCGTGTCGCCGGCCGGGCCGGGCTCGAGCCGGGCCGTCCGCGTCAGGAACGGCTTTTCTTCCCGCAGGAAATCATAGCGGAGCGATCCCGCGCCCTTGAGCTCTTCGGACAGTCCATAGAGCTGGAAGAAGAGGACGAGGGGATCGTTGGCGCTGAACGTCTTTCGCGCCTGGCAGAGAAGCTGGGCGTTGCCGGCCTTGAAGGGGACCCGTTCGCCGGGCGCCGGGGCCTTCTTCTCGAGGCCGTAGGCCAGGAGGAGCGGGCTCATGGCGACGGCCTCTCCGGGCCCCGGGACGACGAGGGCCCTGGCGGCGCCGCTGAACTCCTTGGACAGGACGTTCTTGAGCAGGATATCGAGATTGTAGGCGCCGGGGACCAGGGGAAAGACGTCCTGGATCGATAGGGACTTGGCCCGCATGTCCTCGAGCTCGCCCGACGTCAGGCTGAAGGGCAAGTCCTTGTCGAACTGGTAGACGGTCTTCCCGGCCGCGTCGGACACGCGCCCGGTCAGCCGGAAGCGGATCTCGTACTTCCCGCCGGCCTCCTCCGCGGTGATCCGGGCCGGCTCGACGGTATAATGGACAAGGCTCACGCCCGCGGCGTCGCGGATGACCTGGACCTGGACCTCGCTCGAGACGTAGTTGGCCGTGTACTCGACCTCGACGGAATCCTTGTACTTCAGGATGGCGTCGGCGTAGTCGTCCTGGACCTTCTTCTGCGGCGCGGAGAAGATCGTGGCCATCAGCCGCTCCGAGGCGAGCGAGCCCAGGCCGGTGGGGGCGCCTTCGTTGGGGATCAGGCTCAGGGTCTGGCGGGCCAGGTTCGGCTCGAGCTGCTGCAGGGCCTTGTAGGCCGCCTGGTCCTCGCTGTAGGAGCCGGAGATCCGGTCCGTATCGCGGTAGCCGCCCATGGCGTCGGCGATGAGGCTTCTCGGGCCGTCGACGGACGGGGAATAGAGGATGTAGTCGCCGACGCCGTTCCGCTTGAAGAAGATGACGTTGAAGCCGGTGGGAAGCCCGAGCGATTCGTCGCCCAGGTAGAACCAGATCTCGACGGGATAGACGCCGTTGACGTTCGTATACTGCTCGATGTTCCGGGGCTCGCCGAGAAGGATGTGGATGCGGCCGCGGTCCGATCTTCCAGCCGGGGAGCGGGCGAGGACCGTCCGAACGTCGCGTTGGCGTAGTTCAGGCGGCGGTAGTGCTCTTCCTCGAATTCGTTCCGCGGCGTCTCCGGCAGGGGGTCGCGGTGCTTCCAGAAGGCCTCGACGAAGATGTCCCGCTCCCTGTCCGTCTGGAGCTTCAGGAAGACGTCCCGCTCGCGGCGGGTGATGATGTAGCCGACCTCCTCGTCGACCCACTTCCGGTATCGTTCGGGCAGGACGGTCTTGTCCTGGCCCGGGACGGCCGCGGGCGCGGACAGGACGGCCAGGAGGGCGATGGCCGCGATCCTGGCGTACCTCATGAAAGCCTCATCTTCATACTCTAGCCGATTCGTCCGCGTTCGACAATAAGATGGGGTCAAACCTGGCAGCTTCCTGGACACCTCAGAAGCGGGCGGAGCGGCTCGGAGGCCCGCTACTGGAATTCCGTCAGTCGGGAATCCCGAAAAACCTCAGGTTTGACCCCATCGGAAAAGAAGAGCCCGGAGGGCGTCGGCCCTCCGGGCTCCGGAGATCTGCGCGTGCTGCGGCTTAGAACTGGTACAGGAAGCTCAATCTGAAGGTGCGGGGTGAGAGGATGCCGCCGACCTTGCCGAACTCCCACTGGTAATCGATCGAGTTCGGAGTGTTGGAGTTGAAGACGTTGAAGACGTCGAGGACGATGTGCACCGCTCCGTACTTGGCGATGTTGACGGCCTTCTCGACCCTGAAGTCGAGGATCGACTGGCGTCGGATAGTAGAAGGGCGGGTGCGACGTGACGATCGTGCCGGTGCCGGCGCCGATGACGCCGCCCGGAGGATTCCCCCACTGCGAATGCTCGCGGGATCCCTTCCAGCTGCCAGACCGGGCGGCCGGAGTGCATCCTGAAGCGGGCGCCGAGATCGACCTCGACGCCGGGGATGGTGTACGACCCGGAGAGCTTGAACTCGAACTTGGGCGTGAACGGCAGCGGGCCGGTCATGTTGTTGATGGTGTAGTTCAGCGTGCTCATCCAGTTGTTGTCGGTGACCATCGGGCCCTTCGAAGTTCATGTCCTGGGAATAGATCCGGTTGGCCATGCCTTCCGAATGCGTGTAAAGGAAGGAGCCCAGCATCTGCCAGCGGTTCGAATAGCGCTTGTTGAAGACGAGCTGGTAGCCCTGGTAATCGCGCTTGGGCTTGACCCCGTCGAAGGCGGGCATGTTGACGACCCGGTAGTCGGAGTTGTTGCCGACCCACTGGACGTCGCCGCCGTCGATGACGCCGTCCTGGTTGTAGTCGAGCCACTCGATGCTGTAGAGACTCGATCGTCTGCGCCGGTGATGTCCGAGGTGAAGGGAATGCGCTCGTAAGGCCATTCCTCGCCGGCGGCCAGGCCGAGCCTGACGTCGTTCCGCATGACCGGGATGTTGGCGAAGAGTGTTGGCGAGTGCTTGTAGATGAAGGTGCCGCTGACGGAGAAGTCCTTGATGAGCTTCCCGCTCGAGGCTGACCGTGAACTGGTCGGTGAACTGGTCCTTGAGGTTCGGGGTCGGTGTTGAGCCTCCAGGAGAAGCGGTCGGCGGCCGGATCCGGTGTCTCGAGATAGGGGTCGAGACTGCCGACGACCCGGGCGGCGTCTCGCGTCTCGATCCGTGTCGATGAAGCCGTCGCCGTTGAGCGTCGGCCTGGTCCCAGGGAACGCTGAACCATCTGCCAGGTGCGGGTGACGAGCGGGGCGTCGGGGCCGTAGCGGCGGAGGTACTCGACGGTGATGGGCAGGTAGTAGCGGCCGTAGCTCGACGCGGGCGACGGTCTTGGCGTCCTTGGTCAGCTGATAGGTCAGGCCGAGCCGGGGCGACCAGGTCCTGAAATCGAAGATGTTGTCCGTGCCGTGCCCGCGTGCGGAGGACGGTCGGGTTGGCCGATGTCCGTCGGCGACGTCAGGGGGGCGTACTCGAAGCCGTGGCCGTACTTCGTCGTCATCCGGTCGTAGCGGAGCCCGAGGTTGACGGTCAGCCGCTTCGTCGGGTTCCACTGGTCGTCGAAGAAGAAGGCCCAGGGAGTCGGACGTCGCCGACGGTCAGGAAGGGATTGACCGCGTCGTGGAGGTTGTAGAAGATCAGGCCGGTGTCGCCGTACCAGCTCTGCATCTAGCTGACGTTCTGGGTCCAGCGATAGGGGTAGAGGAAGTTGGCGTAACCCTGGAAATAGCCGTTCAGGGATGTTGCTGCGGCCCTTGGTGAACTGGGCGCCGAACTTGATGTCGTGCTCGCCGAGGAAGTCCTCGGCGTAGTGGGAGACGTCGGCCTGGATCGTCTGGCGCATTGGAGTTCCAGCCCTCGATGTAGGGGAAGGCGCCGTTGATGCCGTAGGTGGCCCACTTCCACCAGTTGATGTAGCCCGGATTGGCCGGGCGCGTCGTCTGGGGACGTGGGGCGTGTCGTTGGTCCAGAACCCCAGGTACTTGCCGGTCAGGATGGTCGTGCTCGAGGGCAGCCACTGCCACTGGGCCGGAGACCGTGTCGTTCTTGCTGCCGACGCCGTAGGTCATCGTCGTGTCCCACTGCGGCTCGCTGCCCCAGCTGCCGCCGCTGTAATCGTTGTTCTCGTGAGTGGTACGACACCCAGGCCCGGTGGCTGGCGAAGGGCTCGGCCGAGACCTTCAGGTCGGCGTAGCGTCCCGCGTTGCTCGGCACCGGGATGCTCCAGCGGGCGCGGTGGGTGACGGCGTTGTAAGTAGTCGAAGCCGCCGTAGAACCAGACCTTGTCCTTGACGATCGGGCCGCCGAGGGTGGCGTTCAGCTCGTAATCGCGGTTCGCCGGCGGTGGGGCGCCGTAGAGGTTATTGGCCGGGAACCGGGTCCGGCGATCCAGAGCCAGATCGGTCCCGTAGGTCGCCGCGTCGCTCGGGCTGGTTCGACTGTGCTCCACTTGACCGGCTCGAAGTAAGACGCCGGCGTTGCCGTGGAAGCTGTTGCTCCCGGACTTCGTCAGGACGTCGATGGCCGCGCCCGAGAAGCTGCCGTACTCGGCCTTGGAGCCCAGGGCCACGACGCGGACTTCCTCGACGGCGTTGTAGTTGACCTTGACGAGGGAGCCGAAGGACGACCCGCGGGGGTTGGTCGTGTTGACGCCGTTGACGAGGAAGACGTTCTCGTTCGACGAGCCGCCGTAGGCCGTCGGGCTGGGCAGCCAGCCGGCGTTGCTGCCGTGGTCGAACATGCCCGGCGTCGTCAGCGAGAGGTCGTAGAACGCGTCGCGGCTGGTCGGCAGCTGGCTGAGCATCTGCTTCTCGAGCTTGGAGTCGATGGTCGAGGTCTTGACGTCGACGATCGGGCTCGGCCGCCAGGACCGTGATCTGTTCCTCGATCGCGCCCGACTGCATCGCCAGATCGACTTGAAGCGAGCCGCCGGCCGAGATGCCGACCTTGTCCTGGACGGTGGTCTTGAAGCCCGGCAGCGTCGCCGTGATCTTATAGACGCCGACGGGCAGGTTGAGGAAGACGTACGTCCCCCTGGCCGAGGTGACGGTCGCGCGCTTCCCGGAGATCAGGGCCGGGCTGGTGACCTCGACGGCCACGCCCGGCAGCGGATCGCCCTTGTCGTCCGTGATCGTGCCCGTGAGCTTCCCGTCCAGGATGGACTGGGCGCGCAGCGGCGTTCACGTCGAAGAAAGCGAGGCCGACGGCCAAACACAACATCGCGAGGAGTGTTTTTTTCGCCATGTGCTTTCTTTCTCCTGTCTCTTTGTCCGCACTCGATCCCTGCCCCCGCCGGAACCGGGCCGGCGGGAACGGCCCCAGGCTTTGAATGGTTAGAGCACTCCTCTTTTCACCTCCAGGCGGTATCCATGATTGTGGTAAGGTCGTGGGTAACGGACCGCTCTTCCCGGGAACAGGATCCTCATGGTCGCTGTGACTTGTCCAGATTCTAGTCACTTCTCCTCTGGCCGTGTCAAGATTCTATTTCTTGATCTGGGCTTTCAGGGTGGCGATGAGGTCCTCGAGGAACTTGATCCGGTCCGGATCGGTCGTGCCCGCCTTGGCCTTCTCGAGGTACTGCGACCGCCTTGGGGAAATCGGCCTTGTTGATGTAGCACCGGCCGGCCATCTCGAGATAGGCCGGATCGTCCGGCCTCAGGGCCAGGGCCTGTTCGAAGCGGGGCAGGGCCTCGTCGATGCGCCCCAGCCCGAAGAGGATCGAGGCCCGAGTTGTAGCTGACGTCGGCGATTGGACGGCTCGAGGTCGATGGCCTTCTGATAGTGCTCCAGGGCCTTTTCGGGCTGGCCCTGGCGCTGGTAGCAGACCCCCAGCTGGTAAAAGGCCGCGGCGAACTTCGGGCTCAGCTCGGTGACCTTGAGGAAGGCCGCTTCGGCCTCCGGGATCATCGTCCTTGCGCAGGTAGGCCATGCCGGGAGGTAGAGGGCGTTGGGGTCCTCGGGGTTCTTGTCGAGGACCGCCTTGAGGTCGACGAGCGCCCCGTCGTAGTCGCCCTGGCGGAGCTTCTCGGCGCGCCGCCTTGACCCCGGCCTCGGCCTCCTTGAGGCGTCTCGACCTGCTGGACGAGCTCCTCCGTGGCCATGATAACGGGCGGGATCTCGACCTTCTCCATCTTGGCCTGGGGCGTCAGGAGCTTCCACTCGTCTTCCTTGACGGCGTAGCCGTCCTTCTTGAAGACGACCTTGTAGTCGCCGCGGGGCAGCCCGACGAACTTGAACTCCCCGTCCTTCTTGGTCTTCATCGAGTAGCTTCGGCTGGAGATGGCATCGCGAAGGGTGATCTCGACGCCCTCGAGCGGGGTCTTCTGGGTATCGACGACCTTGCCCGAGATGTAGTACTCCCGGTACTGGCCGAGCACGGGGCCGGCCAGGAAGGTCATGGCCAGGAGGGCGGCCAGCCCCCAGCGGCCCAGGGTTGTGTATCTTCATGGTTCACTCCTTCTTGGACTTGAAGGCGTTCGCTTTCCGCGAGCGCCTCGTTCATGCGGGCGGTGTCGCCCTGACGGTTATAGATGTCGGCCAGCAGGAAATAGCCGAGGGCCTTGAGCTCGGGGGTCTCGGCCAGCGACAGCCCCGTCTCGACCTCGGCCCGGACGCTCGTCGAGGGGATCGCCCGCGTCGAGCAGGCCGCGGGCCAGCATGAGATGGCCCTCGGCGAGCTTGGGGGCGATCCTGACGACCTCTTTCATCTGGGCGAGAGAGCCCGGCTTGTCGCCCAGCGGAAGAGGATCCGGCCCAGGTTGAACCGGGCCTTGTAGCCCTGGGGGTAATCCTCGACCTCGGCCGCATAAGCCGCCCGGGCCTCCTCGAGCCGGCCCTGCTCCTCGTAGAGCAGGCCCAGGTTGTAGTGGGCCAAGGGGAATTTCGGGGATTCCCCCGATGACCGCCGCGAGCTCGCTCTCGGCCCGGTCGTATTGTTTCGCGCCGACGAGCGCCGCCGCCAGGGTGAGCCGGGTCCGGGTGATCTTCGGCTGGGTCTCGACGGCCTTCTCGAGGTACGGCAGGGCTTCGACATAATTCCCCTGCTCCAGGTAGACCTCGCCGATGAGCGTGTAGGCCTGGGTGTTCTTGTCGTCGACCGAGAGGGTCCGCTTGCAGAGGGCGATGACGTCGTCCGTTTTGCCCTCGTCGAGCAGGATGTTGGCCAGGCTGATCAAGCCCTGGACGCTCTCGGGGTCCTCTTTGAGCAGGATGTCCAGCTTGGCCTTGGCCTCTTCGGGGCGGCCCAGCTCGACGTAGCAGGTCGAGAGGAGAGCTAGGGCCTGGGGGATCGTCGGCTCCTCCCGGAGCGCCGATTCAAGGGCCGCCACGGCCTCGGCGTACTTCTCCTCGAGGACGAGCTCTCCCGCGCGAGTGACGGCCATGAAGACCCCGATCTTGTCCTTGGGGTCGGCCAGGGGGCCGCTCGCGCCCGAGGCCTTGCGGGCGGAAACCGGCGCCCCGACGTAGCCGAGGGCCGTGAGCCGCTCCATCGTCTCCTTGTCGAGGTCGGCGGCCTGCGGCGCCGGGGCGTCGCGGCCCGTCTCGGTCATGAGGCGGTCGAGCTCGGCCTTCATCCGCCGTGGCCACGCCGGGGATGCAGGCCCAGGAGGTTCGACAGCTCCCCCGGGTCCGCGACGAGGTCGTAGAGCTCGGCCCGCGGGGCGTCGATGTACTTGTAGCGGGGCGTCCTGCAGGGCGTGGAGGGCGCTCCAGCCGAACTGGATGTTCGAGGCCATGGACTCGCCGTAGGCGGGGACGTCGTCCTTTCTCCCCGGGTCGAACATCAGCCCCACGAGCGATCGGCCCTGGACGGGGGCGGGCCCGGCCGCGCCGACGAGATCGAGTATGGTCGGGAAGACGTCGGCCGTGCTGACCTGGGCGGCCACCCGCTTTCCCTGCAGGGCGGCGAACGGCATCGACAACCAGGAGAGGGACGTGCATGGCATAATCGTAGACGAAGTAGCCGTGCGTGCCTTCGCCGTGGCTCCCCAGCGCCTCGCCGTGGTCGCCGACGAGAACGATCGACCGTCGACTTGTCGAGGCCGTTGCGGGCCAGCCAATCGGTCAGGCGGCCGATCTGCTCGTCCATGAAGGCGATCTCCCCGTCGTAGAGGCCGTAAGGCCCGCGACGGGCATAGGCGGACGCATACGGCTCGGGCGGCGCGTAGGGCATATGGGGATCGTAGAGATGGACCCAGGCGAAGAAGGGCTTGGCCTTTGCGCCGTCGAGCCAGGCCAGGGCCGCGTCCACGACCTCGTTCCCCGGCCGCTGGACCTCGCCGAGGTCGAGATGCTTGTACTTCTTCAGGTCGAACTGGTCGTCGTAGTGAGTCGAAGCCCTGCTTGAGGCCCCAGCGGCCGTCGAGGACGAAGGCGGCGATGAAGGCGCCGGTCTCGTAGCCCCTGGCGGCGAAGCACCTCGGCGAGCGTCGTCTGGTCGTCGCCGAGGGCCGTGTTGCCGTTGACCCGGACGCCGTGGTAGGTCGGGTACATGCCGGTCATGATCGTGCAGTGGGCCGGGAGCGTCAGCGGCGTCGCCGTGGCCGCCTGCTCGAAGAGAACGCCCCGGCCGGCGATGGCGTCCAGGTTCGGCGTCGAGACGCCGGCGTACCCGTAGCAGGCCAGATGGTCGGCCCGGGTCGTGTCGAGGGTGATCAGGATGACGTTCGGCTTGGCGACGCCGCTTTTCGCCCATAGAGACGGGACGCGCGAAGCCGGAGAGCGCGGGACGAGCTTGAAGACGGCGAAGGCGGCCGCGGCGAGACAGACCGCCGCGACGATCCAGGACAGGCGCGGCCGGCCTCGCCGCTCCGGCCGGGACGCTATTCGTTCGGCCCTGTTTTTCCCGCATTCTTCCGTATCGCCTCGTAGAGCGCCCAGACCGCGCCGGGACGCATGTATTTCATGGCCCGGAACGTCCTCTCGCCGTACTTCGCGGCGGGATCGTTCCAGCGGGCCTCGTCCGGATCGAGATAGGCCTCGGGCGTCTTGAAGAAGTAGCCCTGCCCGAAGGGGCTGTAGACGACATGGTAGAGCCCGTAGGCCGTGTGCAGGCCCTCGTCGACGAGTCCGTTGAGGACGAGGTCGGCGGCGAAGGCGTAAGCCGTGCCGACCCAGACCTCGTCGCCCTGCTGTGTCCGGAGCTGGCCGCCGTCGGCCTTGCGGCCGTTGACCGCGCCCATGACGCCGCCGCCGAAGCCGAGGACGTTCTTCTCGTAGACCGTCCGCAGGGCCCGCTGCAGGTCGACGGGAGGGACGATCGGGTCGCGGCCGTCGGCCTCGAGGCCGAGCATGCCGGCGTACCAGACGCCGAAGAGCTGGTCGGTCATGATGTCGTCCGTCGTCGCGTCGATATGAAAATAGCCGGCCCGCTCGTCCCAGAGCTTGCGCAGGGAGGCGCGGCCCGACTCGAACCAACCCTTATATTTTACTAGGATCTCGGGGATATCCAAATCCCCGGCCCGGGTAGAGCCCGCGCGAAGAGAGCGTCTCGCCCATGCGGACGGTCGCCTTGAGGCCGGCCAGCCAGAGAAGCCCGACGTAGGCGCTCTCGCCCTTCATCTTCCAGGTGTCGTAGGTCTGGTCGGGGATGCCCTCGTTGAGGGGGACGTGGGTCACCTTGTCGCCGAAGCGGGCCTCGAGCGTGTCCAGGGCGACGACGGAGGCCTGGAACATGCGCATGAGAAAGCCGATGTCGACGCCGCCGGTGGCCAGGAAGTCCCGGTAGGCCCGGAGCGGGAACTTCGGATTGATGTCCTTCCAGACGTTCGCGTTCTGCCAATCGAAGCCGTTCAGGATGACCCAGGGACGCTTGCGCGGCGAGCCGAGGTCGTGCGGGACCATGCCCGGGGTCTTGATGGTGCTCCAGTAATAGCCCAGCTTGTCCGCGGGGACCTCGTCGGGGAATTGAACGGCGTACTGGAAGGCGCGGTAGGACGCGTCCTCGAGCGGGATGGTGCCCGCGAGATAGCTCATGTTCCTCGTCTCGAGCTCGGGCCAGAGGCGCAGGACGTGCCAGCAGTAGGAATCGACGTCGGTCGTCCCGTACATGAGGTAGTCCGCGCTCTCGAGGTAGGTGTGGAGGTCGGTCGTCGCGTCCCAGACGCTCGTCTCGGTGAGGACGTAGAGCTCGTTGAGCAGGGCCTGCCGGAACCAGTCGGGCAGGCGCCGGGTTGGTCAGGCTGGGCTTCTGCCAGGCGTCGATCGCCTTCTCCCACTCCCCCGCCCGGGCCAGGGCCTCGGCGGCGATGCGGAAGGCGTTCGTGCCCTCGGCGCCGAAGAAGGCCGTGTATTTCTTCTTGTGCTTGGCCCCGGCCTCGAACTCGTAGTACGGGAGGTCCCAGGCGACGGCGAAGGGCACCTCCAGGCGCTCGCCCGGCTTGAGGGTGAACGTGACGGCCACGGCCGCGCCCGTCCCCTGCCCCGCCGCGGCCGGCGCCGACGCGCGGGCCGTATCGAGCGTCCCGTCGGCGGCGAACTTCGTCCAGACGTCGGCGCCGTCGCCCCGGGGATCGAAGGCCGCCTGGATGGAGACGCGCGACTTGCCGGGGGTTCCGAGCGCGGCGATGGCCATGGAGCCGGACATGGCGTTCCCGGTCCTCACGTCCTGGCCTTGCTTGCGGAACAGGACGCCCTTGGCCCGCCCGTCGTCCGACGGCCTCGTTGACATTCCCGGCGCTCCTGCGGTCCCAGACGAAAGAGGCCTGGGGCGTTTCCCCGGCCGCGGCCCGGGCCCGGACGGCCTCCCAGCCGATCATGTTTTCCCAGGTCAAGAGGATCGTGACCTCGGCCGGGAGCTTGGCCGGGTTATGCGCGATCCACTTGTAAACGGCCACGGGAAGCTCGTCTCCTTATAATTGCCGGAGATGATCGGCGAGAACTGGACGACGGCCAGCTTGACCGGCAGCTCCGTGCTCTCCTCGTACGAGAAGCCGGATTTGGGATAGAGGGCGTAGTAATCGCCCTGGCCGGCGGGGTAGCTCCAGGCCCAGGCGCCGAGGCCCGAACCGGAGGGCGGCGCGGTCGTCGACAGGGTCCGGGCGGTCGTCCGGCCGCCGGACTTGACGAAGACGTGGAACTGGTCGGCCCAGACCGTGTCCTCGACCATCCAGCCGAGCTTGAGGAACCAGGTCGAGAAATTGCCGTTCATGAGCCGTTCGAAGCCGCCGGCGCCGATGCCGCCGACGGGGCAGGCGCTGCCCTTCGGCCCGGGCCTCGATATCGCCGGGGGCGACGGTCTTGCCGAACTTCTCGAGCGTCGTCCCGATGGGTCTGTCAAAGGCGGCCTGAGGGAAGCCGGCCAGGTTGGAGGCGGAATAGTTCAAAGCCCCCAGGGCGGCCCGGACCAGGTCCTTGGCCGTTCGGGCGCCGGAGGCGCGGGCGGCGGCGAAGAGCGGGCCGAAACGCCCGTCGATCTCCCGGCCGGCCTCGTCCGTGATCCCCTTTTCGGCCAGGAGCGGGGCGTACTTCCCGAGGAGCTCCCCGCGCGCGGCGGCCGCCGCGGCGTCCTCGGCGGAAGCGGCCGTCATCCAGGGCAAGAGCAAGGCGCCGAGCATGATGAGGGAACGAAGTTTCATGGCCGTCTCGTTTCTTGGGCTTGTTTCCGTGTTTCGCGCCGGACGAGGACCGTCAGGAGGACGATCATGGCGCAGTCGACGACCGGGATGATGAGCCCCCGGCGCAGGCTCGAGGCCTCGGCGATCCTGCCCGCGAGCCAGGGGGCGAGCATGCCGCCGACGAGGCCCACGGCGATGACGACGCTGAAGGCCGTGCCCGTGAAGGCGGCGAACCGTTCCCCGACGATGGCCAGGGTCGTCGGGTAGATCGCGGCGAAGCCGAGGCCGATGATGACGGCCCCGGCGGCGGCCAGGGCCCCCGAAGGGGCGAGGGCCATGAGAAGCGCGGCGAGAAGCGCCAGGACGGCGCTCGCCAGGATGAGCGTTTCGTTCCCGACGGTCCGCACCAGCCGGCTCGAAAGGAGCCGGCCCGACATGACGGCCGCCCAATACCCGGCCAGGACGAGCGCGGCCGCGCCGGCGCCGACCCCGAAGGTCGTCTGGAGATAGGTCGAGATCCAGCCGCCGACCGTGAACTCGTTGGCCGACTGGAAGAAAAGGATGAAGGCCGTGAGCCAGAGGAGCGGGCTGCGGGCGATCGCGGCCGCCGACTTGATCGGGAAGCCCTGGGCGTGCTTGGCCTTGGGGAAGCGGAGGACGGCATAGACCGCGAACGGCACCAGGCTGAGGAGGGTCGCCAGGCCGAGGATCCGGGCGACGCCGAGCGTCTCGCGAAGGGTCCCGATGAGGAACGGGACCGACAGCGCGCCGAAGCCGAAGATAGATGCCGAGGACGTTCAGGGCCGCGCCGCGCTCCTTGCCCTCGTGGAGGTCGCTCGTCAGGGCGTTGGTGCCGCCGTTGAGGCCGCCGCCGCCGAGGCCGAGGATGACGGCCGCGCCGAGGACGAGGCCGTAGCTCGAGGCCCGCGAGAGGAGGAAGAAGGCCGCGGCGACGAGCAGGGCCGAGACAGCCAGGACGGCCTTGAACCCGAACCGGTCGACGAGCGGCCCGAAGAAGAGGGTCGTGACCAGCATGGCGAAGTTCATGGTCAGGAAGAGATTGCCGGCCGCCCCCGCGCCGAAGCCGATGCGCTCGAAGAGCGAGGGCAGGATGGCCCCCAGGATGGCCATGACGATGCCGAAGACGAAGATCCCGGCCCAGGCCGAGAGCTGGAGCCGGGCGACGCAGGAGGCGGCGGGACGGTCGGACGCGTTCGCGGCGACCCATCGCGGGCCTCACGCCTTGCGCCGGGCCTTGAACGGCCGGGCGTAATAGAACTCGGTGAAGGCCTGGTACACGCCGGCCATGTGGCCCGGCGGGACGCCGCGGACGTTGGGCGACACGAAGGTCGGCGGGACCTTGCCCGTCCTGGCCAGCGCCGCGGCCGTCTCGGCCACGAGCGACATGGCGATCGCGACCGCGGCGACCGTCGAGCCGGCCGCGACGCGCTCGAGCTGCCCGACGTCGACGAGGGCGTCCTCGGGCGGGACATGGTTGTCGATGGCCACGTCGGCGATCTCGGACAGGATCTTGCCCGACGAGTGGGAGCGCTTGCCGATCTTGACGTTGGCGTGCGACGAGACCGTGACGACCTTGAGGCCGCGGGCCTTGGCCTCGAGGGCCATGTCGATCCCCGCGGCGTTCAGCCCGCCGTGGGAGAAGACGAGCATGACGTCGCGCTTCTCGAGGGGATAGCTCTGGAGGAAGACCTTGGCGTAGCCCTCCTGGCGCTCGAGCCAGAGCAGCTCCCGGGCCCCGCCCGGGCCGATGACGTTCGACCACATCAGCCGCGGGTCGTAGAGCGGGAAGAAGCCGACGAAGCTGCCGTAGCGGGGGAAGATGTCGAGCACCGGGATGACCGAGTGGCCGCTGCCGAACATGTAGACGCGGCCTTTCTTCCGGATCGCGCCGGCCATGATCTTCGGCCGCGGCCTTGATCGGCCTTCATCTCGTTCGATCTCGATCTCCGCCGAGGATCTCCTGGATCCTGTCGAGATACGCTGTGTGCCGACATGCTATTTCTCCTTCAGCTCGGGATATGCCTCTTGGTACATGTCCCCAATTCGCCTTCGAGGGCATTCCAGGCCAGTTTCCCGCAGCCGTAGAGGCCGGCATCCTCGCCGAGGGCGGAGGGCTCGATCCTGACCGAGCGCGCGGCCAGCGGCTGGGCCCAGCGCTTGAACTCGCGGCGGACGGGCTCGAGGAAGACGTCGGCGGCCTGGAAGAGGCCGCCGCCGAGGACGACGACCTCCGGGTTGAGGAGGCTGACGATATTGGCGATGCCCATGGCCAGGTAGGTCACGGCGTCGGCGACGATCTCGAGGGCCAGCGGGTCGCCGGGCCCGGGCCGCCGCCGCGACGGTCTCGGCCGTGACGGCCTCGATGTCGCCCCCGGCCAGGTCGAGCATGGACGACGGCCTTCCCTTCTCCAGCCGCTCGCGCGGCCTTGCGGGCCACGGAATTGCCCGAGGCCTCGGCCTCGAAAGAGCCCATGGCCGCGTACTCCGGCTTGAAGTCGGGGTCGAGGCCGAACCAGCCGACCGCGCCGGCGATGTCCTCGTGGCCGTGGAGGATGCGGCCGCCGGAGATGATCCCCGCGCCGATGCCCGTCCCGACCGCCAGGAAGACGGCGTCGCGCGGCCCCGGCCGCGGCGCCGCGCCAGGCTTCGCCGGCGACATAGGCGCTCCGGTCGGATTCGAGGACGAGGGGGACTGTCCATCGGGTCCCCTGATCTTCTCCAGCAGCGGATACTGGTCCCAGCCGGGGATATTGGGCGCCCAGACCTTGCCGCTCGCGGAGTAGGCGATGCCGGGAACGCAGACGCCGACGGCCGCGAGCCGGCCGCCGGCCGCGCGCGGCGGCCGCGTCCAGTCGGACGATCTCGCCTCGGACCTGGGCAGCGGCCGCGTCGCCCCCGGCCTTGTCGATGGCGACCTTCTCCCCGGCCGAGATCTCCCCTTCCCGGGTGAACAGCGCCGAGGCGATCTTGGTCCCGCCGACGTCGATGGCGCCGCACACCGGGAATGACCCGGGTACGTGTCCCCGGTCTTTTTCATGATCTCCTCACCCTCTCGTTAGGGGACACGTACCTTCGGAACATGTCCCCATTCATTGCCGGCCTTCGTATCATTTCAGCATGATGCGGACGACCCAGACTTCGCCCGGCTCGAGGGCTTTTTCGAGAACGGCGCGGTCCCCGTCCCGGACGAGAGGCACGGCCTGGCCCGTTTCGAGGTCGATCGCCGCGGGCTGGGCCGCGTCCGTCCGGACGCCGAACTTGGCGGTGACGGCCTTCTCGCCTCGGTTGAACCCGAACAGCAGGGCATAGCCGTCGCCCTGGAGGAGCCGGCCCTCGATCGACGGCGTCGGGAACCGAGGAGGTCACCCGCACGGGGGCCGTGATCTTGAGCCAGTCGGCCAGGCCGGCGAAGAACTTGCCGTTGTTGGGGTTCTTGAAATGGTGATAGGCCGAGCCGAGGAAGGACCCGGCGATGATGGCCCGGCCCTTTCCGAAGGGCGCCGCCACGACGGCCGGCCGGCCGTCCGGGAACGCGGCCACGACCCGGCTCGCTTTGCCGAAGACGTCGAACGATCTCCTCGAAGAACAGGCTGTCGAGCTTGTCGCCGGGCTTGAGCAGCGGGAAGGCCTCGTCGGCCGCCTTGATCTCGACGACGCCCGTCTTGGCGAGCGGCGTCAGCTCGATCTCGCGGCAGCCGAAGACCTCGTCGAGCCCGCCGCCGGGGACGATCGGGCTCGAGGCGCCCTTCTCGTCGACCCAGCCGCAGCGGGCCTCGGTCGAGGAGCGTCCCGCCGCCGCGGACGTATTCGACGAGGGCCTTGACGTGGGGCTGGGACATCATGACCGGGTAGGGCGCGATGATGAGCCTGTACCCGGCCGCGCGCGGCGTCCCGAGGTCGCGGACGTGGAGGAAATCGACCGGGATGCCGCGCTCGAAGAAGGCCCGGTGGACGCCCTGCAGCGATTCGCTGAGGTTGTTGACGCCGACGGTCTGGCCTTCGCCGGTGAAGGCCTGCTGGCCGCCGACCATGTGCGACAGCGGATTATAGAGGATGGCGATCTCGGCTTGGGCCGGCAGGGCCTTGAGGAAGAGGTCCTGGTTGGCCGTGATGATGCGGGCGATCCGGCCGCCGGCCTCGGCCCGTTCGGTGACCTTGCCGTCGAGCTCGACCAGGCCGTAGCCGCCGGCCTCGTAGCCGGTGCTCATGGGATAGTAGGCGTAGATGTTGACGGCCCGGGCGCCGTAGGCGACCGCGCTCCACATCCAGTCGCGGGTGTCCGTGCCGACGACCGGGTAGCTCATCTTCATGCCGAAGACGCCGTAGCCGGCCTGGAGCTCGCCGATATAGAAGCCGCCGTTCGCGATGCCCATGGACCGGACGAAGTCGAGGCCCGAGGAGCGGTAGAAGGGCGACCAGGGCTTGATCGTCCAGGCGTGCTTGGGGTAGATCGAGGCGCCGTAGAAATCGACGCTGTCGGACATCTTCCGGTCGTCGGGCGTTCCCGACCAGTCCGGCCGGGTGAAGATCCCGGGCCCGGCCGAGTGGCTGGTGACGACCGAGTCCGGGCAGGACCGACTTGACGGCCGCCGCCTTGAGGGCCAGGTCCTCGGCCAGCTTGTCGGAGATGAATTCCTTCCAGTCGATGTAATCGGTGAAGGTCAGGATGGTGCCGAAGCGCGGCGGCTGGACCTCGTCGAACGACGCGAGGGTCCGGTACCAGGCCTTGTTCAGGGCCTCGATCGTCCCGTATTTCTTCCTGAGCCAGTCCCGGAAGCGCGCCTGGGTCGAGTGGCAGTAGCAGAACTGGACCGACGAGAGGTCGCCGACGTAATAGACCTCGGCCCAGTTGATGATGTGGGGCTCGCTCCAGAGGTCCCAGCCGTAGAAGGCGGGCTTGCCTTTGAGCGCCCGGGCGGCGGCCTTGAAGAAATCGAGGATCTTCTCCTGGACCCCGTCGTGGTCGAAGCAGAAGCCGGGCGAGGCCTGCGACTCGACGGCGACGCCGTTCGAGGACACGAACTTGGAGTCGGGGTGGCGGACGCCGACCCAGTCGGGGGCCGAGTCGATGTAGACCTGGACGATGACCCGGAGGCCCGCCTCGCCGGCCAGGTCGGTGAGGAGCTCGAGCGCCGAGAAATCGTATTGCCCTTCGCTCTTCTCGCAGGCCGTCCACTCGATCCACGTCCGGACGGTGTTGAAGCCGAGCCGCTTGATCTGGTCGATGTCCTTCTTCCAGGCCTCCCGGGATCCCGGCGTCACGGTCTCGAGCATGGGCGCCCGGGCCTTGCCGCCCGAGTACCAGACCGAGACGGGGAAAAAGCCCTTGGTCTTGTCCGGGGCGGCGGCGGCGGCCGGCAGGGAGCCCAGGAAAAGGGCCAAGGCGGCGAGGATCGGGACGCGCGCGTTCGCGGCGGAGCGGGCTTTTCTCATGGCGATCACCTCTCGGATCCCGGTCGTCAATCCTGGCCCGAGCCGGCGCCGAAGGACTTCCCGATGACCTCGAGGAGCTCGGAATTCCCGGAACGGAAGTCGCCGCCGAGCTCCCAGATGATGACGCCGGCCGAGGTCTTGTCCTTGACGTACTGGCACTTGAGCCCGACCGAGCTCATGTCGTCGTAGGAGATGACCATGGTCCCGTTCGGTCCGGCGCATGTACGGGACCTGGGCGTCGCCGTCCCAGACCCGCGTCCACTCCGAGGCCGGCAGGGCCAGGATGTCGACATAATCCCAGCCCTGGCTCGTCGTGAACGGCAGGCCCATGGCCCCGCAGTCGAAGGACCGGCCGAAAAAGGCCACGCCGACGAGGAGCCTGTTCAGGGGGACCTGGCGGCCGCGGGCGTAGGCGAACGTCTCGTCGAGCGAGCCGCACGTATCGCCGGGCGGCGTGTAGAGGGGCGAGTTGTGGCCGGAGTGATCGGACCATTCGCCGTGGTAGTCGTAGGTCATGAAGCCGATGAAGTCGAAGTCGTCGGCCAGACGCTCGTAATCGATCCAGCGGCCGTAGTAGTTCCCGGACGGGGTCGCCGTCGTCAGGAGGAGCGGGCGGCGTCTGGGCCTTGAGGGCGGCGCCCAGCGCCTCGATGAACAGGGTGAAGTTGGCCTTTTCCGCGTCGTTCGAGACGAACTCCCAGTCGATGTCGACGCCGTCGTAGGCGTTGGTCCGGCAGAAATCGACGAGCTGGCCGATGAACCGGGCGCGGTTGGCCGCCGTCGAGGCCATGCCCGGGAATCCGGCGCAGTTGCCCCAGCCCCCGAGGCTGAGGATGATCTTGACATCGCTCGCGTGGGCGGCCGCGTTGAGCTCGGGATAGAGGAGCCCGGCCGGCACGACCAGGTTCCCGGACGCGTCGGGCCAGGCGAAGGCGTGGGCGATATGGGTCAGGTACTCATAGGCGATCCGGGTGTGGTCGAGCACGGCCTTGCTGGAGGTGCGGTAGTAGCCCATGACGACCTTCGACGGGCGGGCGGGCTCCTCCGGGACCTGGGAGACCGAGCAGGCGGCGGGAACGAAGGCGGCGATGAGGGCGGCCAGGGCCGCTCCGGCGGCAACGGGCGACGCGCGACGTCGGGGGAGGGACATGATCACGCTCCAGACGTCTATTCTTATCTTATCGGCGCGCTTTTTTCAATGGACGAGACGCTTCAGGACGGCTTGTTTCTCCGGCGACTTGGAGAGGGCGTCCCAGGACCAGAGGACGACCCCGATCGACGGCGGCTTCAGCGCCTGTTCGAGGGCGGCTTCGAATTCGGCGGCGGAGAGCGGCTCCTTGACGTAGGCCTCCGCGACCTGAATGCTGGGAAGCACCGGAGCGCCCTTGGTCCGGGCGGAGATGTCCTCGACGACGTCGTGGACCCAGGCCGGGGTCTGCCGGACCATGTGGTGATAGGCCATGGGCGAGATGATGTCGACGAGGGGGGCGAGGCGGGCCAGGTCCTGTCCGGCCACGGCTCGGATCGCGCCGCCGAAGTCGTCCTGCCTCCAGGGCACGGCGTGGAGGTTGATCTTGACCGAGGGCATGGCCTCGCGGGCGGCCTTGGCCAGGCGGGTGACGGCGTTGGCGATCCGTCCGCACTTCCATTCGGCCCACTCGGCCTCATGGTTCTCGAGGACCCATGTCGCCTTCTGGGCGGTCCCGGTGAGGTCCGCAGGGATGTCGATCCCGAACTCGTTTTGAAAAAGGCGCAGGCAGAGCGGGCAGAAGCACGTTTGGGGGAGGGACCGAGGGGCCCGGTCCGGAGCGACCTTCTCCCAGAAAACGAAAAAGCGGATGAAGTCGAGGCTGACGGCGTCGGGACGGGCTTCGGCGACGACGCGGCGGAGGTTTTCGATGCGGCGCTCGAGATAGTCGTCGCCTTTGGTCGGACAGACGAACTCGACCCATTCGTCCCGGGCCGGCGCCCCGGAGGCCGTGATCGCCGCCAGATCCGGGTCCTCCTTGAGGGCCTCGGGGCTCTGAAAGACGGGATAGATCAGGAAAAGCCGCAGGCCGTTCGACCGGGCCAAGGCGCGGAAATCCCCGTTCATGAGCAGGGCCTCGCTGACGAACAGCGTGTTGATCCCGAGGTCCCGCCATGCCCCGAAGAGGCCGCCGAAAGGCGGGGACGCCTCGTAGATCTTGATCCCGACGACGGGGGGCGGGCCGAAGGCCGGCGCGGAGCCGCGGTCTCCCCTGCCGCAGGCCGGTCCCAACACGAGGAGGGCGGCCAGGACGGGACAGGACGGCGTTCATCAGCCCATTTCGGGGAGGCAGAAGGAGATCGAGCGCTTCTCGCCGCAGGCGCCGCAGCGGAGCGAGGCCTCGAGCTTCTCGCACTTGAGCCCGGCTTCGGTCCTGAACGCGGTCTCCCACTTGCCGCCGCAGGCGCCGCAGGCGGCGGGCGAGACGAGCGTCACCCGGGCCCGCCGGCCCCGGCCGCCGGCCCTGGGGACGTCGACCGTGCGGACGCGGAGATCCATGCCGTGGGCTTCCTCGAGCTCTCCGATATAGGACTTGTAGAAGCGCAGGGTGTCGGCCGACTTCTTCACCGCCAGCCGCCGGGCCGCGGCGGTGCGCATGTTCGCCGGCAGGACGGCCGCGTAGGTCAGCTCCTTGCTCAGGTAATCCATCGCCGCCGTCTCGAGGTTCCGGCCGCGGAGCGTCGACTTGACGAAGAAATTGGCCACGCCGAGATAGCCGAACTTGGACAGGAAGTCGGCGTCGTGGACGATATCGGCCAGGCGGTTGCGGCTCGCGCCGGACTTATAGAGCGAGCGCAGGGCCCGGACGACATGGCCGATATCGGCCATCTTCAGGCCGGCTTCTTCCAGAGTGACCCGGGCCAGGCGGGCCGCCTCCTCCTCTTCGGGCTTGTCGCCGGCATGATAGCGGCCGCCGGCGAACTTCCCGGCGTCGTGGAAGAGGGCGACGAGCGCGGCCAGGTCCTGGTTCTCTTTTTCGGCCTTGGCCAGACGGTGGGACTGGGTGGCGACGAGGACGGTGTGCTCCCAGAGAAAGCCCGCCTTGCCGTCCTTTTTGCGCGAGTACTTCTTCTCGCCGTCCTCGATCGTCCGGCGGATGCGTTCGACGAGTCCGGGCGAGAGGGAGGTCAGCGAGCGGTAGAATTCCTGCTGTTTGAGAAGCATGGGGGTCTTGGCGCCCGCTCATTATCCGACCCGCAAATCCGGATGTCAAGCGGCGGGTCGCCGCCCGGTCCAGAGGTGAAAAATGGGGACGTTTCTATTTTTGAAATTAATGCGTTCTTTCTGAAAATAGAAACGTCCCCATTTTTTTCACTCCCCGGGCTTGGCGGCGAGGCCGTAGAAGTGGAAGCGGCCGGCCGTTTCGCCGGCCAGGATGAGCGCGAAGGCCAGGAGCAGGGCCGGGCTCAGTCCCCGCTCCTTCAGGATGTCGTTGGCGCCCGTGGCGATCTCCATGCCGATGAACACCAGCCCCGCGGCGAGGAGCGCGATCCGGGCCCGATGGCAGCGCCGCGGCGAATCGTCGACGGGACGGAGGGACGGCCCGGGTCGGACGCCGCGGAGGCCGTGCCGCGGGGCGGCGAGCACGGCCAGGACGATCTCGGCGAGGACGAGGCCCAGGGCCGGGACGAGCAGGTCCGGATCGAGGGCTCCCGGACCCACGACGCCGCGGACGAAGACCTCCGTGGTGATGGCGCCCGTGACGAGGGTCGTCAGGGCGAACGAGACGGGCGTGTAGGCGCCGCGCCAGACGGGCATGGAAGGAAGCATGTAGAGCTTGGCCATGCTGAGCAGGAAGAGAAACCCCGCCAGGCCAGCCGCGACGAGAACGCCCCAATGAAGCGTCCTCGACGGAGAGCCGGCCCAGGCCAGCCAGGCCGCGAGGGCGACGAGGGCCGCGAAGACGAGCTCGAACAGGATCTCCCGGCTGAGCCAGGACGAGCGCAGGTTGCTCAGCACGTGCCGGGCACGGAAGGGATGGCGCAGGTGGAAGAACGAGACGAGCGCCGCCAGGGCCGTCAGCGCGATGACGAAGGCCAGGATGATCAGCCCGGCCACGCGCCAGCCGTAGGACGGCACGCGACCGTGGACGAGGAACGGAGCATGGAAGCACAGGAAGACGCCCACGGCCATCTGGCCCAACAGCGTGAACGCGACGAGAGGCCACTCCCTGAGCATGGGAAGCTAGACTTCTTCCCAGTTGGCCACTTCGGCGGCGCGCTCCTCCGCGCGGGCGGCGTCGCGGTGGGGCTTGATGATGAGGGCCGGCTCGGTCTGGGCGGGATCGGGGAGCGGGAAGATCCGGCGGGAATCGCCGTATTTCTTCCTGAGCTCGGCCAGGTCGCCGAAGTCGAGCGCCCGCTGGGGGCAGGCGGCGACGCAGGCCGGCGTCCCGCCGGCGTCGATCGCCTCGTAGCAGAAATCGCACTTGGAGACGGTGTTCGTCCGCGCGTCGAAGCGAAGGGCCGTGTAGGGACAGGCCCACTCGCAGTAGCGGCAGCCGATGCAGGCGCCCGTGTCGACGAAGACGATGCCGTCCTCGCGCTTGGTGATGGCCTTGACCGGACAGGCCAGGCCGCAGACGGGGTTCTCGCAGTGGTTGCAGGCCATCGAGATGTTGTAGGCGACGACGGACGGCACCCAGACCTCGCCCTTCTTCTCCCAGCCGCCGCCGGCCACCTCGTAGACCCGGCGCCACAGCACGCCGGGCTCGAGGTCGTTGCGGTCGTTGCAGGCGACCTGGCAGGCCTTGCAGCCGCTGCAGGTCGCGGCGTTGAAGAAGAAGCCGTACTGCGTCACCATCTCAAGCCGCCTCCGCCTTCTCGACCTGGACCATGATCGTGTGCTGGGCGTTGCCGAAGGCGTAGGGCGTCCAGCGCTCGGAGGACAGGACGTTGACCGAGCCGCGCCGGTCGAGGCCGTCCTTGTCGGGCGTCCACCAGGCGCCCTGGGGCAGGGCGACGACGCCGGGCAGGATGCGCGGCGTCAGCCGGCACTTGACGACGAGGGCGCCGCGGTCGTTCCAGACCTTGACCGGGTCGCCGTTCTTGATCTTCCGCGGCGCCGGCGTCGACGGGATTGATGAACAGGCGCTGGGGGAAGGCCTCCTCGAGCCAGTCCACGCCTTCGAGGGTCGAATGGACGCGGGACAGATAGTGGTGGCCGATCGCCGAGAGCGGGAACTTCGCCGCCTCGGGCCCGAACGGGCTCTCCCATTCCTGGATGTACTTGGGGACGGCCGGGATCTCGGCCGGACGGTCGAGGTCGTGGAGCGCCTTGGAGAAGATCTCGATCTTGCCGGAAGGCGTCTGCAGCGGGTGCTTCTCCGGATCGCGGCGGAAATCGGCGAAGGCCACGGCCGGCCGCGTCACGGGGAGCGAGTAGACGCCCGCGTTCGACGCCTCCAGCTCGTCGAGCGACGGCAGGCCGGGGAAGCGCGTCTGGCGATAGCGGTCGAGCGACCAGGCCACCCAATCGCGCTCGGTCCGGCCCTCGGTGTAATCCTTCTCGAGGCCGAGCCGCGACGCGATCTCGGAGGCGATGCGGTAATCGCTCTTCGTCTCGAAGGGCGGCTCGACGATCTTGGGCATGAGGAGGACCTCGTCGCCGTACTTCCAGCCGTCCTCGAGCCCCCAGGTCTCGAACTGCGTGCAGACCGGAAGCAGGATGTCGGCGAACCGCGCGGTCGGGGTCAGGAAGTTGTCCTGGACGAGGAGGAACTCGACCTTTTTCTCGTCGGCGAGGATGCGGGCCGTCCGGTTGACGTTGCCGTGCTGGTTGATGAGGGCGTTGCAGGCGACGGCCCAGATGCACTTGATGTCGGTCGTGAGCTTGGCCGCGCCCCGGACGCCGTCGGCCTCGCCCATGTCCTTGCCGCGCAGGACCGCCTCGGTCCAGAGAAAGCTCGGGATCACGGCCTTGACGGGGTTGTCGCCGGTCGGGAAGACGAGCCAGAAGGGGCCGCCGTCGGGGGCCTGGAGGGCGATGCCGCTGGCCCAGCCGCCGGGGACGCCGACGTTCCCGGTGATGGCGGCGAGGACGCAGCCGGCCCGGACGGCCTGCTCGCCGTAGGCGCGGCGCTGCATGCCGTAGCCCTGGTAGAGGACGCCGGGCTTCGTCGTCGCGTACTCGCGGGCGATGCGGGCGATCGTCTCGCGCGGGACGCCGCAGATCCCCTCGGCCCACTCGGGGGTCTTGGGGACGCCGTCGCGCGCGCCGAGCAGATAGTCCTTGTAGCTTTCGGCGCCCTCGGCCCCGGCGGGCATCTGGGTCCCGTCGAAGCCGACGCAGTGCGTGCGCACGAAGTCGGCGTCGATGAGGCTCTCGCGGACCATGACGTAGGCCATGGCCGTCATCATGGCCGCGTCCGTGCCGGGCCGGATGGGGATCCACTCGTCGGCGAGGGAGACCGCGCTCAGGGTCATGCGCGGGTCGATGCAGACGACGCGGGCCCCTTTCTCCCGGGCCTTCTGGACGAACTACTCGCTGTTCGTCCCGTCGCGCATCTCGGCCGGGTTCCAGCTCCACATGAGGATGTACTTCGAGTTGAGCCAGTCCTGGCGCTGGTTGCCGGTGACGCTCGTGCCGTAGACGGTCGGCGTCGCCGCGGAGATGGCCGCCCAGGAATAGCTGTTGTAGAAGCCGAGCGAGCCGCCGTAGAGGTTCATCAGGCGCTGGGCGGTCTGGCGGCCGTTGATCTGGTTGTAGCTGCCCGTGCCGTAGGGGACGTAGAACGCCTGGTTGCCGTAGGCCGCCTTGATGCGCGCGAACTCGGCGGCGATGCGGTCGAGGGCCTCGTCCCAGCCGATGCGCGCGAACTTGCCCTCGCCCCTCTTCCCCGTCCGCTTCATCGGGAACTGAAGGCGGTCGGGATGGTACTGGCGCTTGCGGTAGGCCCGGCCGCGGACGCAGGCCCGGAGCTGGGGGTCGGCGACCGTGTCGCCGGGCCGGTCGTCCGTCTCGATGCGGACGATGCGGCCGTCGCGGACGAAGACCTTGAGAAGGCAGCGGCCGCCGCAGTTGTGGGCGGGACAGCCCGTCCGGATCATGCGCTCCTCGGCGGGGGCCTGCTCGACCAGGGCGTGACGCGGGTCGCGGCGCCGGAATCCCGCGGCCAGCCCCTTCGAGGAGGCGGCCGCCGTGCCGACGAGCGCGCTCCAGCGGAGGAAGCCGCGCCGGCTCATGGCCGACGTCTCGATCCTCTTCTTGAAAGCGGGCGGCTTCATGGACGGCCTAGTAATAAAATGGGGACGTTTCCATTTTTTTTAAACGCCCGTTCTTCGAAAATAGAAGCGTCCCCATTTTCAGCTTGACCCAGACGGCGGCGGCCAGGGCTTCGAGCAGGATGGCCTGGATCGGACGGCTCAGGGCCAGGAGATCCGTGCCGGGAACGAGGAGATCGAAGAGCTTGAACGAGGCGGCCACGACGCCGGTCAGGAAGACCGCGCTCGCGCGGCGGTGACCGGGCCAGGGCCCGGCCCATGACCAGGACGGCGAACGGGACCATGACCAGCCCCGGCAGGCCCGGCACCCGGGCCAGGTGGAGCAGATGTCCGAGGGTGGCCTCGCCCAGGCCCCAGACCGCCCCCCAGAAGAGGGCGGCCGAAAGACAGGACGGAGAGCGGGTCATCCCACCTGGGTCGTCAGGAAGATCTGGAGGCCCATCTGGCCGATCTGGTCCTGGATCTCCTCGATGCCGTCGATGTGGCCGTCCTCGTCCTTGAGGATGGCCTTCGAGGATCTCGCGGGTGGCGTAGTCCTTGAGGCTTCCGGCCAGGATGATGGCCTCGTTATACGACTTGATGGCGCCTTCCTCGAACTTGTGATCGTTGTCGAACATCTTCGGGATGTCGGCGCCGATGGAGAGCTTCCTGAGGTCGCTGACGACGGGCAGGCCCTCGAGGAAGAGGATGCGGCCGATGAGCTTCTCGGCGTGCTTCATCTCGGCGATGGCCCGCTTCTCGATCGTCTTGTGGAGCTTGTCGTAGCCCCAGTTGTCGCACATCTCGGAATGGACCATGTACTGGTTGATGGCCGTCAGCTCGTCGGCGAGCAGCGAGTTGAGCGTCTTGATGAGTTTCGGATCCCCTTTCATGATGACCTCCTTCGAAATGGGTGTTTCAGGCTGGGCCGCTGAAAGACCATTTTATCCCCATCCGGCGGGGAAGGCAAGCGGCCGGGACCCGCGGGGACCGGCGCGGGCCGGGCCGTCGCGGGGACTGGAGGCGGGGCCCTTTTTCGGTTAGAATACGTCCATCTCGCCGACGGAGGGTCACATGAGTCGCTCGATCGTCCTGATCGCGGTCCTTATCGCGGTGCTCGTCATGGCCGGGTGCGCCCCCGGTCCCAACAGCGCGGAGAAAACGGCCGACGCGGACGGCCATACCGCGGGGTTCCTGATGGGGCTCTGGCACGGCTTCATCTCGCCGGTCACGTTCGTCATTTCGATCTTCAGCAGGAACGTCAGGCTCTACGAGGTCCACAACAACGGGACCTGGTACAACTTCGGCTTCGTCCTCGGCGCCGGGCTCTTCCTGAGCGGCGGCATCCTGGGCCGGAAGAAAAAGAGGTCCTGACGTTCGTCGCCGCCGTCGTCTTCGTCGCGGCCTTCGTGCGCTCGGCCCTGGGCTTCGGCGACGCGGTCGTGGCCATGCCCCTGCTGGCCATGGCCATGGGGCTCCGCACGGCGACGCCGCTCGTCGCCTTCATGGGGCCGACGATCTCGCTCCTGATCCTGGCCCGCGACTGGCGGAAGGTCGAGTTCAAGGCGGCCGGCCGCCTCATCGCGGCCACCCTGCTGGGCATCCCCGTCGGCATCTACGGACTGGCCCGGCTGCCGGAAGCCCCGCTCAAGGTCGCCCTGGGACTCGTCATCCTGCTCTATGGCCTGTTCGGGCTCGTCAAGCCGGAGGCGAGGCTCCGGCGCGAGAAGGCGACCTTCCCCTGGCTCGTCGGCTGGTCGGCCGGGGTGCTCGGCGGCGCCTACAACACGAACGGGCCGCCCATCGTCGCCTACGGCATGCTCAAAGGGTGGCCGCCGGAGTCGTTCCGCGCGACCCTTCAGGGTTACTTTCTCCCGACGGGCCTGGCCATCCTCGCCGGGCACGGGTTGGCCGGGCTGTGGACCGGAACGGTCCTCAGGTCCTACCTCTATTCCCTCCCGGCCATCGTGCTGGGGGTCGTCCTGGGCGGTCTCTTGCACAAGAAGCTGACCCAGGCCCTTTTCGTGAAGCTTGTGTACGCTTCGCTCGCCGTGATGGGCGCGGTGATGCTCCTCCGCGAGCTATAAGATGGGGTCAAACCTATACCTTTTTAATTTTCGTTAGAGATCAGCGCACCTCCAGCGCGAAAATTAAAAAGGTATAGGTTTGACCCCTTCTTTCTTTTATTCCAAGATGACGGTCTTCGCCGGGCCGTAATAGATCCCGTTGAACAGGAGCTTGAAGGTCCCGTGGGGCTGGCCCCGGAAGGCGATCTCCGGCCCGTAGAGAAAGATCTTCCCCTTCCCCACCGCCGCCTCGGCGACCTGGACGCTCCGGCGCAGATACGTCTCGCCCCAGGCCCAGCCGCTCCTCAGGAGCTTCCCGTCGTCGAACCAGACGACCGGGAGAACGCCTTTGAGCTCGGCGTCGGGCGGCAGCGTCCAAGCGGGCGTGTTGTCATAAAAGACGTCGATCGTCTCGGCCAGGCCCTGGGCCAGCGGATGGGCCGGGTTGACCCTCGCCCGCATGATCGACCCCGGAACGTAGAACTTCTCGGGCCGCAGGGGCGTCTCCGCCCCGTCCTGGTCCTTTTCGACCAGGGCGTTGGCCAGCGGCAGGCCGAAGTGCTCGGCCAAGACGGCCGCCGAGTCCAGGGCCAGGATCGTCCCGCCCGCTTCGACGAACTGCCTGAGGAGGGGGATCGTCTTTTCGGCCGTGATCCGCCCGACCCTGTTCTTGTATTCCTCGGGAACGTTGGCCGGCGGCGGCGGTTGGAAGCCCCTCATGGCCCCGCCCCCGTCCTGGCCCGCGACTTGGACGCGCGGAATGGAGCCGCCGACGAATATGAGGACGTCGAACTTCTCGGCCAAGCCCCCGGCGTCGAGCGCCGGCGCGAAGACGAGCTCATAAGGGAATTCGAACTGCTCGAGGAGCCAGCGGATCCAGCCCGAGGCCATCGACCCGCCGTAGGTGTCCCACAGGCCGACCCGAAGGGGCCGCAGCGCGAAGGCCTCGCCTCTTCGGCGCGACCGCGGCGCCGTCGATGTTCAGGCCCAGGTCCCTCGCCGCCTTCTGCAGGATGGCCGCCGCGCCCGGCGAGGCCGGGACCCAGATCGCGCCGGCCGGACGCGCTTTTCCCTCCGCTTCGAAGCCCGACTTCAGCCAGAAAGCCTTCTCTCCGGCCTTGAGCAGCCTGTTGACGGCGACGAAGGTGTCATTGACGCGGTGGTCGAGGAAGTAGCCGGCCGCCCCCGGCCCGGCCTCGAACCGCGCCCGCCGGCGGCTTGGTCACGCCCGGCACCTTCTCGAACGGGCCGCTGAAGCCGTCGAGGATCCGGTCGAACGCGACGCCCATCTGGTACGCCAGCGTCCATCCGGCGGCGTCGTAGGGAGGATTGGGGGGCCCGCCGGGATAGGGAAAATCGTTCGGATGGTCCTGGGGCTCGAACATGGTCAGGACGTGCGGCCGGAACGCCTGGGCCGCCTTGACGACGAACGATCCCTTCGGATAGCTCTTGCCGGCCACGTCGAAGCCGGCCGTCGCCCTTTCGACGGCGACGCCGCTCTCGATGAGGGCGTTGACGAGCTTCGTCGCGGTCGGGAAATCGGCCTGGTCCGCGGGGATGATGTAGCCGCGCGGATCCCGGGTGGCCTTGTCGAAGATGGCCTCGTAGTACTTCTTGTCCACCGCTCCCCTGCCGGGTCCGCCCCGGCCGCCCGGACCCGCGCCCTGCGCCGGCGCGCCCTCGGCCTTGCGGTCCTTCTCGACGGCCGCCTTGACCGCGGCGATCGTGCCCGGCACGATGGTCCACGAGTCCTTGCTCCCCAGCTCGATGGCGTGCTCGCCCATGAGGAAGCGCCGGTAGAGGAAATCCTCGCGGTGCTTGGAGGCCACGTCGAGGATGGCCATGTCGGCCGTGATGGCGTACTCGATCGACTGCCGGAAATGCCACTTCTGCGGCGCGACCGGATAGGGGTAGTCCTGCTTGGGCAGGATGCGGTCGGGGATGAAGGGGATGTCGACCGGCGTCGGGTTGCCGATGGCCTCGGTCAGGATGCCGATGACGTTGTGGAAATAGCCGGCGCTCCGGAGGCCGCCGTTCCACCAGGTCGAGTAGCCGGCGCCCGAGCGCATGATCGCGCCGGGCTTGCCCTCGGTGACGAAGCGGTTGTGCATGGACGCCGAGACGAGGTCGAGCCCGACCGGGATGAGCGGGTCGAAGACGTAGTTGAACGGGTCGCGGAAGGGCGGCGCGAAGAGCACCGTCCCGGCCGGCCCGGTCTGGTGGTGGTTGTAGACGATCTGCGGGTGCCACTCGATGTAGAGCTGCCGGCTGATGGCCTTGGTCTCCGGCTGGGTGTTCATGTAGAAGTCGCGGTTGTTGTCGTGGCCGATGTACTTCTGATAGAGGACGGGCACGCCGTTCATCGACCGCTTGGCCGGCTCCTTCTCGCGCATGTACCAGTCGGCGACGAGATCGAGCCCGTCGGGATTGGCCGGCACGGCGAGAAGGATGACGTCGTCGAGGATGCGCAGGGTCTCGGCGTCGGTCCCGCTCGTCATCCGCCAGACGAGCTCGACGAGCTGCTGCGAGCCGAGGATCTCGGTCGCGTGGAGCCCGCCGTCGATCCAGACGACGGCCTTGCCCTCGGCGGCCAGCTTGCGCGCGCCCGCGTCGTTCAGGCCCTCGGCCAGGGCCAGCCGCCGGGCGATGTCCTTGTAGCGGCCCAGGCGGGCGTGGTTCGCCGGCGAGGTGATGATGGCCATGACCATGGTCCGGCCCTCGGCCGTCTTGCCGATCTCGACCAGGCTCATGCGGTCGGACTCGGCGTCGAGCTTCTTCCAGTAGGCGACGAGCTGCTTGTAGTTGACGAGCTGGTAATCGTCGCCGATGGCGAAGCCGAACTGATCCTTCGGGCTCGTGACGGCCGCGGCCGCGGGGAGCCGCAGGGCCAAGCAGCGCGAAGGCGACGGCCAGCCCGGCCAGAACGGTCCGGGGAGCGGGACGGAGGCGGGGATTCAGAGACATGGGCTGTTCCTCCTCGATGGGATCGGAATCTATCACCAGACGCCCGGTATGAGCCGCGACCGGACCACCTGGGCGTAGTCGGCGTACCAGAGGAGGTCCCTCTTCAGCATTCGGTCCTCGAGGCAGGTCCTGGCCACGAGGAACAGGGCGGCGAGGCCCTGCGGGATGAGGGCCCAATAGGATCCGAGGATGACGGGCGTCGCCAGGCCGAACAGAAGGCCGCCGAGATATCCGGGGTGGCGGCACATCCTATAGGGGCCCCCGCGGCAGACGGTCTGACCCCGGTCCGCCTGGATCCGGACGACGCTCGAGAAGAACGGGTTGACCTTCTTGGCCCACAGGAACAGGCCCTGGCCGACGAGAAAGACGGCCAGAAAGCACGCGTAGATCCCGGTCCTCGGAGGGGAGCTCCAATGGAAGCGGCCGGCGTCGAGGCCGGCCACGACGACCGCGGCGAAATAGAGGGGCGTCGAGAAAAGATAGTAGCCCTTGTCCCACCACTTCATGCCGCGGCCGGGGCGGAGCCGTTCGGCGACCAGGCCGACATCGTCCTTCAGGAACGATACGGATAGGAGGGCCGTGGTCAGGATGATGCCGAAAAAGAGCCAGCCCTGCCAATAATCGAGGCGTCCTGAGGAGAGGATGAGGAGGCCGGACACGACGACGATCCCGGCGAATCGGCGGAAGGGAAGTCGAGCCCTGGCGCTCATCTTCCGGTCATTATCGTGCAGGCGACTGATATATTCAACATCAGCTTTTTATTTCTTCGCTTCGCTTGCTGTGAGCGCGGGCCCGGCGGGCCAGCCCTAAAATTCAATATCCGGCCCAAAAAAACGACTAAATTGAAGGTATCATTGAACTTTAAGTGACAGGAGGTCCGTCCATGTCCCTCAAGCCCATCCTTCGCCCGGCCGCGGTCCTGGCCGTCGTCGCGCTCCTTCTCCCCGCCGCCTCATTCGGGCAGGCCCCCGTTCGAACGAACGACCTGTCCGCCCAATTCGGCGTCCTGTCGATCGATCAGGTCCTCGACGTCTTCGGCGACATCCTCCTCGTCGTCATCACCTTGGGCAACTTTTCCAAGGACAACGTCAAGTACAGCGGCGTGCCGTTCCTGACCTATCATCATTCGGCGAACTCCCGTTTCGGCTTCGGCGGCGCGATCGGCGGCTACACCTCGCGGGGCGACCTCATCCTGCAGAGCTCCGATCTCCTGGTCGGCGATTTCAAGGAGACCAACACCATCGCCGCCGCCGAGCTCGACTACCATTGGATCATGCGGCGAGGTTTCCAGGTCTATTCGGGGGCGGGCTTCGGCGTCAGGATCCGCAAAGGCCGCTATACCGATGAGACCGGCACGGAAACGCTTCAGCAAGGCCCTGCCGACCTTCCACCTCAACGCGATCGGGGTCAGGTTCGGTCAGAATATCGGCTTCTTCGCCGAATTCGGGTACGGCTACAAAGGCATGCTCTCGGCCGGGATCAACGCCCAGTTCTAGGGCCTTCGAGCCCGGGCGGAAAGAGATTCGCGAATGAAAAGAACGCTCATCATCGGTCTGGCGCTGATCGTCGCGGCGGCGGTCACGGGCACGGCGGCCGCGGCCGGGCAGAAGGCGCCGGGGGCGGCGGTCGGCTGCATCCAGCCCGTTTCCTGGGACGCGTGGCTCGCGGCCAAGGTCAAGGCCGAAGAGTGCGACGCGGCCGGGAACTTCGTCGCCGCGCTCCAGTATTACCTCGAATACATCCGCCAGGCGCGAGGAGCTGAACAATCCCGCCCGCGTGGCCTGGGGCAAGAACAACGCCGCCTACATGATCATCAAGATGCACCGGCAGGACCCGACCGTCGATCTCGCTCCGGCCGGGAGACTGCTCGAGGAGGGCCTGGCGGTCGTCGGGGTGACGGACGATTGCCGGAAGGTCCTCGAGATGAACCTCCTTCACGTCAAGACCTCTCTCGGCCGGACATAGTCGCCGCGCGGCCGGTCCCCTTCCTCCCGCTAGCCCTTCGCGCCGTCCCGCGGCCGGGCGATCGCGGGTCTTGTCCCCGCGTCTCTCCTGGCGTAGGATGACGCCCAGGAGGGCCCCATGACGACGTATCTCGCTGTCCGTCCCGCTTTTATCTTTCCGTCCTTTCCGTTCTCACCGTGCTGGCCGCGCTCGCCGCGTTCTCCCCCGCCGCCCGGGCGGCCCAAGACGCCGCGAAGAAGGCCCCGACGATCGAGGACCTGATGGCCTTGAAGTCCGTCGGCAGCGCCCGCATCTCCCCCGACGGGGCTCGCATCGCCTACACCGTCACGGAGACCGACTTCGAACAGGACGCCTACGTCACCCAGATCTGGCTCCTCGATGTCGCGTCCGGGCGGACGATCCAGCTGACGCGGGGCAAGAAATCCTCGTCCGACCCGACCTGGTCTCCGGACGGCCGCTGGATCGCCTTCACCTCGAGCCGGGCCGACGACAAGTCCCAGCTCTTCGTCATCAGCCCGGACGGCGGCGAGGCCATCCAGCTGACGAAGGCGGAGACGGCGGTCGGCGGCTTCGATTGGTCCCCGGACGGGAAGGTCGATCGCCTTCGCGGCGGGCGACCCGGTCACCGAGCAGGCCAAGGCGCGCAAGGACTTCTACGGCGACTACGACGTCGTCCGGCGCGAATACACCCACACCCACCTCTGGACGGTCGACGTGGACGAGGCCATGCGCTCCCCCCAGCCGGGGCGGCGCCGGACGGGCGGGAAGGCGTTCACGGTGGGCGGATTCGAATGGTCGCCCGACGGAGCGAAGATCGCCTTCAGCGCGGCGCTCGATCCCGACCTCATCAACGGCGGCACCTCCGACATCTACGTCCTCGATCTCGACGGCGACAAGGTCCGGAAGGTCGTCGATCAGGCCGGGCCCGACTCATCCCCGCTCTGGTCGCCGGACGGCCGCTCCATCCTGTTCTCGAGCGCCCTGGCCCGGCCCGATTATTACGCCGCGCAACTCCGTCCTGGCCGTCGTCCCGGCCGAGGGAGGGGCCGTGCGGCCGCTGTCGGAGGCCTTCGACGAGAACCCCAACGCCGTGGCCTGGACCGGCGGCGGGATCTATTTCTCGGCCATGCAGAAGACGGCCGCGCACCTCTTCCGGCTCGACCCGGCGACGCTCGAGATCGAGCGGCTGAGCGGGCCGGATGAGGCCATGGTCTCCGGATTCACGTTCTCCCGGGACGGAAAGCGGGCGGCCTTCACGGCCGCGACGGCCGCGACCCTGCCGGAGATCTGCGTCACCGAATTCCCCTGGAAGCCGCGGGTCCTGACGAAGACGACCGATCAGGTCGCGGCGTTCATCCTCGGCACGCGCGAGCTCATCTCCTGGAAGAGCAAGGACGGCACGACGATCGAGGGCGTCCTCATCAAGCCGGCCGACTTCGATCCGGCCAAGAAGTACGCCCTGCTCTGCGTCATCCACGGCGGTCCGACGGGCGTCGACCGGCCGGCCCTGCTCTCCGGCGACACGCGATATTATCCGTCGGACATCTGGGCCGCGCGGGGCGCGCTCATCCTCAAGGTCAACTACCGGGGCAGCGCCGGCTACGGCGAGAAGTTCCGCCGGCTCAACTATCGCAATCTCGGCGTCGGCGACGCCTGGGACGTTCTTTCGGGGGTCGACGACCTGGTCCGGAAGGGCTGGGTCGACGCGGGCCGGGTCGGCTGCATGGGCTGGAGCCAGGGCGGCTACATCTCGGCCTTCCTGACGACGTCGTCCAAGGCCTTCAAGGCCATCTCCGTCGGAGCGGGGATCTCCAACTGGGCCACCTACTACTACAACACGGACATCACGCCGTTCACGATCAACTACCTCGGCGACGATCCGGCGGACGATCCGGCCATCTACGCCAAGACCTCGCCCATGACCTACATCAAAAAGGCGGCCACGCCGACGCTCATCCAGCACGGCGAGTTCGACCGGCGGGTGCCCATCCCGAACGGCTACGAGCTCCGCCAGGGGCTCGAGGACCGGGGCGTGCCGGTCGAGATGGTCGTCTACAAGGGCTACGGCCACGGCATCACCAAGCCGAAGTCGATGCGGGCGGTGATGCAGCACAATCTGGCCTGGTTCGGCCACTACATATTCGGCGATCCGAAGCCGGATCTCGCGGCGCCGCCGGTCCCGGCGAAGACGGACGAAGAGAAGAAGAAAGGGGGCGACCGATGAGATGCAAGGTCTGCGGGAAGGATTACCCGTCGCTCTATCATTTCAAGACGGCCGACGTCTGCCTGGGCTGCTATGAAGGGATGCCGGAGGAGGAGCGGAAGAGAGCCGCCCAGCCGTCCGCGGATCTTCCAGATGACGACGACGGCCTTCACCCTCGACGGCTACCGCATCGTCAAGTCGTTCGGCATCGTCCGCGGCATCACCGTGCGCTCGCGGTCGGTCTTCGGGACGATCGGGGCCTCGCTCCAGACGATCGTCGGCGGCAACATCACGCTCTTCTCCGAGCTCTGCGAGCAAACGAGGGCCGAGGCCTTCGAGATGATGGTCGCCCACGCCGTCGAGCGCGGGGCCAACGCCGTCATCGGCGTGCGCTACGACGCGACGGAGGTCATCCAGGGCGCGACCGAGGTGCTGTGCTACGGCACGGCCGTCCTCGTCGAACCGTTTGACCGTCTCTAGATCTTGATGATGATCTTTTTCTTGTACAAGCCAATAGCACATAGACCAGAGCATCGCCCAGGCGGCGAGGCTGGTGAGGATCTCGGCCGGGAGCTCCCCGATCCAGCCGGCGAAGGCCATGGTGAACGGCCAGGCGAGCTTCCGGATCCAGACCGTGCCGCCGCTCTCCGTGAAAAGGTAGATGAACAGCGAATTCATGCCGACGATGTTGAGGAAGACGGCCCACTTGTTCCACTTCTTGACGTCGATGAGCCAGTAGCTGAAGGCCAGCGCCAGGAGGCAGAAGCCGCCGCTGGCGACGACGAACGAGCTGGTGCAGATGCGCTTGATCATCGGCGACACGGCCGTCAGGGCGAAGCCGGCGGCGACGGCGGCCGCGCCGAGCCCGGCCAGCCAGGCGATCTTCTTTTTCGGCGCCGCGGCGCGCATGAGCCATTGCCCGGCCAGAACGCCCCAGATCGTGTGGGCCGCCGTCGGGATGGCGTTGAACGCGACCCAGTGGCCCGCCGAGAGCTCTCCCCCGATCAGCATGTCCACCCACGACCCGAAGTTGTGGTCGGGGACGAAGGGCTGGTTGTAGCCCGGCGACCCAGAACGTCCGGTAGATGACCTCGGTCGCGAGGATGAAGGCGAAGCTCCAGGCGATCTGCGTCCGCGGCTTCCGTCCTCATCAGGAAATAGGCGATGGGATAGGTCACGCCGAGCTGGGCCAGGACGTTCTGGAAGCGGAAGGTGATGCGGCCGGGGCCGATGCAGTAAAGGGCCCAGCCGAGGAAGAGGAGCGTCAGGGAGCGGATGATGACGTGTTTGGTGATCTCCGCCCGGCTGCTCTCCCCTCTCCGCGCGCTTGGCCACAGAAAAGGCCAGGGCCGCCCCGACGATGAACATGAAGAACGGCTGGACGAGGTCCCAGAAGCGCAAGCCCGCCCAGGGATGATGGTCGAGCTGGGTGCCGATGAAGCCGAGGACGGTCCCGGCCAAGCCGCGGGTCCCGGAGGTGCTCGTAGAGGAACGTGCTCTCCCCGATCAGGAGGAACATCGTCAGGCCGCGGAAGAAATCGAGGGACAGGAAGCGCTCCTTGACGGACGGCGGGGCGACGCTGACGGCGGCGGAGCCGGTTGAATCTCGGTCATGGTCTACCTCCTGACGTTGCGCGCGACCTCGAGGTCGACGTCGTAATAAAGGGCGCTCATCGGCTTTCCCGAGACGGGCTCGACGTTGTCGGCCCGGACGAGGGCGTGGTAGGCGCCCTTTTTCAGGCCGGCCGTCGAGACCGTGTTGACGAAGGTCTGGGCCTTCCCGCCCCCGGCGACCGCCACCGTCAAGCCACGGCGGCAAGGACTTCGGGTCGACGCGCCAAGGCGGCAGGTCCGAGCTGCCCTTGTTCGTGACCGTGACCTTTCCGGTCAGCGTTTCGGAGCGGGCGCCCGTCGACCGGAGCGATACGAGATACGTGTCGGCGACGAGAACGGGCGGGATGGGGAAATCGTTCTTCTTCGACAGCCGCAGGAAGGCGACGTCGTCCGGGCCGACGGAGACCGTGAAGCCCCCGGCGTGCGGCCCGCGTCGTCTCGTGCGTCCAGAGGTTCGCGGACATAAAGCTCGTCGGCGGCCTCGAGCCCGAGCTCCTCCCAGGTGATCTTCTTCTCGGCCCTGTACTTGCCCTGATAGAGAACGAGCACGGCCAGGCTGCCGTCGAAGAGCGGCTTCCCGGCCCAGAGGCTGACGTTGCCGTCGTTCCAGACGACGTGACCCTGCGACGCCGAGCGGGTCCTGGTCGACGGCGATGGCCTCGAGGTTGGTCAGGATGTCGATCGTCGGCTCGGCTCATCGCCGCGGAGGTCGTTCCCGGCGATGAGCGGCGAGGCCATCATGCACCAGAGGCTGAACAGGCTCCGGTTCTGGGCCTCGCTCAGGCCGGGCATGCCGACGATCATCATGTCCGGGTCGTTCCAGCGGCCCGGCCCGGCGAACGCGCCGAGCTTCTCGTTGGCGAAGGCGATGCGCATGGCCCGGGCCCAATCGGCCTTCCCGGGGGCGCAGATGTCGGCCGTCGTCCGCCACATGTGGCCGATCGCTCCGGCCCAGATCCAGGGATAGCCGTCGCCCCACGAGCACAGGCTGTGGACGACGGGGCGCCCGGCGGCGCGCTGGGCCTGGCCGAGGAGCGAGTAGGTCTGGACGATGTCCTGGCCTTCGCTGTTGCACCAGTCGATCTTGATGTAATCGGCGCGCCAATCGGCGAAGGCCCGCATGTCCTCGAGCTCGTGGCCCTTCGTCCCGGGCATGGCCGTGCTGCAGGTCTTCGTCCCGGCGTCGGTGTAGAGGGCGTACTTGAGGCCCTTCATGTGGACATAATCGCCGAGGCCGCGCAGGCCGGAAGGGTAGCGGTCGAGGTTCGTCGTGAGCTTCCCGTCCTTGCCCGCGCGAGAAGCAGATGCCCTCGTCCGGGCCGACATAGGCGTAGCCGGCGTCCTTCATGCCGCTCGCGACGAGCGCGTCGGCGATCTCCTTGATGAGCTTCTCGTTCTGCGGCTCCTCGCCGAACATGTTCCAGGGGTACCAGCCCATGGGCGGCGTGAGGGCCAGCCCGTCGACCTCGGCGTGGGCGCTCTGCGGCAGGCCCGCCGGCCGGCGCATCTGCGGCCGCGACGCCGCCGCCGTGATGCCCATGAGCAGGAGCCGCCATGACGGCCATCAGACACGGATCTCCACGGTGACCGGATCGCTGGGATCCTTCTCATGGACACGGCTTCCCCTCCATCAAGCGTCCCGTCGCGCGGCCCGATCGATCGCGGTCATGATCTGAATTGAGCGCATCATATCATGCGCCCGGGCCGGTAGACAACGGGGCCGTCGCCCTTACCGAACGAACGAGCCGGGCCGCTCCCGCGACGCCTCGGGCGGGAGGACGGCGCATTGCCCCGGGATGATGTCTATCGTATAATCGGCCCGATCCAGCGACCGCCCGACGGGCCCGGGTGGCGGAATCGGTATACGCACGACACTTAAAATGTCGCGGCCGTAAGGCCTTGTGGGTTCGAGTCCCACCCTGGGCATCTCTCCTCCCTTCGTGGTTTTGTTGTCTTATTCACGGGGGCTTCCTAGGCGTCGCGTTGGCGATCGTCTGAGACGATTTCCTGCTCTCGTTCGTCCATCTCTATGAAAGCGCCCTCGAACGAACGCTGTTGACAAAAAGCGCTTAGGCGCTTAATCTACTTTTGAGGAGGACCCCCATGGAAACCGCCACGATCCGCATCCCCGAGGAGAAGAAGAACCTCCTCAAAGCCGCCGCCAGCCTGGAGAACCGGAAGATGAACGATGTCGTCATCGAGCTGATCGACGAGTACATCGAGAGCCGCAAGGAAACCATGGAACTGCTGGCCATTCCTGGCCTCTTGAGAACGGTCAGAGCCGCCTCGCGAGAATTTCGAGAGGGCAAAGGCGTCCCTTTAAAGGATGCAGAAGCATTCCTGGACCGTAGATCTCTCAAGAGCCGCTCTGAAGGCTCTCGACAGATTGGAAAGGTCCGTACAAATAAGAATACGGGACCGCATAAAACAACTCCAGGCACTTGAGAATCCGCTACGGCACAAAGATGTCCGCGCTCTCGAAGGAAAGCTGCCAGGGCTCTATCGATTTCGGGTCGGCGAATATCGCCTGATCTTCGAATTGGATTCAGCGAACAAAAAGATCGGCGTCCATGCGGTCGGACCTCGCGGAAGGCCTACTGATAGCCCCCGCTATTTCTCCCGGCCGTCGTTCCAGACGATGTCGCCGCGTTCGACGCTCCAGTCGTTGCCGAACCAGCCGATGGCCCGGATGCCGTCCGTCCCGGAGCGAAGCGACTCGGCCGAGATGCAGGATGAGATCGGGGATACCCGGCGCCGCTGATGAAATATTGCCCGGGAGAGGCCGCCATCCAGCCCGCCTTCCCGGTCCAGGCGACGACGCCCACCGAAGCGACGTCGCTCCCGGGGCGCGGCCTGACGAAATAGGCCGCGTAATCCGCTCCCGTCGTACCGCTTCTCCCCTATCCGGGCCCGGCCGTTCCGGACCTCGACGGGCGAGCCGGACAAGAGCTTCGCCCAGGCCGCGTTCGTGTCGGCGTTGCCGTAGAGGATGACGCTGCGGTCCTTGTACCTTGGCGGGATCGAAGGCCGTGTCGGGGAGGATCTCGATCCCGGCGTTGCCGCGGACCCAGAACATCTCGGCGTCGAACCGCGCCTTGCCGAAGGCCCGGGCGTCCTCCGCGGCGTCGCCGCGCGTCCCGTAGACGAAGAAGAAGCCGTGGCGGAAGGCGTCCTTGAAGCCGCCGGAGCGGTGAGGGCCTTTCTGACCCGGCCCCGCGGGACCGGCCGCGACCGCCCAGCCTTTGTCGCCGCGCTCGAGATAGACGCGTCCCGTCTCGGGCACGCCGCGAGCTTCGACCTTGGAACCGTCGAGCTCGATCGTTATGGTCTCCCCCGCCTTTCTTGCGACGGTCGCGGCGGCCGCCCCGCCCGCATCCCCGCCGGCCTCGGCCTTAGCCTTGACCGGCTGGATATCGATCGCCAGCCGCTCGACGTTCTCCGTCGTCCCCTTGAACGCCTTCCCCGCCTCGTCCCTCTCGATCGCGACCTTGCTGTACTCGAGGGGCTTCGTCTGGGCCAGGATCTCGACCCAGCGCGATGCGCGACGAGATGCCGGGATCGGCGGTGACGAATTCGAGCCGCCGGACGTCGGCGTCCTCCGGCCGCATCGCGCTCCTTCAGGAACTGAAAGAGCGGCGGCCAATCCACGCACTCGTTCCCCCACCAATGGCCGGCGCCCGGCCGCTCATAGTACGCGAAATCGGGATGGAACTTGCCCAGGAGCTCGCGCATGAACCGCGCCTGGGTCACCGGGACGTTGTCGTCCTGGTCGCCGTGAAGGATGTAAACGCCGTAGTTGAGGAAATTCCGGGACAGGGCGGTCGTCTCGCTCGGGATCGTTCGCCCTGAGCAGCATCTTCTCGACCGGCGACGGGTCCTTGAAGGCGGCGCCCCCGCCGTACGAGGAGAAGCTGTGCCAGCCCGCGCTCGGGGCGATGGCCGCCCAGGGCCCGGGGACGGTCGCGCCGATCTGCCAGGTGCCGTGGCCGCCCATGGAATGCCCCGTGAGATAGGTCCGGGCCGGGTCCGTCCCGAAGAGACGCCGGGCTTCGCCCAGGACCTCGAGCGCGTCGAGCCGCCCCCAGTCCTCCCAATCGAAGCCGTAGGGGCGCCGGTTCGTCGCCGCGACGATCACGGCCCAGTCCTTGGGCTTGTAGGCCCGGGCCTGGCCGATCCCCTCGACGCCGGCCCCGTGAAGGGTCAGCACGAGCGCGGGCTTGGCGCCGGGCGTCTGAACGGATCGCGCCGGATCGCCCGCCGCCATCGGCACGACGCCGAAGTACTGGACGCTCCGGTCGATCCCGCTCACGAACGTCCGCGAGTGATGCGCGGCGGCCGCCGCGGCCTTGAGCTCGAGCGCGAACGGCCGGAGTTTCGACCGTCCGCCGTCCGGCCCGCGCCCTGGCCCTGACCTCGACCTTGACCGGGCCCTCGGCGGCGGGCGCGTCGATCGCCAGCGGCACGGCCAGCTTCTGAGTCAGGAGAGGCGCGACGGCCGTATCCAGACGCACGCTTCTCTCCCGCCCGCCAGAGCGATAAACGACCTCGATCCCCTCCAGCCTCTCGCCCGTCGCGTTGACCAGCCGCAGTCCCGCCCAAACCGGACCGCCCTCCCCGACGACGAGGTCCGGCAGCGTCATGTCCTTGTCGGTGAAGAACACCTCGGCCGGCGGCTCGTAGAGCCGTCCCTTGAACCGGCCGCGCTCGCCCCGGAAGAGGAGCTCGTTGCGGCCCTTCGACCAGCCGAACGGGATGGCGGAGATAGTCCGCGCCGTATTTCTCTCCGCCCCTCGGCTCTCCGTTGATCCAGGCGACATAGAACCCCGTCGCGTCGAGGATCATCGTCCGCGGCCTCGCCGATTCGACGACCATATAAAGGTAGCCGCCCGCGAGGGCGCGGTTCTCGATCCAGCCCTCCTTGTTGGCTTCAACGGCGGCCCAGGCCTGGTCCTCGCCCTTGGCGTTCTTGCCGATGACGAGCCCTTCCCGCGGCGCGGCCATCGCCCCCGAGGCCATCTGCCAGGCCAGAAGGTCGGACGGCACCGCGAGCCGGCCGTACTGCCCGATGAGCCCGACGGCCAGGCCCTTTGTCAGCGCGAGTCTCTTTGGCCTCGGCCGCCAGACCCAGAACGGACATGGCCGAGTTCTGAGTGGCCTGACCCCGGCCGGCGGACGCGTAGACGCGGCGATTACGAAAACGGCGAGATCAGGACAGATCAGGTACGCCCGGCGAGTCCCGCGTTTCATCGGATTCATCCTCCCTGGTCGGTCACAGAGATCGAACGGTCGCATGATAGCCGCATTGAGGCCGGACCGTCAATCCGAAGAAAGGGATTAAGCCGGGGACATGTACCAAAGGGACATGTCCCCGAAGAGCTAGCGGTACCGCGGCTTGTTCTTTTTGATTTCCTTGAGCCGGGCGGCGAAGTCGCGTCCGGCGGCTTTCTCGCGCTGCCGGCGGGTCTTCTCGTCCTTCTTGAGCTCCAGGAAGCGAGCTCCCGGCGCAGCTTCAGGTAGCTCTCCCATCGCCGCCGATCGATCGTCCCGTCCTCGACCGCCGCCCTCACGGCGCACCCCGGCTCATGCTCGTGGCCGCAGTCGGGGAAGCGGCAGCGGGCCGCGAGGGATTCGATCTCGTCGAAGGTCCTGTCCAATCCCTCGTCGTCCGCCCAGAGCCCGAGCTCGCGCATGCCGGGCGTATCGACGAGCAGCGCCCCGCCCGGAAGCCGGACGAGCTCGCGGGCCGTTGTCGTATGGCGACCGCGCCCCGCGGCGGCGTCGCTCATCGAGGCCGTCGCGAACCGGTCCTCGCCGAGCAGGCGGTTGATCATGGTCGATTTCCCCACCCCCGAGGACCCGAGCAGCGCGACCGTCCTGCCCTCGCGAAGATACGGCGCCAGGCCTTCGAGGCCCCCGTCCGCGAGGGCCCTGACCGCCACGATCGGGACCCCGGGCGCGACGCCGGCGGTTTCGGCGATGACGTCCGGGAGGTCGGGCCGGAGATCGGCCTTGTTGAGCACGATGACGGGCTCGGCCCCGCTCGACCAGGCCGTCGTCAGGTAGCGCTCGATCCGCCGCACGTTGAAGTCGCCGTCGAGGCCGCTGACGAGGAACACGGTGTCGACGTTGGCCGCGACGACCTGGGCCTCGACGGCCTCCCCGGCCGCCTTCCTCGTGAAGGCGCTCCGCCGCGGCAACAGGGCCTCGATGACGACGAGATCGTCTCCGGCCGGCCGCACGGCGGCCCAGTCGCCGACGGCCGGGTAGTCGGCGGGGCCGCGGGCCCGATGACGGAACCGGCCCGAGACCTCGCCAGCGGCCTCGCCCGTCGGCCGTGACGAGGGTCGAGCGGTCACGGGATTGTTTGATGATCCGGCCGGGGACGAGCCCCTCGCCGGCGCACTCCCCGAAGGCCGCGGCCAGCGCCGCGTTCCAGCCGTATTCAGTGAGATCGATCATGTGAATGGATCCGTCGGGCATGATAGCCGCAATCGGACGGGGCCGTCAATCTGGCACGTCCGGTCCCGACGCCCGACCGTCGGCCGGACCTGGACGCTCGCCAGATCAACTTAAGAAGAAGACGGGGGACACGTACCGAAGGGACATGTCCCGTCACGCCTCCGCCGTCTTGGCCGCGCCGTCGGCCGCCTCGCCGTGCTCCTTCTTCCGCCGGAAGTCCTCGAAGATGTTGTAGACGACCGGGACGACGATGAGCGTGATCAGCGTCGAGCTCAGCAGCCCGCCGATGACCGTCCGGGCCAGCGGGGCCTGGGCCTCGCCGCCCTCGCCGAGCCCCAGGGCCAGCGGGAAGGTGGCCATGATGGCCGTGAAGGCCGTCATCAGGATGGGCCGCAGCCGGCGCCGCCCGGCCTCCTCGATGGCCTCGCGGATCGGCATCTTGTCGCGCTGCCGCAGCAGGTTGGTGTAGTCGACGATGATGATGGCGTTGTTGACGACGATGCCGCCGAGCATGATGAGGCCGATGTACGACTGCATGTTGAAGCTCGTCTTGGTCAGGAAGAGCGTCAGGATGACCCCGATGGCCGCGAGCGGCACGGAGAACATGACGATGAACGGGTCGCGGAGCGACTCGTAGAGCATGGCCATGATCATGTAGACCAGGATCAGGGCCAGGATGATGCTCTGCAGGAGCTCCTTGTTGGCCTTTTGCTGCTCCTCGTAGTCGCCGGTGAAGCCGATGCTGAAGTTCCGCGGGATGGGGATCGAGCGCAGGGCCTCCCGGGCGTCGTCGATGACCGACCCGAGGTCCCGGCCGGCGATCTCGCCGGAGACGGTCACGACGCGCTCGCGGTCCCGGCGCTCGATGCGGATCGGCCCCCGCCGGGGCCGGGTGGCGATGACGTTGCGCAGGCTGATCTGCTCGCCTTCGGAGTTGGACACGGTCAGGTCGAGGATGTCCTGGATGTTCAGGAACTCCGAGTCCTTGACCTTGACCAGGATGCGGAACTCGCGTCCCGCCTCGCGGAAGTAGCTCGCCTGGGTCCCCGACAGGACGGTCTGGATGGACTGGCCGATCTCGCTGACCGAAAGCTTCATGTCGGCCGCGGCCTGGCGGTCGATGACGAGGAGCTCCTCGGGGTTGCCGACCTCGCGGCTGACGCGGGTGTCCGTGACGCCCTTGACCGTCTTGACGACCTCCTGGACCTGCCGGGCCAGGGCCTCGGACACGGCCAGGTCGTAGCCGCGGATCTCGATCTGGAGCCGCTCCTGGCCGCCGCCGCCGCGCATGCCGAACATCATCTGGCCGCCGCTCGCCCGGGTCCGGACGACCGTGCCGGGGATGTTGGACAGCTTCTTGCGGAGGTCGACGGCGATGTCCTCGGTCGACCGCGAGCGCTTGTCCCGCGGCACGAGCTTGAGGGTCATGTTGCCCGTGTTCGCGCCGCTGCGCCAGCCGCCGCCGCCGAAGCTGTCCTCGCGGCTGACGATCTCGGGCACGGCCTGCTTGACGATCTCCGTGGCCGTGGCGAAGGTCTTGCCCATGACCTCGAGCCGGGTCCCGACCTCCATCTCGAACGAGACCCGGACCTCGTTCTCGTCGGTCGCGGGCATGAACTCGTTCCCGACGAGGCGGATGAGGAACAGGCAGCCGATGAGCAGGGCCGCGACGCTGCCCAGGACGAAGACGCGGTGGTCCAGGGCCTTATGGAGGAGCCGCTTGTACCAGTTCTCCAGCTTGCGGAATCCGTTGAGGAAGACGTTGGCCAGCCGCTCCAGGGGCTTCTTGGTGTTCGGATCGACCGGCTTGACGACGCGGATGAGCCGGCTCGAGAGCATCGGGACCATGGTCAGGGCCACGAACAGGCCCATCAGGTTGGCGAAGCTGACGACGTAGGCCAGCTGCTTGAACATGACCCCCGACATGCCCCGCATGAAGATCATCGGCAGGAAGACGACGCAGGTCGTGATGGCCCCGACCGCGATGGGCGCGGCCACCTCGTTCACCCCGTCGATCGAGGCCTTGAGGGGCGGGACGCCGCCCTCCTCCATGCGGTAGATGTTCTCCAGGACGACGATGGAGCTGTCGATGAGCTGGCCGATGCCGAGGGCCAGGGCCCCGAGGGTCATCGTGTTCAGGGTGAAGCCGCCGAAGTAGATCAGGGCGATGGTCCCGACGAGCGAGATGGGGATGGAGATGGCCACGACCAGCGTGCTGCGGATGTTGACCAGGAAGACGAGCAGGGCCAGGATGGCCAGGACGCTGCCCCAGACGGCGGACGAGCCGACGTTGTCGATGGCCCGGCGGATGTACTCGGCGCTGTTCGACGTGGGCAGGAGCTCGATCTGGGGGATGTCCCGCTGGATCTCGGCGATCTCCTTCAGGACGCGCTCGGCGACATTGACCGTGTTCTGGCCCGACTGCTTGTAGACGGCCAGGCGCATCCCTTCCCGGTCGTTGATGCGGGCGACGCGGGTGACGCGCTGGAACGTGTCGTCGACGCTGGCGATCTCCCTGAGCTGGATGGGCACGCCGTCCCGGACGGCGACGACCGTGTCCCGGAGCTGGTCGAGGTCGGTGAAGACGCCGGGGATGCGGAGCAGGATCTCGTAGTTGCCCCGCTCGATGACCCCGGCCGGCATGTCGACGTTCTCCTGGCGGATCTTGCTGGTGATGACGTTGAGGGGCAGCCCCAGGGCCTTGAGCTTGAGCGGATCGAGGTTGACCTGGATCTCCCGCTGGCGGCCGCCGGAGACGTCGACGGAGGCGACCCCGGCCACGCGCTCGAGCCGGTAGGCGATCTGCTCGTCGATGATGCGCCGGGCCTGGACGGGATCGAGGTTGCTGAGGGCCCCGAACTGCAGGATGGGCTGCTGGGCCGGGTCGAACTTGCGCAGGGTCGGCCGGTCGACCTCGTCGGGCAGGCGGCCCACGATCCGGTCGAGGCGCTCCCGGACGTCGTCGGCCGCGGCGTCGAGGTCGGTCCCCCAGGCGAACATGATCCGGACGGAGCTCGAGCCTTCCGACGAGGAGGAGAAGACCTCCTCGACCCCGGGCACGGCGCTCAGGGCCTCCTCGATCGGCCGGGTGATGATCTCCTCGATCTCCTCGGGCCCCGTGTTCGGGTAGGAGGCGTTGACGTTGAGGGTCGGGTAGACGATCTCGGGCATGAGGTCGACGGGCAGGCGCGAGAGCGAGACGAGCCCGATGATGATGACGACGAGCGTCACCATCCAGGTGAAGATGGGCCGGCGGATGGAGAATTCCGAGAGCTTCATCGCCTGGCTCCTTGCCGTCTTCTTCGGCCGCGGGAGCGGCGGGCCCCGGGCGCGCCGGCGGGCAGGATGATCGCCGTCCCGTTCTCGAGGAGGTGGTGGCCGAGGGTGACGACGTACCCCGTGAGCTCGGCCGGCTCGACGATCTCGGCCCGGTCGCCCTCGATGATCCCCACGGTCGCGGGCTGGAACACGGCCTTCTTGTTCTCGATGTCGGCCAGGAACAGCCCCTGCAGGGCGCCGCGGTTCACGATGGCGCTGGTGGGGACGATCGTCGCGTCGGCCTTGTTCACGAACTCGATCTGGGCGTTGACGAACATGCCCGGCTTGAGGGAGCCGTCGGTGTTCTCGATCTCGACCTCGACCCGGGCCTCCCGCGAGGTCTCCTTGAGGAGGGGCGCGATCCGGGCGACCCGGCCTTCGAACGTCCTCGCCCGGGAAGGCGCCGCTCGTCAGGGCGACGGGCTGCTCGGTCTTCAGCCGGAAATAGTCCTTCTCGGTGACGTGGATGACGGCCGTGATCGGCTGGAGCTCGATGACCGACAGGATGGGCGTGTTCGACGAGAGCATCGCGCCGGCGTTGACGAAGCGCTCTCCGACGATAGCGGACGTCCCGCCTCCGTTTCCCAAGCGGCGCGGATCCGGGTGTAGGACAGCCGGACCTTGGCCGTTTCCAGGGCCGCCTGCTGGTTGGCCAGCTGGGCGAGGGTGACCTTGTGGCGCGCGTCGCGCGTCCCGTAAGAGGACACCGCCGGCCTCGAGCTCGGCGTCCGAGAGGATGCCTTTCTGGTGAAGGGTCCTGGCCCGTTCGAGCTCCTTCTTGGCCAGCTCCTGGGAGGACGAGGCCTCTTCCAGGTTGGCCCTGGCGACGCCCAGGTCGGCCTCGGCCTGGATGACCTCCTGCTGGTACTCGTCGTCCTCGAGGAGGGCCACGAGCTGGCCGCGGCTGAGCCGTCCCCGATATCCACGTAGAGCTCTTTGAGCCGGCCGGAGATCTTCGGCACGACGGTGAAATAGGACTTGGGGATCAGCGTCCCCGAGAACGTGCCGATGTCCCGGATGCTGCCCGTCTCGACGGCCGCGATCTCGACGGCGACCGCCGCGCCGCGCGGGCCGCCCTGGCCGGGCCGCCGCCGCCGATCCGGGAGATGATCTGCCAGGCCATGAAGACGAGGAAGAGCAGGCCTACGATCGGTGAAGGGGCGGGCCTTCTTCGCCCAGAGCTTGTTCCAGAGGGTGTTCCAGTTGACTTTAGCCAAGTCGGACCTCGCGCGCAGCTAGACTTAAAGAACCATTATATCAGACGACAGGAGGGCGTTTTTCTTCCCTGGTCCGTCTCAGGACCGCGGGGAGCGGCCCGCGCGCTCTGTTCCGCCTGCGGGTCAGGCGCCTTTTTCGACCCTGAAGACCTTGTCCCCTTCCCGGACGTGCTCCTTGACCTTGAGGCCGGCCGAGCCGCCCTTCTTGACCTCGGGGACCGACAGGTGCTCCTGCTGGAGCGAATCCACGGTCTGGGTGAAGTCGCTCGTGTGGCCCTTGATCCGGATGGTCTCCCCGACCTTCAGGGACGCGGCCGTGACCTCGATCACGGCCACGCCGATCTTGGGGAAGAAGTGGGTGATGTGCCCGATCTCTTCTTCAGCCATCGTCCCTCCTCGCCGTCCTCCCGGCGCTTCCGCAGCCCGGGCGGTCCGGCATCCCTTTTATTTCAGGAACGAATAGTCCCGGCCGTACCTCAGCATCTGCTCGACGTAGCCTTCGGTCGAGGGCGATCTTGACGTCGACGATCTTGCCGTTCTCGATGACCGGCGTGTAGACCGGGTTGACGAAGCCGGCTGTAGGGGGCCAGGTTGAGCTTGGCGTAGCGGTCGAGGACTTCCTTGTGGAGGTCCTGGTCGACCTGGACGCCGTAGGTCTCGATGAGGGCCTTGGCCGCCTCGTAGTCCCCTTCGCTCGTGATCCGCTGGACCTCGGCCAGGAGCTCGCCGAAGAGCCCGCGCAGCTTGGCGTAGTCGTTGACGACGAAATAGGTCTTGCCGTCCTTCATCACCCGCTCGATGACGTTCTCCGGCCTTGCCCTTCTCGTAGACCCACTGGGCGACCATGGCCCGGCCGCGCATGTGGGCCTCCTCGATCGTCTTGCCGGGCTGGATCCGGGTGAGCTGGGTCATCAGGCCGTTGCGGATGTCGAGGTCGTACTCGGCCTTGGCCGCCTCGATCGAGGGCAGGAGCCCGAGCTCGACCATCTTGTCGTCCATGATGTAGTAGAGGGCGAAGAGGTCGGCCCGCGACTCCTCGATCGGCCGAGTGGTAGTTCTTGAGCGACTCCGACCCGACGCCGGGCATGAGCTGGCCCGAGCCGTGGCCGAGGACCTCGTGGAGGTCGGTGTGGATGTTGCCGGCCAGGGGGCCGTACGTCTTGGCCCGCTCGAGGAGCTCGGCGGAATAGGTGAATTCGGGGCCGAACGGCGACTTGAGCGAGGACTGGTCGTAGGCGTAGGTGATGTTCTCGATGGTCACCGACTTCGAGCCGTAGTTCTTGCGGATCCAGTTGGCGTTGGGCAGGTTGATGCCGATCGGCGTCGACGGGTAGCAGTCGCCGCCGAGCATGGCCGCGGTGATGACCTTGGCCGAGACGCCCTTGACCTCTTTCTTCTTGAACCGGGGATCGACCGGCGAGTTGTCCTCGAACCACTGGGCGTTGGCGGAGATCGTGTCGGCCCGCTTCGTGGCCGCCAGGTCCTTGAAGTTGACGACCGACTCCCAGCTGGCCTTCAGGCCCAGCGGGTCGTTGTAGACCTCGATGAAGCCGTTGACGAAGTCGACGAGCGAGGCGAGGTCCCCGACCCAGAGGATGTTGTACTCGTCGAACTGCTCGAGGTCGCCCGACTTGTAGTAGGCGACGAGGGCGTCGATGACCTTCTTCTGCTGCTCGTTCTCGGCGACGCCGGCCGCCTTCTCGAGCCAATAGACGATCTTGGCGATGGCCGGCCCGTAGAGGCCGTCGATCTTGGCGACCTGCTCGACGACCCGGCCGTTCGTCTTGACGACGCGCGTGTTGAGGCCGTAGGAGATCGGGCGTCTCGTCCTTGGGGTCGACGATGCCTTTATAATAGGCCTCGACCTCGGCCTGGGTGACGCCCTCATAGAAGTTGACGGCGGAATTCGTGACCAGGTCCTTGGTCGAGTCCTGGGAGACCTTCTTCGGGGCCACGGCGGGATCGAAGAGGATGGGCTTCAGGAAGGCGACGAGGTCGTCGACCGACTGGCCCTCGGCGAGGGGGAAGCCCACGCCCTCCGTCCCCTTGACCAGGGCGGCGAAGTAGTCCGCGTCGAACCCGGGGACGAACTTGTCGTTGGAATAGTGGTGGTGGATGCCGTTGGAGAACCAGACGCGCTTGACATAGGTCATGAACTCGGCCCAGCGAGGGTCGGTCCGGTCGCCCTTGTAGCCCTGGACGATGGCGTCGAGGGTCCGGCGGACCGTGAGGTTGTGCTTGTAGTTCTGGTCGAAGATGATGTCCCGGCCGCAGAGGGCGGCTTCGCTGAGGTAATAGACGAGCTCCTTCTGGGCCGGGGTCGAGGGTCTCGAACCCGGGCACCTGGTAGCGGAGGATCCGCAGGTCGGCGAACTGGTCGATCTGCCACTGGAATTCCGGGGCGGCCGCGGCCGGCGCGGGCTCCGGCTCCTTCTTTTTGCAGCCGGCGGCCAGGCCGACCAGGCCGATGCAGAGGGCCAGGAGAAGCGAGCTCTTGATGTTCATGCGACGGGTACCTCCCAGGCGGAATTCGGACAGCGGCCCTATGATAGCCCAACGGCTAAGACGGGGTCAAACCGTATAGGTTTGACCCCATCTGGAAGAAATCCCCGGTGGGCCCGTCTAACCATGTGACGTTGAATTCCAGGTGGAGGTATCTATGAAAAAGAACGTTCTGGCCGTCGTCCTCGTCTTCGCCATGATCATCGGCCTGCGGGCCCAGGGCCCCGCGCCGCAGCAGCAGATGAAGCTCGAGGACGTGCAGAAGGCGCTGAGCCTGGTCGACAAGACCCAGCCCGCGCCCGACAAGTTCAAGGCAGGCCTGGAGGCCATCACCGCCAAGGACACCCTGGCGATGCTGACCTACATCGCCTCCGACCTTCTCGAAGGCCGCGAGACCGCGACCCGCGGCTACGCGCTGGCCGCCGAGTACGCCGCGTCCCTCCTCAAGCTGTGGGGCGTCAAGCCGGCCGGCGACATGCCCGATGATGGGCGGCTTCCGCATGGGCGGCGGCCGGGCCCAGGCGCCCCAGGCCCCGCGCGAGAGGACCTACTTCCAGGAATTCGCCATGCGGGAGACGACTGATTCCCAGACCGCGATCACCATCGAGGTCGGCCAAGGGCGGCACGGTCAAGAGCCGGACCTTCCAGGGCGGCCTTGATTTCCAGGGCGGGATGGGCGGCATGGGCGGCGGCGCCGACGGCACCGTGACCGCGCCCGTCGTCTTCGTCGGCTACGGCATCAGCGAGCCGTCCGTCGGCTTCGACGAGCTCAAGGGGATGAACCTCAAGGGCAAGATCGTCCTCCTGCTCAGCGACGCGCCCGGCCGGGACGATCCCAAGTCGCCTCTCCAGGCCAAGAAAGAGCTCAAGGACAAGTACTTCCCGGCGCCGCCCCAGGGCGACATGATGGCCCAGATGATGCGCGGCGGCCCGCAGCGGTTCAACAAGCTGACCGAGATCGCCAAGCTCGAGCCCGCGGCCATCGTCCAGGTGTCCAACGCGGGCAACGATGCCGCCATCTTCAACGCCCTGTCCATGGTCCGGACGCCCAGCGACGAGCGCCCGATCATCAACAAGCCCCGCCGGAGGCTCTCGCTCGCCGGCGTCGCGGGCGGCATGGGCGGCGGGCGGGGCGGCGCGGCAGCCACCCAGATCACCCGCGAGATGGCCAATTTCCTCCTCGAGGGGACGGGCCAGTCGATCGACGACCTCAAGAAGAAGATCGAATCGACCATGAAGCCGGCCTCGATGGACATTCCCGGCGCCAAGCTGACCATCGCCACGACGTCCAAGACCGCGCTCGTGCGCGGCACGAACGTCCTCGGCATCATCGAGGGTTCCGACCCCAAGCTCAAGGACGAGTACTTCGTCGTCGGCGCCCACTACGACCACAACGGGGCCTGGGAAGGCTACGTCTGGAACGGCGCGGACGACAACGGCTCCGGCTCGGTCGGCGTCCTGAACATCGCCAAGGCCATCGCCGCGAGCCCCGTCAAGCCCAAGCGCTCCATCGTCTTCGCGCTGTGGACGGGCGAGGAGGAAGGCCTCCTCGGATCGCGCTATTACGCCGCGAATCCCATCTACCCGATCGAGAAGACGGTCGGCTACCTCAACTACGACATGATCAGCCGGCCCTACGACGCCGAGATGCTGGCCCGCACGATGCGGGCCGTACAACGACGTCGCCGGCGCCGAGGAGATCGTCAAGAAGGTCCGCGCCCCCTGGTTCGTCAGCGTCAACCTGACCGAGGGCACGCCCTTCGCCGACATCGCCCGGGAGATGAACCAGTACGTCGGGCTCGACCTGGCCTTCCGCTTCAACGCCCCGGGCGTCGGCAGCGGCGGCTCCGACCACGCCTCCTTCGCCTCGGTCAAGGTCCCCTTCATCTATTACATGGCCGCCATGACGGCCGACTACCATCAGCCGAGCGACAGCGTCGAAAAGGTCAGCGGCGAGCTCATCGCCAAGATCAGCCAGCACGGCTTCCTGACCATCTTCGCTTTCGCGGACAGATAAGCTTCTTAGCGGGGGGCAGGCTCCGGCCTGCCCCCTCTTTCCAGGATGGGGTCAAACCTAATCTTTAATTTTGCGGGGATGTCTGGTCGAGCCAGAAACTAAGTTAGGTTTGACCCCGTGGGGAAGACGAGGCGGAAGACGCTGCCCTGGCCGGGCTCGCTCTCGACCTCGACCCGGCCGCCGTGAGCGTCCATGATGTGCCGGACGATCGTCAGGCCGAGGCCGACGCCGGTCGGGTCGTGCGCGACGGCCCCGGGCGAACGGAAGAAGGCCTCGAAGATCCTCTCCCGCTCTTTCGGGCCGATACCCATGCCCCTGTCTTTCACGGCGACGACGGCGGCGTCCGGCCCGCCGGTCAGACTGATGGTCACGTCCTTCCGCTCCGGGCTGTACTTGAGGGCGTTGTCGAGGAGATTCAAGACCGCCTGGCGGACGGCGTCGGGATCGGCCCGGACGACGAGCGGCTCCCCGGGGATCTCGACCCGGATGACCGCCCCGGCGTCGTCCAGGCTCTCCCGGACGAGGTCGGCGACCTCCCGGACGAGCGGGCCCAGCTCGCATTCCTTGAGATCATAGCTCATGGCGTCGCCCTCGATCTTGCCGAAGTCGAGGACGTTCCTGAGGAACCGGGTCAGCCGGCCGCACTCGCCGGCCAGGAGCCCCAGCAGCCGCTCGCGCTTGACCGGGTCGACGACCTTGCCCGAGCGGAGGAGGCCGGAGAGGCCGCTGAGGGACGTGACCGGCGTCCGCAGCTCGTGGGCGACCGAGGAGATGAATTCCGTCTTCAGCCGGACGAGCTCCTCGGACTTCTCCCGCGAAGCCCGTTCGTAGATCATCTCCTCCTGGATCCTGATCCGCCCCAGATTGACGGCCAGCTCCCCGGCGAGCGTCTCCATGAGCTCGATGTCCTCTTTCGTGAACCGATGGCCCGTGAGCTTGGGGCCGAAGACGAGGAGGCCCTGCGGGCGTTCCCGCCGCCCGGGGCATGGCCATGACGACCTCGGCGCCCGCGGCGGCGAGCACGTCATCCCGCGACCGGTCGACGTCCTCGACGTCGCGGACCCTGTCCGGCCTGGCCCAGGTCCGGGCGCCGTCCGACGGGAGGGCCTCGAGCTTCGCCGCCGCATCGCCGGTCACGCCGAAGAGCCGGACCTCTCCCCCGCCCTGCCCCCGCGGCTGGCGCAGGACGACGCCGGCCCCGGCGACCGGGAGGGCCCGCGCCAGCGTTCCGGCATAGAGGTCGATGAGCGCCCCGCTCTCGATGACGGCCGGCGCGCCCGCCTTGAATCTCTGAACGGCCTTCCGGTAATCATAGGCCTGACGGAAGAAGAGCTTGTCGACGACGTCCTGGAGGTCCCGCCGTCCCGGGCTGAGGAGAACGGCGATGAGGACGGCCGCGCCGACCATGATGACGGCGTCGCCCGTGGCCGTCGCCCGCGGGAACACCCGGCGCAGGACTTCGACGGAGACGAGGAACGCGCCGAGCGTGAAGACCGTCAGGATCGAGTAGACGAGGCCGCGGTGGAAGACGACGTTGACCCGGAGAAGCCGGAACTGGAGGATGGCCATGACCATGAAGACCGGGACGAGCAGGAAGAAGAAGAGGGCGAAGTCCTCGGCCAGGAGGGGCCGGTCCATGATCACGAGGGGCAGCTGGTTGAAGGCCAGGAACGGCCCGAGCCCGGCGAGGAGGCCGATGAGGTACCATTTGATCTGGGCCCGGTCCTCCTCGGAAGCGGTGTTGCGCAAGGCCCGGGCGAACTCGACGAGCGCGGCGACGCCGGCGATGACGACATAGAACCGGAAGACATGCTTGAAGGACTCCCGCAGGCGGTAGGCTTCGATCGACGGCCCGACCTGGGAGACGAAGAAGGCCGAGGCCATCGGGATCGCCCAGAGGATGGGGATGGCCCAGAACAGGGCCGGCCGGAGCCGGGGCCGCGGCGGAGCATAGCTCATGGCGAACCACAGGAGAAGCGCCAGCGTCATCGGATAGGCGACATTGAAGAGGATGCCCGGCAGGATATTCAAGGCCCGCCCTTGGACGCCGTAGGTCGCCCCGCCGATCGCCACGGTCGCCCCGAAGCTCAGGCTGAGCCAGTAGAAGATCCTGGCCCGCCGGTCCCGCGGCCGGAAGAGGAGAACGACGAACCCGGCCAGGAAGCTCATGCCGCCCATCAAGGCGAGGGCCAGCGGGAATGACCGCTGGGAATAATAAGGGACGATGGCGTCCCTGACGACGGCCGGTCCGCCGTCCGGGCCGAAGCGGAGCTCGACGGGATCGCCGATCGATTTCCGGCTCAGCGCGAACCGGATGTCGGCCGGGCCGCGGACCTCGTAGGAGTCGAACCCGACGATGGGCCGGGCCAGGAGCTCCTTCCGGATCCCCGGCCGGGCCGCCAGGTTGACGAGGCCGAACAGAGTCGTGGCCAGGACGATCGCCCCCGCGAGCAGCGCCGGCAGGAGGGAGCCCTTTTTCGACCCCGGACCCGTCATGACCGCCCGATTATATCACAAGGGACTTTTCACCGATTCTTGACATCTTCTTAACAACTCGGCCGCGCGGCGCCTCTATCATGGCTCCCGGGGGAGGGACCCAGATCGGCCTGGGGGCGCGGAGAAAGCCGGGGACGAGAGGACGAGCTGACATGCCGAGCGCCACGAACGGGACCTGCGTCATCACCGGAGCCGCCTCGGGGATCGGCCTCGAGGCGGCCCGGCAGCTGGCCGCGGCGGGCCTGAAGGTCGTGGGCATCGGCCGCGCGCCCGAGACGTGCCGCCGCGCCGAGACGGAGATCCGCGGCTCCTCTCCGGGGGCCGATGTCAGGATCATGGCCGCCGACCTGTCGTCGATGGGAAACGTGCGCCGGGCGGCGGCCGGGATCCGGGACGGGCTCCCCGGCGGCCGGCTCGACCGGCTCATCCACGCCGAGGCCACGGTCACGCGCGGCTACACCGGCACCGAGGACGGCTACGAGCTCCAATTCGCCCTCAACTATCTGGCCGCCTTTCTGCTGACCCACGAGCTGTTCCCGGCTCTCATCCGGCCCGGGGAGGCCCGCGTCATCGCCGTCACCTCGGGCTTGCACCGGGGGATCGAGATGGCCTGGGACGACCCGATGCTCCGCCGGAGATACAGCGGCCTCCGGGCCTACCGGCAGTCGAAGCTGGCCCTCGTCCTCTTCATCGTGGAGCTCAACAGGCGCGCGGCCTGCCGGTTCCCGGTCCGGGCCATCGGGGTCCAGCTCGGGCCCTTCGACGCCGACGAGGGCAAGGCGAACAGCCGCCTCAGCGCGGCCGACGCCGCCACGGCCGTCGTCCGCCTGGCCACGGACCCGGCGTCGTCGATCGCCGGCGATTATTGGCGCCTGGGACGCCCCATCGAGCCCGGTCCGTACGCCCGGAGCCCCGAAGCCGCCCGCCGTCTCTGGCGGCTGTCGGAGGAGCTCTGCGGCGTCGATTTCTTGGGACCTGCCGCCGCGGATCCCGCGCTTCCCGCGCCGCCCCCCGCCGGATCCACCTGACGTCCCCTCGGCGCGGGAGATGACAACGGGGTTGCGGAGACGTTCCGGAATCCATTAGAATGGTCGCGGAGGGTTTCCGGACGGCCATGAAGAAGCTCCGTGTCGCGCTCATCTACAACGCATTCACGGATTCGCAGCCGGACGAAAAGGCCGACACCGGGAGCCTCCACTACCTGCGCCAGATGATCCGCGGCATCGCCCGCGGCCTGCGGCGCCTCCGCCACGACGTCGTCGTCATGCCGCTCGCCGGCGACCTCTCGGTCCTCCAGCGCAAGCTCGACCGGCTCCGCCCCGACGTCGTCTTCAACCAGTACGACGACGTCGTCCACGGCGCGCTCTACGAGATGCGCGTGGCCGCCTTCATCCGCATGCTCGGCTACCCCATCACCGGATCGCCCGCTTTGGGCCTGGGCCTCAGCCGCGACAAGTTCATGTCCCTGAGCCTTCTCAAAGGGGCCGGCCTGCCCATCCCCCCGTCGACGGCCCTCGTCGAGCGGTTGGGCGACATCGACGGGCACAAGTGGACCTTCCCCCTCATCGTTCACGCCGCCCAGGAGCACGCCGGCATCGGGCTCGACAGGGAGTCCGTCGTGGATACGAAGACGGCCCTGAAGGAGAAGGCGCGGGAGATCCTCCGGACCTACAAGCAGCCCGCCCTCGTCCAGCACTTCCTCAAGGGGCGCGAGTTCAACGTCGGGCTCCTCGGCGGCCGCAAGGTCCAGGTCCTGCCGCTCGCCGAAGTCGACTACTCGCGGCTGCCGCGGAAGATCCCGCCCATCATGTCGTACGCCGCCAAGTGGGTCGAGACGTCCGTCGAATACCAGAGGACCGATGTCATCTGCCCGGCCCGCGTCGACCAGGCCATGTCCGCGCTCATCGGCAAGACCGCGGTCAAGGCCTTCCGCGTCGTCGGCGGCTGGGGCTACGGCCGCGTCGACATCCGGCTCGACGAGAACGGCGAGCCCTTCATCCTCGAGGTCAATTGCAATCCCTGCCTCGACAGCGGCATGGGCCTGGCCCGCTCGGCGGAGAAGGCCGGGATCACGTACCCGCAGCTCCTGCAGAGCATCATCAAGGCCGCTTTCGAAGGCCCCCCGTACGACAGGCACCTGCCCATCTTCAACTCGGCGACGTCGGGGTTGGCGCGCGGCCGCTAGGTCCGGCGGGGCCTCAGCCGGTCAGCCGGCCGGTGTAGGCGAAGTCGAGGGCCAGGGCGATGACGAGCGACATGACGTCCATCAGCCTCTCCCCTTCCGCCCCCGGCCGGTAGCTCAGCCCCAGCGCGGCGGCCCGGACCTCGAGCTTGCGGAGAAGGGCGCCGGCTTCGGCCGGGGTCAGCACGGACCAATGGACCACCCGTTCGACGAGACGGTCGTGGTAGCGCTTGAACAGGGCCGCGGCCGGCCGCAGGACCTGGCCGCGCGAGGCCGGGAAGGCGTCGTGGAGGCTGTCGTCGACGTAGCCCCGGGCGTCCCTGCGGAAGCGCTCGGCCTTCTTCCCGTAGTGCTCGGCGAGGGTCAGGTTCATGCGGTCCGCGGGCCGGAGGCGCCGGCCCCGGCGGCTTTCCGGCGCCGCGCCGCGGATGTCCTTCATCAGCCGGTCGACGTAGAGGAGCTTGCGGATGACGGGCCAGTTCCTGTAGCGTCCGCGCCAATCGGAGCGGGGCGTCAGCCAGACGGCGAAGGTCTCGGCGAAGTCCTCGTCGGGATGCTTCTGGGCGTAGGTCCGGCCGTAGGGATAGGCGGCGATGTGGCGCACATAATGGCGGCTGGCCCGGTCGGGGTGGAAGACGTCCCGGTAGGGCTTGGTGAACGGTCCGAAGATCTCTCCCCAGCTCGGCCGGCGCCAGAGGCGGTAGGCGTAGTTCACGGCGTGTCCGGCTTCATGGCGGAGGAGCATCATGATCGTCCGCGCGTCTTCGACTTCCCCGGCCTGTTCTTCCTCGAGGCGGGAGAGGCGCGGGTCGGCCAGGTAAAAGGGGACGCCGATGACCGGGGTCCGGTCCGGGCAGCCCCAGATATCCGTCAGATAGACGTCGGGCTTGAAGCGGAATCCCTTGGCCGCCATCTCCCGGCGCAGGCGGGCGACGAAGCGCTCGAGGGGCGAGCCCTCGATGGCCAGGTCAAAGGCCGAGATGCTGGTTTTCAGGAGCTCGAACCTGACGGTTTCCCAGCTCTTGACCAGGGATCGGATGGTTTTCCCGCTCATGGCAGAGTGTGAAAATAAGGCATGGGGAGGGGGTTGTCAAGGCGGATCTTCGGTCCCGAGGACGTGATTCGGGGCGTTTTCTTGAGGGAACCTCCCCTTTTATGGTAAAATGCCCGCCTGAGAGCCCCTCACCGAGGAGACCGTCCCGGCGCCGACCCCCGTCCAAGAAGGAATCGACATGCTATTCACCGAACTCGACCTTGACCCCAAGCTGCTGCAGGCCATCGCGGACAGAGGCTACACCGAGCTGACCTCCGTCCAGGAAAAGACCCTGGACAAGTCGCTCAAGGGGCAGGACGTGGCCGTCCAATCCCAGACGGGCACCGGGAAGACCGCGGCCTTCCTCATCACCCTCTTCTCCCACATCCTCAAGCGCCCGAAGGCGACGCGGAAGAAGGCGCTCATCATCGTGCCGACGCGCGAGCTGGCCGTCCAGATCGAAGGCGAGGCCCTGCTCCTCAACCGGCCCATCGGGCTCCACATCGGCTGCTTTTACGGCGGCGTCGGCTACGCCGTCCAGCTGGCCCAGATCAAGGCCGGCCCGGACATCATCATCGGCACGCCGGGCCGCCTCCTCGACCTGGCCGAAAAGAAGCGGCTCGACTTCAAGGAGTGCGGCTTCCTCGTCATCGACGAGGCCGACCGCCTCTTCGACATGGGCTTCCTGCCCGACCTGCGCGACATCGTCCGGCAGATGCCCGACCGGGAGCACCGCCAGAGCATGCTCTTCAGCGCCACCCTGAACAAGCTCTCGCAGCGGGTGGCCCAGGCCTACCTCAACGCCCCCGCCTTCATCGAGGTGACGCCCGAGCAGCTGACCGTGGACACGGTCTGCCAGGAGCTGTACCGCGTCGGCAGCCACATCAAGCTCAACCTCCTCCTCGGGCTGCTCCAGCGCCGGGCGCCGAAAAACGCCCTGATCTTCACCAACATGAAGCACACGGCCTTCATGCTCGCGAAACAGCTCCAGGCGAACGGCTTCAAGGCCAACTTCCTGAGCGGCGACCTGCCCCAAAGCGAGCGGCTGAAGATCATCGAGGATTTCATGGCCGGCCGGTTCCCCCTCCTGGTGGCCACGGACGTGGCCTCGCGGGGGCTCCACGTCGACGACCTCGAGATGGTCATCAATTACGACATCCCGCAGGACAGCGAGAACTATGTCCACCGCATCGGCCGGACGGCCCGGGCCGGCGCGACGGGCCTGGCCATCACCCTGGCCAGCGAGAAGACGGCCGACCACCTCGAGGCCATCGAGAAGTTCATCGGGCAGAAGATCCCCGAGTTCCCGGTGACGCCCGACATGTTCGTGCGGGACATGAGCCTGGAGAGGCTGGCCGGCCAGCACTTCGAGAGGCGGAGGCCTTCGGGGCGGAGGGGCGGCGGTTCGTCCGGCGGCCGGGGGCATGGCGGCGGCGCGGGCCGGCCGGGGGGCGGCGGCCGCCCCCGCTCGTCGCGTTGACAGGCGACGGCAAGCTTGATTAGAATGGGCGCCTGACCCGGGGGGGCCCGGGATCCCAAGGCCGAGGTCGTCCATGGAAGAGAAGCCGTTGCCCGAGCTGGACAGGATCTGCGCCGCGTTCGACTGTCCCGGCCGCTGGGTCTCCTCCTGCCCCATCCCGTCCGGCCACATCAACGACACCTACTGTTCCGAGTTCGACCAATCGGGGCGCCGGGTCAAGTATGTCAACCAGCGGATCAACCACCTCGTGTTCCGCGAGCCCGAGCTGCTCATGGAGAACATCGAGCGGGTGACGACGTTCGCCCGGGCCCGGATCGCCGCGGCCGGCGGGGACCCCGACCGGGAATCGCTGACCATCATCCCCACGCGCGAGGGGAAGTCTTTCCACCGGACGCCGGAGGGCACCTACTGGAGGATGTTCCGCTTCATCGACGGGGCGAGGACCTACGACCGCGTCGAGGACCTGCGGCACGTCTACGCGGCCTCGAAGGCCTTCGGCAACTTCCAGAAGATGCTGGCCCGCCTGCCCGGCGAAAGGCTCCATGAGACGATCCCCGACTTCCATCACAGCCGCAAGCGCTTCGAGGCCTTCCTCGCGTCGGTCGAGTTCGATCCGTCCCATCGGGTCGCCGGCGTCGGGCCGGAGATCGACTTCGTCCGGGCCCGCGAGAAGGACACCGGGCTCGTCGTCGACGGGCTGGCCTCGGGCCGCATCCCCGAGCGGGTCACGCACAACGACACCAAGCTCAACAACGTCATGATCGACAACCGGACCGGGGAGGGCATCTGCGTCATCGATCTCGACACCGTCATGCCGGGCTCGGTCCTCTACGACTTCGGCGACTCGGTCCGGCTGGGGGCGGCCACGGCCGCGGAGGACGAGCCGGACCTCTCCAAGGTCGGCTTCGACATCGGGATGTTCGACCGCCTGGCCGCCGGCTACCTCGACGCGACCCGGGACTTCCTCGTCCCCGCGGAGATGGACCTCCTGGCCTTCTCGGCCAAGCTCCTGACCCTCGAGTGCGGCATCCGCTTCCTCACCGACCATCTCAAGGGCGACGTCTACTTCAAGATCCACCGCCCGGGCCACAACCTCGACCGGGCCCGGACCCAGTTCAAGATGGTCGCCGAGATGGAGAGGCAGATGGGCGCGATGGACGCCGTCGTCCGCAAATATCTCTAAATGAAGAAGGGGTCAAACCTATACCTTTTTAGTTTCGCGGGCATGTCTGTGCGATCCAGGCCCGGAAATTAAAAAGGTATAGGTTTGACCCCGTCTGGGAGACCTGCCATGAGAACACGCCGTATCCGCCGCATCGCCGGCGCCGCGATCCTGGCCCTCGTCCCGGCCGTCGTCATCGCCCTGGCCCCGGCCGGGTCGGACGAAGGCATGTGGCCCGTGAGCGAGATCCGCAGGCTCGATCTCCGGGCCAAAGGGCTCGAGATCGCGCCGGAGGAGATCTTCAGCCCGGACCGCATCGGCCTCGTCTACGGCATCGTCCAGGTCGGGGCCACGGGCTCGTTCGTCTCGCCCGACGGCCTCATCCTGACCAACCACCACGTCGCCTTCGGGGCGGCCCAGGCGGCCAGCACCAGCGCCAACGATTATATCCGCGACGGCTTCCTGGCCCGGACGCGCGGCGAGGAGATCGAGGCCAAGGGCATGACGGCCCGGATCACCGAGTCGTTCCGCGACGTCTCGGCCGACGTTCTCCAGGCGGTCAAGCCGGCCATGAGCCCGGAGGCCCGGACCAAGGCCGTCGAGAGGCGGACGAAGGAGATCGTCGCGGCCGCGGAAAAGGCGGCGCCCGGGATCAGGGCCGAGGTCTCCGAGATGTTCGCCGGCAAGACCTACGTCCTCTTCCTCTATACTTACTCTGAAGGATATCCGGCTCGTCTACGTCCCGCCCCGCTCGATCGGCGAGTTCGGCGGCGAGGAGGACAATTGGATGTGGCCGCGCCACACCGGCGACTTCTCGTTCCTGCGGGCCTATATCGGGCCCGACGGCGCCCCGGCCGAATTCGCCGCGGCCAACGTCCCTTACAAGCCGAAGCGCTTCCTCAAGGTCGCTCCCGAGGGGGTCAAGGAGAACGACTTCGTCTTCCTGCTCGGCTACCCCGGCCGGACCTACCGGCACGCGACGTCCCCCTTCCTGGCCTACGAGGAAGAGGTCCGCATGCCCTACGTCGCCGACTGGTACGGCTGGCAGATCGACCTCATGGAGAAGCTGGGCCAGGCCGACCGGGCCGTGGCCCTCAAGCACGCGGCGCGGATCAAGGGGCTGGCCAATACGATGAAGAACTACCGCGGCAAGCTCCAGGGCATGAAGCGGGTCGGGATCGTGGCCGGCAAGCGGGATGAGGAGCGGCGGCTCCAAGCGTTCATCGCCGCGGACCCGGCCCGTGAAGCCCGCTACGGGGATCTCCTCCCCAGGTTCGCCGCGGTCTACGACGAGATGCGGGCCGACGCCGAATTCCGGCTGGTCCTCGGTTCCCTCCGCTCGAACGTCAACCTGCTCGGCTTCGCCTCGACCATCCACGAGGCCTCGATCGAGCGGCCCAAGAAGGACCTCGAGCGCGAGCCGTCCTACATGGACCGCAATTTCCCCCAGACCAAGCGCCGCCTGGTCCTGTCCCTCGACAACTACTATGAGCCGACCGACAGGGCCATCTTCAAGGCGCTCCTCCTGAGGCTCGTCAAGCTGCCTCAAGGCCAGAAGCTCCCGGCCTTCGCGGCGGTCGCTTCGGCCGGCGACAAGGACCGGGCGGCGGAAGACTTCGTCGCCGGCCTCTACGGCCGGACGCGCCTGGCCGACAAGGCGTTCACCGCGGCCGCGCTCGACATGTCCGCCGCGGACCTCAAGGCCGCGAACGATCCCCTGATCGAGCTGGCCGCTTCGCTCTATCCTGAGTACAAGAAGCTGCGCGCCCGGGAGGACGCCTGGTCCGGGACCCTCGACGCCCTCTCTCCCCTTCTTCTCGAGGTCAAGTCCCAGTTCGAGGACCAGGACTTCATCCCCGACGCCAACAGCACGCTTCGCCTGACCTTCGGGCGGATCAAGGGCTACTCGCCGGCGGACGCCGTCTTCTATCATCCCTTCACGACCCTCGACGGGGTCCTCGAAAAATCGACGGGCCGCGAGCCGTTCGACACGCCGGCCAAGCTTTTCGACCTGCGCCGGGCCGGGGACTTCGGCCGGTTCAAGCCCGAGGGGTTCAAGAGCGTCCCCGCCTGCGTCCTCTACGACGCCGACACGACGGGGGGGAATTCGGGAAGTCCCGTCCTCAACGCCCGGGGCGAGCTCGTCGCGGTCAATTTCGACCGGACCTACGAGGCGACGATCAACGACTACGCCTGGAGTCCCGACTATTCCCGCTCGATCGGCGTCGACATCCGCTATGTCCTCTGGGTGACCGAGAAGTTCGCCGGGGCGGGCTTCCTGCTTGACGAGATGGGGGTCGGCGCCGCCCGCTAGCGAAGGGAGTTCCAGACGGCCTGGCTGATCATGATGTCCTGGACGGCGACGCCGGTCAGGTCGGCCACGGTGATCTCTCCTTCGGAGGCCCGGCGGAGGGCGGGGTCCTCGATGACGCGGCCGAGCTCGACGAGGCGTTCCCTGCCGATCGCCCCCGCGCTCACGGCCTTGAAGACCTCCCCCCGCAGCTCCGACTGACTCAGGCTGTCGACGACGACGCGGTCGGCCCGGGCCAGGATGGCCGGATCGAGCTCCTGCTTTTCGGCCGTGTCGGACCCCATCGCGGTGATGTGCGTTCCCGGGCGGATCCACTCGGCCTTGAGCAGCGGCCGGGTCGAAGGGGTGCAGGTCACGATGAGGTTGGCGGCCGCCGCCACGTCCTCGGCCCGGAGGGTGGTCCGGATCTTCAGCCCGGGCCCTTCCATGTCGCGGCGATACGCGGCCAGCTCCGCGCTCGTCGACCCCCCAGACGACCGCCTCCCCGATCTTGCGCACGCGGCGGAGCCAATCGAGCTGCATGCGGCCCTGGATGCCCGCGCCGAGGATGCCCGCGGCCGTGACCTCCCGCGGAGCCAGGTACTTCGCGACGACGGCCCCGGCCACGGCCGTCCGCAGGTTCGTCAGATAGCCCTCGTCGAGGAGGATCGCTTCGAGCCGGCCGGTCGTCTGATCGAAGACGAGCATGAGCCCGTCGCCGGACGGAAGCCCCCGCTTCGGGTTATCCGCGAAGCCCGAGGCGATCTTGATGACATAGACGCCGCCGCCCTTGATGTAGCCGTACTTGATGTGGACGTCGCCGGGCGGGTCGTCGAAAACGAGCTCGCCGACCGGCGGGACGACGGCCCGGCCGTTCGAGTAGGCGACGAAGCCCGCCTCGATGAGCGGCAGGGGATCGATCCCGGCCAGGGCTTTCTTGATCTCGGCGAGAGACACGACGACCGGCATGGGACGACTCCTTTGTCCGGGCGCCGGGCCGGCCCGCCGGCTCAGAGCGAGCGGACGGACATGCCCAGCTTCTCGAGCGCCTTGACCGCGGTCTCGAGCTTCTGGCCCTTCACGAAGACATGGTCCGTCGTGTACGCCGAGAGCGTGAACAGGTTGACCCCCGCGTCGGCCAGGGCCCCGGAGACCGCGGCGAAGAACCCGACCAGGCTGAGCGGCAGGACCATGTCGAAGGTGATCATCCGCCAATCGCCCTCGAAGCCGAGGAACTTCTGCGAGCCGAGCTTGGTCTCGTCGATGACGCAGGTCGTCTCGCGGTCGTCCTTGATGACGGCCAGGGCGTTGACGAGCGCCCTCTTCGTCTTGACGATGGCGAATGTCTCGGCCGAGACGACGGCCCGGCCGTTCTTGAAGTACGTCCGGATCTCGCTGCGTTTCATGGCTTCCCCCCCCCGCCCTCAGCCTTCCGCGCCCGCGCCCTCTCCAGAGCCCAGCCGGGCTTGGCGACCTGGCGCGCCCTGGCGATGGCCAGGGCCCCGGCGTCCACGTCCTCGGTGATGGTCGAGCCCGCGGCGATGTAGGCGCCCGCCCCGACCTTGACCGGGGCGACGAGCTCCGTCCCCGAGCCGATGAAAGCCCCGGCGCCGATGTGGGTGCGGCTCTTCACGACGCCGTCGTAGTTGCAGGTGATCGTGCCGGCGCCGACGTTGACGCCGTCTTCGACCGTGCTGTCGCCGAGGTAGCTCAGGTGCTGGGCCTTGGAGCCCGGACCGAAAACGGTGTTCTTCATCTCGACGAAGTTGCCGACCTTGGCCCCGGCGCAGACCCGCGTCTTCGGCCGGAACCGGGAGAACGGACCGACCTGGGCGCCGTCCTCGATGACCGTGTCCTCCATGACCGTGGAGGTCAGGACCTTCACCCGGGCCCCGATCGTCGAATCCATGATGTGGACGTGGGGAAAGATGCGGCCGTCGGCCCCGATCCGCGTCCGGCCCTCGATGACGACGGAGGGATAGACGACCGTCCGGGGGCCGATGCTGCCGGCCCAGTCGATCCAGGCCGAGGAGGGATCGAGGAAGACGACGCCCCGGCGGGCGAGCGCCTCGTTCTTCCGCCGCCGCAGCTCGCGCGCGGCGTGGCCGACCGCGATGCCGTCCCCGACGGGGAGGACCTCGTCGCCGTCGGCGCAGGCGGTGAATCCGATCTTCTTCCCCGCTTTCGTCAGCCGCAAGGCCAAGGCCTCGAACGCGGCCTTGGCCCGCGCCGCCGGGATCGACCGGAGGAACGGGAAGACGTCGGCCGAACGAAGGGCCAGGACGCCCGCGAGCCCCGCCCCGTCTCCCCCGCTCAGGAACGTCAGCGACAGGCCCTTGGCCCGGTGCGTCCGGAGCAGGGCTTTCAGGGTCCGCCCGGTCAGGAGGGGCCTGTCGGCCGGCACGGCGAGGACATCGCAATCCGGATACTTCTCGAGAACCGCGCGCGCCGCGGCCAGGGCCGCGAGGAGACCCGACGGCCCGCCGCCCGTCCGCTTCCCGGCCGGAAGCAGGAAGACCGGCGCCGGCGTCCCGATGCCCTCGATGAGGGCTCGCCAAGCCTCCTGGCCCGCGCCGCCGGGGCCGGCGAGGACCAGGACGGCGTCGGGCTCGAGGCCGCAGGCCGCGTCGAGCGCATAGGCGCCGAGAGGCCGGCCCAGGACCGGCTGGAAGACCGTCCGTTCTCCCCCCCCTAAAAAAAGAACGACGGTTTTTCGTTTCATCCGAGTTTGGCGATCAGCTTGAACTTCTTGTCTTCCCAAAGGGATTCGAAGTCGGGCTCGTTCTGGGCCAGGATGGCGAGATTCTTGTCCTTCTGGACGGCCTTCTTGAGGAGCTCGAGGGCGGCGTCGACCTGGCCCATCAGGACGTTGGCGTCGGCCATGAGATAATAGATGAGGCCTTCCTTCTCCTTGTGCTCCAGCGCCTTCTCGAGAAGCTTGATGGCCCCGGGGTAATCCTTCTGGTTGATCCGGACGACGGCGTAGCGATAATGGTCTTCGAAGCCCTTGGGGGCGACGCCCTCTTTCTTCGGCCGCTTCTGGGCGATCGCGATATAGGCCTTGGCCCGGTCGACGATCTCCCTGTCGGCCGGGAACTTCTCCATGAAATCCTTGAACGACGCGGTGGCCTTGTCGAATTCGCCCTTCTGGAACTCCTTGACGGCCAGGCCGAAGGCCGCCAGGGCTTTCTGATACTCGTCCTTTTTCGGTTTTTGTTCGCGCACGGTTGTTCCTCTCAGATCGCGGTCGGAATGGCCCCATTTTACACGACCAGGACGGTCTTTGACAATGCCGGTCCCCCTTTCGGCGGCCGCTTGGCCGTTATGGTAGAATGGCGGGGATGAAAAAGCGCCTGGAAGGGATCCTGGAGAAGGTCCGCGACGGCAAGCTCACGCCGGCCAAGGCCCTCGAGCTCCTCGGGGATTTCCCCTATTGCGACCTCGATTTCGCCAAGGTGGACCACCACCGCGAGCTGGCCAAGGGCACGCCGGAGATCGTCTTCGGGCTCGGCAAGACGCCGGCCCAGATCGGGCGCATCGGGCGGGAGATCCTCGGGAAGGGCTCGAACCTGCTCGTCACCCGGGTCGAACGGGCGGTCTGGTCCAAGGTCCGGTCCCGGCTTCCCGGGGCCGTCTACAACGAGGCGGCCCGGACGATCGTCCGGATCCAGACCGAGCCGCCGGCCGGCGTCGGCACGATCTTCATCCTGACCGCCGGGACCTCGGACATCCCCGTGGCCGAGGAAGCGGCCGTGACCGCGGAGGTCCTGGGCAACGCGACCGAGCGCGTCTATGACGTGGGCGTGGCCGGACTGCACCGCCTCCTCGGCCAGTACGAACGCATCCGGCGGGCCCGCGTGATCATCACCGTGGCCGGCATGGAGGGGGCGCTGCCGAGCGTCGTCGCCGGCCTGGTCAGGGTCCCGGTCATCGCCGTGCCGACGAGCGTCGGGTACGGCGCCAGCTTCCATGGGCTGGCGGCCCTGCTGGCCATGCTCAACGCCTGTCCCGGCGGGGTCTCGGTCGTCAATATCGACAACGGATTCGGGGCGGCCTTCCTGGCCAGCCAGATCAATCATCTCTAGCGCATAGAAACGGGCGGGGTCCGTCCGAAAGAATAATAGATAGAACACCTTGACAAGGTAAGGACCCGTCCCTATATTCTATGAGAACGCGCGGACCGAAAAAGCATTCATGGAGATCATAGACCAGGTCAGGCAGGCCTCGTCCATCGTCGAGATCGCCTCCCAGTACACGACCCTCAAGCACCGGGGCCGGAAATGGGTCGGTCTCTGCCCGTTCCACACCGAAAAGACCCCTTCCTTCACCGTCGACGAGGAGAAGCAGCTCTACCATTGCTTCGGCTGCGGCGTCGGCGGCGACGTCTTCTCCCTGGTCATGGAAAAGGAGAGCCTGACCTTCCCCGAGGCCCTCAAGAGCCTGGCCGAGCGCTACCGCGTCCCCCTGCCGGCCCAGCAGAGGGTCCGCCCCGAGGTCCTCAAGCTCGAGGAGAAGCTGTTCAAGATCAACGAGCTCGCCCTGGGCTACTTCCGGAAGAACCTGACCGGGACCCAGGAGGGGAAGAAGGCCCTCGAGTACCTGAAAAAGCGGGGCCTCTCGGACGAGACGATCCAGGAGCTCAAGATCGGCTACGCCATGAACGCCTGGACGGCCCTGGTCGAATTCTTCCAGACGAAGAACGTTCCCGTGTCCCTGCTCGAAAAGGGCGGCCTCGCCCTGTCGGTGACGTCGCGGCCGGGCGAATACCGCGACCGCTTCCGGGGCCGGGTCATCTTCCCCATCTTCAGCCTGACGGGCCGCATCGTCGCCTTCGGCGGCCGGACGATCTTCGAAGCGGAGCCGAAGTATCTCAATTCGCCGGAGACGCCCCTCTACTCCAAGGGCAAGCTCCTCTACGGATTGAATTTCACCAAGGACGCCGTCCGGCAGGAAGGGACGGCCATCCTCGTCGAGGGCTATACGGATTTCTCGTCGCTCTACCAGGCCGGGATCCGCAACGTCGTGGCCTCGCTCGGAACGGCCCTGACGCCGTGGCAGGTCGGCCAGGCCATGCGCTTCGCCTCGCGGCTCATCGTCAACTACGACGGCGACAGCGCCGGGCAGACGGCCGCGGCCCGGGCGGTCCCGCTCGGCCTCGAGAAGGGCCTCAACATCGACGTTCTCGTCCTGCCCGACGGCCTCGACCCCGACGCGTACCTCAAGAAGCACGGCCGCGACAAATACGCGGCCCTGATGAAGAAGACCGTCCCCGGGCTCGATTTCCTGATCGACTCCCTTGTCGCGGGGGCCCGCATGGCCATCCCGGAGGAGAAGGGCAAGGTCGTCCACGCCGTCGTCAGGGAGATCGAGAAGGTGCCCGACCCCGTCGCCCGGAGCGAGTACCTGCGGCGGGCCAGCGCCAAGCTCGGCGTCCGGGAGGACCTCCTCCGCGCCATCGTCGAGAACAGGCCGCCGGACAAGGGCCGGGAGGAATCGGGCCTCTTCTGCCCGGCCGAGAAGCGGCTCTTCCAGATCCTCATGGGCGACCGCTCCCTCGCGCCCTACGTCTTCGCCGAGTGCGGCGAGGAGATCTTCGAGGGGCTCAAGAGCGAGCCCGTCTTCCAATACATCATGGGCTGCTTCAAGAACGACGAGGAGTGGAGCTTCCCGGGGCTCCAGGACAAGGTCCCCGCGGTCCTGCTCTCGCAGCTGGCCCGGGCGCTGTTCGAGAAATCGTCGGGCGGCTCGGTCGAAGAGGCCCAGGAGTGCCTGAGGTCCCTGCGCAAGGTCCATCTCCAGAACCGGCTCAAGGACATCCAGCTGAAGATCGCCCGGTCGGAGAAGAAAGGCGAGAAGGAGGAGCTCCTGGCCCTCCTCTACCAGAAGCAGGACGTGACCAAGCAGATCCTGTCGCTGATGTGAGCGGGAAGAAAACACCATGGACATTCGTCAAATAGGACTCAGCCAGCAGAGAGGTGCGCGCCGTGTCTCCGGACAATAAACTCCACAAGGACGAGATCTCCCAGCTCATTTCGAAGGGCCGCAAGCAGGGCTACCTGCTCTTCGAGGAGATCGACAAGACCTTCACCGAGGACCTCGACTCCGAGGAGGACTTCGACGACTTCCTGTCGTCGATGGGCGACTACGGGATCAAGATCCTCGACTCGCGCCAGAAGGAGATGCTCCCCCAGCGGCGCAAGACCGACCTCGTCTCGACGCACGGGCTGGAGCGGACGACCGACCCCGTCAAGCTCTACCTCCGCGAGATGGGCAACATCTCGCTCCTGACCCGCGAGGGCGAGATCGCCATCGCCCGGGAGATCGAGCGGGGCGAGAAGAGCATCATCAAGGCCCTCAGCCGGACCCGCCTCGTCCTCAACGAGGTCCTGGCCCTCGAGGAGCGGATCAAGGAGAACCCGTTCATCATCCAGGAGTTCTTCGACGTCTCGGAGGAGGACATCGCCGAGGGCCGGCTCGAGGAGAAGAAGAAGCAGATCCTGGCCAAGATCAAGAGGATCCGGGACCTCAGCCGGAGGCTCGACCGCATCCCGGAGAAGAAGAAGACCCTCGTCAGCCGCGGCCGGGTCATCGTCAAGATCAGCCGGACGATCCGCGACCTCAACCTCCGCTCGGCCCACCGCGAGAAGATCATCGAGGAGCTGAGGAGCCGGCTCAAGTCCATCAACGACCTCGAGGACGCCCGCGACGACTGGCCGCCGCCCTGGCCAAGAAGAAGAAGGAGGACCCCGTCCTCAAGCAGAAGGTCCGCGACGCCAACCGGGAGCTGCGGAAGCAGACGACCGAGATCGGGCTCGACCCGGAGTCGCTGCGGCGGGCGGTCCGGGCCATCACCGCCGGGAAGAAGGTCAGCGACCAGGCCAAGAAGGAGCTCGTCGCGGCCAATCTGCGGCTGGTCGTCTCCATCGCCAAGAAGTACAGCAACCGCGGCCTCCAGTTCCTCGACCTCATCCAGGAAGGCAACATGGGCCTCATGAAGGCCGTCGAGAAGTTCGAGTACCGGCGCGGCTACAAGTTCTCGACCTACGCCACGTGGTGGATCCGCCAGGCCATCACCCGGGCCATCGCCGACCAGGCCCGGACGATCCGCATCCCCGTCCACATGATCGAGACGATCAACAAGCTCATCCGCGTCTCGCGGGCCCTCGTCCAGGAGATCGGCCGGGAGCCGACGAGCGAGGAGATCGCCAAGAAGATGGACATGCCGGTCAACAAGGTCCGCAAGATCATCAAGATCGCCCAGGAGCCCATCTCCCTCGAGACGCCCATCGGCGAGGAGGAGGACAGCCACCTCGGCGACTTCATCGAGGACAAGCTCATCCCCTCCCCGCCCGACACGGTCATCCACATCAACCTCAAGGAGCAGATCGAGGAGGCCCTCAAGTCGCTGACGGACCGCGAGGGCCGGGTCCTCAAGATGCGCTTCGGCCTCGGCGACGGCAACGAGCACACGCTCGAGGAGGTCGGCCAGCAGTTCAAGGTCACCCGCGAGCGCATCCGCCAGATCGAGGCCAAGGCCCTGCGCAAGCTCAAGCACCCGAGCCGCAGCCGCAAGCTCAAGAGCTTCACCAACAACCACTGAGCTCCGCTCGTGAGGCCGCGGAGGCGTTTCTGGGGTTTCCCTCAACCGCTTCTCCGGCGGCCTCTGGAGCGATTTCACGGCCGCCCTACGGAGACGCTCCTCGCCGACTCCGTCTCGTAATTGACGCGCCATCAGTATTTTGTTATAAAGAGGGGCCGAGGGCCTATAGCTCAGCGGTAGAGCCACCGGCTCATAACCGGTTGGTCCCAGGTTCGAATCCTGGTAGGCCCATTGACCGAGAGAACGAGGATGCACCGATAGTGGAAATCGACTTCGACCTGATCATCGAGCTCCAGCGCCTGGACTCCGAGATCCACAACGCGTCCCTTGTCCTCGAGGGCATCCCCCGCCTCGTCCAGGACGTCGACAAGAAGATCCAGGCCACCACGAAGCTCGTCGCCGACGCCAAGGACAAGATGGCCCAGAACCAGAAGAAGCGCCGCGACCTCGAGAGCGAGGTCAAGGACCTCAAGGTCGCGATCGGGAAATACAAGCGCCAGCTGAACGAGGTCAAGACCAACAAGGAATACACCTCCCTCCTCCACGAGATCGAAGAGACCCAGCACAAGATCGACACGCTCGAGGAGGGGATCATCGCCGAGATGCTGGCCGCCGACGACGTCGAAGAGGCCATCAAGGCCGCCCTCCACAAGCAGAGCCCCGAGGAGGACCTCCTCAAGAAGGAAAAGATCGTCCTCGACGAGAAGATGAAGGAGACCGAAGCCCGGTTCGCCGCCCTGGCCAAGGAGCGCGAAGCCCTCGCTCCCCAAGATCCCCCGCGAGCAGCTCCGGCTCTACGAGGCCCTCCTCCAGAAGAAGGGCGGCACCGCCCTATCGCCCGTCACGGGGGATTTCTGCGCCATGTGCCACATGCGCGTCCGCCCGCAGATGCTCAACGAGATCCGGGACAAGGCGAAGGTCATCCTCTGCGAGAACTGCGGCCGGATCCTCTACTTGCCGGCCAAGCCCGAGCCCGTCAAGGCCGAGCCGCCCGCCTCCGAATAGGCCCCGCCCCCCGCGTCAGCCGACGGTCCCCGCGTCGTCGCGCCCCTCTTCGGGCTCCTCCCTGTACAGGGCCTCGATGGCGGCCTGGTATTCGGCCGTGACGTTGGCCCGCCGGACCTTGAGGGAGGGCGTGATCTCGCCCTTTTCGATGTCGAAATCCCGCGGCAGGACGGCGATCTTCTTGACCCGCTCGTAGGACGCCAGGAGCGGCGTGGCCCGGTCGACCTCGGCCTTGAGAAGATCGACGATGCGCTTGTCCTGGCAGAGCTCCTCGATCGTCGCGTACGGGATCCCCTGGGCCTTGGCGTAGTCCTTGAGCTTGTCGTATTCGGGCACGATCAGGGCCGCGACGAAGCGCCGGCGGTCGCCGATGACCACGGCGTTGGAGATGTAGGGGCTCGACTTGAGCAGGTTCTCGATCGGCTGGGGGGCGACGTTCTTCCCGCCCGAGGTGACGAGAAGGTCCTTCTTGCGGTCGGTGATGACCAGGAACCCGTCGGCGTCGAGATGGCCGATGTCGCCCGTATGGAACCAGCCGCCCTCCATGATCTCCCGGGTCTCCGCGTCCTTCTTGTAATAGCCCTTCATGATGTTGGGCCCGCGGGCCAGGATCTCGCCGTCCGCGGCGATCTTGATGTCGATGCCGGGGGCCGGCTTGCCGACCGTGCCCAGCCGGATCGCCTCGAAGGTGTTGATGGACAGCAAGGGCGACGTCTCGGTCAGACCGTAGCCCTCCAGGATGACCAGGCCGATGGCGTAGAAGAACTCGGCGATGTCCTTCGACAGCGGCGCGCCGCCGGAGACGAAGAAGCGGACCCGGCCGCCCGTCTTGGCGATGATCTTGGAGAAGACGAGCTTCCCCGCGATCGCCCGCCGGAGCTTCAGCCCGCCGGGGACCGGCTTGCCCGGCGAGCTTCAGGGCGCCGTAGGCCTTCCCGACGCCGAGGGCCCAAAAGAAGATCTTCCGCCGCAGCGCGGGGCTCTTCAGGACCTGGTCCATGACCTTGGTGTAGATCTTCTCGAAGACCCGGGGCACGCTGACCATGATGTGCGGCCGGACCTCCAGGAGGTTCTGGGCCACGGCTTCGACGCTCTCGGCGAAGGCCACCGTGCAGCCCTTGTAGACGTACGTGAACATGACCATCCGCTCGAGGATGTGGGACAGGGGCAGGAAGGACAGGACCGTGTCCTTCGGAGGAGAACTCGACGATGTCGGAAGCCGTCTTGATGTTGCTGATGAGGTTGTCATGCGTCAGGATGACGCCTTTGGGGACGCCTGTCGTTCCCGACGTGTATATCAGGGTCGCCTCGTCGCCGGGCTTGACCCGGGCCACGAGCGCGTCGAAGAGGCCCGGCTCGGCGTCCGCCGCGGCCCGGCCCCGGTCCATGACGGCCGCGAGCGTCAGGACGCCCGCCGGGGCCTCCTCCGCGAAGGTGATGTAGTGCCGGACCTTGGTCAGGCCGGCCCGCAACGGCTCGATCTTCTTCCACTGGTCGGCGTTGGAGACGACGACGACGGTGGCGTCCGAATCGTCGATGATGTAGCGGGCCTGCTCCGAGACGAGCGTCGTGTAGATGGGCACGGTCAGCCCGCCGCAGGCGAGGGCCGCGAAGTCGGTCGTCGTCCAGGCCGGCCTGTTCTCGGACAGGATGCAGAGCTTTTGGCCGGCCTCGAAGCCGAGGGCCCTGAGCCCGAGGGCGAGGTGCTTGACGCTCGCCCCGAACTCCGCCGACGAGATAGGCGTGTACGCCCCGGCCTTCTTGAACAGCATGAAATCCGGCTTGGGGTACGACGTCACCGAATGGACAAGGAGCTGCGGCAGCGTTGTGACCATGCGTCCTCTCCTTCGGGAAAGTGGCCTGATTCTAGTTTTCCCCGCGGCCGGTGTCAAGCCGTGAAGATCTTCCCGTCGCGGAGCTCGACCGTCCGCCGGGCCAGCGCGGCCAGCCGGGGATTGTGCGTGACGAGGATGACCGTCAGTCCCTCGCGCTTGTTGAGGTCCTGGAGGATGCGGCCGATCTCCTCGCTCCGGGCGGTGTCGAGGTTCCCGGTCGGCTCGTCGGCGAGAAGGATGTCGGGCTTGTTCACGAGCGCGCGGGCGATGGCCACCCGCTGCATCTCCCCGCCGGAGAGCTGGCCGGGCAGGTGGTCGGCGCGCTTGTCGAGGCCGAGGAGCCTCAGGACCCGTCCGACGTCCTCCTCGGCCCCGGGCTTCTTGAAGAACGTGAAGGGCAGGACGACGTTCTCGAGCACGGTCAGCGTCGAGACGAGATAGAATTTCTGGAAGATGTAGCCGTAAACGTCGCGGCGGATGCGGGTCAGCCGGGCCTCCGACAGACCCTTGCCGCCCTCGAACACGACCCGGCCTCCGAGGCTGAGCCGGCCCGAGGTCGGGTTGTCGAGACAGCCGAGGACGTTGATGAGGGTCGTCTTGCCCGATCCGGACGGTCCGACGATCGAGGTGAACGATCCCTTTTCGATCTCGAGGGAGACGTCGTCGACGGCGGGGATCTCTTCCGGGCCGCGGCGGTAGATCCGGGTCAGGTGTTCCGCTTCGATGGCGTAGCGGGACCGGCGCGCTCACGACTCCTCCTCGCTGCGGATGGTGTCGAGGGGCCGCATCCGGGCCGCCTTCCAGGACGGATAGACGCCGCTGGCCAGGCCGATGGCCGTGACCACGCCGAGCGTCATCAGGACGAGGCCCGGGTCGATGGCCACGAGCCCGCCGCTCGGGGAATACGGCAGCAGGCGGCGGACCAGGACGTCCGTCAGCCGGGCCGTGATCAGGGCCAGCCCCGTGCCGATGAGGCCGCCGCTGATGCAGAGGATGATCGTCTCGAGCCAGACGAGCTTGAAGACGTCGCCGGCCAGGGCGCCCATGGACTTGAGGATGCCGATCTCCTGGCGCCTCTCCATGACCGACATCAGGACCGTGTTGATGACGCCCATCATGGCGATGAGGATGGCGATGAGGGCGATCGAGAAGACCATGACCCGGGCCGTCGAGACGAGGGTCATGATGGTCGTCTTGACCTGGCTCAGGCTGACGACCTGGACGTCGGGGAGCTTGTAGAGCTTGTCCTCGAAGGCCTTCATGTCGGCGTCCTTCTTGACCTTGATGCCGATCGACGTCAGCTCGTTCATGCCGAAGATCTTCTGGACGGCCTGAAGGGGCAGGAAGATCGTGCCGTCGTCCTGCGTTCCCGTGCGCTCGAGGATGCCCACGACCTTGACCTCGACCTCCTTCTCGGGGATGAGGTAGAGGTCGCCGACCTCGCGCTGTTCGAGCTCGGCCACTTCGTAGCCGAAGACGGCCTCGGCCGCCTCCGGCTCCTTGAACCAGCCGCCGGCCTTGAACGGCAGGGCGCTCTTCAGCTTCGGGTACGAGACCGGGTCGACGCCGAGGAAGGCGGCGATGCCCCCGCTCTCGCCCTTGTTGGGGTCGAAGACGACCTGCATGAGCATGGGCGTCACGCCGTCGACCTCGGGCTCGGCGGCCACCGCCGCGGCGATGGACGGGTCCATGTACTTCAGGCCCGTGCCGCCCTTGAGCATGAGCGTCGCCGCCTCGTAGGGACAGCCCTTGGCGACGACGAGCATCTGGAACCCCAGATTGTCGATGTCCTTGTTGAGCGAGGCCTCGTAGCCGCGGTTGAAGCCGAAGAGGCTGACCAGGACCCAGGCGGCCATGGCGATGCCGAGGATCGTGAGCAGGCTCCGCGTCTTCTTCCGCAGGAGGCTCTTCCAGGCGACCTCGAAAACAGAGAGCTTTTTCATGCGGGGTTTCCTTTGAAGAACTTGAGGTGGGGGTTGCCGAGGAGGAACTCGTCGACGAGGATGAGGTTCTTCTTGACGGCCCGGAGGGCGGCCCGGAAGTCCTTCTCGGAGCCCGGGTCGGGGTTCTCGATGCGGCTGACGGGCCCGGGCGGCTCCTCCCTCCCCGAAACGACGTCGTACTTGTAGAAGTCCTCCAGGCTGAGCCCGAGGAACTGGCCGCCGAAGGCGGGATCGCGGAAGGCCTTGCCCGCCTTCGAGGTCAGCTTCTGGAAGTAGAAGCCCTTGATGACGCCCTGGAGGTCGAGGGCCAGGAAGACCTGGAGCCCGCCGTAGGTCCCCTTCTGGTTGACGCCGTGGATGTAGCCGATGAGATCGGCGCCCTTATAAACTTCATACATCGTGTAGGGGACGTCGGCCGTCTCGAAAAGCCCGGTGAACGTGTCGCCCAGCCGGGCCTCGATCTTTTTCAGAAGCTCGTCGCCGCCTTTCTTTGAAATGGACACGTAGAGCGTCTTGAACCCGGTCGAGCCCGGGAAGAGGCGCTTGACGTCGCGGTCGGGGTCGTTGAGGTCGCAGCCGACGGCCGCGTAGAGGGCGACCGCGGCCAGGCCGAGCCCGAGCGCGGCCAAGATCAGGAAGACCGTGAGCCCGCCGCGGGACCGTGTTCTCATGCTCTTCCCTCCTCCGTCACAGGCGCTTGTAGAAATAGAGCTGAACGGCGAACCGCGCGTCCCGGCGCTCCCGGTCGTAAAGGACCATGAAGCGCCCGGCCAGGTCCGCGTTCAGGAGATAGGTCAGCCCCGACCCGAGAAGGTAATGCCAGTCCCCGGCCCGCCTCGTGAGGACCGGCTGGACCTCGACCTTGAGCCGTCCCTCGTCGAGCAGGGACAGGCCGGACCGCCAGAACAACAGGAACTCGGGGCTCCGGCGCGGCGGCCGAAAAGGACCTCCGCCCGGTTCTCGAAGTTCCGCCAGACGTGGGACGCGTCGACGCTCAGCGAGGTCCAGCCGAACGGCTCGGGGTCGACGAGCGTATAGCCCATCGTCGTCGAGGATATTCCCGTGGGCCAGGGACATGCCGACGCTGTAATTGTCGCGGGCCAGGACGCCCTTGGAAAACGCGGGCGGCCGCCAGGTAATTGCCCTTGAGATAGAGCGGCATGCCGCTGCCCGTGGTCAGCGAAGCGGCGGCGCCGCCCCAGGCGAAGTCCCTTTCGAGCCCGACGCCCCAATCCCGGTCGAAGCTGTACCCGAGCATGGCCGGGTCGGGCAGGAGAAGGGCGTGGTTGTCGAGGACGGACGACAGTCCGAGGGCCGGCCGGTTGTGCCCGGCCCAGATATTGGCGAATCTCGTCTTGAGGCGGAAATAGGCGTTATAGAGCTGGGGCTGGAGCTTATGCTCGCCCTCCTCGTCGTAGGCCAGCCGGGCCTGGACGGCCAGGACGCCGATGTCGCCGGCTCCGGCCGCTGAGCCGATGGACGAGGTCGAAACCGAGGCTCGGCTTCTGCATGATCTCCTCGGCCGCGAGCGAGAAGAGCTCGAAGCGGCCGGAAGCGGTCGAATACGCGCCCGCCGCCTGGAGCTCGAGATACAGGAGCGTCGTCTGGGCCCGCAGGCCGCCGGCGAGCGCGCCGGCGAGCAGGGCCGCGGCGGCGAGCCGCTTGATCCATGAACAGCGCATCATGTCAGGGCCCTCATCCGGCATCGGCGTGACCTCGGGAGGAAAACCAGCGCTTGGGCAGACGTCCCGGGACCGTCCCCGTCAGACATCGAAGGTGACGCGGCCGCGGAAAATGACGATGCCGTTGCGGGAGAAGGTCAGGAGGATCTCCCAGCCGCCGGGCATGACGACGTTGACCGGCATCAGGTAGTCCCCGGCCTTGTTCGTCTTGAAGGCGACCTCGCCGGAATCGTGGGCGCCGCGCATCGAGGGCATGTCGGTGCGGCCGGAGACAGTGAGGTCGGAGACCCGCTGGCCGTCCTTGTCATAGAGCTTGACGATGAGGACCGACATCCCCATCTTGGGCGTCTTGTCGAATTCCCAGGTGAAGTAATTGACCTCGCCGATCCAGCACTTCTTGCCCGATTTGGGCAGGTCCTGGAAGACGGGCTCCTGGCCGCCCGGCACGAGGCCCGGGGAATTGCAGCAGGAGCCGGCGGGCTGCGCCGCCGCGAGGGCCGCCACCGTCACGAATACCAGGAAAGCGGCCGCCGCCGTTCTGAACGTTCTCATGACGATTCTCTCCTGATCCGCAAGGAGTTTAACTCTATCAATTATATAGGAATTCAGCCGGCGTTTCCATAGCCGACGCCGATTGGCACGCATCGTGCAGGTGGATCAAGATGGGGAAAGTTCACGGAATGAGCGAAAAGCCCTCCCTTCGAGAGATGGCCCTCGCGCTGGCAGCCCTCGCGGCCGCATTCATCATGGCGTCATGCGCCGCGGGGCCGATGGAGCTGGCCACCGAGCCCGGCCCCGCCGCGCCGTCCGAAAAGCCCGGCACGTGGGGGACCACGATCGCCGTCTACGATCCCGCCTTGTATGGGCCTGAGCTCCCCCTGTCCCGGATCATCGCCGACCGGAAGCTGCGCCTCCACGACGGCAAGCTGCGGAACGCCCGGATCCTCGTCAACAAGGCCCAGCGCCGCCTCGAGCTCTGGGTCGGGCGGCACATGGTCAAGGCCTACCGGATCCAGCTTGGCTGGCGCGCTCACGGTCCCAAGGAGCGCCTCGGGGACCAGAAGACCCCGGAAGGGACCTACTTCATCTGCGGCCACAGGCCCTCGGCGTACTATCTCGGGCTCTGGCTGGCCTATCCGAACGCCGCCGACGCCCGCCGGGGCCTCGACGCGGGGCTCATCGGCCCGGGCGAACACGAAGCGATCCTGGAAAAGCTCGCCGCCCGCGTCTGTCCTCCCCAGGACACGAAGCTCGGCGGGGCCATCCTCCTCCATGGGCAGTTCCCCGAGCTGACGGCCAGCCTGGCCCGAAAGCACCGGGCCGATCCCTCGACGCTCCGGGCCGGATGGCGCCCTGGGGACGCCGACCCGGCGGGCATGCGGGAGTACCAGGATTGGACCGACGGCTGCGTCTCCCTGTTCAATCCGGACATCCGGGAGCTCTATGAATACCTCGCCGACGGCACCGAGGTCCTCATCGTGGCCAACGCCGCGGTCACGAGGCCCCGGACTCGACCCGCCGATAAGCCCTCGGGCGGCCGGGTCAGCTCTTCCCGTAGACCGGGATGACCGCGCCGCTCGTGATGGACGCGGCGTCGGAGACGAGGAAGAGCACGACCTCGGCGATGTCCGCGGGATCGGCCCATTTGGAGAAATCCCCGTCGGGCATCGCGGCCCGGTTGTCCGGCGTATCGATCGTCCCGGGTACGATGCAATGGGCCGTGATCCCCGATCTTCGGCCCTCTTCGGCGATCACGTCGGTCAGCACGACGACCCCCGCCTTGGAGACCGCGTAGGCCCCGGATCTTGCCCGGCCTTTCTTCTCGACGGCCGGGCGGGCGGCGACGTTGACGATGCGTCCGGAGCCGGCCTTCGCCATGACGGGCAGGACGGCCCGCGAGCACAGAAAAGCCGACTTGAGGTTCGTCCTCATCAGGAAGTCCCAGTCGGCTTCATCCGTCTCGGCGATGTCCTTGCCGCCCCGATAGGTCCCGGTGAGATTCAGGAGCGCGTCGATGCGGCCGTACCGGCGGACGACGGCCTCGACCATCTCTCGCACCTCGGGCTCCGAAGTGACGTCGGCCCGGAAGCCGCTGAGGGACCCGCTCTCTCCCCCCATGAAGCTGACGAGATCGCGGAACCGGGCCTCGTCCCTATAGACCGCCGCCACGTCGGCGCCGGATCCGAGAAGACGCCGGACAACGACCCGTCCCAATCCGCCCGTGGCCCCCGTGACGAGGACGATCTTGGTCACTTCTCGTTCTTGAGGACTTGATCGAGGATGTCCCTGGCCACGAACCACGTCCAATGGAGCTTCTCGAGGGTCTTGCGGTCCATGGAGAATTCCGAGAACGGCTTCCACAGGAGGGGCGTCGAAGGATCGTTCATGCTGATCTTGAAGCGTACGCGGTCGAGGTCTTTGATCTTTTTATACAGGAGCTGCATCCGCGGCGCGATCTCGGAGGCAAAATCCGTCTCGTAATTGTCCTGGTCCACGTCGTAGTAGTGATAGGTGATGACGGCTTCACCGTTTGTCCCCAGGCCGAATTCCGCGACGCCCGAGATTTCGTCTTTAGGCGCGCCGAGCACGGACTGGACGCTTTCAAGCGTCAAGGCCAGCCCCGCATTCTGACCGGCGGGCCCGGCCATACCCGAGGTCTGCCTCGCCGGCGCCGGCATGGCCGCCAGAAGCGATGCGCCGACCAGGCACAGGATGCCGAACTCACAACGTTTCAATAGGCTCATGATCGGTCTCCTTTCATCGAACCGGGATCGTTCGCCTTCAGCTTCCGGAAAATGACCTCCGCTTTTTGAAAGCGTGGCCGCCCCGCTTGGGTTTGGTCTCGACGCACCCCGCGCCCCCTTGGCAAATGGCGGCTGGAGCGGGGCGGGCCGGACGGACGCGTCTTTTCGGACGTGTCTTTCCTTGCGAACTTGCTTCCATATGGGCTCTCCTCGCCCTCTGAGATACAAGAAATGTGCCACGGCGGGAGGGCCGCCATCAGGGGGAAACGCGAGACATCCGCCCCGGGCGCCTCAGGCCGTCCGGAAATTCCGCGGGGCGAGAAAAAAGTCCTGACGGAAGGGATTGGTCGGCTCGAGGGACGGGCCCCGGCGGCCTATTTCATGTGCTCCCAGAGGCCGAAGACGTTGCCTTCCGTGTCCTTGACCCGAGCGTACCAGCCCCATTCGCCGTAGGCCTCCTTGTCGAGGACGACCTTGCCGCCGGCCAGCTTGACCGCGGCGAGGGCCTTGTCGACCGACGGCACGAGGACGACGACCATGGGCTTTTCGTCCTTGGAATCGCGACGGTACATCTCGCCGTTGATCGCGCCCTTCTCCTTGGGGACCCAGTTCTTGTCCTCGGGGACGGTGACCACCCCGTAGGATCCGTTCCAGGGATTGATCTGCCAGCCGAAGGCCTTCTTGTAGAACGCCGAGGCCCGCTTCACGTTGACGACGGGAAGCTCGAACATGATCACCTTGTTCATCATCGCCCGATCTCCTTTCAAGATTTCGCAGGAAAGGGCGATGCAAGCCTCGTGCCAAGGGGCGCGTCACCGGATCAGCCCGGAAGGGCCGTTCACTTGGCCAGGCCGAGGACAAAAAGGACGCCCATGATGAGGGGCTGGTGCACGATATAGATCAGCAGGGAGTGGCGGCCGGCGAAGTTGACGAACGTTTGCGGCAGGCGCCAGGGCAGGAGGCTGCGCTTGGAGGCGTAAACGGTCTTCCCCAGCGCGGCCCCGATCAGGAAGACCCCGAACCAGGGGACAAGGGGGAAATAGTCCAGGGACGAGAACGACGGACTGGGCAGCCCAAGCGGGATCAGCCAATCGGACCGGATCAGGAGGCCCTCTTTCAGGATCGGCAGGAGGGCGGCCAGCCCGATGACGATCGCCCCGCAGAGCGCGTTCGCCGCCGCCGAGACGTTCTTGAAAACAGCGCCGTAGAGCAGCATCGACACAGCCAGGCAGTGGAGGATCCCGAAGATGATCGCATCAGAGGGATCGAAGAGGTGGAACCACACGGCGATCAGGTAGGTTACCAAGGTCACGGCGAGAGCCACCGCCAGCAACCGCAGCCCCCGCCGGATGTTGTTCCGGGTCAAGGTGCTGCTTGTGCCCGAGAGCAGAACGAACAGCCCGGCGAAGAAATGCTGGGCGATCGTCCAGGCCACGGTCGAAAGATCGGTGGACCACCCCAGGAAACGCGGAATACCGACGTAATCGCCGATGTCGTAGAGCAGGTGGTAGCCGATGACCAGGATGATGGCCACGCCGCGCAGGAAGTCGATCTCCCAGATGCGCTGGGCAGGATGATCTTGATTCATAAGGCGGCCTTGACGATGCGGATGCCGTAGACCGTCCCCGTTTCGAGTCCCTCCATCGCTTCGAACCGGACCGTGACCTTCGCTTTGCCGGCGACCGATTCGCCCGGGATGGGGTAAGCGACGTCGAAGAACCGCTCCTTCTCTTGGGGGCTCCGGCGGGCGATCCTCTGCTCCCCGATCTTCTTGCCGTCGACGAGGACGGCGAAGGCCCGGTCGGCCCTCTCGTCGGTGCCGTAGGTGACGAGAAGCGTGAGCGGGCCCGAAGGATCGACCGGCAGGTCGAAGGAGAACCAATCCGCCGCCCGGCGGCCGTACCGGCCGCGGAACTGGACGGGCGAGGTCTTCCCGCCTTGCTGGTTGAAGTCCCGCTCGGCCTGCATCTGGCCCGGCTGGACGAAGGCCACGGTGGCCGCTTCGAGCTTCCGGCGGGCCTCTTCGGCCGCCTTGATCGCCGCCGCCCGGTCCGCCCATTCCGCCGGCGTCAGGACGTCCCAATAAGCGGCGTAGACGCGGCGGTGGAGCCGGTAGAACGGGACGAGCTCGACGTCCCGGTCGCGGCCGGCGCCGGCGGTCCGGAAGACGCCCGGTTTGTCCGACAGGGGCTTGACCCAATCCCCGACCGACGACTCCGCGGTCACGAGGACGGGCGTCACCGGCCATTGCGCGGCCGTCGCGGCCGTGGCGACGGCCTCGTCGCGGGGCTGTCTCTTCGGGATGGCGCCGAGGTCGCCGGCCAGAACGAGGGGCCCCCACATGATCGCTGCCTTGCCGGGAGCGCCGGGAAGGGGTTCCAGGCGAAGGGCCTTGGGCAGCGTCAGCTCCACCTTGTCCCCGGTCTTCCATTTCCGGCTGAGGCGGACATAGGATCCCGCGGGCCCGTATTCCTTCACCATCTTGCCGTTGACCTTGACGGTGAACCCGTCTCCCGCCCAGAAGGGCCGGCGGAGGGCGATCGTGAAGCGGCGCCGTGTCTTCGTCTCGATCGTCAGCGCGGCCGCGTCCCCCTCGGGAAAGGACGTCGACATCGACAGGCGGACGCCCGCCTGGTCCCAGACCGCCGTCGAAGGCGCGTAGAGGTTCACCCAAAGCGTGTCCCCGGACTCGTAATAGACGCCGTAGCCGTGCAAGGCGTGGCTCTCCATGCCCGAGCCGACGCAACAGGTGAAATCCTCGTCCATGTCCTGGTATTCGCGGACGACGCCCTGGCCCACCGGGACCATGTAGCAAGTCGCGCCGTCGGCGGGGTCCATAGATCCGAGGATGTGGTTGAAGAGGGCCCGCTCGTGGAAATCGGCGTAGCGCATCTGCGGGTCGAGGGCGAAGAGCGCCCGCGACATCTTGATCATGTTGTAGACGTTGCAGGTCTCGGCCGTCCGGCCTTCGATCATGGCCTCGAACCGGTCGGGCTCGCCGAAGTACTCGTTGCGGCCGTGACCGCCCGTGGCGAAGCTGTGGTGGAGGGCCACCCGGTCCCAGAAGAACGTCGCCGCGGCGCCTTCGGCCCGGTCGCCCGTGGTGACGTAGCGCTCGAGCGATCCCAGGAGCTTCGGCACCAGCGTGTTGCCGTGCTTGCCCCGGAGGATGTCCTCGCCGCGGGCCAGGGGCTCGACGATGGCCCGGTGCTCGAAGCGGTCGGCGAGGGCCAGCCAGCGCTTGTCGCCGGTATCGGCGCAGAGATCGACGAGGACCTCGTTCATGCCGCCGAATTCGGTCCCCAGCATCTTCTGGATCTGCGCGTCGTCGAGCCCGGCCAGGACGCTTTCGGCCCAGGCCGCGAACCGGGCCTCGACCTCGAGGGCGGCGCGGCTCCCCGTGAAGCGGTAGGCGTCGCGGAGCCCGGCGAAGATCTTGTGCTGGACGTACCACGGCGACCACATCCCGTTCAGATCAAAGCCGGACGATCGGATGTCGCCGGCGGCGAGTTGGGCATAGAGCGTTTTACCCGGCACGCCGTTGCGGTCGGCCTGGGCGCCGATGTACCCGTCGCCGTGCTTGTCCTGAACGGCCTTGAGCTCGGCCACAAGATAGTCGGCCCGCTCCTTGAACCGCGTGTCGCCCGTCGCGGCGAACATCAGGCTCACCCCAGAGAGATAATGGCCGGCGATGTGGCCGGTCAGCTGGCGGTTGGCCCCGTCCCAGCCGCCGTAGCCTTCGGCCTTGGGCTCGAGGCCGGCGGCCTGGCGGAGGAAGGCCATCATCCGGTCCGGGAAAGCGAGAGCAGATAGCGGCCGTTCTGGTCCTGGGCCTGTTTGAGGGGGCCCCCGGTC
>CAWJKR010000009.1:97500-237220 GCA_963843505.1 Candidatus Aminicenantota bacterium | reverse complement strand
CCGGATCCTCAAGGAGATCTCCTCCCGCCTGGCCGTCATGGAGGAGCTGGGCATGTCCTATCTCCAGCTCAACCGCACGACCGCGTCCCTCTCCGGCGGCGAGGCCCAGCGCGTCCGGCTGGCGGCCCAGGTCGGGTCGCGCCTCCGCGGCGTCCTCTACGTCCTCGACGAGCCGACGATCGGCCTCCACCAGCGGGACAACGGCCGCCTCATCTCGCTCCTCCGCAGCCTCCGCGACGACGGCAACTCGATCATCGTCGTCGAGCACGACGAGCAGACCATCCGGGCCGCCGATTATCTCCTCGACCTCGGCCCCGGCGCCGGCGAGACCGGCGGCTTCAAGGTCGCCGAGGGCCCGCTCGCGGCCATCCTCGAATCGCCCGATTCCCTGACGGCCCAGTACCTGCGGGGCGAGAAGTCCGTGCCCGTCCCGTCCGTGCGCCGCAAGCCGGCCGGCTGGCTCGTCATCCGCAAGGCCCGCGAGCACAACCTGAAGGGCATCGACGTCCGCATCCCGCTCGCGGCGATGACCGCCGTGACCGGGGTCTCGGGCTCGGGCAAGAGCACCCTCGTCTACGACATCCTCTTCAAGGCCCTCGAGAACAGGCTCCACAAGGCCCGCCAGCTCGTCGGCGCCTACGACCGGATGGAGGGCATCGACGGGCTCGACAAGGTCGTCGCCGTCGACCAGAAGCCCATCGGCCGGACGCCGCGCTCCAATCCCGCGACCTACACGGGGCTGTTCACGGCCCTGCGCGACCTCATGGCCCGGACGCCCGAGGCCCGGGCGCGCGGCTACGGCTCGGGCCGCTTCAGCTTCAACGTCGCGGGCGGCCGCTGCGAGGACTGCGAGGGCGCCGGCGTCAAGAAGATCGAGATGCACTTCCTGCCCGACGTCTTCGTCACCTGCGACCGCTGCGACGGGAAGCGCTACAACAAGGAGACGCTGGCCGTCGCCTACAAGGGCAAGACGATCGCCGACTACCTGGCCATGACCGTCGACGACGCCTACGAGCTCCTCAAGGCCTACCCGCAGCTCAAGCGTAAGCTGGCCACCCTGAAGCGGGTCGGGCTCGGCTACATCCGCCTCGGCCAGCCCGCGCCCACGCTGTCCGGGGGCGAGGCCCAGCGCATCAAGCTGACGAAGGAGCTCGGCCGTCGGGCCACCGGCCGGACCCTCTATCTCCTCGACGAGCCGACGACCGGCCTCCACTTCGACGACGTCCGCAAGCTCCTCGAGGTCCTGTCCGAGCTGGCCTCGCTCGGCAACACGGTCGTCATCATCGAGCACAACCTTGAAGTCATCAAATATTGCGACTATATTATCGACCTCGGCCCGGAAGGCGGGGAGGAGGGCGGCCGCATCGTGGCCCAGGGGACCCCGGAAGAGGTCGCCGCGGCCGGGGCCCGCTCCCACACGGGGCGCTACCTCAAGAACGTCCTGGACGGCGACCGCCGCCAGGCGCGAAAGGACGGCTGAGGACATGGCCTTCAAGGACGTCGCGGGCAACACGGGGATCAAGAAGATCCTCCGCCTGGCCCTCGAGCGCGGCCGCGTCCCCAACTCCCTCATCTTCGGCGGCCCCGAAGGCGTGGGCAAGATGGAGATGGCCCTGACCCTGGCCAAGGCGCTCAACTGCCGGACTCTGACCACGGACTCGTGCGACGAGTGCCCGTCGTGCCGGGCCATCGACAACGGCGCCCACCCCGACGTCATGACCATCGCCGCCGAGGTCCAGAAGGTGAAGGTCGAACAGACCGACCTCATCAAGCAGCTGGCCTACCTCCGGCCGATGATCGGCAAGCGGAGGGTCTTCATCATCGAGGAAGCCGAGAAGCTCAACGACCATTCGGCCAACTCCCTGCTCAAGGTCCTCGAGGAGCCGCCCGCCTTCAGCCACGTCATCCTGGTCACGCCGAGCCCCTTCACGCTCCTGCCGACCATCCGCTCGCGCTGCCGGATGCTCGCCTTCTCGCCCATCGGCCGCGAGGAGATCGAGGAGATCCTGGTCGAGCGGGACTTCAGCAAGGAGCAGGCCCGCATCCTGGCCCTCCTCGTCGAGGGCAACCTGGAGCGCGCCCTGGAGCTCGACTGGGACGAGGTCCAGGCCCTCAAGGAAGAGGCCTGGGGCCTCTTCGAGGCCCTCTCGTCGGCCGACCGGTCGAGCGAGTTCCTGGAGCGGTTCGGGGCCGTGCCCAAGGCCGTCCAGGAGGAGTTCGGCCGGGTCCTGGAGGTCTTCGCGTCCTTCGTCCGCGACATCCTGCTCGTCCGCAGCGGCGGCGACCCGGCGCTCCTCCTCAACCCGGACTTCGAAGGGCGGCTTCGCGAGGCCGCCCCGTCCTGGAGCCCGCGCCGCGTCCAGGGCGTCCTGGCGGAGCTCGATTTCCTGCTCGTCGAGCTCGGCAAGAACATGAACAAGGGCCTGCTGGCCACGACATTCTTCTCCAATTTCGGGGAGCTCAGAAATGCCTGACATCATCTGCGTCCAATCGGAGACTTCGGGCCGCTTCGTCCGGGTCCGGCCCGGCGACCTGGCCCTTCACGTCGGCGACCGCTGCATCATCGAGTCCGAGCTCGGCGGCGACCTCGCCGTCGTCATCGACGAGACGTCGAGCTTCTGCCACAATCCCAAGGCCGCCCGGCTGGCCGTCCCGGTCATCCGCAAGGCGACGCCCGAGGACGTCCGGCAAGTTCGAGTGGCTCCGCGAGCGCGAGGCGCGGGCCTACGACCTCTGCCAGCAGAGGATCGCCGCCCACGCCCTGCCCATGAAGCTCGTCGCGGTCCGCTACTTCTTCAGCGAGAAGAAGGGCATCTTCTACTACACGGCCGACGGCCGGATCGACTTCCGCCAGCTGGTCAAGGACCTGGCCAAGGAGCTGCGGATGCGCATCGAGATGCGCCAGGTCGGCGTCCGCGACGAGGCCAAGATGATCGGCGGCCTCGGCGTCTGCGGCCGCTGCCTGTGCTGCTCGAGCTTCATGACGACGTTCGAGCCGGTGACCATCCAGAAGGCCCGCAAGCAGCAGATCGTCATCAACCCGACCAAGATCTCGGGGCTCTGCGGACGGCTGATGTGCTGCCTGGGATTCGAGGAGCAGACGCGAGGGGCGGCTGGCCGCCCCGGCGGACGACCGGCCGATCGAGGACTGAGTTCGAGGACGTGAATTCGCGCTAGCGGCGGCGGAGCCGGGCCCGGAGGCGGCGCCACGGGACGGCCGCGGCCCGGCGTGCTCGCAGGCTCCCCCCGCCGTCTCGAGGACCCCTTCCTTTTTCAGGATCTGGACGATCTCGCTCTGCTGGTCGAGCTTGGCGAAGCAGTGCGGACAGATGAAGTAGTGCTCTTCGAACTCGGCCTGGTCCTCGGGCTTGAGCTTGCCGAGGAGGTAGTCATCGATCAGGTGCTCGTAGTGGCCGTGCTTTTTCATGTCCGCAGCCTCAGGGGGGCTCACGGTTTTAGTCGCTCGAGCGCGGGATAGAACGGACAACGCCCCCCCTTATTTCCTGACGGCCTTCTGGATGAGCTTGAGGGCGTAGTTGACGCGCTCGGAGACCCGGCGGGGCGAAATGTCCAGGGTCCGGGCCACTTCCTCCCGGGACAGCTCCTTGTAATAGTAGAGGTAGAGGACGTCCCGGAACTTGGGCTTGAGCCCGTTGACGACCTGCTCGACCTGCTTGGCCCTCTCGCTGCGCTCCATCTCGTCGTGGGGGTCGGGGTAGGGGGCCGGCTCGGGGGCGTGCTTGAGGACGCGCGTCTTCTGGCGGATGTAATCGATGATCCGGCGGCTGGTGATGGTGTAGAGGAACGTCCCGATCGAGGAGTCGCCGCGGAACTCGCCGCTCTTGATCTTGGCCACGGCCTGGGTCAGGATCTCGTTGACCACGTCCTCCCAGTCGGGGTTGGAGCTGCCGAGGGCCTTGCGGACGCGGAAGGAGATGACCGGCCGGTACTGGAGAACGGCGTCTTCGGGCGGCGCTTTTTTCATTCGGCTCATTATAACGGCAGGCCGGTCCTTCCGCAAGGCCGGCGGGAGGCGGGGCTCAATCCTCGCGGTCGCGCTCGGGGCCGGCGGCCCTGGCCCGGACCTTGTCCTTGAAGAACTCCTTGCGGTCGACGAGGATCTCCCGCGGCTTGCTCCCTCTCCGGGGCCCGATGAGGCCCTCGTTCTCCATCTGGTCGATGATCCGGGCCGCCCGGGCGTAGCCGAGCCTGAGCCGGCGCTGGAGGTGGGAGGCCGAGGCCTGGCCGCTCGTGAGCACGGTCTCGACGGCCTTGTCGTAGAGCTCGTCCTTCTCGCCCTCGTCGTCGCCCATGGCGTGGTCGACCTCGCCCCGGACGACGTTGAGGATGCGCGTGTCGTAGGTCGGCGTGCCCTGGCTCTTGACGTGCTTGACGAGGCGCCGGACCTCGGGGATGGAGATGAACGAGCAGTGGAGCCGGACGAGCCGCGGGAAATTGGGCGGCAGGAAGAGCATGTCGCCCATGCCCAGGAGCTTGTCGGCGCCGATCGTGTCGATGATGATGCGCGAGTCGACCTTGGACGGGACGCGGAAGGCGATGCGGCAGGAGAAGTTGTTCTTGATCGTCCCGGTGATGACGTCGATCGACGGCCGCTGCGTGGCCATGACCAGGTGGATGCCGACGGCCCGGGCCAGCTGGGCCAGCCGGCCGATGAAGAACTCGACCTCCTGGGCCCCGACCATCATCAGCTCGGCCAGCTCGTCGATGATGATGACGATGTACGGGAGCGGCGCGATCTTCTCCTTCTCCTCGTCGGTGAGATGGCCCTTCTTCTCGGCCAGGAGCTGCCGCATCTGGGTGTTGTACTGGTCGATGTTCCGGACCTTGACGCCCTGGAGCTTCTTGTAGCGCTCCTCCATCTTGCGGACGATGTCCATGAGGACGATGTGGGCCTTCTTGGGGTCGTTGATGACCGGGCAGAGGAGGTGCGGCACGTCCTCGTAGAGCGTGAACTCGAGCCGCTTGGGGTCGATGAGGACGATCTTGACCTCTTCCGGCGTCGCCTTGTACATGAGGCTGGCGATGAGGGCGTTGAGGGCGACGCTCTTCCCGGTCCCCGTCGAGCCGGCGATGAGGAGGTGGGGCATGACGGCGAGGTCGGTGACCATCACGCCGCCGTGGACGTCCTTGCCCAGGGCGAAGGTCAGCTTGGAGGGCGAGCTCTGGAACTTCTCCGATTCGATGATGTCGCGGAGCTTGATGATCTCGCGCTTGTCGTTGGGGATCTCGATGCCGAGCGACGACTTGCCCGGGATGCGCTGGATGCGGACGGACTCGGTCTCGAGGGCCAGGGCCAGGTCCTCGGTCAGGTTGGCGACCTGGGCCACCTTGATCCCCGGCGCCGGGAAGTACTCGTAGGTCGTGATGATCGGCCCGGGGTGATACTCGCGGACCTCGCCCTCGATGCCGAATTCCTTGAGCTTCTCCTCGATCCGCCGCTTCTTGTCGAAGAGCTCGCTCTGGTTGACCTTCTCGGCCGGCTTGCCGGGCTCGAGGAGCGTGAACGGCGGATACTGGTAGTCGCCCTTCCGGCCGAGGTCGGGGAAGAGGAGCGGCTCCGGCTTGGGCGGCGCGACGGGCTTGGGCGGAGGAGGCGGCGGGCCCTTGAGCGGCTTGCGGGCCTCTTTTTCGAGGCGCCGCCGCTCGCGCTCGCGCTCCCGTTCGGCCTCCTTCTCGGCCTTGCGGGCCGCCCGCTCGTCCTTGGGGTCCGGCCCGGCCGGCTCGGCGGCGGGCGGGGCGTATTTCTGCTGGACCTTCTCCCGCATCTTGTCCTTGGCCTTGGCCTTCTGATAGTCCGTGACCCGGATGCGGACCTCCGAGGCCGTCGAATCGAAGGCCCCCTTGGCGAAGCGGAGGCTTTTGGCGAGAGACCAGCGCGTCGAGAAGAGGAGGAACGCGGCCAGCGCGGCGAGGAGGAAGACGAACGAGCCGACGGTGCTGAGGTAGCGCACGAGGAAGGTCGAGAAGGAGCTCGCCGATGATGCCGCCGGCCGGCACGCTGCTGCCGCGGAAGGGGAAGGCCTCGAAGACCAGGGCCAGGAGCGGGCAGACGATGACCAGGCCCAGCGTGATCGTGCCCAGCCGCTTGAGCAGGTGGGCGGAGCTGCCGCGGAGGACCGCGCGGAGCGCCGCGTAGCCCAGGACGAAGGGCAGGAAGAACGCGGCCAGGCCCAGGAACCAGAGCATGGCCTGGGAGAAATAGGCGCCGGCGCTGCCGGCGAAATTGCGGACGTTGTATCCCGCGGGGGGGACGTTGGCGAACGAGGGGTCCTTGGAGTCGTAGCTGATGACGCTGATGAGGGCGAACAGGGCCAGGAAGATGAGGATGACGCCGGTGATCTCGACGGCCAGGGCGCTCTTCTTCGCGGCGGCCTTGCCGTTCTTCCCGTTCCGTGCCGTTCCCGGCGGACTTCTTCCTCTTTTTCACGGCGGGATTATAGCACATTCGCGGCGGTCGCCGCCTTTAGCGCCGCCGATGTTCCTTTTTGGCTTCTTCGATCCGTTCCCGGAAGGCCCGGGGGTCCTTGCGGAACTGGGCCCGGGTCTCCGGCGAGAACCCGACGATGGCCCAGGGCGCGCGCTCGGCCGCCAGGGCGAGCAGCTTCTCGACGGCCTTCCGGCGGCCGCGAACGGCGGCCTTGCCGTTCGAAAAGACGAGGTGCGCCTTGTACGTGCTCCCGATCGGGATAAAATAGGTCCAATGGCGCGTGACCATCCCGTAGGCCCAGAGGATGTCCTCGAACCGGAAAACGTCGAAGTCGAAGGGCCCGGACCGGATCAGGAAGCTCGTGGTGATCCGCCAAGACCTGAGCTTCAGGTCCGCGGGCATGCGCCACTCCCGTTCCAAGTCCGAGGAGACCTGAGCGGGACTTCCCCAGATCTTGATCTTGTTCATCAGGGGATTCTCGTCGGGCGAGGTCAGGATCTTCATCCTGGGCCGGACGAGCAAAAAGAGAGCGCCCACGATGAGCACGGCCGCGCCGATGAACCAGAAGACCTGGCCTCTGATGGAGCCTGCCTTGAGGTAAAAGGGATAGTAGTCCCGGCGCAGAGCCGCGCGGCCGAGCTCCCCTTCAAGCCGCGAGCGCAGGCCCAGGGGGAACGCGGTCAGGGCCCCGATGACGACCGGCTCCCGGACGGACCCGAGCTCTGCCGTTTCGACGATCAGGCGCTTGTCCCCGACGACCAGGGAATAGTATTCGGACGTGACCGAACGCCTGACCTCGACGTCGTTCTTTGTTTCGACGGTCCAAAGGACGACTCCCATGTCGACGGGATCCGTGCCGGTCACGCGGACGAAGTAGACCGGCGAATTCCAGATCCCTTTGATCGTCGAGAGCTCGGCCGCGGAGATCTCGAACGGCCCCTTGAAGACATTCCTGACCCACCGGCTTTGGCTGGCGAAGACGAAGAGGACGACACCCAAGGAAGCCGCCGTTGCCGCCAGGGTCCGCCGAGCGGCCCGGCGGGCCTTCGCCGCCGCCCAGTCGTCCGTCATGTGCCCCTCCGAGTCAAGCCGGACCGAGGATAGCCGGGGGCCGGCTCAAAGTCAACCCGTGACCATCAAGCGACCATCAAGAGCACAGCCCCCGATAGAGGGCGAATAACGCGTCGGGCGAAAGCTCCTCGGCCCGGGCGCTGCGGGCGAGGCCCAGCGAACCATATGCGGCCTCGAGGGCGGCCGGGGTGGCGCGGCGGGAGAGGTTCTTCCAGAGCATCTTGCGCCGCTCGGCGAAGGCGGCCCGGAGAAACGCGCGGTAAGGCTCTTCCGAGGCGCCGGGATGGAGAGGGGAGGGCCGCCGGCGGAGCGTCAGCAGGGCCGATTGGACCTTGGGCGGCGGCGAGAAGGACCCGGGAGCCACCGTGAACGCGATGCGGGCCTCGAACTCGTTCTGGAGCAGGATCCCGAGCGGCGCGTAGCTCTTCGTGCCGGGCCCGGCCGTGACGCGCTCGGCCACTTCCTTCTGGAGCAGGAAGACGCAGTCCGAGAGGAGCGCGCGCTCGTCCAGGACGCGGAAGAGAAGCGGGGAGGAGATGGAGTAGGGGACATTGCCGACGAGGCGCAGGGCGGGAGCGCCGGCCGTCCTTCACGATCTCGCGAAGGTCGACCCTCAGGATATCGCCGTGGACGATCTCGACGTTGGCCGGCATGGCCTCGCGAAGCCCCGGGATGAGCCGCTCGTCCTTTTCGACGGCGATGACCCGTCCGGCCTTCTCCGCCAGCGCGGCGGTCAGGACGCCCTTGCCCGCCCCGATCTCGACGATGAGGTCGCCGGGCTTGGGATCGACGGCGGCGACGATCTTGCGGAGGACGCCCGGATTGGTCAGGAAGTGCTGTCCGAGGGCGTGGCGGCGGGATCTGTACATGGGGCAGGCCCATCATAGCGTTTTTCGGCCCGCCCTTAAAGCGTGGCCGGCACGCTGGCCTTGAAAAGACGGAAAAGACCCCTCCGATAGGGTCCGGGCCTCCCCCCGGTCCAGGGTCCGGGCGCCGGCCGATCGCCCCTGCCCCGGGCCAGGCCCGCCTGTTGTTTGACAAGCCCCCGGCATTCCCTTACGATTATTGGGCACCAGAGCCATGGCCGACAAGAAGGTCCTCATCATCGATTATGACGCCAAGAGCTTGGAGAAGATAGCCAAGCTGCTGAAAGCGCATAAGTTCAGGCCGGTCACCGCCGCCGACGGCCAGGCCGGATACGCGGCTTTTCAGGCGGAGAAGCCCGACCTCGTCGTCATCGAGGCCATGCTGCCCAAGCTGCACGGGTTCGACCTGACCCAGAAGATCTCCCGGGAGACCCAAGGGCGGACCCCTGTCATCCTCATCACCAGCCTTTACAAGGGGCCCAAGTACCGCGAGGAGGCCCTCAACGCCCTCGGCGCGTCCGAGTATTTCGAGAAGCCTCTCGACCCCGAGGCCTTCATCGCCGCCGTCAGGCGCCTGCTCCACGACGAGGACGATTTCGAAGAAGAGCTCCCGGATTCGAACGCGGTCATCGAATCCCTGAGCCGCCGCCGCGGGCACGCCTCGCCGCGGGGTGAGGCCAAACCGGCGCACAAAGGACAACGCCCATGACAAACCTCTGGACCCGTTGTAACAACTGCCAGCGGATCCTTTACAAGCAGGATATCCTCGACAACCTGGCCGTCTGCCCGGCCTGCAGCTTCCACTTCCGTCTCTCGGCCGAGGAGCGGCTGCAGATGCTCTTCGACGAGGGCGCCTACGAGGTCCTCGACGCCAACATCCACTCCGTCGACGCCCTCCACTTCGTCGACCTCAAGGCCTACGCCGACCGGATCGTCGATAACGAGCGCAAGACGGGGCTGGCCGAGGCCATCGTCTCGGCCCGGGGCTCGATCGGCGGCATCCCCGTCTATATCCTGGCCATGGACTTCGGTTTTCTGGGCGGCAGCGTCGCCTCGGTCGTCGGCGAGAAGATCGTCCGGGCCTGCGAGCGCGCCCTCGAGGACCGCCGGCCGGTCATCATCGTCTCCTGCTCCGGCGGCATGAGCATGCAGGAAGGCATGCTCTCGCTCATGCAGATGGCCAAGACGAGCGCGGTCATCGCCCGGCTCGGCGAGGCCAAGATCCCCTTCATCTCCGTCCTGGCCGATCCGACGACGGGCGGCACCACGGCGAGCTTCGCCATGCTCGGGGACGTCAACGTCGCCGAGCCCCAGGCCCTGATCGGGTTCGCCGGGCCGCGCGTCATCGAGCAGACGATCAAGGAGAAGCTGCCCAAGGGCTTCCAGCGCTCCGAGTTCCTGCTCAGCCACGGCATGCTCGACGACGTCGTCGAGAGGAAGGCGCTCAAGCCCTATCTCGTCCGGGCCCTGCGCCTCTTCCTCAACAAGCCTCAATGACCTCCGCGGAGTCTCGCGACTACCTCGGCCGCCTCCAGCACTTCGGCATCAAGCTCGGCCTCGAGAATATCTCGACGCTCTGCCTGGCCCTCGGCAATCCCCAGAACCGCTTCCTGTCCGTCCACGTCGCCGGGACGAACGGCAAGGGCTCGGTCTCGGCCATGCTCGCGGAGATCATGCGGGCCCACGGCCTCAAAACGGGGCTCTACACCTCGCCCCATCTCGTCCGGGTCGAGGAGCGGATCCGGGTCGACGGGAGGGAGATCGCCTCGAAGCGCTTCCGGGAGCTCCTCGCCCAGCTGAAGTCGGTGATCGACCGGCTCATGGCCGAGGGGAGGCTCGCCTACCACCCGACCTACTTCGAGGTCGTGACCGCCCTCGCTTTCCTCGAGTTCGCCGAGCGCGACGTCGACGTCGCCGTGCTCGAGGTCGGGATGGGCGGGCGGTTCGACGCGACCAACGTGGTGCGCCCCCTCGTCTCGGTCATCACCACGATCGCCCTGGACCACGAGACGCATCTCGGCTCGACGCTCGGGAAGATCGCCTTCGAAAAGGCGGGCATCATCAAGCCGGCCGTCCCGGTCGTCTGCGGCGTCGAAGGCGGGCCGGCCCTGCGCGAGATCCGGCGCGTCGCGCGCGAGAGGGAAGCGCCCCTGACCGAGGTCTTCGGCCCCGGCCGGACGCTCGAGACCCGAAGGGCCCGCGGCGGATATCGCTTCGTCTACGCCGGGGAGAACGGGCGCTACGCCTTCTCGCCCGGCCTCGCCGGCCGTCACCAGGGCGAGAACGCGGCGGTGGCCATCGCCGCCGCGGAGGTCCTGTCGCGGGTCTGGCGGCCCCTCGAAAAGGCCAAGATCCTCGCGGCCGTCCGGGAGACCCGCTGGGAGGGCCGCCTCGAAACGGTCCGCCGCCGGCCGCTCGTCCTCCTCGACGGCGCCCACAATGTCGAAGGCGTCACGGCCCTCGCCGCGCACATCAAAGAGGTCATCGGCCGCCCCGTGGTCCTCGTCTTCGGGGCCATGAAGGACAAGGACCTCCGGGCCATGACCCGCGTCCTCTTCCCCGTCGCCTCGACGGTCATCCTGACCCGCGTTCCTTACAAGCGCTCGGCCACGCCCGAGGACCTCCTCGCCGCCGCCCCGCCCTTCAAGGGCCGCGTCCTCCTCGAGCCCGACACCCGCAAGGCCGTCCGAGCTGGCATTGTTGGAAAGCAAAGGAGCGCTCCCGGTCGTCATCGCCGGCTCGCTCTTCCTCATCGGCGAGGTCAAGCGCCTGCGGCTGTTTATTTAAGAGCTACTGACGTTTCTCATCACGATTAACAGACCTCGAATCGCGGCGGACTCGACGAGTGAACGTAGCAGCTTCGGCGAGGACACAGTGCTCTAGCCCCTGGAACTGCTAAGCGAGCTGTGAGCTCAATCGGTTACCAAAGAGGGTTAAGACCACTCCAAAGCCAACATAACTCTTACAGTTTCCATTCAGGGCTCATCTTTTGGCCATCTTCCTGGAGGACCTTTGAGGCTTCTAGATTAACGTTTTTAGCCTAATCGAAAGGTCCATCTGGTCCCCAATTAGAGTCAATGTTGTATATCCTTTTACATGTTCCCATTTCAGAACTAAGAGGTATTTGCTATATGGAGGGAAGCCAGATAGGGTCCACTTCGCAAGGCATGCTTTAGCCGCGTCATCATTATCCAGTTGCTTCTCTCCAAGTATGAGATCGATATCAGTCGGGTGGCAATCCTCGCCAAGATAGAATTGATAGATAATGCTAAAGGCCGTATTGCCTTGAACAAAGATGTTGCGGAGTTTGAATCCGTCCAGCGCAAGATCAATTCTGATTTTCCCAACATTCTCGAGATAAGACTTCCATTCCTTTTCGGTCTGATTGGATTTGGGATTGGCATCAGTAGCAGGATTGTTATCTTCTTTAATAATCGTCGCTTGAACCGCTGAGCCTGAGTCCGTAACCGATAAGATTTCCTCCGCGCAGGCTACAACGCAATGGATAGGCGGGTAGGACCCTAATAAAAGAAGAACGGCCAGCAACATCTTCATCTTAGTACTTCCTTTCCCTTATTCTGTTGACAAGAGCATTAACAGGTCCGCTGCCAGCCAGCTCATGTTCGAAAGGTTTTCCTGTAATATAAAGGAAGGCATGAGCATATAACTCTTCAGCAAGAGTCCTTGCTTGTTCAGCTTTCCTGTCTCTAAGAAGTCTCCTAGCAGCATAGACGCGGATATCCGTCCCATCATGAACATAAGTGGCAGGCCTACCTCCCATAGGGTATGTTGTAAGGCCTAAAAAGCCGTTCACGGCTTCCGGATCTTCTTTGTCAATCCTGTTAGAAAAGACGAATCTAACGTTCTTGCCCTCCTGCGTTTGGCAGGAAACGCTATCCGAAAGCATGACCCGTATCACTGAGTCCGAACCTACTAGAGTCTTCAGGCTTTCATAATTTTCATTATTTGTATTGATGTCCTCGACGGATATCTCTCCAGTCACCGGATTCCAAGTGATTTTTTGCGCAAGAGTATCGTCTCCAATAGACCTCTTCAGGGCCTCAAATGCAGCTGCGTCTCTGCATATGACAACTCTACCATCGGGATCATAAAGTGTCAGGGGATTGTTTCGACAATAGGAGTAGAGGTTCGACACTTGCGGATCGGCAAGGACTGCAAAGGTGTTAAAAACAGGATCAATAGATAGCCATCTGTAGCTACCCCTGCGGCCTTCGGAATTGTCCGGCGCCGAATAGTACCTCGCTCCGAAATAATCCAGCCCCGTCTCCCCGTCCCGTTCCTTGTCCGAGAACTTGCGCTTCGGATCAAACTCATTCACCCAGGTCTTCTGAATTCCCCCATAGGGATCATGGGCTTCGGCATAAACCACGGCGCCGGCGTCATTCGTCACGACCCGGGTCGAGCCGATCTGGTCTTGCATGTAGTAGAAATTCTCTCCCGTAGCCGGGATTTATTCGGCGACAAGGCGGCTGCCCATGTAGATATAATCCTTGAGGCAGGTTCCGTAAATATCGTATTCCGCCAGGAGCCGCCCGTCAAAGGAATCCGGAGATGCCGTTATGGTAACCTTAACGCTCCAAGTCCCGTCTGCATTCTGACTTGGTTTGCCAACAGCCCTGAAGTCACCGATTAACCCTCCTCCTCTAGACCTATTTTTGGTCCATGACATAATAGCCTCGTGCGAAGCGAACGTAATCTTCAGAGTGAATTCGATTTCGGTTCTGCCCTCAGGGTCGAAATATAGAACTGGATTAGGGCATCCATCGAGGCTCGATAAGCTTTATGGACAACTTCATCTGCTCGCTCAGAATGGACATCGATGTATAGCCCAAGCCATGCTCCCAATTCAAAACCAGGACATACCTTTTCCACCTTTCTAGTCCGGTCAAGGTCCACTTTGCCAGGCCTTCTTCTGCTGACTTGGGATATATGTACTTATCTCCTGCCAGCAAAAGCATATGCATCGGATGGTTATCCTCACCGATCTCGAACTGATAGATAATACTGAATGAAGCATTCGCCTGGCTCCAGAAAGGCCTGATCCCGAAGCCATCGAGGGATGTTTCGATGCGAATCCTTCCTGGATCATCGAAAGATCGCGATGGTGCGGTACGGGTATCTGAATCGGCAGTTTTGATCTTTCTTGAGAATTTCCGGTTATGCGCTTCAAGTTGCAGTTCTATCTGAGGGGCAGTAAAGAGGGAAAAGGAGCTCGAGTCGGTTGCCAGATGCCTATCTTGAACCAGCGTGCTCAGAATCGCGATGATCAATAGAATATTGCGAGTGTTCATCTAGTACCTCATTCGCATAATCCTATCTATATGAATGTTGCATGGTCCTTTCGGATCCAGAGACTGGTTACCAGGCAAGAATTCATGGAGGAAGGGAAGGCCAGCACAATAGAGGTATGCGTGCCCATAGAGTTCATGGGCCATTGTCCTTGCCTGATTGGATCTCCCCCCAGAAGCCGGATCGCTTGTATAATACGCCGCAGCCACGGTAATGAATATTTTCTCGGCGGCGTTGACTGCTATAGGACCAGGCCTCCCGCTCTTGGGAAAGGAGATCAGAGCATTGAATCCGTTCCCAAGGGGGGTTGTGATCTCCTGATAATCTTTGCTAGAGTCAAGATATGATGTTTGATCCGCAACGGAAACAACTGCCTCCTGCGGGGATGCCACTAAGCTCTTAAGGCAATTATAATTTATATTATCGGTTTTAATATCCTCAACGGATACAACGCCCGTAATCTCGTTCCAAGTGATCTTACTTGCCAATGTGGAGTCGCAGATAGAAGCCTTTAATAACTCAAATGCTTCCCTATTTTGGCATATTACGACCCTTCCGTCAGGATCATAGAATGATAACGGGTTGTTTCTGCAGTAAGAATAAAGATTCCACGCCTGTGAGTTTGCCATAGCACGCTCAGTACTAAGTACAGGATCGACTGATAACCACCGATATCTGGTGCTATTAAAGAACCTCGCCCCGAAATAATCCAGCCCCGTTTCTCCGTCCCGTTCTTTGTCCGAGAACTTCCGCTTCGGATCAAACGTGTTCACCCAGGTCTTCTGAATCCCCCCATAGGGATCATGGGCCTCGGCATAAACGACCGTTCCTGAATCGTTCGTAACGACGCGGGTCGAGCCGATCTGGTCCTGCATATAGTAGAAATACTCCCCCGTGGCCGGGACGTATTCGGCGACGAGGCGGCTGCCCATGTAGATATAATCCTTGAGGCAGGTTCCGTAAATATCGTATTCCGCCAGGAGCCGCCCGTCAAAGGAATAGATATAGTAGCTCCCTGTGCGGGGGACCGAAAGTGTCGTCATCATCGAGCCGGAGCCGCCGGAAACGGCTCCCGGGACCATTTGACCGGGTGCTCCCGACAAGCCCTGGGGATTCCCCGCCGCGCTGCCTTCATCTTCTGATCTGGGCTGAATCCGCTCTTCGACCAACCGGTCCATGAGCTCGGCGAGCTCCCTATCTTCGGCTGCGATCGAGAAATTCCCCGCGCTCACATCGTAAGGGAGCCTTTGCGGCATGGCGAACTTCTTGACGACCGGAGAGGGCGCCTGTCCGGCCAGCTCGATCCTGAATGATCCCAGGGGAGATGAGTATTCCTCCTCATCGATCTCTCCCACGGTGCCGATCGGGAGGATGACGCCCTGGTCGTAGGTCTGCTTGACTGAAGCGTCCTCTTCGGAGCTGGCCGTGCTCACATCGCCAGGCTCAAGAATCGGAAAGCCAAGCGTCCAGCCTCCGGCTTCCGGAAAAGCCGCTGCCTGATAACGCTCGAACCCGTCACGGATGACGGGCCGGTCCGTGATCAATTGGCCGTCGCTCTTCAGCGCCGGAGTCCGGTCTTCATAACTTATCCGCAGATTATCCAGCCAGATCTTGACCGGATTTCCATCCACGGGGGTCAGGTCAAGTTCCGGCCTATCGGAAGGAATCGGCATCTGGACTATTGGCACATCCGCTAGAAGGGGCACATCGTCAATCGATATCGAGCCAAGCCCTCTATCCAAGTCCAGGACGGCTTGAAAGTGGCGCCATCCGAGAGAAGGCGTCCCCTCGAGCGGGGAGCCCGCCGGATCCTCAACATCGGAGGAGCTCGGCTCCCTAAGGGAAACGACAAAATCCGTCGCCTGGGTGGTCTTCCCGTCTAGGCTGGGGATGGCGACGCGAACGGATAAGCGCATCTCGGCGTCTTCCGTGCTGGCCGGCGGCAATGTCTTCAGATCGAACTCAATCGCATAGGCCCGAGGAGAGACCGGTATCCCGTCGGCGTCTGCGATCCGTATCAGGCAGGCCGGTGATATATCCTGAGGCACGAGCCACTCAAACCGCCCGTTATTCGGCGCCCTCTCAGCAATCGGGATATAGCTCGTCCCATTATCCGTGGAATATTCAATCTTGACGAACTCTGCCGCGGGAGCCCCCGCCCAAGTTATGGTCCGAGCCTGGCCCGCCACCAACAGATCGTCTCCGTCGGGAAAGATGAGGTCGAGTCCGCCTTCCTCCTCATGCTTCAGGCCGAGTCCGGATTGGCCGGTGCCCATAATCGTGAAGTTATAGGGATTTTCGTTCGAATCATTATTTTGGATAGAGACCTCAGCCGTTATCTGGCCTTCCATGATGGGTGAGAACCTGATGACGAAAAAAGAATAACCGGAGCCGGGGACGACGCCGTCCGGTTGCTGCTCAACGAAGAACTGGCCCATTTCGTCGCCTGAGATCTGAACTCGCGGGCTGCCGTTTAAAAGCAGATCCTCCTCGCCGAGGTTCTGGATCATGAAGGGCCATTGCTGGGATTGACCAACGGGGACAAACCCGAAGTCCCAGGTTCCGCCGTCCGGCACGTCTACAATGTTGATTTCCGGGGGCTCAAGGTTTCCGGTCAGCCCGATATCGTACGGGTTCTCATCAGGATCATTATTGGCAATCGATATCGCCGCCGTTTTCCTGCCCGCCGAGGTCGGGCTGAATCGAATGACAAAAGAGGTTGTCCCTGAAGGTGCGATCGGCGAAGATGGCTCGGTGAAAACAGTGAACTGGTCCTTATCCGGTCCGCTCTTAACGACCTTAGGAGAGCCGGTCAACTCGAGAAGCCCGTCTCCTCCGTTCTGTATGGTCAATGTCGCGTCGACGTGCTGATTGACCGGGCATTCGAGCGTCACTGTTTCCATCCCGTCTTCAAGCAAATTCTCTTCGTCGGGCGGCCCGAGATAGATATCGATGTCCGGAAGAGGGGGCATGGCCGCAAGCCTCAGACCTCTTTCGTCATAAACATATTTCCCCAAAATCTCTCCGGCGGTGTTCGAGACAGAGGACAGCTGATTCATCTTGTCCCAATGATAGAATGCGTCTTCGCCCATTGCCGATAGGAGATTCCCTCGGGCGTCATAGGAATCGCCCACGATCCTATTCCCTCCATCATAGGTCTTATCGAAAACCGAGATCCCGTTCTCCCGGACCGTCCTCATATTGCCGTATTCATCATAGGTGTAGGTGAAATTAGCGACCCGGCCGGAGCTGAATGCCGCCGAAGTGAGGCGGTTCAGCGAGTCATATCCAAAGGTGGCGTTCATGGAGGGCGAGGGAGCCACGCTCGCGATGCTCAGGATATTGCCGTTGCCGTCATATTGGTAGGAAGCTTCATAGAGCGCAACCCCGTTCTTTGTCAGCGACGTCTCCGAAAGCATCCCCGCCGGGAGATACGAAGCGGAGAATTGAGTCCCGTTTCTCGTGAACGCCAAGCCGGTCACAGCCTTTCCGCTCCCGTAGGACGCGGAGCCCACGAGATAGTTGCTGATGCTGTCGAATGCGAGAGTTTCCGGCATAGCCAACCCGTTGCTGCCGGCCAGCGACCAATGCAGATCAGGATAGGTCGTCTTGCTCAGGTTATTGAATCCATCATATTCATACCTAACATCCTTCGACGCCAGGGGAGGAATTGTGATGCGCTCGTGGACTACGTTGCCGCATTGGTCATACTGAATCTGGTCCCTATCCCACTTTTTGACGGTGCTATACACTCGCGAAAGCTTGCCTGCATCATACAAATAATAGATTTGCTCTTCAAAATCAGGGTATTCTCCCCAATAGACCTGATAAAGCTGACCGCTATAACCGTTATGGCAATAATTGATGGTGGTGTCGCCCCAGGTTTTTGCAGTCAGCCAATTCTCGTCGTTATAGACGTAGGAGATAAGCCCGGTTTCCGGATGGGTTTCGGAAACGAGATTGTCGTTCCGATCATAATCGAAAGAATGAATCCTCGCTCCGTCGTTGTAGTCGACCTCCGTGAGGCGGCCCTCGATGTCGTACGTGTATTCCGCGACATGCCCCTGGGCGTCTGTCACCGCGGTCGGAAGTCCGGGAAGATGCTCATACTCAAAGACCGTGGAATGATGCTCCGGATCTTCGACCGTTTTGGTCGTCCCGTTAAGCGTTATGTGCGTAGTATGGCCTTCGGGATCGGTGATCTCGACCACCTCGCCTGCCGCGTTGTAGGAGTAGTGATAATCGTGATCCTCATCGTCGCTCGTCGATCCTTTGAATTCGGCGATGAGCCGCCCCTCCGCGTCGAGCGTCCGAAGGAAATATAGCGTCGTGCCGTCCCCCTGCTCGGTCGAGCCAAGGTCACGGCCCATCCCGTCCCAATATTTCGTGACGATGCGCTGGTTTCCCGTCGCGCCTCTGATTGATATCGACCTGTTCTCGCCGGCCGGCCAAGTGATCGATTCATCGTATCGGCCGGTGGGCCAGTCGACGGTGAGGACTCGGCCAAGGAGATCATACGTATAGTCGAGCACGCCGCCCGTCGGGAAAGATTCGCGGCTTATGGCACTATCGTATGGGGAAATCGTCCTTACAACGCTTCCGACGTCCCCTTTCTTCAGTTGCTCTTCGAGTCCATATGAATATACCACCTCGGTTCTTGCCCCCCCTCCGGGGAGCGGTCCTGTAATGAAGACCTGAATTCTCTTCCCTTGAGTATCAAGCGCCAAAGAATGCGTCCAATCCGCATAAGATGAATCTCCTTTCCAGATGCTGATCTTCTGGATTGCGCCCCATTTCCACGTATCCATATCATCATAGTATGATGTTATCTTCTCTTTAAGCTTCATTCCGCTCCCGCTGAATTGAGACTCGTTACAGGGGTAGGCGAGCATATAGCGCAGCTCCCAGTTCGGACGCCCCGCGAAATAGTAAAAGATCGTCCGATAATTCAGGGGAGTCTCGCTGCCGCCGATATAGTTTAGGACTCTCGATGGGAGGCCGTATTTCGTATAATTGGGAATTTCGTAAAGGGTTTCTTCCTTGAAGATCGCGCCGCCTTGTTTGTGCCTGAGGACTGAGGCTGGGAGCGGCGCAAAGACCTGGCTCGAAATCTCATGTGAGGTCCATTCAAAGCTTTCCTGATAGCTGCCGTCTCCGTAGCCAAGCGCTTGGATCAGGCCTTGTTTCCAGGGGTTGACGACATCATAAGCATTGTAGGATACGCTTGTATCAAAGACGGGGCCGTCGACATTGACGGTACCCGTAAGCACCCCATTGTAATCGGGATAGACAAAATTCCAAGTGCTGGGTACTTCGGCGGGATCCGTGGTGAACTTTATCCTTTTTTGCGTCATGACCCTTGAATTCAGCTGGGTCGCGCCGCTGTAGAACATGTGGTCGTTAATTGAGTACTCAAGGGTTCCGCCGAAACTCGTTGTCATTTTCTTGAGTTCGTAATGATCCGAATCCCCGTTCTCATATTCGAACTGGACCGGGGCTATTTCCGGTGGCTGAAAGCTATTGAGCCGCGTGTATCCGCTCCCGTCCCCGAACGCCCCCACGGAGTAATAAAGCCTCCTCACTTGGGATTGCGCGTACTGGCGGGTCACCGTATAGGATATTTGGGTAAGTTTCCTCGGGGTTCCGCTTGAAGTAAAGGTGATTATCCGTCCAAAGGCATCAGTGATCTTCTTAAGTGTCGGATACTGGCCCGCGACAATGGTGTTGTATTCGACAGTGATCGATTGGCCGAAGGAACTATCGATTTTCGTCACCAGCCGGACCGGGTCGGTCGTTCCATCGGCCCTCGTGATCGTGGCCGTCAGGCCGAGGGTCCATACAACCCCATCTTTGAAATAGACCTTGGGGTAGGTGGTGGGATAGACATAGGTCTTATCGTATTTCAGGAAATCCCGGGTCATATAGATGTTCGCTCCGAGTTGGCAGTTGTTGGGATAAGCCCGCTCGAGCCGGCCGTCCGGGAATTCGATCACCGGGGCGCTCGAGGAATAGGCATGGACCATGCCCATATGCATCGTCCAACCCATACCGACCCAGGATTGATGATAAGCCTGAACCGCCGGTTGCTGTCCAGGCTGCCAGTCTGTCAGAATTTTAGAATTATAGACACGCCAGACCTCGACATCAAGCCCATAAGGACCCGGAAGGTAGACGTCCCTGTACCGAAGGATAACGTTCCCAGTAAAGAGGTCAATATTTTCTTCAGGCAGGGACCCGTGAGAGCCGTGGCCAGGAACGATACCGATGCGGTCATAGATGCCGCTTTGGGCAGAGATTTGGGGACAGAAGCTCAAGAGCGTCAGGATCATGGATACAGCCACAAGGGACTTGGTGATCTTGGACATCTCTCCTCCTCGTCCGAGATAAATCAAGAGAGAACCATTGCGGAGTGCGACCCTTTCCAAAAAAGTGCCGAAACGAAAGCAGGTGTGGTGAATTGGGAATGCTCTTGGGCCTACCGTTCGGGCAGGGGTTAGGTAGGTAGGTAGGTAGGTAGGTAGGTAGGTAGGCCGAATACAAAAGACGCCGCTTTGGAAAGCGCCCATCAAATTCCTACCCTCGGCTTGAGGATAGGCAAGCGGTGAGCCAATGTCAAGAAGCTTCGAGCGCCGCCCGCCCAAGCAGATTAACCAACCTGATCTTGACCGGGTTGCCCGGAGTCCCCGGTCCATCCACAGACATAACTTGACCGGGATGCCGCGAATGGTTATATTATAACCGGATGACTTACCAGGTCAGGATCAGGAGAAAAACGGAGCGCGATCTTGCCAAGCTGCCTGAGAACGTTCGACAACTTCTATATTTGCTCGTCACGAACCTGCAGGACTCGGGCCCGATCCAACCGGCCTGGCGAAATTTCTCGTCCCTTGGCGATGACCGATACCACTGTCATCTGACTTATCGCTATGTTGCCTGTTGGGCGCATCGCCAGGGCGAGATCATTATCGAGGTGTATTATGTTGGCAGTCGTGAAAAAGCCCCGTACTGAGTTGTCGATCCAGGGCGACCGCCCGGGGGAGATCGTCGATTGGCTCCGGAAGAAATACGAGGTCACGGTCCTGGCCATGGATGACGCCGACGCGTCGATTCCTGTCGAAGAGACCGAATTCTGGAAGGAGATGGAAAAGAACCGGGTCGGGAATCTCCTGGCCGGCGCCCGGTTGAAGGCAGGATTGACCCAGGAGCAGCTGGCCGATAAGCTCGAAATCCGGCAGAACATGGTCTCTGACTACGAACGCGGCCGGCGGGCGCTTTCCGCCGAAATGGCCAGGCGTTTCAGCTCGGTCCTTCAAGTCCGGGAAACCCGGCTGAAATACGGGCCGCCTTCACAAGCCGACCGCCGACGCACCGGGAAGCAAGCCGTGAGATCATGAGCCTGGCCGACCGTTGAGCGGTTTTGGCACCAATCTTGAAGTCAAACTTCGTTCGTGCTAAAATTTCCTTTACTTTTCCGCCTGGGAAAGTCGCCTGATGCTGTCGATAAACGCCACGGCTTTAGTCGTCTTCGCTGTCGTTTGGATCCTCGTGATCGTGCTCACCCGTCTTTTCTTCAAGCCCGTCCTGCGCGTTCTCGACGAGCGGGCGGGGCGGATCGCCAGGGACAAGGCCGCCGCGGAAGAGGCCCGGAAGGCCTATGAGGCCGACCTGAAGCGCATCGAGGACGGGCTCAAAGAGGCCCGGGCCGCCGCCGACGCCATCATCACGACCGCCGAGACCGAAGCGCTCAAGGACAAGAGCCGTCTCGTCCGCGAGGTCCAGGCCGAGGGCCGGGCCGAGGTCGAGAGAGCCAAGGCGGAGCTCCAGCGCGAGATGGAGACGCTCAAGAAGGAGCTCGACAAGCGCACCGTGGAGATCGCCGAATCCATCGAGAAGAGGATCCTCGGGGAATGAGCGGCGAAGTGTCGGCGGGGATGGACTTCCTCGGCAAGGCCGTCAACTTCGTGCTCCTCTTCGGCGGGCTGGCGTTCGCCCTGCGCAAGCCGATCAAGGCCCTGCTCGTGAAACGGACCGTCGACGTCGGCGAGTCCATTCGCCTGGCCGAAGCGGGCCGGACCGAGGCCGAGTCCAAGGCCGCGGGATCGCGGAACGGGCTGGCCGGCCTCGGGGGAGAGATCAGCGAGCTCAAAGCCAAGGCGGAAGAGGCGGGGAAGCGCGAAGCCGCCCGCATCTCGCGCGCCGCCGTCGATGAGGCCGCCCGCCTCAAGAAGTTCACCCGCCAGGAGCTCGACGAACAGCTCCGGCGGAGCGTCGGCGAGCTCAAGGCCTACGCCGCCGCCCGGGCCACCGACATCGCCCGCGAGAGGATCCGGGATCGCCTGACCCCCGAGATCCAGGCCGCCCTCATCGACAAATCCATCGACAGGCTGTCCAAGCTGCATGAAAAACCTGGCCCTCGTTAGAAAATACGCCGACGGCCTGGCGGGCGCCCTCGAGGACGACCGGGAGTACGCGTCCGTGGGCGCCGAGGTCCACGCGTTCCTGGAGGTCTCCTGCTCTCCCACGACGACCTGCGGCGGGCGCTCGTCAGTCCCTTCGTCAACGCCCGGAAGCGGGACGCCATCCTCGGCGAAGTCCTGTCCCGCTCCGGCACCGGCCCGAAGGCCTCCCGCTTCCTGGCGCTCCTCCAGCACCACAAGCGGATGGAGCTCCTGCCGGACATCGTCGAGGCCCTGCCCGACGCCTGGAGCGGGAAGAAGGGCATCGTGACCTACGAGGTCGCCTCGGCCGTTCCCCTGACCGCCGCCCAGCAGTCGAGGCTCGCCGGGAGCCTCGAGGCCTCCGAGGGAAAGCCGGTCCGCCTCGTCCTCAAGGCCGATCCCGGGCTCGTCGGCGGCCTGGCCGTGCGAAAGGGCCACATCGTCTACGACGCGTCCGTCGAGGGCGAGCTCACCGCGCTCCAAGAGCGACTCGGACACGAATAGAGGTTGTCATGAGCATCAAAGCCGATGAGATCACCAAGATCATCCAGCAGCAGATCGAAGGCTTCACCAAAGAGGTCGATATCCGCGAGGTCGGCACCGTCACCTCCGTCGGCGACGGCATCGCCCGCGTCTACGGCCTGGACCGGGTCATGTCCAACGAGCTCGTGGAGTTCCCCCGGGGCGTCTTCGGCCTGGCCCTGAACCTCGAGGAGGAGAACGTCGGCGTGGTCCTGCTCGGCGAAAGCCACCTCGTCCGCGAGGGCGACGTGGTCAAGAGGACCCGGCGGATCATGCAGGTCCCGGCCGGCCCGGCCATGATCGGCCGCGTCGTCGACCCCCTGGGCCAGCCCCTCGACGGCAAGGGGCCGATCACGACGGACACCTTCATGTTCGTCGAGCGCCTGGCCCCCGGCGTCGTCGACCGCCAGCCCGTCCGCGAGCCCCTGCAGACGGGCATCAAGGCCATCGACACGATGATCCCCATCGGCCGCGGCCAGCGCGAGCTCATCATCGGCGACCGCCAGACCGGCAAGACCATCATCGTCATCGACACCATCCTCAACATGAAGAACTCCGACGTCGTCTGCATCTACGTCGCCATCGGCCAGAAGAACTCCACGGTCGCCCAGATCGTCAAGACCCTCGAGGACAACGGGGCCATGGACTACACCATCGTCGTCGCCTCCTCGGCCAGCGACCCGTCCCCGCTCCAGTACCTGGCGCCCTTTGCCGGCTGCGCCATCGGCGAGTACTTCCGCGACAACAAGCGCCACGCCCTGATCATCTACGACGACCTGTCCAAGCACGCCGCGGCCTACCGCGAGATCTCGCTCCTCCTGCGCCGGCCGCCGGGCCGCGAGGCCTACCCCGGCGACGTCTTCTACCTCCACTCGCGGCTCCTCGAGCGGGCGGCCAAGCTCAACGACGAGCTCGGCGGCGGCTCGCTCACGGCCCTGCCCATCATCGAGACCCAGGCGGGCGACGTCTCGGGCTACATCCCGACCAACGTCATCTCCATCACCGACGGCCAGATCTACCTCCAGCCGGAGCTCTTCAACGCCGGCGTCCGGCCGGCCATCAACGTCGGCATCTCGGTCTCCCGCGTCGGCGGCCACGCCCAGATCAAGGCCATGAAACAGGTCGCCGGCAAGCTCAAGCTCGACCTGGCCCAGTACCGCGAGCTCGTCACCTTCGCCCAGTTCGGGACCGAGCTCGACAAGACGAGCCAGGCCCAGCTCGACCGCGGCGAGCGGCTGACCGAGATCCTCAAGCAGGGCCAGTACTCGCCGCTGCCGGTCGAGAAGCAGGTCCTCATCATCTACGCCGGCAACCGCGGCTACCTCGACGAGTTCCCGGTCGCCGAGGTCCGGAACTACGAGAAGAAGCTCTACGAGCATTTCGAGAGGAACCACGCCGATATCCTGACCAGGATCCGCGAGAAGAAGCACATCGACACGGCCCTCGACGGCGAGATCAGCGCGGCCCTCCGGGCCTTCGCCGTCGTGTTCAAGGAGGGCCTGAAGTAGCATGCCGACCCTCATCGACCTTCGCCGGCGGATCCAGAGCGTCCGCAACAGCCAGCAGATCACGCAGGCGATGAAGACCGTCTCGACGGCCAAGTTCCGCAAGGCCCAGCGGACGGTCCAGGAGGCCCGGCCCTTCTGGCATCTCTTCCCCGAGCTGATGGGCCGGCTGGCCTACTGGGCCTCGGCGGGGGCCCACCCGCTTCTCCTCCGCCGCGACGAGAAGAAGGTCGAGGTCGTCGTCGTCACGGCCGACAAGGGCCTGGCCGGGGCCTACAACTCCAACCTCCTGGCGGCGGCGGACGCGTTCATCGCCCGGAAGGCCGCGACGGCCGAGGTCCGGCTCGTCCTCATCGGCAAGAAGGCGGTCGCCCACCTCCGCAAGGGGCCCTACCCGGTGGACCGGGCCTTCGGCGACCGGACCGACCGGCTGACGCGGGAAGACCTCCGCGGCCTGGCCGAAGAGCTCATGCGGGCCTTCACGTTCCAGAAGATCGACGCCGTCTACATCGTCACCAACGAGTTCAAGTCCATCCTGGCGCCGCGGATCATGACCCACAAGGTCCTGCCGATCGAGCCCCAGCCCGGGCCGGAGGCCTCGGCGACCTGGCTTCCCGATTGGGAGCCGGGGGACGCGCGGCTGGCCGCGTTCATCCTGCCTCTCTTCGTGGAGAGCCAGATCCACCACGCCTTCCACGAGTCCCAGGCCGCCGAGCAGGCCGCCCGGATGATGGCCATGGACAACGCCACCAAGAACGCCGAGGAGCTCATCGACGACCTCGTGCTCCAGCTCAACAAGATCCGCCAGGCGGGGATCACCAAGGAGCTCCTGGAGATCATGACCGCCGTCGAAGCGCTCAAACAGAAAGACTAGGGAGTGAACCCCATGGATCAGAAAGACGCCAAGATCGGAACCGTCGTCCAGGTCATCGGGCCCGTCGTCGACGTCAAGTTCGAGGGCGGGGCCCTGCCCGAGATCTATACCGCCGTCCGGGTGACGAGCGAGGGCTTCGACGTCGCCGAGCCCATCTCCATCATCGTCGAGGTCGAGCAGCACATCGGCGAGGACCGCGTCCGCTGCGTCTCCATGCACCCGACCGAGGGCCTGGCGCGCGGCATGAAGGCCGAGAGCCTCGGCGGGCCGATCGAGGTGCCGGTCGGCGAGGGCACGCTCGGCCGGGTCATGAACGTCATCGGCGAGCCGGTCGACAAGATGGGCCCCATCGTCACCGAGAAGCGCTACCCCATCCACCGCCTGCCGCCGTCGCTCGAGGACCAGAGCACGCGGCGCGAGATGTTCGAGACGGGCATCAAGGTCATCGACCTCATCCAGCCCTTCCTCAAGGGCGGCAAGATCGGCCTGTTCGGCGGCGCCGGCGTCGGCAAGACGGTCATCATCCAGGAGCTCATCCACAACGTCGCCCTCAAGCACGGCGGCTACTCGGTCTTCGCCGGGGTCGGCGAGCGGACGCGCGAGGGCAACGACCTGTGGCTCGAGATGAAGGGCTCGGGCGTCATCGGCAAGACGGCCCTCATCTACGGCCAGATGACCGAGCCGCCGGGAGCCCGCCTGCGGGTCGGGCTGACGGCCCTGTCGGTCGCCGAGTATTTCCGCGACGAGATGGGCCAGGACATCCTGCTCTTCATCGACAACATCTTCCGCTTCACCCAGGCCGGGTCGGAGGTTTCGGCCCTCCTCGGCCGGATGCCCTCGGCCGTCGGCTATCAGCCCAACCTGGCGACGGAGCTGGGCGAGCTCGAGGAGCGGATCACCTCGACGAAGAAGGGCTCCATCACCTCGGTCCAGGCGATCTACGTCCCGGCCGACGACTTCACCGACCCGGCGCCGGCCACGACCTTCTCCCACCTCGACGCGACGACGAACCTGTCGCGGGCCCTGACCGACATCGGCATCTACCCGGCCGTCGATCCGCTGGCCTCGTTCTCGCGCATCCTCGACCCCCTCATCGTCGGCGAGGAGCACTATGCCGTGGCCCGCAGGGTCAAGGAGATCCTGCAGCGCTATCGCGACCTCCAGGACATCATCGCCATCCTGGGCATCGAGGAGCTGTCCGACGAGGACAAGGTCATCGTGGCCCGGGCCCGGAAGATCCAGCGCTTCCTGTCCCAGCCCTTCCACGTCGCCGAGGAGTTCACGGGCCGGCCCGGCAAGTACGTCACGATCGAAGAGACCGTGCGCGGCTTCAAGGAGATCACCGAGGGCCTCCACGACGACAAGCCCGAGCAGGCCTTCTACATGGCGGGCAACATCGAGGACGTCGCCAAGCGGACCGAAGAGCTGAGGGCGGAATGAGCGACGGGCTGCCGGCGACCCTCCACCTGAAGGTGGTCACGCCGAGGCGCCTGCTCGCCGAGACCGAGGTCGAAGCGGTCTTCCTGCCGACGCTCGAAGGCCAGATCGGCGTGCTCCCCGGGCACCGGCCTCTTTTCGTCGGGATCGGCAAGGGCAAGCTTCGTCTACCGGGAGGGCGGCGGCGAGGAATCGTTCGCGATCCGGGGCGGCTACGCCCAGATCCAGCCCGAAAAGGTCGTGGTCATGACCGAGGTCGGCGAGGATGACGACTCCGGCGACGCCGCGGCGTGACGGCGAGACGCTCGACACGTTCTATCGCGGGCGGATCCGCGTCCTCCAATCGAAGAAGGGATACCGGTTCTCCGTCGACGCGCCGCTCCTGGCCGACTTCGTCCGGACGCGGGCCGGGGACGAGGCGCTCGAGCTCGGGACGGGCAACGGCATCATCTCGCTCCTCCTGAGCGTCAAGCCGTTCCGGCGCATCACGGCCCTCGAGATCCAGGCGGGCCTGGCCGACCTGGCCCGGCGCAACGTCGAGCTCAACGGATTGGGCGGCCGGATCGAGATCGTCGAGGCCGACCTGCGCGACGTACGAGCCGGGACGCGCCTTCGACCTCATCTTCTCCAACCCGCCATATATAAGGAAGTCGACCGGATTCCTGAGCGCGTCGGCTGAGAAGTCGGCGGCCAAGCACGAGCTCCACGGCGCGATCGGCGAGATCCTGAAGAAGACGGCGGAATGGCTGGCGCCGGAGGGCCGGGCCTCGTTCGTCTATCCCGAGAAGCGGCGTGAGGACTTCCTGGCGGCGGCGGGGGAGAGCGGCCTCGAGGCCCGCCGGCTCAGGTTCGTCCACCCGCGGGCCGGCGAGCCGCCGAACCTGTTCCTGATCGAATTAGGGCATGCCTCCCGGCGCGAGACGGAACTCATGCCCCCGCTCATTCTGTTCGGCCCCGACGGCAAGTACACTCCCGAAGCCGAGGCCGTCTTTTCCGGCCCCTAAATCGGGGACACAATACCAATTCCCCAATTAACCTGAGCGAAGGCCTTCCCGATGGGATGCATCGGTCTTCGTTAGCCGCCGGCCGGTGGGGAATTGGGGAATAGGTATTGTGTCCCCGATCTGCGAAAAAAAGAGGCCGGGAACCGTTCCCGGCCAAGAAAACAGCCGGAGGAAGAGACGCTCGAGGTCCGTCGTCAGGACCTCAGGGCTGAACGCGTCTCTTCCTCCTCCCTACCCCCCTTGAAAGCGGACCAAGCCCCCTTCAGCCGGTTCCGATTCCGGGCTCCCTCGGCCAAAAGGCTCATGGTCGTCCCCAACCTGGTCTTAAAATGGGTTCCGGAGGCCGGGAAGTCAAGGGACGAGGCGCGGTTGACCCATCATGTCCCATCGTGCCGCCGAAGATGCGGCCCCGCAAGGATGCCCGACGCGGTGACTTTCCGTATGTCCGGGCCTGACAAGGGCTCCAAAGGCGGATAGGATTCCGGAGCGTTCGTCGCCGGACGGGCCAAGGGAGCCATGGGGTCCGCTGACGGAATGTTCAGACGTCCGGGACATGCGCGGGGGGAGTCAGGCCAAGAGCGCGCGGAGCTTGCCCGAGGGCTTCTTCGACGACGGCGGGAGGCAATGGGCAGACCAGCTCAGCCCGATGAGCCCGCCAATCGAGGCTCACGGCCTGATCCGCCAGGATGACGCCCGTGATCGGAAGGCCGGGCGGGACCTGGACCTCGAAGGGATAGCCTTTGGTCCGCGCCGTGATGGGGCAGAGGACGGCCAGGCCGACGCGTTGGTTATAGGATCGAGGCGAAAGGACGACGGCCGCGCGGCGAAGGGAAGGTCCGGATCCCGGGCGGGCGACCCTGCCGTTTCGGAAGAGCCGCGGAAGGGAGATCAAGACGACGTCGCCTCGATCGGGCGCGAGGAAGACCTGTTTCACCGGTCGTTCTCTCCTTCTCCGGCCGGCCCGGCGGCGTCCGTCCCCGCCGCGTCCCAGGCACGGGAGAGGCTCTCGTCGGTCACCGCGGCCAGAAGCCCGTCGAGGTCCCAGGTCCTCTCCCGATCGGACTTGACGACCAGGGCCTCATCCTGGAGCGACATTTCGACGGGCGCGTTCTCTCTCCACCCCAGCTCCTCGGCGAACGACTTGGGGATGCGGACAGCCAGGCTGTGGCCCCACTTTTGGACGCTCGTTTTCACTTTGTCGCCTTAAAGTAGATACAAAGAAGATACATTTATGATCAGAAGATGTCAAGCCGGAGCGATCTTAAATGGGGGAGTCCGCCCTGGCAGGGGATCGGGGGTGACAAAACAAGACTAGGGCTTCCGGCCGGCGGACTCGTCGTCGGCGAGCACGCTGATCCAGGTGAGGCCCCGGAAATCGACGGGATCCATTTCGACGATCACGGGCGGCCCTCCGGCGCCTCCCTCTTCGAGAGCGATCACCAGATGGCTGGGCGTGATCACGCGGCTCTTGGCCGAATGCGCGTCGAGGAGAATGGCGGAGACCGGAGCCGCGACGCCGAGAGTGATGAAGGCCGCGCTGAAGAAACGGTCGCGGGCCGTCTGGCTATCGACATTGGCGAGGGCGGGCAGGCCCAAGCCCGCCCAGAGCAGGTTCGGGAAGATGATAGGGAACCAGTTCCTGCGGGTCTTCAGACGGATCTCGACGGGCCGGTATCCTTCTTTCTCGATGCGGATGACGTGCGGTGGCTTCTTGTCCAGCTTCAGGGCCAAAGGCGTGACCCCTTCGACTCTCCCATCGACGAGGACGCGCGCCCCGGCCGGCCGGGCCGTGACCGTCACGCCCTGGGTCCTCTTTCCGAGCAGCGTCATACAGCCCGGAAACCAAAGAACCGCGAAGGAGACGGCCAGGAACAGGGCCAAGGATCTTCTCGGCATCTCTCCTCCCGCTCGGCTTCTATCCGGGCTCATGATAGCCGGCGCCGGAACGAGAGTTGTCAAGAAATTGTCAAGTTTTTAAGGGAGGGGGGCCGGCCGCGCCTATTTCCCGAACGCCTTCCCGATCTCCCCGAGGCCCACGCCGAGGACCTGGCGGGCGATCTCGTCGAGGGCCTTCTCGGACCCGGTGAAGTGCATCGTCGTGTGGACGTGCGTCAGCGTTCCGCCCGGGGCCAGGGCGGCGGCCGGCGAGGAGGTCTCGAGCTCGTAGAAGGGGCCGAGGGGCTTCGCGCCCGGCGCCGCGGGGCCGTCGTTGTAGCTGTTGACGACGTCGCCGGCGAAGGGCTTCTCCTGGATCTCCCACATGGAATTGACGTAGTCGGCGGCGCCCTCGGGGACGGTCAGGTGCACGATGGTCAGGGCCCGGGCGGCGGCGTCATAGCTGCCGGCGAAGGGCTTGACCCGGGCCGGCGATATCCCGATCTTGCTCCGGTACCTTCCGTCGCCGCTGAAGAACAGCACGCCGTCCTTGACCACGAGGCGGTCCGCCGGGACCTTGCCGAAGTAGGCGTCGTTCACGGCCGGGCCGAGCTCGGACTCCGGCCCGCTCCTGAACGGGATGACGATGGTCGTCGTGGGCGACGGATTGAACATGCCCAGGATCCAGATCGAGAGGAGCCCCGTGTCCTTCGTCCAGGCGTTCGCGCCGGTGTTGGTGATGTCGTTATGGGAAGCGTAAGCGACCATCTTGACGCCCGCCGGGACCGGGACGCCAAGCGCCGCGACTTCGGCGGCGTCGAGCAGGCGGATCTCCCGGTTGACCTCGAGATCGAACTCCGTGCCCGAATAGTTCACGAGGCGGATCGTCTTGCGAAGATGGATGCGGCCCGCGTCCTGGGCGGCGATGTCGAATGACGCCCTCGTTGACCGCCGGCGGCGTCCACCAGTGATCGAGGTCGAAGGGGTCGCCCTTCTTGAAGAAGACGGAGAACTGGCCGCCCTCGGGACCGAGCCAGAAGCGGTCTTCCCCGCCGAACGCGTTCATATGGGGGTTGTTGACGCCCGAGGCGATGAACTCCCGGTTGATCCAGCCGAAGCTCAGGCCGTCCGGCCCGCCGGCCGTGCTGGTCATGACCCGGCCCTGGATGTCCGGGTTGACGGCGACCTGGGCCTGGCCGTCGGCCCCGCCGAGCACGACGACCTTCGTGTGGGCCTTGAGGAAGGCCAGGTCGTCCTTGAACAGGATCCCCTCGGGCGCCTTGGCCGGTTTCGCGCAGGCCGCCGCGAGGGCGAAGATCACGAGCGCCGCGCCGATGCCGTATCTCATGGGAGCCTCCTTCGATCTTCCGGTTCCGCCGGGCCCCTATTATTGACCATCCCGCCGGCGGGGGTCAAACAAATCGGGGACACAATACCAATTCCCCATTTCATCAGGCCGGTCCCCCGATCGTTCCAGGGCGGGGAGCGAATGATCGGGGAATTGGTATTGTGTCCCCGATTTGGGGGAGGGCGGCATGAGTAGACCGGTTCATATGGGGGAATGGGCCGGTCGGCCCATTTACACGGCCGGCCGCGAGCCTATGGTGAGAGCGTGAGACGAACAACGGGAACGACCATGGACGCGATCATCATTTCCGGAACAGGAGGTGACCGAACCGGTGACATCCGCCTAAAAGACGCATTCCCAAGGGGAGCGATCCCGCCGCCTTCGGCGCCGGGCTTCGGGCCTGCCGCCTCCGCGTCGCGCGGGCCATCGCTCCAGGCAGAAACATCCCAGCGCGGCGGGAGAAAAGCCCGGCGCGCGGAACGAGAGAACGGCCCGGCCGCCCCCGCAGGGGGTTCGGTCCGGGATAAGGAGAAACCATGAAATCTCTCAGATCGCTTGGTTTGGCAACGGTTGCCGTGCTTCTCCTGGCCGGGGTCCTCTCCGCTCAGGCTCCCACGGCCGGCAGGATCATAGGCACCATCTCAGACGACCAGGGAGGCCCTTTACCGGGCGTGTCGGTTGAAGCCAGGAGCCCGCGGCTCGTGGGGACGGCGGCGACCGTGTCCGACACCAACGGCGCGTACCGCCTCCTGGCCCTTCCACCCGGGACCTATACGGTCTCCTTCAGCCTCCAGGGCTTCGGCGCGATCGTCCGCAACGACATCGTCCTCGGCGTCGAACAGGCCCTGGTCGTCGACATCTCCATGAAACCCAGCGCCGTCGAGGAAGAGGTCGTCGTCATCGGACAGGCGCCCCTCATCGACGTCAAGAACGCGGCCCGAGGCCAGGTCCTCACCGCGCAGACCTTCCAGGCCCTGCCGAAGGGCCGGAGCTTCGATTCGCTGGTGACCATCATGCCCGGTGTCCAGAGCGAGAACGATCTTCTCTCCGGCATCTCGGTCGACGGCGCTTCCGGCGCTGAGAACATGTTCTATGTCGACGGCACGGATACGTCGGACCTGATGGGCGGGACCCGCAAGCAGAACGTGGTCTTCGATTTCGCCGAGGAGGTCCAGTTCAAGGCCTCCGGCTACAACGCCGAATTCGGCGGATCGGTCGGCGGCGTCGTCAACGTCATCACCCGCTCGGGCGGCAACAATTACCATGGCGAGGTCGTCGGCTACTACTCCGGGACGGCCCTCGAGGGCCGGCGGCGAGACCGCCTGTCGCTCGACCTCGACGACGACACGAGAGCCCGCTATTACCCCTATGAGGAATATGTCGGCCGGGACACTGAACACGCCTACGAGGCCGGCTTCCTTCTCGGGGGGTTCCTGGTCAGGGACCGGCTCTGGTTCTTCGGGGCCTTGACGCCGAGTCTCTTCCAGCGGGACCGGGCCATGGACATGGCCATCCAAGGCGGCACGGGCGTCAACGCCTACCAGCGGACCGAAAGGACCTGGAACGCCTCGTTCAAGCTGTCGGCCCAGCCGCTGAAGAACCTCCGGGCCGGGGCCAGCTTCATCATGAACCTCTTCAAGTACAAGGGCGGCAGCGATCCCTTGACTTTTCCCGCCGATCAGACTTACGCCGCGCTCTCCAATGCCTCCGGCGACTACAACAACCTCGGCTATTCCTATCCGAACTACTCGGCGACCGCCTACGCGGACCTGACCCTCAGCAACAACGCCCTCCTCAGCGTCCGGGGCGGCTATTTCTTCAACAACCAGAACGATCGGATCGCGCCGCTGCCCACGACCCCCTATTATGCCTTCCGCCTGGAACAGCCCGGCGCCTACGCTTTCGTCTCGAACGACATGTTCCCCGAGATCCCCGCGGATCTCCGGCACCCGCCGGGTGGCAGAACTTCCCGCGGGCCAACGTCATGGGGCTGCAGCAGCGGATGGACAGCCGGCTGAGCCTGAACTCCGACTTCACGTACTACCTCAACCTCGGCGGCGAACACGCCCTCAAGGTCGGCGCCCAGTTCATGCGCCGCAGCCAGAATGTCAACGACGCCGCGCAGCAGCCCATCGTCTTCCTGGGCTGGGACCAGGACCTCATCGCTTACGGCGTGAACTACGGCCGCGGCGCCTACGGCTACTACGGCGTCCGCGGCTTCGCCGACGCCGGCCCTTACGGGGAGGATTACAAGGTCAACATGAACAGCTGGTCCCTCTATCTCCAGGACAGCTGGACCATCGCCCGGCGGTTGACCCTCAACCTCGGCCTTCGCGCCGAGGCGGAGTACCTGCCCAGCTACACGACCGACCCGGCCTTCGCCGGCATCGAGAAGCCGGTCAATTTCTCGTTCGCCGATAAGCTCGCGCCGCGGGTCGGCTTCGCCTACGACGTTCTTGGCGACTCGAGCCTCAAGGTCTACGGCAGCTTCGGCATCTTCCAGGACGTCATGAAGCTCAACATGGGCGCCAACGGCCTGGGCGGCCTGAAGTGGAAGAGCGCCTACTACACGCTCGACGACTGGGACTACACCCAGATCGGCGTCGACGGCAACTTCCCCGGCACGCTCCTCAATGTCGTCGATTTTCGTCCGCCCCTCTTCGACGTCATCGATCCGGACATGAAACCCTTCACCCAGCGCGAGATCTCCCTCGGCGTCGAAAAGAAGCTCGCCGAAGACACGTCCCTCTCCGTGCGGCTCGTCAACAAGAAGGTCCTCTGGGCGATCGAGGACATCGGCGTGCCGATCGAGAATGTACTACTATTCGCAATCCCGGCAGCGCGTATCATGCACAACGTCTTCGAAGAATGCCGGGAGAGCGGCCTGCTCCTGCCCGGAACCCCCGACTCGCCCAAGGCCAAGCGGGATTATTACGCCATGAACCTGTCCCTCGAGAAGCGCTTCAGCCACAGCTGGCAGGGCGGCCTCTCCTACACGCTCAGCCGGCTCGCCGGCAACTACAGCGGCCTGGCCTCGTCCGACGAGGACGGCCGCAACTCGCCGAACGGCGAGCGCTTCTTTGACATGTGGCACCTGTCCTATGACAAGGCGCTCAACCCGATCGACGGCGCCCTGCCGACCGACCGGCCGCATTCCCTCAAGGCCTACGGCAGCTACGCCCTCCCCTTCGGCCTGACCGTCGGCCTGGTCGCCAACGCCTACAGCGGCACGCCCGTCACCGAGGAGTGGGTCGTCGACTCGGACGGCTACTTCCCCTTCAACCGGGGCAACCTCGGCCGTACCCCGTTCGTCTTCTTCGCCAACGCCTACCTCGAGTACGGTCTGAAGCTCGGCCAGCCGACAAGGCGCTCCGGTTCAGCCTCAACATCGACAACGTCTTCAACGCCCGGACGGCACAGCGCGATCTACTCCGTGAAGTACCGGTACAACATCTCCCCCGGAGACGCGGCGCTGCTCACCGGACAGTGGGAGCCGCCCCGCCGACGCGGTCCTCGATCCTCGCTTCGGCATGGCCTACAGCTTCATGGCTCCGATCTCCGGACGGCTCGGAGTGCGGTTCGTGTTCTAAGAATAGCGCGAGGGGAACGACGCGGAGCCCGTCGGGCCCGCCCCTGTCCCGGAGGGGCGGGCCCCCCTCACTTTTGTTCTTCTCCGTAGGGGTCCCGCTTGGCTCGTATCGCTCAGCTCCCGGCCCGGACAGTGCCTCCCCCGCTCGGGTCTCCCGAGGGGCTTCGAGGTCCCATCGCCGCCGCGAGCCCGGAAATGGGAGACCTCATTTTTGGACACGCACCGGTCCCCGCTGGACAGGCGGCGCTACAGGGACAGGCTTTTAGAGGGGATCCGTAGGAGCGTCAGCGGCGGGAGCCGGACGGCTCTTCGAGGGCGGCGACGCGCGCCCGGGCCTGATCGACCTCCGGACGTCCGGGATCGGCGTTCTTCCAGAGCTCCAGGAAGTCCCGATAGCCGTCGAGGGCGGCCGCCCGGCGGCCGAGCGCTTCCTCCGCCCGGGCCTTCCCGAGAACGGCCAAGGGGAAGATGTCGCCGAAGAGGAAGCGGGTGTCCTTTTCTCTCACGATCTCCTCGAAGGCGGCCGCGGCGCCTTGACCGTCGCCGGCCTTTTCCAGGGCCAGCCCGAGGTAATAATAAACGATCGGCTCGTAGGCCGCCGCGGGGAAGGAGGGCGGCAGGGAGGCCGCGGCCTTCTCGAGGGCAGCGATCGCCTCGCGATAGCGGCCGCGCTCGTACTCCACGACGCCGGTAAAGAGATCGTAATCCCGGACGAGGCGCCGGGGAGCGTTGAGCCCGACGAGATCCTGGAACCGCCGCGTCACGTCCTCGAGCGCGGCGGCATCCCCCGTCCGGACGTAGATCTGGCCCAGGCCGATCAGGCGCGCCCTCCTCCGCGTGACGTCGTTGTCGGAGCCTTCGAGCGCGGTCTTCAGCTCGGCCAGGGCGGCCTCCGGCTTGCCCTGGTCGAGAAGGACCTGAGCGAGCATGGCCCGGATGTCCTTGGACCACATGAACTCGTGGATGGATTCCGCGAGATCGACGCCTTCCCGGCATTCCTTCTCGGCCTCGGCATAGCGGCCCTCCGCCAGGGCGAGCAGGATCAGGCGCAGCCGGGCCCGGAGATGCCAGGACGGTTCGTCCATGAGGAACAGCCTGCGGAACTCCTCGCGCGCCGGGCCGGCCCCTTGGGTCATGAAGATCAGCATGCCCTTCCAGTTCGACCAGGAGGGATCCGGAAAGACGGCGACGGCCTTGTCGATCGTCGCGGCCGCGCCGGCGAGGTCCCCCGCTTCGAGGAGCGTGGCGACGAGCGTTTGGTAGATCAACCGGTTGGCCGGATAGCTCGCGAGATAGGCGTTCAGGCCCCGCTCGGCCTCCGCGCGCCGGCCCAGGGCCCGGAGCGCGACGGCCTTGGTGTGATGCGGAAAGGGATCGGGCGTGCCTTGCCGGACCGGGACGTCCGCGTATTTGACGGCGTCGGCGAAGTCCTCGGTCTCGTAGCACAGGACGCCGAGGTTGTTGTTGGCGACGAGATCGTAAGGATGGTTCGCGAGGACCTGCTTGAACTCGGCGACGGCCAGCTCCCAGGTGGCCTCGGCTGCGGCGTAGTAATCCGCCCGGATGAGATGGCGCTCCCGGCAGTCCTCCGGCAGGCGGGCCGCCAGATCGAAGGCCTGGCGCATGTACTCGGCCTCCCGGTCGATATAGCGGAGGTTCCGGGCGTCCACGGCCATCATCCGGTAGGCCATGGCGAATTCCGGATCGATCTCCACGGCCTTCCTGAGCATGATCAGGCTCTGCTCGTAATCGCCGGTCCGATGATAGCGCCAGCCTTCCGAGTAATATTTGTAGGCCAGCGCGGACGAGGTCGTCAGCACCTCGACGTCGAGATCGATGTCGTCCCGGGCCTCCCCCGGTCTCCGGGCTCAGGCCCGACCGGATGAGCCCGGCCAGGCCGTCCGCCTTTTGCAGCAGGTCCTGCTCGCCCTGGCAATCCAGCTTCTCGGTCCGGATCGCGTTGCCCGTCCGGGCGTCCTGGAGGAGGGCCGTGACGACGATCCGGCCCCCGGCCATCATCAGGCTGCCGCTGACGAGGTAATCGGCCTTCATCTCCCGGGCCAGGCGGCGAAGCTCCTCCCTCGTGAATCGCCCGCGCCCGGTCAGGTCGAACTTCTGGAGGGCGCTGTAGACCGTGTTGTCGCTCAGGGTCCGGATGTGCTTCGATTGGCCCAAGTCGGTGGCCAGGAGCAGGGGCAGGCCCGTTTCCCACTTGTCGAGCTCGGGATCGTCCGAGATGTTCTCGAAATCCAGCACGGCCAGAGCCGGGGGCGGCGGAAAGGCCGCGGGCCGGGGCCGGACGCCCCAAGGCTTCCAGGCGATGAGGACCGCCGCGAAGAGGACGAGCAAAGCGGCGGCCGGAAGGGCGGCGCGGCGCAGGCCGGCCGTCCTCTTTCGCGTCCCGGGGCCGGCGACGCCGTCGGGCGGGCCGGCCGGGAGGCGCCCCGCCTCTTCGAGGGCGGCGCGGTAGCACTGGACGAGCTGGACGCGGTTCTTGATGCCCAGCTTCCGGTAGATGTGGTGGATGTGGTTCTTGACCGTATGGTCCGAAATGAAGAGGGCCTCGGAGATCTGCTTGTTCCCCTTGCCCTCGATGAGCAGGCGAACGATCTCGCCTTCGCGGCCGGTGACGCCGTACTTTTCCCCGCAGGCGTCAAAGGCGTCCCCGCTCTTGACGCGGAGCACGTTCGCGCGTTTCGTCCGCGTCCACAAGGATCCGAACGCCCTCATCTCGCTATTTGCCGTGGCTCTCGACGAGCCTCGCGGCGAACCAGCGCCAGATGCCCTTGTTGAACTCGACGCTCGGCGGCGTCCCCTCGAGGATGGCCAGGTAGCTCGTCGGCGCGTCGCCCGGCTTCTGGCGCTGGCGCGGCTCGCCGTCGAAGAGGAGGGGATGCTCGGGGTGGAACTGGATGCCGAGGACGTTCGGATAGCTCTTGTGCCCGACGGCCTCGACGATCGCGGCCGTCGCGGGAGCTGGCGATGGCCACGAGCCCCTGGCCCATCTTCTCGAGGGCCTGGTGATGCGAGCTGAGGATGCGCGGGTGGTCGGACGACTTGAAGCCCATGGCCTTGACGAACAGGCCGTTGTCGCCGAGCTGGAGCGAATGGAAGTTGTAGCCCATGAGCTTGTCGAGAGGGAAGAGGATCCGGTACGGATTGTTGTGCCACTGCTCGGGCCCGAGGGCGATGACGTCCTCGACCGTCGACTTCCCGTAGGTCTCCGTCCAGATGTCCTGGACGAGCGTCCCGCCGGTGCCGACGTTGAGCGTCTGGAAGCCCAGGCAGATGCCGAGGACGGGGAATCCGGGGCGCCCTTCGAGGAGGGCCGCGAACTTCTCGTCCTGGGACCCGCCGAGGAGGTGGAAGACGGCCGAGGATTCGAGATAGTGGCGATACGGATCGGAGATGTCGGTCAGGAGGAGCGTCTTCTCGCCGAAGACCGAGGGCGGGATGTCGGGGCCGCCGAAGAAGATGACGCCGTCCGACTTCTTGACGATCTGCTCGAACTCCGGCGTGCAGGCGTTCTTCTTGAACAGGACGGGCTCGCTGATCTCGGCGCGGACGACGTGGAACTTGATCCAGTCGAGGCTGTTCTCCTCGACGTATTTCCGGCTCTCGGCGAAATTGCCCGTCTGCCGCTCGTGGTACACGCCGACGACGGTCAGGTTCGGGACGTCGATGACGCCGTTCTTCCTCAACGTCGCCAGGGCCCGGAGGTTGAAGGTCTCGGGATTGAAGATGACCAGGCGGACGCTCGCGTCGCGGGCCGGCGCGCCGTCGAGATAGCGGTCGGGATCGGGCGTCTGGCAGGCCAGGGGCATGGCGGCGGCGAGGACGAGGACGAGCGGCGACGGCCGCGAGGCCGATCGACATCCGGGTCAGACTCAGGGCCGGGATTCTTTTCACGAGCGCACCTCCGCGGGGTCCGGGATCACTCCGCGTATTATAAGCGTCCCCCCGGCCATCCGCAACCTCCGGGCGCCGGGGCCTGCCGGCTGACTTCCGCCTCGGCAAGATCCCCCCGGGGGGAACCTTTTGGCCTTTTTTTTCGTCAATCCGTGGGTAAGGGACGAAGGTGGCGTCGGGGTATCTTGGGTGAAGGATGCATGCCATGAAGAAACGAGCGGCACTGACCGCGATCGCGATAGTCCTGGCCTCGGCCGGCCTTTTGGCCCTGGGCGCCGCCCCGGCCGCCCAGACGCCCGCTCCCTCCAAGGAAGCCCTCCAGATCCCCCGCCTGTCGCACGCCCCCAAGATCGACGGCGTCCTCGACAATCCCGTCTGGGAGACCGAGGCCCTCAAGATCGAGGCCTTCGTCCAGCTCTCGCCCAAGGAGAACGGCGTCCCGACCGAGAAGACCGTGGCCTATCTCGGCTACGACGAGAAGAACCTCTACGTCGCCTTCCGGGCCTCCGACTCCCAGGCCTCCAAGGTCCGCTGCTCGATCACCAAGCGCGACGGCTGCCTCGAAGACGACTGGGTCTTCATCATGCTCGACACCTTCAACGAGAAGCGGCGCGCCTTCTCCTTCCTGCTCAATCCCGCCGGCGTCCAGATGGACATGATGCGGGTCGAGGAGGGCGGCAACGACAACATGGACGACAGCTGGGACACCGTCTTTCTCTCCGACGGCAAGATCGACGCGGAAGGCTATACGGTCGAAGCGGCCATCCCCTTCAAGAGCCTCCGGTTCCCGAACGACGACGTCAAGACCTGGAACATCGTTCTGGGCCGCAACCTCCCCCGCACCGGGGAGATCATCATGCACCCCACGTTCTCGCGCGACATCCCGGGCCTGCTCTCCAACGGCCGGCCGTTCATCATCCAGGGGGCCGTCGAGCGGAGCAGCAACGTCGAGGTCATGCCCTTCGTCACGTCCCTTTATCGCGGGAACCAGGAGCCCAGCTCGACGGGCGAACGCTTCCGCCGCACCGACGTCCAGCCCGGGGCCAACTTCAAGCTCGGCCTTTCGTCCAACACGACCCTCGACCTGACGGCCAACCCGGACTTCAGCCAGATCGAGGCGGACGAGCCCCAGATCGACTACAACCTCCGCTATGCCCTGCGCTACAACGAGAAGCGGCCGTTCTTCCTCGAGGGCATGGAGATCTTCAGCTCGCCCGAGATCGAGACGGTCTACACCCGCCAGATCAGCGACCCCATCTTCGGGGCCAAGGCCTCCGGCAAGAGCGGCCGGTTCACCTACGGCCTGCTCTCGGCCTACGACATGAACCCGACCGAGAGCCTCTGGGAGATCCCGAGCGGCGGGACCGCGACCGACACCAGGGCCTTCTCCAACGTCTTCCGGACGAAGGCCGACGTCGGTTCGGGGTCCTATATCGGCCTCACCTTGACGGACAAGGAGCTCGGCGGCGGCAACTGGAGCCGCCTCGGCGGCATCGACGGCCAGCTCCGCTTCAAGGACCGGGTCTTCTTCAACTTCCAGGCCCTGGCCTCGAGCGCGAGCTCCGAGGGCGACCGGACCTCCATGGCCCCGGGCCTCTACGGCGAGCTCTATTACACGACCAAGCACTGGTCCTTCGGCGGCTATTACAAGGCCATCCATCCCGAATTCCAGGCCTCCCTGGGCTTCGTCAACCGGACGGACTACAGCACGATCGGCGGCTTCGCGTCCTACCGCCTCTACCCGGACAAGAAATACCTCAACCAGGTCCAATTCCGGTTCCAGGCCGGGCGGACCGATCGGCTACGCCGACAGCATCGACCCAGAACACCTGGATCCGGCCCCAGATCCAGTTCCGGCTGACCGAGTTCAACCAGGTCTTCGTCGAGTACGAGGCCGGGCTCGAGCGCTACGCCGGCATCGATTTCCAGAAACAGGAGCTCTCGATCGAGTCCCAGATCACCTTCATCAGCTGGATGCCGGTGAATTTCTTCTTCGAGACAGGCGACAGCATCAACTACGAGCTCGAGGACGCTTATCTCGGCTACAGCAACACCTACGGGATCGGCCTCACGTTCAAGCCCAGCAAGCGCCTCCAGCTCGGGACCAGCTTCAGCAAGCAGACCTTCTGGGACAGGGCCGACGGCACGGGGAATTGGGACTACAACGTCGTCCGCGAGAAGGCCACCTATCAGCTCAACAAGACGCTCTCCCTCCGGGCCATCGTCGACTACAACTTCTTCGAAGAGGAAGCTTTCGGCAGCCTGCTCGCGAGCTGGGTCCTGCGCCCGGGTTCCGTCTTTTTCATCGGGTTCGACAAGAGGTACCTCCCGCCGCTTCGAGGGAAGCCCCGTCCAGAACCCCTACAACGTCTTCGTCAAGTTCTCCTACTGGTGGCGCCTCTAAGGTTTGACCCCTTCCGGTCGCTGGTGCTAGGATAGCGGCGCCTGGGGAGCCCATGGCCAAGTACCGCTGCCGCATCTGCCAGTACATCTACAACGAGAAGACGGAAGGGATCTTCTTCGACGATCTCCCCATGGATTGGACCTGTCCCGTCTGCGGCGCGGCCAAGGCGGAATTCGACCTCCTCGAGGACGAGCCCGGGCCGCCCGTCCCCGCCGGAGCCGGTCCGTCGGCCGAATAGCCTCGACGCCTACCGTCGCGCTTCCGACGAGCTCGAGACGGCCATGGCCGACATCCACCGCATGGCCCTCACCGGCGAATCGGTCGTCGAGCCGATGCGGTCGCGCAAGCCCGTCGTGTCCTGGGACGACATCCTGATCCGGGGGGCCCAGCTGGCGCGCCTGCCGCTCAACCGGGACGAGACGATCGACACGAAAACGGTCATCGGCCCCAGGGCGAAGAAACCCCTCGTCATCGGCACGCCCATCATCGTCAGCCACATGTCTTTCGGCGCCCTCTCGCGGGAAGCCCAAATGGCCCTGGCCCTCGGAAGCGGCGCCGCGGGAACGGCCATGTCGTCGGGCGAAGGCGGCATTCTCCCCGAAGCCATGAAGATGGCCCACAAGTACATCTTCGAGTACGTCCCCAACCGCTACAGCGTCACCCCGGAGAACCTGGAGCGCGTCGACGCCGTCGAGATCAAGTTCGGCCAGTCGGCCAAGCCCGGCATGGGCGGCCATCTCCCCGGGGCGAAGGTGACCGCGGAGATCGCCGCCGTCCGCGGCTTGCGCGAAGGGGCGGACATCGTCAGCCCGTCGCGCTTTCCCGACATCGCCACGCGCGGCGACCTCAAGCGCAAGGTCGACGAGCTGCGCCGGCTCTCCAAGGGCCGGCCGATCGGCATCAAGTTCGCCGCCGGCCACGTCGAGGCCGACCTCGAGTTCGCCCTGTCCGCCGGACCGGATTTCATCACCATCGACGGCCGGGCCGGGGCGACGGGCGCCGCCGTCAAGCTCATCAAGGACGCGACCTCGGTGCCGACGATCTACGCCCTCGACCGGGCCCGCCGGTACCTCGAGGCGAGGGGCATCAAGGACGTGACGCTCATCGTCGACCGGCGGCCTGCGCGTCTCGCCGGATTTCGCCAAGGCCCTGGCCCTCGGCGCGGACGCCGTGGCCGTCGGCACCGCGGCCCTGATGGCCATCGGCTGCCAGCAGTACCGGATCTGCGACACCGGACGCTGTCCCGTCGGCATCGCCACCCAGGACCCCGGGCTGCGGGCCCGGCTCGACGTCGACGAAGCGGCGCGCGGGCTGGCCAATTTCCTCCGCGTCTCGACCGAGGAGCTCAAGGATTTCGCCCGGCTCACCGGGAACGACAGCGTCCACAAGCTCTCGGTCCGCGACCTGGTCACGACGAGCTCCGAGATCTCGGAGTTCACCTCGATCGAGCACGCCTGAGAATTCCCTTCCGCCCCCCGCCGTCTTTCTTGACATGAGCGGCCGGCCCCGGAGCCTTGACAAGCCCCTAGGTATTACTTATCGTATCAGCCCGGGCCGGGGACATGAGCAGACCGGCCGCCGGCCCGTCCTCGTCATCAGCCACGACGTTTTCAACGAGCGGTCGGGGACCGTCATCGTTATGGCCGTCACCAGCCGGCCCCAGAAAGCCGGATTCCCGTTGACCTTGGAGATCGGTCTCAAGGACTGCCCAAGAAGTCCTGGATCAAGATCAGCCAGGTCCGAACGCTGGCCGTTGAGCGGATCGGCGAGCTGGCCGCAGTTCTTCCTCCCGAAGAGCTCGCCCGCGCCCTCGAGGGCCTGGACGAGATCATCGGGGGATAAGCTCAGTGCTTGCCGATCCAGTTCGCGATGTCGTCGATGACGTACGGCGCGACGCTGCCGTGCTTCTGCATGTACTCGAGCGGGATGAGGATCCCCTCGCCTTCATAGAACAGGTGGTTGAGCTTCGGGTAGAGGTGGAACTCGACGTCGGACCGTGAGCCCAGGGCCTTCTTCCAGTTCTCGAGGTCGGCCGTCTGGACCTGGTAGTCGCGCTCGCCCTGAAGGAACAGCATGGGCTTGCGGACCGTCTTGGCCGTCTCGGGCGGATCGTAGCCGCGGACGTCGAGCCAATACGTCGGCATGGCCCCGATGAGCTTGACGGTCGAGCCCTTGTCGGCGTCGGTGAGGGCCTTGACCTTCGCCACCTCGTGCCTTGATGTCCTCGAGCTTCTTCTTGTCGTCGTCCGAAAGGGTGTTCCCGGCCAGCCCGTAGAGATAGGTCATCTGGCGGACGATCGTGTCGTCGAGCGGCCGGGTCAGTCCGGCCATGCTGATGAAACCCGCGATCCGGAGCGGCTCGGCGGCCAGGGCGATCCGCGGCATCAGGAAGCCGCCCAGGCTGTGGCCGAGGATGAAGACGCGCTTCGGATCGACGCCTTTCGCCTTTTGGAGCAGGGCCGCCGCGGCCAGGGCGTCGTCGATCGTCTCGTCCTTGACCGTCATCGCCGCTTCGAGCTTGGGGTCGGCCAGGATCTTCTTGCCGTGGACCTTGCCGCGCTTGTCGTAGCGGAGGACCGCGATGCCGCGCGTCGCCAGCCCCCAGGCCAGGTCCTTGAACGGCTTGTTGGGGCCGAGCGTCTCGTCCCGGTCGTTCGGGCCCGAGCCGTGGACGAGGACGAGGCCCGGGAAAGGCCCGGCGCCCTTCGGCATCGTCAGCGTCCCCGGCAGGGCCCACTCGCCCGAGCCGACCGTGACCTCGGTCTCCTCGAACTTGGCCGGGTCGGCGTAGGCGGGCGGCTCGTATTTCACAGGCGGCGCCGGCGGCACGAAGCCGAGCCCGGCGATCTTCCCGGCCTTGTCGAAGACGACCCGCGCGTCGAGCATGGTCTTCTCGAACGAGCAGGTGATGAGGACGATCTCATAGCCCTGCATCTGCTCGCGGCGGGCCGGGCCCTGCTCTTTGAACGCCCCGACCTGGGCCGGGAGCTGCTTCGTCCACATCGCTTCGAGCTTGTCCGGGCCGAAGACCTTGAGCATCGTCTCGTCGAATTCGCCGACGGCCAGACTGGTAATCGCCCTTTTCGAGCGCGGTCAGGAAGGCCCGGGCCTTGACCGTGAGGGCGTCCTCCGCCTGAGAGGGGCGGGCCGGGAAAGTGGGCGCAATAGAGACAAGAAGAAGCAGGCTCATGACGAACAGGGACGCTTTTTTCATCCCGTTATTATACTCGATACCGGACATGCCTCCGGAAATCACGGGACACGCATCGGGCGAAAACGGGGACACGTACCCGGGGTACATGTCCCCCGGAACAACGGGGACACGTCCCGGGTACATGTCCCCCGAGATCGGGTTTGACCGCGTCCCCGCCCCGCCGTTAGAATAGCCCGGTGAGCCTCGATTTCCTTCTCCGCACGGCCGAGTTCGGCGACCTCGCCCGCGCCGTCGCCTCTCCCGAGAGGCCGCTCTCCGTCCGCGGCGTCATCGAGCCGGCCAAGGCCTGCGTCCTGGCCTGCCTGGCGAAGACGTCCGGCCGGCCCATCGTCTTCGTCCGGGCCGAATCCGCCCCGCTCGCCCAGGCGGAGCAGGACTGCCGATTCTTCCTCCCCCGCCTGGCTCCCGACGCCGGGCTGGCGACCCTCGCCCCGCTCTCCGACAATCCTTATTTCGAGGTCCCGCCGGCGCTCGACGCCGTGTCCTCTCGGATGAAGCTCTTCCGCCGGCTCCTCGGGTCTCCCCCCGCGATCGTCGTCACCTCGCTCGGCGGCCTGCTCAAGCCCGTGCCGTCGCCCGCGGACATGGCGCGGCTCTTCACTTCCCTCGAAATCGGCGGCGAGGCCGACCACGACGGGCTCCTCGAGACGCTGGCCCGCTACGGCTACACCCGCGAGGACCTCATCGCCTCTCCCGGCGAGTACGCCTGGCGCGGCGGCATCGTCGACGTCTTCTCGCCCTGGGAGGCCAATCCCTTCCGCATCGAGTTCGACGGCTCGCGCGTCGCCTCGCTCCGCGAGTTCGACATCTCCAACCAGCGCTCGCTCCGGCAGGATCGAGCGGCTGACCGTCCCCGGCCTCCGCGAGTTCCCGGCCACGCCCGAATTCCTGGACAGCTGGAAGGCCGCCGCCCGCAAGCGCTCCCGAGGCGTCTCCCGCGACCTCGACGCCAAGATCGCCGCCGTCGAGCGCGGCGAATTCGGCCCGAGCTTCTCGGCCCTCGCCCTGCTCCTCTCCGACCGCTTCGTGCCCGTGACCGATTACCTCCGCGACCCGGTCTTCGTCGTCGACAACCCCGAGGCCGTCGACTGCGAGTGGGACGATCACCTCAAGGAGCTGCGCGACCAGTTCGCCGACCTTCTCGCCGACCGCGTCCTGGCCCTCGATCCCGACGCGATCTTCCCGGCGGCGCTCCTCCGGCGCGTCCGCAAGGAGGCCGTCCGCTTCGAGGAGCTCGGCGCCCCGGCCCGCAAGAAGGTCTTCCGGTTCCCGTTCCAGCCGGTGCCGCGCTTCGACAACAAGATCCCCTTCTTCCTCCAGTACCTGAAGAAGCTCCAGGCCGAGAGCGACCTCTGTTCGATCTACCTCCTGAACGCCGGGACGCGCCAGCGCCTGGCGACCCTGCTCCGCGAGAGCGACATCCCGGTCCTCGAGACCGACTCGCCGCTCGCCGTCGCCGCCCCGCAACGAGGTCGCCCTCCTCATCGGCCCCCTCCCCGGCGGCTTCAGCTATCCCAAGGAGAAGCTCGACTTCTTCTCCGAGAAGGACATCTTCACCGAGGAGAAGGTCATCGTCAGCCGGGCCTCGCGGCGGCCCTTCTTCTCCCAGTTCCAGGACCTCCAGGCCGGCGACTACATCGTCCACACCGACTACGGCATCGGCGTCTTCCGCGGCCTGCAGCGGATCGAGGTCGAGGGCAAGGGCCGCGAGTTCATCGAGCTCAGCTACCGCGACGGCGACAAGCTGCTCGTCCCCGTCGAGGACCTCAACCTCGTCCAGAAGTTCTCCAAGGCCGGGCCCGAGCTCCCGCCGCTCGACAAGCTCGGCACGAACACCTGGGAGAAGACGCGGACCCGGGCCAAGAAGGCCGTCGAGGCCGTGGCCAAGGATCTCGTCGAGCTCTACGCCAAGCGCCGGGCCATCAAGGGCCACGCCTTCTCGCCGGGCGGGGAGTGGGACGAGGAGTTCGGCAAGACCTTCGAGTACGAGGAGACCGAGGACCAGCTCCGCTCGATCCGCGAGATCCGCGACGACATGGAGCGCGAGACCTCGATGGACCGCCTCCTCTGCGGCGACGTCGGCTACGGCAAGACCGAGGTGGCCATGCGGGCCGCCTTCAAGGCGGTCATGGACGGCAAGCAGGTGGCCGTCCTCTGCCCGACGACCGTCCTGGCCAGCCAGCACCTCAAGACCTTCCGCGACCGGATGGTCCTCTTCCCGGTCCGGGTCGAGGCCCTGACCCGGCTCCAATCGCCGCGCGAGCAGAAGGCCGTCGTCGAGGACTGCCGCAAGGGCTTCGTCGACATCCTCATCGGCACGCACCGGCTCCTGTCCAAGGACGTCGGCTTCAAGGACCTCGGCCTGCTCGTCATCGACGAGGAGCAGCGCTTCGGCGTCGGCCACAAGGAGAAGATCAAGCAGCTCAAGGCCACGATCGACGTCCTGACCCTGACGGCGACGCCCATCCCGCGAACGCTCAACATGTCGCTCTCGGGCCTGCGCGACATCAGCCTCATCGAGACGCCGCCCCGCGACCGGCTGGCCGTCCACACGGTCGTGACGCCCTTCAACGCCAAGCTCATCGCCGCGGCCGTCCGCCAGGAGATCGGCCGGGGCGGGCAGGTCTATTTCATCCACAACCGCATCGAGGACATCGACAAGGTCGCCGAGCTCGTCACCCGGCTCGTGCCGCAGGCCCGGGTCGTCGCCGTCCACGGCCAGATGGCCGGCCCGGCCCTGGAGAAGCGGATGATCGATTTCGTCGAGCGCAGGTTCGACGTCCTCGTCTCGACGACGATCATCGAGAACGGCATCGACATCCCCCTCGTCAACACGCTCATCGTCGACCGGGCCGACCTCTACGGCCTGGCCCAGCTCTACCAGCTCCGCGGCCGCGTCGGCCGGTCGGCGCGGCAGGCCTACGCCTACTTCCTCGTCCCGCCGTACATCGAGCTGACCCCTCTCGCCCGCGAGCGGCTCAAGGCGCTCAAGGAGTTCAGCGAGCTCGGCTCGGGCTTCCGGCTGGCCGCCCGCGACCTCGAGATCCGCGGCGCCGGCAACCTTCTCGGCCACCGCCAGCACGGGGCCATGGAGGCCATCGGCTACGAATACTACATGCAGCTGCTCGACCAGGCCATCCGGGGCATGAAGGGCGAGGCCGTCGAGGAGGAGAACCCGGAGATCAACCTCAAGGTCGACATCCGCGTCCCCGAGGACTACCTGCCCCAGGTCAACCTCCGGCTCAACCTCTACAAGCGGCTGGCCTCGGTCGAGGACCTCAAGGAGATCGACCGCATCCGGGAGGAGATCGTCGACCGCTTCGGGCCCGTTCCCGACACGATCGAGAACCTCCTGCGGTACGGCACGCTCAAGTTCCTGGCCAAGAAGCTGCGCCTCCGCTCCGTCGACCGGACCGAGCACCGCGTCGTCTTCAAGTTCCGCCCCGAGACGGCCGTCGACTGGGCCCGGGTGACGCCCCTGCTCAAGAAGCACTGGGGATCGCTGTCCCCCGAGGGGGTCATGTCCCTCGCCCTGCGCGGGACGACGGAGCGGGCCCTGCTCGATGAAACGGTCGGCGTCTTGATGGAGTTGTCCAAGTAGGGTACAATGGATTGATATTAATCGAGATGGACGCGCAACAGAGGATGGACAGGACAGGGACGGACGCCGGGGACCGCTCCGGCCGCGGCCGTCCTCGCCGCGTTCGCCCTCCTTCTCGCCGCCTCCGCCTGCGGCCGCGACGAGGGGCGGGGGCCCGTCTCCCGCGTCGCCGGGCTCGTCCAGAGCAAGCTCCGGGGCCGCCCGGTCCTGCGCGTCGAGAAGACCGAATTCTATAACGCCGATCTCCGGGCCTATCTCGAGACGACCGGGGCGGACGCCAAGGGGCTCCCCTCCGAATCCCTGAGCCGGCTTTTCGACCGCTTCGTCGACGAGATGATCCTGCTCGAGGCGGCCCGCGAGCGCGGCATCACCCTGACCGACGACGAGAAGAAGGAACACCTGGCCAGGCTGGCCGTCGCGGCCATCCCCCCCGGCGGGTCCGAGGGCGGGGACGGCGTCCCGGCCGAAGGGACGTTCGACCGCCTCCTCGTCGAGAAATACACCTTCCTCGTCGTGCGCGACATCAAGGTCGACGCGGCCGAGATCCGCGACTACTACGAACGGAACAAGAAGGACTTCCTCCACCGGGGCCGGGTCCAGGTCAGCCAGATCCTCGTCGACACCGAGGAGAAGGCCGTGTCCGTGCTCCGGCGGCTCGACCGGACCGGGGAGCCGGAGTTCCGCAAGATCGCCGCGGACGAGTCCCTGGGGCCCGAATCGGCCCGCGGCGGGGTCATGGGCGTCTTCGAGCAGGGCGACCTCCCCGCCGACATGGAGAAGGTCATCTTCTCGCTCGACGAGGGCCGGACGAGCCAGGTCGTCGAATCCTCCTACGGCTTCCACGTCTTCCGTCTGGATAAGATCTATCCCCCGGCTCTCCAGACGGAGATCGAGGCGGCCCCCGAGATCCAGCAGCGGATCATGGCCCAGAAGATGAAGGAGGCCCTGGCCTCGCACCTGGCCGGGCTCAAGGACACCCTGAGCTGGGAGATCCGCCCCGATAACCTATTTTTCACCTATCAGAGGTCGGACGAATGAACAAGATCATCGCAGGACTGGCCCTGACGGGCCTCCTCTTCGCCGCGGCGCCCGCCGTCTCCGGACAAGAGGTCGTCGAGGAGATCGTGGCCGTCGTCAACGACGACATCATCACCCTCTCCGATTTCCGGACGCAGTACGAGATAACGGAAGCCCAGCTGCGGGCCCAGCAGATGCCCCAGGAGCAACTCGACCAGCAGATCGCGCATGCTCAAGAAGGAGTTCCTCAACTCCATGATCACCGAGCTTCTCCTTCTGCAGAAGGCCAAGGAGCTCGGCCTGAACGTCCAGGAACAGGTCAAGGGGACGATCGAGAAGATCAAGACGGAGAACAACATCGCCTCCGACGCCGACCTCCGCCGGGCCATCGAGCAGCAGGGCACGCCCTACGACCTCTGGCTCAAGCAGCTCGAGGACAACATCCTGCGCAACGGCGTCCTCTACACCGAGGTCGACCGGTCCATCGTCCTGGAGGACCCGGAGGTCGTCCAGTACTACAAGAAGAACCCGGCCGAGTTCACGACGCTGACGGAGTACAAGCTCAACGCCATCTACGTGGCGGGAGACAAGCGCACGGCCGAGGAGGCCGAAGCCCTCAAGGCCGCGATCGACGCCAAGCTCAAGGGGGGCGCGTCCTTCGCCGACACGGCCGCGGAGCTGTCCGACCCGCCGATGAAGGACGCCAAGGGCGACCTGGGGACGTTCAAGGCCGGCGAGCTCGAGGCGGCCCTCGAAGGCCCGGTGGAAAAGCTCAAGGTCGGCGAGACGAGCCCCTGGGTCTCCAACAAGAACGCCTGGTATCTTCTCCAGCTCGTCGAAAAGAAGGACAGCTTCCTGCGCCCGTTCGAGGACGCCCGCAGGGAGGTCGAAGACAAGCTCTTCAACGGCAAGCGGGCCGTGAAGGCCGAGGCCTTCATCAAGACGCTCCGGGACAAGAGCTACGTCAAGATCGTCAACCCCGATCCCCTCGGCTTCAACAGATAGGCCTGCGACTCGCGCAGGCCCTCTTCTTTTTTTAATCGATGATCAGGACGGCGGCCGCCATGGCCGTCGTCCACAGGCCCGCCTCTCCCGTCGCGCTCTGGGTGATGCTCCGCGTCTTGAGCGACAGGCCGTTCGACATGCGGAACGACGCCCCCGGCTTCTCCGGCCGGGGTTCCTTGAGCTTCTCGCCGAGCTTGGTCGCCAGCATCTCGGCGGCCAGGTACTCCGTGTGGAGCCCCGTCTCCCTGGCGGACCTCCCGATAGCCGGTGTGTTCGGCGAGGTAGCCGTATTGCGACGGGTCGTCGGGCACGGCCATGCCGATCGAGGCCGTGATGACCTCGCGCGGGTCGGCGGTCGCGTTCTCGCTGAGGACGACGAACAGGATCTGGCCGGGCTGGAGGAGCTTCAGGCCGGCCGCCTTGGTGACGAGGCGGCAGTGCGGCGGATAGATGCTCGAGACGCGGACGAGGTTGAAGGGGGCGATGCCCATCTCGCGCAGCGCCTTTTCGAAGCTGACCAGCTTCTCCTTGTGCCGGCCGCACCCGCGGACGAGGAAGACCTTTGTCGGTACGAGCGCGCCCATCGTCACTTCTTCGGCTCGACCGGTTCCGGTTCCTTGAAGTCGATCGTCCGGGAGACGTCGTAGACGCCGATGAGGACGGGTTGGGACCCCTTGGAGATGGCGAACAGCCTGACGAAGGCCTGTTTCCACTGCGGATTGTCGCGGATGGCGGCCAGGTTCTTGCCGTCGACGCCGAGGTTGCTCTTGAGGACGATGAGATCGCTCGTCCCGCCGGGCGGGACGGCCTTGCCGCGGATGGCGGCCATGAAGGCGTCGCCGAAGTTCTCGGGATCGCCCTTGAACTGGTAGACGGCGTTGAAGTTGACGTAGGTCAGCGGCTTCGTTCCGATGTTCTTGATGCGGAACGAGATCTGGGGGACGAGGATGAGCCGCGGCGGCCAGGGCTGGTAGTATTTGGAAACCCAGGAGGACGAGTAGTCCAGGACCTCGATCGAGCCCTTCAGCTCGTCGCTCGATACGGTCTTGCAGGCCGGCAGGACGGCGAGCGCCAGGACGGCGAGCGACGAGAACGGACGGGGCGATTCTCTTCATGGGGCTCCTCCTCTCTAACTCTTGTATATTAACGGACGAGAGGGAATTACGCAACAGCGCCGCGGGCCCCGGGGCTCAGCGGACGAGCTTCGAGACGGGGACGGCCTCGAGGTTGTAGGAGTCGAGGAGGAACAGGCTCGATTTGAGGACGGCCAGGGTCTCGGGGAAGGGGTGGCAGATGCCGACCGCGCGGCCCTTCTTGCGGGCCTTCTGGAGGAGCTCGATGAGCCGGCCCCGGATGCGGCCGCGGTCGGCGTCGGCGTCGAGGAAGACGTCCCGCTGGGTCGCGGGGATCCCCATCTTGCGGGCCTCGTCGAGCGCGACGGTCTTCGCCGTCGTCCGGCTGTCGACGAAGAAGAGGCCCCGCTCCTTGATCGGCTTCAGGATCGTCCGCATGAGATCGCGCTCGGCCGTGAAGCGGGAGCCCATGTGATTGTTCGTGCCCGCGGCGAAGGGCACGCGGTCATAGCTCGCCTCGAACGCGGCGACGATGGCGGGCTCGGTCATCATGGCCATGATCAGCCCCTCGGTGTCGGCCATGGCCTCGTGGTTGTTGACCGACTCGAGGGGGAGATGGAGCAGGACCTCGAGGCCGCGCTCGTGGGCGATGCGGGCGGTCTCGGCCGCGTGCGGGCTGTAGGGCAGGACCGATACCGTCACCGGCCGGCCCAGGGCGATGATCGCGTCGAGCGTCTCGAGGCTGTTCCCCATGTCGTCCATGATCAAAGCGACCTGGCCGCGCGGCGCTTTCCTGGCGGCCGGCTCCTTTTCGGCGACGACGACGGGCGGCGGCTCGACCGGCAGGACGAACGAGATCTCGGCCTCCTCCTTGGCGGGCCGCCTGAGGGCCCAGAGGACCTCGGTCTTCTCCTCGCCCGGCGTCCTCTTCTTGGACAGGACGCGAACGCCCCCGGCCTTGAGCGCCCTCTCGACCGAGGGCCCGACCGACTCGTAGAGCTCCGACGGCAGCTCGACCTCGAAGATCGGCCGGCCTTTGGGCCCCGTCAGCCGGAGGACGGAATCCTCGCTGACGCCCGCGGCGGCCAGGCTCTCGGCGACGACGTCGCCGAAGGGCTTGATCACGGGTTCCGCCGCCCGGGCCTGAGCGGGTTCCCCGGCCGGCTTCTCCGACGGTCTATCCGACGGCTTCCCGGCCGGCCGCGTCTCGATGGCCGGCGCCGGCGATCCCGGCGCCGCGGCGAAGAGATACGAGCGATCGCCCTGGCGGGAGTTGATGTAATCGAGGAGCACCCCGGCCAGGAGCGCCGCCGCGATCAGGACGGCCGTGACCAGAGCGAACGCCGGCCAGGGGAGCGGGTTCTTGGGCGGGAGCCTCTTCCTCATCCGTCAGAGCTTGGGCAGGAGAGGCAGGGTTTTCTCGAGGTAGGTCTTATCGTTGAGCTTGTCGACAGGCGATGGCCGCGTCCGGGGCCAGGCCGTCCTCCCAGAGCTTCTTTCCGGAGGGGAGCGAGAAGATGCCCGAGGTCAGCAGGACGGCGCTGTCGTCCTTGAGCGGGAAGAGCGTCGTCCGTCCGGCCAATCCGGGCGTTTCGAACCCGACGATCTTGGCCTTGCGCACTTCCTGGAGGATCCCCGCGGCGAGCTCGGCCGGGCCGGCCGTCCCGGCGTCGGTCCAGACGACGAGCGGGACCGCTCCGAGCTCGGCGGCCGCCGGGCAGGCGACGGTCTCTTTGGCGCCGTCGCGGCCCTCGAACCGTCCGGCGTCGGCGGTCTTGACGAACAGGTTGACGACCTTTCTGGCCTCGTCGATCGTGCCGTCCTGGCAGTCCCGGAGGTCGAGGACGAGGGGTATCGCGCCCGCCTTGAGCGCGGGAACGACGTCACGCTTGACCGCGGCCGCGAGGCCGTCATCGAAACGGTGCACGCGCAGGCGGGCGGGCTGGCCGGCGGTCCGCGAGAAGGTGAACGAGGCCGGGAAGAGCAGGGCCCGCGGCACGGTGAGGTTGTGCGTGTCGTTGCCCCGCAGCACGCGGATGTCGACGGCCCGCTCGTCCGTCCCGCTGAGGAGGATCTTGACTTCGGTCAGGCTCATGCTCAGGGTGTTCCGGCCGCCGATCGCGCTCACGAGGTCGCCCATCTTGACCCCGACCGTCTCGGCCGGCGATCTTTCGAAGACGGCCACGACCTGCGGGAACGCCGCGTACCGCTTCAGCACGACGATCCCCGTCTCCGTCTCCTTGCCCGTCCGGGCCTCGTAGGCCGCGAGGAGGTCCTTCGAGAGATAGGCGGACAAGGGGTCGAGGGAGTTGACCAGGCCGCGGAACGTGCCCTCGGCCGTCTCGACCGGGTCCCGCTCCTCGAGATAGTCGTTGCGGATGTGGCTCATGAGGGTGTCGAGCAGCTCGAAGCCCCTGGCCGCCGTGGTGGCGTGGCCGCGCGACAGGTACCCCATCTGGAGGACGAAGAACAAGGCCGCGGCCAGGGTGGCCGCCCAGAGGAACCAGCGATATCTCGGGACCTTCATGGCAGAACGGACATCCATTCTATCATCTCCGCCCGAGCCATTGCAAGGGATCGAGGGCCTTGGTCTTGTAGCGGACCTCGAAATAGAGGCACTCGCCCTTGAGGGAGCCGGTGTCGCCGACGACGGCCACCGGCTGGCCGGCCCGGACCATGTCGCCGACCGCGGCCAGGAACTCCGAGCAGTGGCCGTAGAGGGTGTAGTAGGTCATGCCGTGATCGACGATGAGGAGGTTGCCGTAGCCCTGGAAGTAATCGGCGTAGACGACCTTGCCCGGGTGGACGGACAGGATGAGCGACTTGTCCTTGCCCGGCGAGATCTCGACCCCCTTGTTCATGACGACCGTATTGAAATCGGGGTGCTTCTCGAAGCCGAACGGGGTGATGATCCGCCCCTCGAGAGGCCAGGCCAGCTTGCCCTTCCGCTCGTAGAGCGGCACCCAGGCGGCCGGCAGGACCCACTCCTGGCTGATGATCTTGTTCATCAGCTTCTGGAGCTCCTCGGCGCTCTCGGAGAGCTCCTTCAGGGTCTGCTGGTACGTCGTCCGGTTCTTGCGGATCTCCTGGACCAGGGTCGCGCTCTTGCGGGCCTCGGTATCGAGCTCCCGCCGCTTGAGGTTGGCGGCCCGGGCCATCTCGGCCAGGTCCGTCTGCTTGCCCTCGAGGGCGGACTCGGCCGCGCGGAGCTCCTCGAGCGAGGCCATGTAGTCCGCGACGAGGTCGTCCTGGCCGCGGGCCAGGAGCGCCAGGTGCTTGCTCTCGGAGGCGTAGGTCTCGATGTCCCGGGCCTGGAGCAGGAACTGGAAGAAGTCGACCCGGCCGAACTTGTAGAGCGTCACCAGCGTCCGTTCGATGGACTCGCGCTCCCGGTCGATCCCGGCCCGGAGCGCGCGGATGTTCGCCTGGATGGCGGCCAGGTCGGCCCGGCCCCGCTCGAGCTCGACGTTCCGGGCGGCCAGCTCCCGCTCGACGATGCTCTTGTTGAGGTTGATCTTGGCCAGCGAGGTGAGGATCGAGGACTCCTTGCGGGCCTCGGAGTCGAGCCGGGCCTTGAGGTCCTTGATCTGGCCGTTGATGCGGCTGAGGCGCTGTTCGAAATCGGAGACGCTCTGGGACTGGGGGGCCGCGGGCCGGGCCGGGCCGGCGACGGCGAGGAGGACGCCCGCCGCGGCGAGCGCGAGGAGGACGGACCGGCGGCCGCGTTTCGTCGATTCCATGGTCTCCGGACCATTTTACCCCAAAATTGACGGAATCTTGACAAACCATTGACCCCGGGCTGACAATTCTGACGGGGTTGGCGGATATCGTTATCGCATCCGACATGGAGGGAACCCGATGACCAAAAAAGCCGCCGCGATCGCGTTGACCGTCGTCTTGGTCCTGTCGCTGAACGTGTGTCACCTTCGCAAAGAGGTCAAGATGGGTCCGGAGAGCTTGACCGGCGCGGATAACCGCGCTTTGACGGTGGTGGGCGTCCAGAAGAAAACGGGGCAGGTGCTGAAATTCCCGCGCAAGAGCGGGGCGACGGTCGCCGGGGACAATGTCTACGTCCCGGAGGCCGGCGCGTCCCCGGTGGACCTCGTCCTGGAGGACGTCAAGAATTGGCTGAGGGACGACCGGGGGCGCCTGACCCACGTCGAGATGAAGGACGGACGGGTCTACAAAGTCCGCGGCGACACGAAGGCGGCGCCGGCGGAGGCCGTCAAGGGCGCGCTGGCCATGAGTCCCATCCCCCTTTCCGATATCGACTTGATCTGGGTCAGCAAGACCGACAAGCTGGCGTCGGGCGTCGGGACGGCCATCGTCGCGGTTGCCGTCGTCTCGGTCGTCGCCGTCGCCGTGGTGAGCCTAGCCTGGCTCATCGATCCCCCCGAGTCGTCCTGCCCCCTGGTCTATTCCTTCGACGGCGAAGAATACGCTCTCGACGCCGAACCCTACGGCGCCGCGATCTGCCGCGGACTCGAGCGGACCGAATGGATCGGCCTCGATCGGCTCAAAGCCGTCGGGGGACGTTATAAGCTCCGGCTGGCCAACGAGCTCGACGAGAGCGACCACACGGACGAGTTCAAGCTCGTCGTCGTCGACCATCCGAAGGGGACCTCGGTCGCTCCCGGCATCCAGGGCAAGATGACGGTGCTTTCAGAGGTCGTCCCGCCCGCCCGGGCGATCGACCGCGACGGGCGCGACATCCTCCCGCTCGTCGCGTCGAAGGACGGAACGTTCTGGCTCAGCCGGCTCGAAGGTCTCGATCCCGAAGACGACGCCGACCTCAAGGACGAGCTCATTCTCGAATTCCCCAAGCCCGCCGGGGCCCGCCGGGCCAAGCTCGTCGCCAACGCCTGGAACACCGCCTGGGGGACCGAAGCGGCCCACGTCTTCCTCGAGGCCCGCGGCAGCTCCCTCGGCTCCTGGTACGAGGAGGTCAACGCCCACGGGCCGGCCTACTGGTCGACCCTGAGCTGGTTCGCGCGGGAGGAGATGTTCAACCTCCCGGTCCGGGTCGAGACACCAGCCGGGTGGGTCGCGAAGAGCCTCCTTTACGGCAGCGGGTCCTTCATCGCCAAGGATAAGGCCTACGATCTCGATCTCGGCGACGTCCCCGGCGAGACGGTCCGCGTCAAGCTGACGCCGGCCGCGGGCTTTTGGATGATCGACCGTCTCGGGCTCGATTTCTCCGAGGGGGCGCCCATCCAGGTCGGCCGAGCTCCAGCCCGTGTCGGCCAGGGATTCGAGCGGCCGGGACGTGCGGGACGGAATTGGCCTCGCGCGACGGCCGGTACTACGACCTGCCCGCGGCGGGACGGTACGCGGAGATCGAATTCGTCGCGCCGCCGCTCGATCCGGCCCTCTCCCGGAGCCTGTTCATCAAGGCGACCGGCTACTATGACGTCCGCGTCGACGCCAGCGGCGAGCCGCGACGGGACGTGCTCGCGACGATCGACGTCCCCGGCGAGAGCCTCCGCTACCTTCTGCGCCAGCATCCGGCCGTCGCCAAGCCGGGGCCGAGGGCGCCCGAGCGCGAGGCGCGAAGGCCCTGACCTCGCGAAAGGACGATGCGGCCGTGACCGTCTCCGACTTCAGCCCGGGCCTCGGGGCCACCCTGCTGAAATTCCCCGCCCGGGACGTCCCGCACATCACCCTGGAGATCAACCGGACCTGCAACATGCACTGCCGCTGCTGCTACAACGTCGACCGCGGCTGGGTGAAGTCCTTCGACGAGGTCGCGCGGGACCTCGACCGGGCCCTGGTCCTGCGGCGGGTCCAGGCCGTGACCGTTCTCGGCGGCGAGCCGACGCTCCACCCCGATCTTCCCCGGATCGTGGCCCTGGTCAAGAGCCGCGGGCTCCACTGCCAGCTCCTGACGAACGGCCTCCGTTTTCTCGACCCCGACGGCCCGGCCCTCCTCCGCGCCGTCAAGCGCGCCGGCATCGACAAGGTCCTTCTCCATGTCGACGGCGGACAGGCCCACGTCCACGGCGATATCGAGGCGGCCCGCGAAAGGCTTTTTTCTCTCATGGAGGCCGAGCGCGTCGAGTTCGCCCTGTCCGTCACGGTCTACAACGAGGACCGGGGACTCATGTCCGCGGCCGTGCGGCGCTATTCCCGGTTCCGGTATTTCGACGGCGTCCTGGCCGTTCTCGCCCGCGACGCCGGTCGTCCCGGGTCCCAAAAGGTCGAGCTCCGGGAAGAATACGAAGGCCTCAAGGCCGGGCTCGGGCTCGAGCCCACGGCCTATGTGCCGAGCAACCTCGGCGACAGGGACGTCCGCTGGCTCGTCTATTTCTATCTCGCGGACGCCTCGGGGACCCGGTTCTATCCGCTCTCGCCGCGGCTTGACCGGGCTTTCCGGCGGCTCTTCCGGCTGGTCACAGGGCGCCATCTCTTCGGCACGAACCACGGCCCCGCCGAGCTGAGGCGGATCATCGTTCCGTTCGTCCTCTTCGAAGCGCTGACCTCGCCGCGGCGGCTGGCGCCTTTGCTCCGGCTCTTCCGGCGGGCCGGCTCCTTGAAGAACGTGCGCCTCCATTTCATCGCCGTCCAGGTCCCGCCGGAACTCGGGCCGGACGGGCAGATCTCGGTCATCTGCCGGAGCTGCCCCGATGCCACCGTCCGCAACGGCCGGCTCGTTCCGGTCTGTGTCGCCGATCTCGTCAGTCCCTACCGTCCGTCGGCGGAACCGGCGCTGGCCTGTCCCGCGTTCTAATTAGACGGCGACGGGCGGACGGAGTATCATCCTCTCATGGCGGCTCGGTCGCGACGGAGCTTCCAGGTTTTCGTCAAGCCGGCGGGCGGGGCCTGCAATCTGGCCTGCCGCTACTGCTATTACCTCGACAAGGGGCCGGGGGGGCCCGGACCCGCGCCGTCGCGTCTTCCCGACGACCTTCTCGAAAGCTATATCGCCCAGCACATCGCCGCCTCGCCCGACGACGTCGTCCGCTTCTCCTGGCACGGCGGCGAGCCGACCGTCCTCGGCCTCGATTACTTTCGCCGGGTCGTCGAGATCGAGCGCCGGCTCTGCCCTGCCGGGCCGGACGATCGCCAACGGCCTGCAGACGAACGGCACGCTCCTCGATGACGAATGGGGCCGGTTCCTCGCGGCGGAGGGATTCTCGGTCGGGCTCAGCCTCGACGGCCCCCGCGAGATCCACGACCGCTTCCGGCTCGGCCGCGACGGCCGGTCGTCCTTCGACGACGCGATGCGAGGCTTCGAAGTCCTGCGCCGCCACGGCGTTCCCACCGACGTCCTCTGCGTCGTCGGCGCCCACAACGCCGGCCGGCCCCTCGAGGTCTATGGCTTCTTCCGGGAGATCGGCGCCTCCTTCCTGACCTTCCTGCCGCTCGTCGAGCGGCGCCCGGACGCGCCGGACGGCGTCAGCCCCGAGACGGTCCGGCCCGAGGCCTGGGGCGAGTTCCTCTGCGCCGTCTTCGACGAATGGGTCGAACGCGATATCGGCCGCGTCAAGATCCAGATCGTCGAAGAGGCGGCTCGGACGGCCTTCGGCCAGGAGCACTCGCTCTGCCTCTTCCGCCCCGTTTGCGGCGACATCCCGGTCCTCGAGCGGAACGGGGACCTCTACGCCTGCGATCACTATGTGGATGCCGGCCACCGCCTCGGCAACCTCGCCGAGACGCCCGCTCGCCGGCCTCCTCGAAAGCCCGGCCCGGCGCGCCTTCGGCCTGGCCAAGGCCGAGACGCTGCCGTGGACCTGCCGGTCGTGCGAAGTCCTGGAGATGTGCCACGGCGAGTGCCCGAAGAACCGGTTCGTGCCCGCGCCGGACGGCGGCCCGGACCTGAACTATCTCTGCGCGGGATACAGGGCCTTCTTCGGCCGCGTCCGGCCCTTCGTCGCCGCGGTCGCGGCCGAGTGGCGCCGCCAGAACCCGGGCTGAGATCAGCCCTTGAGCTTGGCCTTGAAGAATTCGACCGTGCGCTTCCAGGCGAGCTCGGCCGCCTCCTTGTTGTAGCGCTGGCCGGTGTCGTTCATGAAGGCGTGCCCGGCGCCTTCGTACATGTGGATCGTGAACTCGACGCCGGCCTTCTCGAGCGCTTCCTTGAAGGCCGGGATGCCGGCGTTGATGCGCTGGTCGTCCCCGGCGTAATGGATGAGCATGGCCGCCTTGATCTTCGGGACGTCCTCGGCCGCGGGCTGGCTGCCGTAGAAGGGCACGGCCGCCGCGAGGTCCGGGCGCGTGGACCGCGACCTGGTTCGTCACCCCGCCGCCCCAGCAGAAGCCCATGCAGGCGACCTTGCCCGTCGCCTGGGGCCCGGTCTTGAGGTAGGCGACGGCGGCGACGAAGTTCTTGATGTTCGCCTCGCGGTCGAGCTTCTGGAAGAGCGGCCGGGCCTCGTCCGGGGTCGGCCGGCGTCCCGCCGAAGGGCGACAGGGCGTCGGGCGCGATGGCGTGATAGCCCTCGAGCGCCACGCGCCGGGCCATGTCCTCGGTGTGGGGATTGAGGCCCCGGTTCTCGTGGATGACGATGACGCCGGCGAGCTTCTTGGCGCCCTTCGGCTTGGCCGAGTAGGCCCGCATCTTTCCCGTCTCGCACGGATACTCGATGTAGCCCGTCTCGAGACGCGGGTCGTCTTTCGGGACGATCTGGCCGCCGGCCCCGCCGCCCTCCAAGGCGGGCAAGAGCGCCGCCGCGGCGGCCGTCCCGCCCGCGATCGCGGCCAGCCGGCCCAGGAATTCGCGACGGTCCATCCCGCCGCGCGCGTACGCGCCGTAGAGGTCCTTGATCTCAGGGCTCATGGTGATGCCTCCCTCTTCGATGATTGTTTCCCCCGGATGCCTCCATCGTATTCGGCGGCGCCGGACCTGTCAAGACCGGGGAGTCTGGGGACACGTACCCGAGGTCATGTCCCCGACCGGCACTGGCGGCCCGGTCCCGATTTGGGTATATTGGAAACATGATCGATCGGGCCAGGGGAAAAGGCGGTTTTCCGGACGACGCCGAAGCCATCTGGCGGGCCGCCCTCGCCGCCGTCGAGCCCTGGACCCTCGTCCGCGAGAGCGTCGAGCGCCGGGGCGATGTCGTCCGGATCAAGGGGAAAGAGTTCGATCTGGCCGCGCACGAACGCGTCTTCATCGTCTCCTTCGGCAAGGCCGCCGCGGCCATGGGCGAAGCCCTGGCCGAGGTCCTCGACGAGCGGCTGACGTCGGGGCTCGTCATCGTGCCCTGGCCCGTCAGGAAAGAGTCCTCGCGGCTCGAATACATCGAGGCCTCCCACCCCGTCCCCGACGCGCGAAGCGTCGAGGCGGGCCGGCGCGTCCTCGAGATCGCGTCCCAGGCCGGGGAGAAGGACCTGCTTTTCGTCTGCATCTCCGGCGGCGGCTCGTCGCTCCTGGCGCTCCCGGCCGAGGGCATCACGCTCGACAAAAAGCGCCGGCTCACCGAAGACCTCCTCCGGGCCGGGGCGACCATCCAGGAGCTCAACGTCGTCCGCAAGCACCTGTCGGAGATCAAGGGCGGACAGCTGGCCCGGGCGGCCTTCCCGGCGACCGTGGTGACCCTGGTCATCTCCGACGTCGTCGCCGACGACCTCGGGACGATCGCCTCCGGGCCGACGCACTGGGACGCCTCGACCTTCGCCGACGCCCGGGCCATCCTCGAGTGCTACGACCTCTGGGACGCCTCCCCGGCCATGGTCCGGGCCCGCATCGAGGACGGCGCGGCGCGGCCGGGTGCCGGAGACGCTCAAGCAGAAGGCGACCCCGTCTTCGAGCGCGTCTCGACCTTCATCGTCGGCGACAACATGACGGCCCTGCGCGCCGCGAAGCACGAAGCGGAGAAGCGGGGCTTCGAGCCCATCTTCCTGTCTTCGTCCGACGGCGGGGAGGCCCGGAGGACGGCCGCCGGCTACGCCGCGTTCCTGGCCGAGCTGGCCTGCTCCGCTTCCGCGCTGCCGCGGCCCCTCTGCCTCCTCGCCGGCGGCGAGCTGACGGTCACGGTCAAGGGGCGGGGCAAGGGAGGCCGCAACACGGAGTTCGTCCTGGCCTCGCTCGTCGACATGGAAAAGGCCGAGGTCGAGGGCCTCGATTGGCTCATCCTGAGCCTCGGCACGGACGGCATCGACGGTCCGACCGACGCGGCCGGCGCCTGGGCCGATCCCCGGACGATCAAGACGGCCCGGGCCCTGGCGCTGAACCCCGCGGAATACCTCGACGACAACGATTCCTACAGCTTCTTCAAGCAGACGGGGAACCTGATCGTGACCGGGCCGACCGGCACGAACGTCATGGACCTCCGCGTCTTCCTGCTTCGCGCCGCCTGACGTCGGGCTATTTGTACACGCCGGCCAGGTCCCACTTGGCGATCGTGTCGAGGATGAGCTCGGCGACGCGGTCGTTGACCTTGCGGAAATACTCCTTGGCCTGGGCGGCGTCGAAGCTCGGATAGCCCTGGCCTTTCTCGTAGAGCAGGATCGTCGACGTCACCGGCACGGCGGTGTAGGCCCCGGCCGGCGCGAGGGGCGCGGCCATCTCGGGCTTGTACCGCTCGGGGTGGACGTGATCGGGCAGGAAGGCCTGGATGTAGGCCGTCTCGTTGTTGCCGGCGTGTCCGCCGTTCTGCTTGAAAACGGACTTGGTGATGTCGTCGGCCAGCGTCCACCAGTTGACGACGAGGACCCGGACGCGGCGGGCGTTGGCCACCCGGGTCGCGGCCGCGTTGAGGGCGGCCGTGTTGCCGCCGTGCCCGTTGAGGACGATGAGGTTCCTGAAGCCGTTGCGCGGCCAGGTTGTCGAGGACGGCTTCGGCGAACGGCGCGTACGTTTCCGCGGCGATCGAGACCGCGCCCGGGTAGGCCTTCATGGCGTCGGTCATGCCGTAGTTCAGGATCGGGGCGATGAGGGCGTCGACCCGGGCGGCGATATCGCGGGCCATGGCCTCGGGCGCCAGGCTGTCCGTGCCGTTGGGGATGACGCCGTGCGGCTCGAGCGAGCCGAACGGGACGAGGACGGTGTCGATCGCTCGCCGGAACGAGCTCGCCGAACTCCTGCCAGCAGAGCAGGGCCATCTCCCGCGTCGTCGGGGCCTTGGCCGTCCCCTTGGCCGCGCCCGTCTGAGAGGCATCGCCGCCCGCCGCGGCACGGCCGCGCCAAGCGCAATCGCCGCGATGACCGTCAGGGTCTTTTTCATGTGCGTCGCCTCCTCGCTCGTCCCATCTTAAGCCATCGCGCAAAATTATTCCTTGATTTTTGTTGCCGCGCTTCGATAAGATGATCTTGGCTCTCTTTCGCCGGCTGGAGAGGGCTCCCTCAAAATTTCCAATCATCACCCCCCTTTTGCTGACCTCAGCCGGCACTTCGCCGCCCCTTTCCGCGCCCGGGCGATTGTGCTATCATACCCGTCAAGCCGGAATACGGAGTCCATGATGGGCAAGGTCGACTGGAAAAAAGAGCTCGCCAACCACTTCGAGAACGTCCGCGTCATCGAGCTCTGCCAGGCCGAGACCGTCGGGCAGTTCGACCAGTTCTGCGAGTTCATCGCCGAGCCCGCCTTCGAAGGCCTCACCGAAGAGCTGGACAAGTACCGGATCAAATCCGAGCAGGTGAAGACCAAGGGGCGCAGCATCCGCTTCGTCATCTGCTTCCCGGGCCTGAAGGAAGAGCAGTTCCACTACCGCATCGCCCTGCCCAAGAACGCCGTCGAGCTCCGGCTGAAGCTCCAGATCAAGGCCCGCCGCACGCCCAAGGCGGAATACCAGACGACCGACGAGGACTTCATGCCGGGGCTGTTCCCCTTCAAGGTGCTGAGGATGGACAAGGACGAGGTCGTGGCCGACGTCGTCAAGCACTACACCGGCTTCTGCTACACGGCGCTGACCGCGCCGGACTGACCTTCAAGATAGGGTCAACCTACGCGATGCAGTTTCGTCGGACCGTGCCGATATCTCGAAAGGGCTAATTCCGGATACTGGCATCGCGTAGTTTGACCCCGTCTTGCGATCGGCGACTCGCCCAGGACCGTGGCCAGGACCGCGGCGCCGGCGACCAGCGCCGTCAGGATGAGGATCGGCGTCGTCATCGAGCCCGTCGTCTTGTCCTTCATGGCGTCCATGGCCACGATGAAGATGATGCCCGAGACCTGGCCCATCAGGATGAGCAGGCTGTTCGACGTGCCTTCGGGGGCCGGGTGGGTGATCTCGGCCCCGAACTGAAAGGCGATGGGGCCGGCGCTCAGCAGGAAGAACCCGAAGACGAACCCCGACAGGAACAACAGCCAGGCGGCGGTGGCGTAGGTCATGCCGACGAGTCCGGGGAGGAGGCCCACGAGGGCCAGGACGACGAACGGCTTCCGGCGCCGGGCCCGGTCGGAGAAAAGGGGGATGACGATCGCGCCGGCGATGCCCCCCGCGAGCATCAGGGCGCCGAGGGTGCCGGCCTGGGAGATCGTGAAGCCGCGCGGCCGGATGATGGCCTCGACCCAGGTCGAGACGCTGTTGAACAGGCCCAGCCCGATGAAGAAGATGGCGAGGAGCAGGAGGAAATCGCGCTGGCGGAGCATGGCCTTGAGCCCGTCGAACATCAGGACCCGCTCGTCCTTGCCGGCCGGCGTCGGCGGATGCTCGCGGGCGACGGCCAGGAACAGCACCGCCGCCGCGGCCATGGCCGCGCCGTAGATCAGGAGCATCCCCTTCATCCCCGACCGCAGGAAGAGATAGGGCGAGAGGAGCATGGCGGCCAGGGGACCCACATAGAGCGCCAGGGTCCCGAGGCCCGAGGCCGTCGCCCGCTCCCGGGCGGGGAACCAGCGGACCGCGACCTTGGTGATGGCGCCGATCACGAGGGGCTGGCCGACGGCGATCCCGATCTGGGCCACGAGGACGATCGTGTAGTTCGAGGCGAACAGGCCGCGCATGAGGGCGAAGACGGCCGAAAGCACGGCGCCGAGGCCGGCCGCGGCCTTGAAGCCCCAGGTGTCGATGGCCCACGCGGCGGGGATGGCGAGGACGATGTAGACGATCATGAAGACCATGGACAGCAGCCCGATCATGAAATCGGACTTGCCGTAGAAGGCCGCGGCGGGGCCGGAGATGGTCGCGAACGAGAGCCACAGGACCTGGGTCAGCGAGGCCATGATCCCGAATACGGCGAGCATGAGCCAGCGGGCGGGGTAGACCTTGATCGGTTCATTGTCCATGGGGCGGATCTCCTTTGGCGATAGGCATTATCCCGCCGTCGCGCGGACGGCCGCGAGGTGGGTTTCGAGCAAGCGGCGCGCGATCCCGATCGCGGCCGGCATCACGCCTCCGGCCGGAAGATCGCCGCGGCGACCGGGGCCGCGAAAGTCAGATGGATGCGGGGCTTGACCCGCCGCGGGAACATCATCTGCCAGCTGACCTGCAGGAATTCGGCCAGCTTCTGGCGCCGGGCCTGGTCCCGGCGGACCCTGACGAGCGGATGACGGATGAACCGCGGCAGCAGGATGCCGCTGGCGACGGCCACCTGCAGGCGCGTCCCGGGCACGCGGCGGAGCATGATCTCGAGGCTGCGCGACCACTCGCCGAGGGCCTCCGCCGCGCCGGCGCCGGTCTCCGGATCGGGCTCGACTTCCGTGTGGGGGTAGATGAGCAAGGCGCCGCCGCCGGCGAGATGCCTCAGCGACATCCGGAGGGCCTGCGCGCGTCCGGCCGGGGTGTTCCGCGCGTACACGAAGTGTTGGCCGGCCGCCGCGAGCGCCCGCGTGAAACCGACGTCCGAGATGACGACCTTGAGGTCGGGCCGGGGGACGGAGGCCATGATGGCCAGGGAATCGTAGGCGCCCGGGTGGTTCGAGGCGATGATGAGGGGCCCCGCCTCGGGGATCCGCCCGGCCCCCCAAACGACCGGTTCGAGCCCGAAGTCGCGCAGGATGCTGCGGGCCCCGCCGGGAAGCCCGGCGCGCCGGATCTCGCCGTCGGCGCGGGCCATGATCCGGGCGAAGCGGGCGGCCGGGAGCCGGAAGAGAGGGCCGAGCAAGACGTCGCGCCGCGCCCGAAGGAGAGCCGGTCAGGGCGCGCACGACCTCATCGATGATCCTTTCCCTGTAGGCCGGGAGGTCCTGCCGGTCGTTTGTTGAGGGCATGGCGTCGGCGCGAGGCGGGCGCGCGGCACCGACTATAGGACCGGCGGCAGCCGGATGTCAATACGGAGCGGGGGCTCCGCTACTCGCCCTTTTTGCCCTTCTTGTCCTTCTCGGCCTTCTTGGCCGCTTTCTCGGCTTTCTTGGCCAGGCCTCCGGGGTCTCGATCTTCTTCCAGGCGGCGCGCTTCCAGACCCAGCGGTTGCCCACCTGCTCCCACGTCCCCGGGACCCATTCGCAGTTCTTCTTGGCCTTGATCCAGCGGCCGTCGACCCACTCGTAATTGACGCCGGACCACTTCCAATAGCCCGGGGCCCAGACGTGGTTCTGGCCCGGTTGAAGGGTCGGGGCCTCGGTCCGGAGCGGGGGAGGGCCGACCCGGGGGTCCTCGCTGGCCAAGCCGGACAGGGCGAGGAGGAGAAGGGCGGCCATGACGGCCCAGGCGGTCTTTCTCATCGCGTCCTCCACCTGTTTAGTCGGCGGAGGGGAGCGAAAATCCGTTCCGGCGGCCTATCCGGGGATTTTCGCCATTTCTTCGAGTTGATGACCTCGAGGACCTTCATCAGGTAGTCGTAGTCCGGGCCGGTCGACGGTGTTCTGGCCGAGGTACTTGAACTGGAGGATGCCGTCGGCGTCGACGATGTAGACGCTGGGGATGTTCTGGTCGACCTTGCTGCCGCTCCATTCGTTCCGGAAGAGATCGAGCTTCTTGGAGAGCGTCCGCTCGCCGTCGACGAGGATCGGGAACGGGGCCAGGATCGTGCCCTTCTCGAGCGAGTAATCGTTGGGGTAGATCTGACGCGACCGCTCCATGCGGGCCTTGCCCCGCTCGTCGAGCTTGGACGGGTCGGCGGGGTTCTTGTTGGCCCGGATCGTCTCGAGCTGGCCGGGCAGGGCCTCGAGCCAGATCTTGACGACGTCCTGGGTGTAGGGGAAGACGACCAGGACCTCTGACGTTGTATTTCTCCTGGATCTTCTGGGCCTTCTCGAGCTCGGTCAGCTCGACGTAGCGGTAGTTGCAGATCGTGCACCAGTAGTTCTCGGCCGCGTAGCCGCGCGGGAAGAGGATGAGGACGTTGTGGCCGCGGAGCGACGACAGGGTCAGCGACCCGCCCTGGTAGACCGGCAGGGTGAAATCGGCCATGGGCTGGCCGACGACGGCCGGCTGGGGCCGGGGCTCGGGGTTCTGCGCCGGGGCGGCGGGCTGTGCCTGTTGGACAGGTTGAGCCAGATTGAAGCGGGCCCCGGCAGGCTTGGGCTTTATAACGATCTGTGCCCCGGCCTGGCCGCTGAACAGGACGATGATCGCGGCGACGGCCAAAACGGTCAGGACGCCGACGAAGATGGCGGCTTTCTTCTTGTTGATCATGGGCGGGTCTCCTTCGGAGAGATGCCTCTATTAGAGACGACCCGCGCCGCCGAGTCAAGCGCCTAGAACCGGACGCGGAATCCCGCTTGAAGGCTGAAGCCGCTGAGATCGAACTTCGGTTCGCGGAAGGTGGTGTCGATGTCGTCGACGGGCGGGGTCTCCTGGACCGTAGAACTCGGTAAAGGCCAGAACGGGCCCTGTCGTCGTCGCGGATATAGAGCTTCCCGTCGCTGCGTGTTCGAGACTCCCTCCGCTCATCGTTCATGATCCTCCAGTGACCGTCGTCGAAGTTCTTGAGATTGGCATAGCGGCCCAGCGGCCTCGACGAAGAAGCCCGTTTTCGGCGTGAGCTTGTACTCGAATCCGAGGCTCCCGTGGAAGCCCAGATTGGCCGAGCTCGCCCGGCCGGCTGCCGATCAGGACATCTCGACCCAATCCGCGGGCGAATATTCGAGCCTTTGCACGGAGTCGAACTTGAGACCGGCATAATACGCCCCGCCGACGTCCGCGGTCAGGTCGACCTTCCCGGCGACTGGGAACGTGAAGAACACGCCGAGCTGGATGGGGATGGCCGAGAGCGTCGGCTCGCACCGTCGCGACGCCCTCGGTCGCCGCTCGATCGGTGAACGTCCCGCGCGAACGGCGGGAATTCCGCATGAAGCCGGCGCCGAAGCCCACGCCGACGTTCGGCGTGATCTGGTAGATGAGGTCGGCGCCGAAGTCTGTATCCGCCGTGGAGAGGGCTTGTAGCCGCCCGTTGACGGTCCCGCACGCTCGTCGGCGGCGTAGAACTCCAGGAGGTCGAAAAAGCCGGCCGAGCCGTCGTTCACGTCCGCCGGCGCACGATACGGCTGTATCCGCCGTAGAGCCTGAGGCTGAGCCGCGAGACGCTCTCGGCCGCGACGGTCGCCGGCCTGGAGCGGCCGGGACCGGCGTAGGAGTCCTTGTCGAAGATGAAGGCGAGTCCGGTCGGGGCCGTTCGATCGCCTCCGGAGTCCGGGCCGGACGCGGACATCGCCGGGACGGCGGCGAGCACGCACACCGCCGACATGGCCAGGAACAGGCCGCGGAACGATCTGCCGTGAGAACGCATGGTCGACCTCCGGGACGGATACCGACATCCTTTTAGTCGGTCACCCATTATCGTATGAGTCAACGAGCCGGTCAAACGAAAATCCGAGCGGCCCGGAGCCGGCCCGAGGGCCGTCAGCCCTTGATCCGGAATTCCTTGAACTGGGTGCCGCGGAACTTGTCCATGAGGAAGAGCCGGTCGCCGTAGATGAAGATGCCGTCGACGAAGAAATCGAGCGGGAGCGACCCGAGCAGCGCGCCGTCGGCGTCGAAGACCTCGAGCTTGTAGGCGTCGGTCGTCCGGAGCTCCGGTGCCGTCGCCCTGGGACCTTATAGCCGATCGTCCGCCCGCCGCCCGCGTCCATGGTCATGCTCATCGACATCCCGACCTGCTCCTCTTTCTTGAGCTGGCGGGTCATCGTGACGACCCAGATCCGGCCCTTGGCCGTCGACGGCGATCCCGCTCGCGCAGCGGTTCAGCTGGGGCCCGCGGACCGTGACGTTGTCGCCGTCCCGCTTCATCTCGCCCTTGTCCTTGATCTCCATGGAGTAGGGGAGCTCGCGGTCGGCCCGCCAGAGGAGGCGTCCGTCCGCGGCGTACTTCTCGATCCTGTTCTGGACCGGGAACGACGAGATAGACCTGGCCGGCCGCCGTCGACCGTCATGATGACCTCGTTCGCGCCGTTGTTCACGAGCTCGCTCTTGAAATCGGTCGGTTCGCCGAACTCGCGCAGGGGCTTGCCCTCGGCGTCGAGGACCTTGACCAGCTTCGGCAGGGCGGCGGGCTTCTCCTCTTCCCGGTTCATCACGAAGCGCATCCGGGGCGCGCCCGTCACGAGCTCCCCGGGCTTGCCCAGGAAAACGGGGCCCGACGCCCTGCTCGAGGCCCTTGATCGTCTTGTGGTCCTTGCCGTCCGGCGTCAGGACCTGGATGCGCTGGTTGTTCGGGTCGGAGACATAGAGGAAGCCCTTGGCGTCGAGGGCCAGCCAGACCGGGTAGTAGAACTCGCCGGGCCCCTGGCCCTGGCGGCCGTAGGTGGCCAGGTATTTCCCGTCGGGCCCGAACTTCTGGACGCGGTGGTTGCCGGTGTCGAGGACGAAGAGATCGCCGGCGCCGTCGACGACGATGGTCGACGGCATGTAGAAGGCCAGGTTCTCGTCGGCCGTGTCGACGTCGCCGAGCGTGCAGGACGGGCTCGAGCGCCACCTTCGGGGTCTTGCCCCAGGCGCCGGGCCCGGAGTTGTGGACGAGCTTGACGCCGTCCACGGTCTCGACCTTCTGGCCGGCGAAGGCAAGCATCGCGGCCAGGACGACCGCGGCGATGATCAGGGCGGTCTTCGTTTTCATGCGCTTTTCTCCTTGTTTCAGTTAACGGATTATAGGGGAAAACGTTGCGCAGACAAAGTTTGAACGCGGCCGGGCAATTCACTATAGTGTCGGCGAGAGCGCGACCCGAGGAGGAGAACATGGACGACCGCGAGACGCTCGAGCTGCTGCGGGCCATGGTCAGGGCGCAGAGCCACCCCGCCGTCCCCAGACAGGAAGAGGGCACGGCCCTCGCCCTTCAGGATTACCTCCGCCGCCACGGCATCCCGAGCGACCTCGTCGAGGTCCGCGAGGGGCGGCCGAACCTGATCGCGACGCTCGAGGGAAAGAAGCCCGGGCGGCATCTTCTCCTTTGCGGCCACACGGACACGGTCCCGCCGAACGACGGGTCCTCCGCGGATTTCTTCTCCGCCCGCGATTGAGAACGGCCGCATGTTCGGTCGCGGCACCGTGGACATGAAAGGCGCGCTGGCGGCCATGGCCGCCGCCCTCGTCGACATCCGCGAGTCGGGCGGCCTCGACTCCGGCCGGGTCACGCTGGCCGCGGTCATCGACGAGGAGCTGGAAAGCCTCGGCGCGGAGGCCCTGATCAGGAGCGGCTTCAAGGCGGACGGCGCCATCATCGGCGAGCCGACCGGGAACCGCGTCGCCATCGGCCACAAGGGGCTCGAGTGGCTCGAGGCCCGATTCATCGGCAAGGCCGTCCACGGCAGCGTCCGCGAGGAGGGCGTCGACGCCATTTCGGCGGCGGCCCAATTCATCTCCCTCATCGAGAACGAGCTCGTCCCCGGGTTCGAGCGCCGGCCCGATCCGGTCCTCGGGCCCTCGGCCATCAACGTCGGCACGATCCGCGGCGGCCAGCAGCCGAGCATCGTCGCCGACGCGTGCCGCGTCCAGGTCGACCGGCGCTGGGTGACGAATGAGACGATCGAGCAGGTCTTCGACGGCCTCGAGGCGCTTCTCGCCAAGGTCCGCGCGGCCCGCCCGGGGCTCAAGACCGAGCTGGTGAGGATGCCCGAGGGCATGGCCACGATGCTCCACGGCCCGCTCGTCATCGATCCTGGGCACCCGCTCGTCCTGGCCGTCCGGGGGGCGCTCGCCGGCGCGGGCCGCGACAGCGCTCCCACCGTGTTCCCGGCCTGGACGGACGGCGCCCTCATCTCCCGCGAGTCCGGCATCCCGACCCTTATCTGGGGCCCCGGCGAGCTCAAGCTGGCCCATTCGGCGGAGGAGAGCGTCCCGGTCGAGGACATCTTCCTCGCGGCGCGTCTCTACGCCGCCGCGGCCCGGCGTTTCACTGCGGGCTCATAGCCAGGATCTCAACGACTCCCGCGTTCCTCCCGGACCGCCTTCTTTAAGGACTTGAGGACGAACGTATTGAGGCTCTCACCCTCACAGAGAGCCCGAACGGCCAGCGCCCGGTGAATGTCCGGGCCCGTGCGCAGGACGAAACGCCCGGAGTAGCGCCTGTTCGTCGGAGGAGGCAGGGGCCGCCCCTCTTTGCGATAGATCTCGATCCATTCGTCGAGAACCCGGCCTAGCTCCCGGTAGACTTCCGTTTCATCGCTGCCGTGACAGCAGGCGTCGATCCAGCCGGGGATGGATCCGACATAGCGCCGGTCCTCTTCAGACCAGAATACGAGTTTGAGATACCTATCGCGCGGCTTCATTTCTGCGATTCCTCGATCTTCATTCTGACCAGTTTGAGCTGATAGGGCAGAGCGTCATCGCCAGGATTTCCCGATATCGTCAGAACGATCCCCGAGGGGTGCGAGAAATTCCGTGACTTCCCTTTCCTCCCCGATCTCTGAATCCAGCCATCGCGAGTTCCTTAAGGAGTTCTCTGATCTTCTTGGGCATATCGATGATACTAAAGTGATACTAAAATGTCAATATTTTCTTTATCCTATTCCCTAAGGAACAGACGATCTGGAGAGTTGATCCTTCTCAAGGGTCCCCGACCTGGTCGGGGGAATCCCGGGCTCGCCCGGCGTGGGCTAAAGGCGTCCAACCCGGGCGGTAGGGCCGGCGGATGAGCGTCTCGGCCTCCGGATTGTTGGTCACCCGGAGGTTCGCCGCGTCCCAGGCGATCCGCGTGTCCAGCCGCTTGGCCACATTCCCGAGAAGGCAGATCTCGGTCAGCGGCCCGGAGTACTCGAAGGCCGCCCCGGCCTTCTTCCCCGCCTTGCAGGCCCGGGCCCAGTCCTGCTCGTGCGAGCCCTCGACGCGGACGATCGTCTTCTCCGGGCGCGACGCCTCCTGCATCAGCTTCTCGGGGATGAGGCGGGGACCGTCGCCGTAGACGCCGCACATGATCTTGCCCTTGGCGCCCTTGAAGACGAGCCCGCCTTCGTCCGGCATCTTCCGGCCGTCCTCGAGCTCCTCGGGCCGCGGCGCGCGCGTCCCCTCGTACCAGGTCAGCTTGACCGGCGGCCGCGCTCCGCGGGCCGGGAAGCGATAGGTGACGATCGCCGTAAGGGGATGGGTCTCGGCGTTGAGGCCGCAGCTCGTGGCCTCGACCGTCTCCGGCGCGTCGAGCTCGAGCGCCCAGACCGCCGCGTCGAGCGTGTGGGCCCCGCGGTCGCCCATCATGCCCACCCCGAAATCCCACCAGCACCGCCAGACGAGCGGGTGATAGGCCGGATGGTAGGGACGGAAAGGCGCCGGGCCGATCCAGAGGTCCCAGTCGAGGCCGGCCGGGAGGGCGGGAGTATCGGCCGGCCGCTCGCCCCACTTCGAGCTCCAATAGGCGTGACCCCAGGGGTAATAGGACAGGTCGCACCAGCCGTCGACCTCCCGGACCTCGCCGATGAGCCCGGCGCGGATCCACTCGACGATGAGGCGGATGCCCTCGCCCGAGTGGCCCTGGATGCCCATTTGCGTCGTCAGCTTGGAGGCCTTGGCCGCCAGCGTGAGCTGTCGGGCCTCCCAGACGTCGTGGGTGAGAGGCTTCTGGGTATAAACGTGTTTGCCGGCTCGGATCGCGGCCATGGTGATGACGGCGTGGGTGTGATCCGGCGTCGCGATGACGACGGCGTCGATGTCCTTCCGCTTTTCGAGCATGACCCGGTAATCGGTGAAGACCTCGGCCGAGGGATAGCGTTTGATCGTCCCCGCCGCGTAGCCCGGGTCGACGTCGCACAGGGCCACGATGGCTTCCGACTCGAGCTCGCGGAGGTTCGCGGCGCCCATGCCGCCGATCCCGATCCCGGCGACGGCCAGCTTGTCGCTCGGGGGCGTCTGCCCGCGGCCGAGGACGTGGCGGGGGACGATGGTGAAGAGCGGCCGCCCCGGCCGCCGCTGAAGCGGCCGCGCCCGATCCGAGGAACTCGCGCCGCGACATCTTGGCCATGACCGTCACCTCCGTTCCGGGATCGGCGTTATCGCGCCGCGCGGGCGGGTTTCAGGGTCCAGAGCTGGAGCTTGGTGAATTCGACGATGCGGGACATATCGAGGTCGGGCTTGTGCACCGGCCAGGTCCTGTAACCTTCGATCTCGCCGATGATCTTCTGTTCGTTCGTCTTGGGATACGGCTCGAACGCGGGGACATCGTACGACGGACGCGTCCGGCCCGCATAGAGGTCGAGAAAGACGGCGCGAAAAGAGCGCGAAGAGCGAGCCCGTGCCGATCCGGGCTCCCCGCACGTCGAGGGAAGCGGGGAGCCAGTCATGCGGTCTTGCGCGCCCGCCGCGAAGCGGAGAGGTCAGCGAGGTCGAAAGCCTCCTCGAGAGTCACGCTCCCGATCCCGGGGGTAGCCGGCGGCATCTCTATCGGGCCGAGAGGATGTGCCGGAAGCGAATGGTCCGGATGAGATCCGTCCGTCGCTCCGGTATCCGGTGATCGCCTCGGCCAGCCCGGCGAAGGCCTCGGCCGGCGAAAGGTCGTCGGTCGGGGCGAGGGTCTTCTCCCGAGGGCCCGGCTGGCCGATCGTCCCGGAGCTCGTCCCGGGTCATCTGTTCCTTCTGGCCGCGAGTAGATGTCCATCAGCGCGCGATAGGTCGTGATCTCGATATCGTCCCGGCCCTTGAGCCAGCGCATCATGCGGCGGAAATTCTTCTGCGCCGTGGCCATCGTTTCCTGCGGCCGCAGCCGGGGGATCCGCCATTCCTCCGGAGGGGTGTTCTTGCCGTAATAGAAGTTCAGGTCCCAGAACTCCTCGGCCCGGATCTTGGTCGGATGCCCGCGCGAAGAGAGCGAGCACCTGCGAGGTCTTGATGACTCCGGGGAGATCGGCCTTGAGCTTCTCGAAGACCGGCTCGAAGAGGTCGTCGCGGTAATAGGAATCGTCGAAACCGGCGTACTGGGCGCTGAAGTTCAGGGCGTTGCAGAACCAGACGACGTCATGACCGGGCAGGCTCGCCGGCGAGCCCTGGTAGCCCGTTTTCAAGTCGGCCAGGGCGGCCACGAGCTGGGGGCCGTACGAACCGCCGTGGCGGGCCAGGGTGGTCACGGGGACGCCGAAGATCCGTCGCCATCTCCCGGATCCCGGCCGATTCCTGATCGAACATGAGCCGCGACCCCGTCGTCCCAGCCGGCCTTCTCCAGCTCCTCGGTGACGGTCGGGTGGATCGAGCCGAAGTTCGTGTGACTGCCGATGTCGTGCCTGGCCATGGCCGCGATGACGTCGCGCCGCCCCCGCTTCTCGAGGGACCGGGCCTTCTCGCCGATGACGAAGAACGTCCCCGTGACGCCTTCCTCGGTCATCGTCTCGGCCAGCCACTTGGGGATATCGTCGATATGCTCGGATTCGGGGGTGATGTAATCCTCGGTGTCGAAGGTCACCACGACGAACGTCTTAGGCTTGGCGGCGGCACGATCGGCGACGGGATCCTCTCCCTGGCCCGGGCGTCGTCCCCGGCAGCCCGAGGCGAGCGCCAGGATCATGGCAAGTGCGGCGAGTGTTCGATAGCGCATGCGCAGGCCGATTCTGCTCCCTCGCCTCGTGCGGTGTCAAGAGAGCGCGAGATCGAGGGGGAGATCAACGAATCTTGACGGATTCTTGACAACTCAGGCCTGGGGGCAAGCTATATTGGGGGCGGATGCCCGGGGGCCGGACCTCGCGACCATTAGCGTTCAGGAGGAATACCATGTCCCGAAGAGCGATAAGCCTGTTCACACTCGCGGGATTCGTCCTTTTAGCGACGTCCTGCGTGACATGGCGAACCAAGAACATCGGCGGGATCACGGACGCCCCCGGCTGGGGAGCGATGGTCATGACCGTCGTCAAGACGTCCGGCGAACGCATCGAGTTCGCCAAGTCAGACCCGGGCCGCGTTCGGGGCGCGGCGATCCAGGGCACGGCCCTCGTCCGTTTCTCCGTTCCTCTCGAGATCCAGGGGCCCTTTTCCGCGATCAAGGAACGGCCCGACGGAAGCGTCTATGAGGTCACGGACGGCGCCGGTCGCGTCCACCAGGTCCTGCGGGTCTTGAAAGGGGGGACGCCGAGTGGTCCCTCCTCATCATCGACCGGACCACGCGGCCGGTCTCCATTCCTCTTACCGACGTGCGGCAGATCCGGTTCAAGAGGCACAGCCCCTTCCTGAGCTTCCTGGCAGTTGCGGTGCCGTTGTCCCTAGGACTCTACGCCTGGCTATGGATTTCGGTGGCGAGCATTTAGCTTTTCAACGACGAGCCGCGGCGGTCGCGAGGGCCGCGTCGAGGCGGGCGCGGGCGGCGGCCTCGTCCGGTTCGCCGAGGACCAAGGCGGCCCAGGGGCCGGACCTCTTATAGAGGAACCAGCGCCCGGCGTCGTTCCGGCCCTCGATCGAGGCGTCCTCGCGGCGAACATCCTTCAGGTACTCGCCGAAAGCGGCCGCCACCGCGTCCTCGAGCGACGGCGAAGCGGACGCGGTCCCGAGCCTGACGACGATCAGCTTCGAAACGGCCGGCACGGCCCCGTATTTGGCCGAGATGAGGGCCTCGTCCCGTCGTCCCGGAGAGAAGCCCCAGAAGTCGCCCTTCGAGGAACGGCGACTCGTTCTGGGCGGCGAGCGGGCCTTTGATGAATCGCCAGCTCGAGGGGATCATGCCCTCCCGCGGCAGTCCGTCCATCCCCGCCGGACGGACGGTCCCGCCCCCGGGGACCTTCGGCTCGAGGGCCGCCATGAAGTCGCCGATCTCCTCTTCGGTGCACTCCGGGGCGAGGATGCTGACCAGGAATTCGCCCTTGACGAGAGAGGCCTGCCCCGGGCTCGTCCAGTTGTCCGGCCCGATCCCCGGCCAGCCTTTCTCACCGCCTTCGAGCTTGGTCGAATAGAGACCGAAGGCCGCTTCACCCGAGGCCATCCGGTAGATCTCGAGGACGATCTCTTTCGGCGCCCCCTGCGCGGCCGCCGGCTTGAACGTCGAGACGGCGAGCTCCCGGAAGCCGTACTGGAGGACGATCTCGGCCCCGCCGTCGATGTAGCCGTAGAGGCCTTCCTTGTTGTAGCGCTCGGGCGGCCCGGTCCGCGTCCAGCCGGGGATGCCGTCGACAACGCCCATGCTCGGAGGCGCGACTGCGGCGCCCCTGGCTTGCTTGCCGTTGCCGGGCTGGCCCGCATCGGGCCCAGAGCAGGCCGCGGCCGCGAAGAAGCCGCAACTGCCTGGAGATCCGCCATCGCGTTATGATCCGCATCTGGATTCCCTGGTCCTCTTTCTCGACCGCCCGCTGAACGAGCTGGTTGAGCGATATCCCGAGAAGAGCGGACTTCCGGGCGGCCTTCTGATGAAGTTCCGCCGGCATCCTGATATTGAAGGACCCGACATACGACTTGAATACGGGTTTCCCGGCCTTCCGGCAGAGGTCGATATAATCATCGGCGGCTTCGCGAAAGGCGCGCTTCAGCTCGCCGACATCGCGGCCCTCGAAGGTCACCAGGTCGTCGATGCCCTCGATCTTACCGAAGAAGCATTCGTCTTCGGCGCTGAAATGGACCGACCCGATGAAGTCCGTGTACCGAAGAACATCCTTCACTTGATGATCCCCTTGGACTCTCAATGCCTCCTGGACGAGCTCCATCTGGTACTTTTTCATGATCTTCCCCGGATGCGGTTTGTGGAGCCGGATGATATGGCCTCCGTTTCTATGGATGAACGCGACGCGCGCCCCCCCGGTCTTCCCGGACTTGATCTCCTCATATCCGAAACCCCGCAGCAGCGTGAGCATCTCGTCGAACCCGAAATCCGCCGGCTTCGCCATGAAGCGACGAAGGAGTTTTTCGTGGCGGCTCATGAATAGCTTAGCACTCTTTTTAAGGAATTGCAACTAAATAATAGTTGCTAATCCCCTCCGAATGAAAACTCTCTTGGGCCGAAGGGACGCCCTCTGGGCGCTTCCTTTGCTTTAAAGACGCCCGGGGCAGGCGTTGCATTCTCATTGGGGAGGCCCCCGCTTCCCGAACACAGTTCGGCCTTGCGGGGGGTAACCCCGCTCGCCGCCTCTACTGCTCGATCGCGCCGATGTCGCCCGTCGCGCCCCGCGGGCGCATGATTCCCCAGCTGGTCGACGCCCTCCATGTGGAACGACTTCGTCTGCCGGCTGACGGTGATCTGGACGTTGTCGCCGAGCGGTCCGCTCGTGAACGTCCCCCAGAAGTCGTCTCCCAGCCTGACCATGCCGAGCCGGTCGCCGATGGCCGTGTCCAGGGCGTGCCAGAAATTGATCCAGGCGGCGTTCTGGGGGTTCGACGGCCAGGTCCGGGCCGGCCCGTACCAGGTCGTCCCGGTCAGGTCGCCGAACTCCGTCCCGAAATCGGCCCCCAGGATCGCGCCGTACTGGCTCCGGCACTGCAGGATGACGTAGTTGAGGAAGTCGTCCGTCGGAACGCCGAATCCCGTGTACCCGGCGTTGACGTAGGTGACGTCGTAATCATGGTTGGGGATCTTGTCGACGGCGAGCGAGGCCGGGGGGTACCACAGGATGGCCGGCCCGCCGGCGTCCGTCCCCGCCGATATCGCCGTGGCGTGGTAGTGCGCGCCGCCGACATCGAGCGCCTGCGCCAGCGTGACCCCGTCCACGTCGCCCGGCTTGGGCCAGCGCTTGCGGCTGGACATCATCCAGTCGGGCACCGGCGTGAGGATCCAGGTGAAGTTGACGCGGCCGACGATGTTGTAGCCGTTGCTGTAGAAATCGAGGATGGACCCCGCGAACCAGTCCTCGGCGTCGCCGTTCAGCGTGTTGCCGACGACGATCGAGTTCTGGAGCCAGACGGTCTCGATGACGTGGGCGTTGCCGGTGGTGGCCCCGACCCCGGCGCCGGCCGCGCTGGGCTTGCCGCCGACGTAGGCGAGCTCGCCGACGATGGCGTTCTCCGCGATCGTGCAGCCGGACACCCACAGGGAGCCGCCGCCCATATAGATGCCGCCGCCCCTGTCGAACCACTGGCCGGTATTGACGAAGTCCGGATGATCTTCCAGGAGATTGCGGGCGATCGTGCAGTTCGTCAGGACCATCGTGGCCAGGTTGTTCGGCCCGCCGGACAGCGTGAAGATGCCCCCGCCGTAGGCGTGCTGGGCCATCACGTGGTTGCCGCTGACGGTGCAGCGGGTGAGCGCCGTGTCGTTGCCGCGGCCGGAGGTGTTGTCCCCGCCGCCGACCGAATAGATGCCCCCGCCGCCGGCCCCGTAGGCGATGGCGGAATTCCCGCTGATGACGCAGTCGTTGAGGTCGAGCCCGTTGGCGTAGATGCCGCCGCCGTAAGTGCCGCGGTCCCGGGCGGACCCCGATTCGCCGAAGCAGGTGTTGCCCGTGATCGTGCAGTCGTCGAGACGCGCCGTTCCCCAGACGGCCAGGCCGCCGCCGCGGGCCAGGGTGTACAGCTGCGCGGTGGCGATGGGCTCGGCCGTCGAATAGCCCGACTCGATCGTCACGTTCTTCATGGTCAGGTCCCCGTACACGGCCAGGACCCTGGCGTGGCTCGTGTCGCCTCCGCCCCACTTGATCGTGATCCCGTTCGGCAGCTCCGACGCGTCGATGACGAGGTGCTTGGCGGCGTAGAGCGCCGACCTGCCATAATCACGTTCCTGATAACCCGAGAACGACGTTGTTGACGTAGACCTCGCCCACGAGCGTCGAATGCTCCTCGCCGACGACGGTGAGCAGGATCGTGTCGCCGTCGAGCGTGGGGTCGAACGTGATGGCCTCGCCCGACCCGGCCGCCGCGATGGCCGACCGCAGGGTGATCGTTCCGGCCGGCGGGGAGGCGAGATCCTCCAGGGAATTGACGATGAGGCTCGGGTCCGGGGTGTTATCGTTCGAGGCGCAGCCGCCGGCCGCGAGGGCCAAGGCCAGCGGGACGACCCAAAACATAGGGCGAATGCGCTTCATGGGCTGATCTCCTCTCTAATGCGCCGCGCTTGGCGGTCAACTATCCAGTATAGGCCGCCCGCCCGCCCTTGACAAATCCCCCCGAGGCCGCGGATATCCATAATCCCCGAAATCCTCTATGATGGAGGGGATGAAAAACCTGCGCAAAACCCTCCTCGTAGCCCTGTGGATCGTCCTGGCCCTCTCGTCCGTCGTCGCCCAACAGGTGACCCCACAGGTCGCCGGGCCGGCCGACCAGGCCGCCGTCCCGCCCGCCCAATACGCGCTCGACCAGAAGATCCCGGTCGATCCCCGGATCACGGTCGGCCAGCTCCCCAACGGGCTCCGCTACTGGATCCGCGAGAACCGCGAGCCCAAGAACCGGGCCGACCTGCGCCTCGTCGTCAACGCCGGGTCCGTCCTCGAGGACGAGGACCAGCGCGGGCTGGCCCACGTCGTCGAGCACCTGGCCTTCAACGGCTCGACCCACTTCCCGAAGCAGAAGCTCATCGAATTCATGGAGTCGATCGGCATGCGCTTCGGCCCCGACCTCAACGCCTTCACCAGCTTCGACGAGACGATCTACATGCTCAAGGTCCCGACGGATTCCGAGGCCATCCTCGGGAACGCCTTCCTCATCATGGAGGACTGGGCCCACAACCTGACCTTCGAGCCCCAGGCCATCGACAAGGAGCGGGGCATCATCGTCGAGGAATGGCGGCTCGGCCAGGGCGCCGAGACGCGCATCCGTGACAAGCAGTTCCCCGTCCTCCTCCAGGGCTCCCGCTACGCCGAGCGCCTCCCCGACGGCAAGAAGGAGGTCATCGAGAGCTTCGCCTACGACACCCTGAAGAAATACTACCGGACCTGGTACCGCCCCGATCTCATGGCCGTCGTCGCCGTCGGGGATTTCGACCGGTCCAAGATCGAGGCCCTCATCAAGAAGCACTTCGGGCCCATCCCGATGCCGGCCGGCGCCGTGCCGCGGCCGACCTATCCCGTCCCCGATCACGACGGGACGCTCTTCGCCATCGCCGCGGACAAGGAGGCCTCCTCGAGCATCGTCTCCGTCTACCACAAGCTCCCCGCGGCCGACCAGAGTCTCGGTCGGGTCCTACCGGCGCATGCTCGTCGAGCGGCTCTTCAACGACGCGCTCAACGACCGGCTGACCGAGATCGCCCAGAAGCCCGACCCGCCCTTCCTCGGCGCCGTCGCGAGCAAGGGGCGGTTCGTCGGCTCCAAGGACGTCTTCGTCATCTCGGCCCTCGTCGGCGACGGCGGCATCCCCCGCGGTCTCCGGTCGATCTACACGGAAGGGGAGCGCGTGGCCCGCTTCGGGTTCACGGCGACCGAGATCGAGCGCCGCAAGGCGACGGCCCTGCGCTACTTCGAGCGCGCCCTGGCCGAAAAAGAGACCGAGGACTCCGAGGCCTACGCCGAGGAGTTCACCCGGGCCTTCCTCAACGGCGAGCCGACGCCCGGCATCCAGTACGAGTACGACCTGCACAAGCTCTTCATGCCCGGCATCACGCTCGAAGAGGTCAACGCCCTGGCCGGGGAGTGGATGACCGGCCGGAACCGCGTCGTCATGGCCACCCTGCCCGACAAGCCGGGCGTCCCGGTCCCGACCGAGGCCGGGCTCGGCCGCCGTCCTCGAGGAGGTCAAGAGCGAGGAGCTCGCCGCCTACGAGGACACGACGACCGACGCGCCCCTCATCGCCGAGGAGCCCGTGCCCGGCCGCGTCGTCGAGCGCCGCGAGATCCCCGCGATCGGCGTCACCGAGTGGACGCTCTCGAACGGCGCCCGCGTCGTGCTGAAGCCGACGGCCTTCAAGGAGGACGAGATCCTCTTCCGGGCCACGAGCGCCGGCGGCGTCTCGCTCGCCGAGGACCGCAACCTCATCCCGGCCAACACCGCCGACCAGGTCATCCCCGCCGGCGGCCTCGGCGTCTTCAGCACCGTCGACCTCGAGAAGAAGCTGGCCGGCAAGGCCGTCTCGATCCGGCCGTCGATCGGCGAGCTCGAGGAAGGCCTCTCGGGCAGCGCCTCGCCGCGCGACGCGGAGACCCTCTTCCAGCTCGTCTACCTGACCTTCACCGCGCCGCGGCCCGACCCGGTCGTCTTCGACGTCCTCAAGTCCCAGCTCAAGACCTACCTCGAGAACCGCACCAAGAGCCCGGAGACCGTCTTTTCGGACACCCTGCGCACGACCCTGCAGCGGGACCAGCCCCGCTTCCGGCCCATGACGGTCGACGAGATCCCCCGGATGGACCTCGAGCAGTCGCTGGCCTTCTTCCGCGACCGCTTCGCCGACGCGAGCGATTTCACGTTCATCCTCGTCGGCAACCTGGACCTGGCGGCGATCGAGCCCCTCGTCGACAAGTACCTCGCCTCCCTGCCTTCACTCGAACGCAAGGAGACCTGGAAGGACTGGCGCGTGCCGCCGCCCGAGGGCGTCGTCAAGCGGACGGTCGAGAAGGGCGTCGAGCCCAAGAGCCTGACGGCCATCGTCTTCTCCGGGCCTTTCCAGGACGATCCGGGCAACCGCATCAATATCCGCGCCGCCGGCCACGTGCTCGAGACCCGGCTGCGCAAGCTCCTGCGCGAGAAGCTGAGCGGCACCTACAACGTCGGCGTCCAGCCGTCCTACCGGAAGATCCCCACCGCCGAGTTCCGGATGTCGATCGACCTCGGCACGGACCCGGCCCGGATGGACGAGATGACCAAGGCCATCTTCAGCGAGATCAAGAAGCTCACGAAGGACGGCCCGACGGAGAAAGAGGTCGAGGAGTACCGGCTGACCGAATCGCGCGATTACGAGACCGACAGCCGCCAGAACGGCTGGTGGATGAGCGAGCTCACCGAAAGCTACCAGCTCGCCGAGGACCCGGCCGCGATCGTCCGCTTCCCCGAATCGATCAAGCTCCTGACGCGGGCCTCGGTCAAGGCCGCGGCCAAGACCTATTTCAACACCAAGCGCTACGTCCAGGTCACGCTGTATCCGGAGAAGTGACCGGTGGCGGTATGTCCGTATTGTTGACATTCGGATCCGGTATTAATTATTATCCCTCCCGGTGGGACGCCGATGATCTTCCAGGCCCGGTCCTTGTGGCGAATATCTGTCCTCGTGGGCCTGGCCACGATCGCACTGGCTGCGTGCCGATCCTCTCCCCCTGATCCCGAGCAGGAGCCAACCGTCACCCAGGTTCGAAAGATCACCCTGGACGACGCCCTGGATTATGACGTGCTCGGGAGTTCTGTCGCCTTCGACGGCAGCCAGCTTCTTGCCGGGACTCGCTTCGACCAGATGTCTTACGCTACGTCCCCGGACGGCCGGGCCCATCTCTTCACGCGGAACGCCGGCGGGACGGACGCGTGGAGCGAGGTCGAGAGATTCACGGTGAGCGATGGCTTTACCTTTGAACAATTCGGATACGCCGTCGCTCTCGGAGGCGATACGGGCTTTATCGGGGCCCCTCAAGAAGACGATATTGAGACCAACGCCGGCGCAGTTCACGTGTTCACTCGTGATCAAGGCGGCGCCGGCGCGTGGGGAGAGACAAGACGGCTGGCGGCTTCGGACGGCGCGCGTGGCGACTTTTTCGGACACGCCATTTCACTCGACGGCGATACCGCCCTCGTCGGAGCGCCGGGGAACTCCGTTGCCGCAAACGGAGGCGGGGCGGTCTACGTGTTTGCCCGCGACCAGGGCGGCCCGGACAACTGGGGCGAAACCGCCAAGATCATGCCGAGCGATCCTCACGACGCGGCCAGATTCGGCTCGTCCGTCGCCTTGGCCGGTGACATTGCTGTCATCGGAGCCGCTAGGGACGGCTCGCCGGGTTCCCTCTACGGAGCGGCCTATGTGTTCTATCGGAGCGGCGGCAACCCGGCAACCTGGCTGGAGATCAAGAAGCTCGCGGCCTTTGACGCGGCCGACTGGGACGGGTTCGGAGCTTCTGTCGCCGTTTCGGGCGATCTCGTGATCGTCGGAGCGGACACGAAGCACGAGGCCGAAGTCGAGGCGGGCGCCGCCTATATCTTCGGGCGCAACCAAGGGGGGGCGGATAACTGGGGCCTGATCAAGAAGCTCTCAGCCGCCGATGCCGCCTCCGGTAACGCTTTCGGCATCTCGGTCTCCCTCTCCGGTGATTACGCCCTTGTCGGGGCTCCCGGGGTGAAAGGGGGGCCGGTCGTTATTCTCGGCGCCGTTTATGTGTTCAGACGGAACCTCGGAGGGGCGGATGCGTGGGGCCTCCTGGGAAAGGTCACGCCCTCCGATGCCGGCGAAAACTGCCAATTCGGCAGGTCGACGGCCCTGGCCGGAGATTCCTTCGCGGTCGGGGGGCCGGCCAACCCGAACGGCGGCGTCAACAGGGGCGCTGTCTATATCTTCCGGATCGATCCATAGCCTGCTCATAAATTTCCGCCACTGGCACGAATCTCGCAAAAGAAGCTGCCTGGTACGATTGTCTGGAAATCCGCGTAAAAAGGAGAATTCGAGATGCCGAGGAGCATGGGAATGTGCCCGAAGTCCGTCGTAGCCGGGCTGGCCGTCGCGATCCTGGTCCTGGGGGGCTGCAAGCAGGGCGGCGAGAAGGGCGGCGCAACGATACCGCCGGCCGCGCCGGAGATGGTCGCCGAGAAGCCGATCGCCGCGATGCCCGAAGTCAAGCGGGACTACGCGCCCGTCAACGGGCTCAAGATGTACTATGAGATCCACGGCGCGGGCCGGCCGCTGGTCCTCATCCACGGCGCCTTCATGACCGTCGAGGCGTGGGGAGACACCCTCACGGAGCTGGCCAAGACCCGCCAGGTCATCGCCGTCGAGCTCCAGGGTCACGGCCGCACGGCCGACATCGACCGGCCTTTCTCCTTCGAGCAGTTCGCCGACGATGTCGCCGCCCTCATGCGCCACATCGGGATCGACAAGGCCGACGTCCTCGGCTACAGCCTGGGCGGCGGCGTCGCCCTTCAAGCGGCCATCCGCCACCCGGAGATGGTCGACAAGCTCGTCGTCGTCTCGGGGACCTATCGGACCGACGGCTGGTATCCGGAGGTCATGGCGACCATCGCCAAGATGACCCCGGACGACTTCACGGGGACGCCGATCCGGGACGGCTACAACAAGGTGGCGCCGAACCCCGCGGGCTTCCCGGCGCTCGTCGACAAGATCAAGGCGGCCGAGGCGAAGGTCTACGCCTGGCCCCCGGACGTCATCCGGGCGATCGCCTCGCCCACGCTCATCGTCCTGGGCGATTCCGACGGGGTCCGCCCCGAGCACGCCCTCGAGATGTTCCGCCTCCTCGGCGGGGGCGTGTTCGGAGACGTGGCCGGCCTGCCCAGGTCGCGGCTCGCGGTCCTGCCGGGGACGAATCACTTCGGCGTCATGTCCCGGGGCGCTTGGCTGGCGCCCATGGTCACGGATTTCCTCGACGGGACCCCGCTTCAGTCCCCGATGTAAGAGGCCACAACTTCTCAAAGGAGAGTCATGAGATGAAATATGTCGACGGATTTGTCCTGTGTGTTCCGAAAAAGAACCTGGCGGCCTACCGGCGGATGGCCGCGAAAGCCGGGCAAGATCTGGCGCGAGTACGGCGCCCTCGATTACAAGGAGTGCGTCGGCGACGACATCGCCTCGTCCTGGGGCGGCATGACCTTCATCCAAATGGCCAAGCCCAAGCGCGGCGAAACGATCGTTTTCTCCTGGATCGTGTACAAATCGAAGGCCCAGCGCGACAAGATCGTCCCCAAGGTCATGAATGACCCGCGCCTGGAGATGGACGTGAAATCGATGCCCTTCGACGTCAAGCGCATGACCTGGGGCGGCTTCAAGGTCCTGGTCGAATCCTAAGGCCCCGCGGCGCCGGCCGCCGCGGCTCACTCGTTCCTCAGCGTCTCCACCGGGTTGGCCGCCGCCGAGCGCATGGCCTGGGAGCCGACCGTCAACAGGGCGATGAGCAGCGACAGCCCCCCGGCCAGCGCGAACACCCACCACTGCAGGCCGATCCGATAGGCGAAATTCCGAAGCCAGCCGTTCATCGCCACCCAGGCCACCGGCCAGGCGACGAGGTTGGCGATCAAGACCAACCGGATGAAGTCCCTCGAGAGGAGAGCCGTGACGTGGGCCGACGTCGCGCCCAGCACCTTGCGGATGCCGATCTCCTTGGTGCGATTGACGGCGGCCAGCGCGGCCAGCCCGAACAGGCCGAGGCAGCCCAAGAAGATCGAAATGCCCCCGGCCCAGCCGACCACCGCGGCCTGGCGGGTCTCCGATCTGTAGAAGGCGTCGAGGTCTTCGTCGAGAAAGCTGTAGGCGAAGGGGAGGTCCGGAACGAGCTGGCGCCAAACCCCCCGCAGGACCTCGAGGGCCGGCCGCGGGTCGCCGGGCCGGATGCGGACGAAGAACCTGCGCGTCGGGGACCCGGGGAAACGATTGAAGAGCTGCGGCTTCATCTCTTCGCCGAACGGGCGGAAGTGAAAATCTTTGACGACGCCGATAATGACCGGCGTGTTCTCGGGCTTTTCCGTGTAGCCCGTCAGTCGCTGGCCGACCGCCTGCTCGTTCGTCCAGCCGATATCCCTGACGAAGGCCTCGTTGACGATGACGGACGTCAAGGAGTCCGCCCGAATGGCCGGGTCGAAATCCCTGCCCGCCCGGAGCTCCATGCCCATGACCGCGAGGTAGTTGTCCTCGACGAAATATTCGAAGGTGTCCTTGTGGCGGCCTTCGTAGTCCCAGCCCGTCCGGCTCCAGCCCGTGCCCTCGCCGAGGCCCAGGTCGGAACCGGTCGCGTCGACGATCCCCGGCTTCCCCCGGACGGACTGGCGGAACAGCGGGAAGAGCCGGTCGGCCGGAGTCCCCTCCGCGTGCACGCTCACGACGTTCTCCTTGTCGAAGCCCGGCGATGTCTGACCGCATGAAGCGCAGCTGGCCGAGAATGACCAGAGTGCAGATGATCAGGGCCACCGAGAGCGCGAATTGCAGGGTGACCAGGGCCCGGGTGAAGAGGTTCGAGCCGCCGAGATGGATCTTCTTTCTCAAGATCTCGACCGGCCGAAGGCTCGACAACGCGAGCGCCGGGATAGCCGCCGGCCAGCAGTCCGGCGAAGATCACGAGGCCCGGGAAGAGGGGTCCGATCTCCGGATAGAGCCCGAGGGATAACGTCAGGTGCTTGCCCGCCAGGGCGTTGAAATAGGGCAGCAGGAGCTGCGCCAGTCCCAGTCCGATCACCCCGGCCGTGAGGCTCATGATCATGGCCTCGGACAGGAATTGAAAGACCAGCTGCTTCCTCTGGCCTCCGACCACCCGGCGAATGACGACCTCTCGAGCCCGCCCGGCCGAACGGCCGATGGCCAGGGTCGTGAAATTGATGCAGGCGATGAGCAGGACGCTGCCGGCGATGGCCAGCATGGCCCAGATGGACCTCGGGTCGACGGAGGGAACGACTCCGCCCCGCATCTTCGGGTCCGTGTGCATCGCGAGGAGAGGCTGCAGACGATACCTGACCGGCGGTTCGGAGCCCGTCCACCGGCCGCTCTTCCTCGATTCCTCTTCCTCGTCCGGATAATAGTTATGGCGGAGGGCGCGCAGCGGCTGCGGGTCTTCCGCCAGGCGGCTCCCGGGCCGCAGCAGGACGTACGTCTGAAAGGCGGAATGGAACCAGTTATCACGGGCCCGCCGCCCGTAGGGCGTCTCGGTCAGGAACTCGAAGCTAACCAGAATGTCGAACCGGAAGCTCGAATTCTCGGGCGGATCTACGGCCACGGCCGTCACCGTGAAAGGCTCGAAGGCGTCTTCGCGCTTGATCTCCAGGCGCCGGCCGACGGGATTCTCGGCTCCGAACAGCCGGGAGGCCGCGCGCTCCGTCAGGACGACGCTCCTGAGGTCCGCCAGGGCCGCCTTGGGATCGCCGTATTTCAGGGGGAAGGAAAAGACGTCGAACACGCTAAGGTCGGCGTAGGTGACGCCCATGCGCGTCACCGGGCCGTCCGCCCGGACGAAATCCTCGGCCCAGGGGTCCTGGAACCGGACGAACTCCTCGACATCGGCCAGGTCCTTCTTGAGGGCGGGACCGAGCGGCATGGGCAGATAGGGATCGCTTTCCCCGCTGTCCCCTTGCGAGGCCGCGGTCCACCGATAGGCCCGGAAGATCCGGTCGGCGTTGGCGTGCTGCCGGTCGAAGCTGAACTCGTTGACCGCGTTCAGCATGAACAGCGTGAAGCAGGCGATGCCGACGGACAGCCCGAGGATGTTGATGGCGGACAGGGCCTTGTGCCTGGCCATGCTGCGCACGGCCACTTTGACATAGCTCGAGATCATGGTCGTCTCCCTTGGCCTCGTCATTGCAATCGGCATGCCAAGTGAGAGCCCCAGGAGAAGGCGGGCCGGGCCGGCCGACCGTCCGGATTCGGATCAACCTCCGTCCGGGACCGGACATCTTCATTCGTAGTGGGTCCACATCCGGATGACCTTGACTGTCCGGATATCGGACAGCACCTGGTAGACGAGCCGGTTGTGGATGTTGATGCGCCGGGAATAAGCGCCGGTCAGGTCCCCCACGAGCTTTTCGAAAGGCGGGGGGTCCTTGAACGGGTCCTCGGCCAGGATCTCGAGCAGGACCTCTGCCTTCGGGCGCAGGCCGGAGGTGGCCAGCTTCTTGGCGTCCCGTTGGGCCTGGCGGGTGTAGACGACCCGCCATCTCACCACTTCAGGTCGGGCTGGCACTTCTCGACGGGCTCCTTCAGTCCCCTGCGGATGGACGCGCGCATCCCCGGGATCGAGACGAGATAGAGCGTTTCCTGGACGGACCGCCAGTCGTCCTCGGAGACAAGAACGGCGTTGGCTCTCTTCCCCGTGATCTGGATGGGCTCGTGGGAAGAGGCGGCCTGGTCGAGGAGCTTATAGAGCCGCGCCCGGGCTTTGCTGGCCGTTAGAGTCGTCATCGCGGTGACCTCCGTCCAAAGCGTACTATATTGCGTACGCTTAGTCAATCGCGACGCGCCGATAAGCTCGCCAGTCCCCATGCAGGAATAGACGATCCATGAGCGCGCGTTGTCTCAGCGGGGATCCGGGAAGGGAAGGCGGCCTAGAGCTGCGCCTGTTCGACGCCGAGGCGGGTGAAGTCCTTGCGGTTGAACGTCGCCACCCCTGACGAGCCGGTCGCCCGGGCGCTCGCGGCGACGTAGGCGTCGGCGAATTCCGACCCGGTCGCCGAAGCGAGGGTCAGCGCCTCGGCGACGAGGGGAGCGTCCGTCAGGGTCAGGCCCGGCATGGCGAAGACCGCGCTCAGGATCTCCAGAGAGCGTTCCCGGGGGACCTTGTAGGCCGAACGGAGCGTCCAGGCCAGCTCGAAGAGGACGGGAGGGCCCGTGACCAATAGGCATTCTCCCCGGACGGCCGCTTCGAAGAGGCGCGCGGCCTTGTGGTGCTGGCCCTCGTCGTCCACCGTGAGAAAGCGAAGGAAGACGTTGGCGTCGACGAACCAGGATCTCACGACGCCTTCCTGAGGCGGTCCGCCACCGCCCTTTTCGCCTTCTTGATCTCGACCTCCCGGGGCAGGGCTTTTCCCAAAGAGCCCTTGAAGTCCATCAGGTCGGGCGCGGAGCGGATGACGATGACCCCGTCCCGGACCTCGACGAGCACGCGGTCGTGCGGCTTGATGCCGGCCTCGCGGCAGGCCGCCGCCGGAAGGGTGATCTGGCTTTTCGAGGACACCGTTGCTGTCGTCATGGACTAATCCTTTACTCAATTATAAATGCTTTACATATTATATAAAGTAAAGAATAGGTCGTCAAGTTTCGGCGGGTCCTTGGCCTCGGACAATAATAGACGTTTCCTGGGGGGAGTCCGTCTCGTCCGGCTTCTCATCCGACTAAAAAGAGGCATCATGAAAAAGAAAAGCGGAGAGAAAGCGCAGGCAGCAGGAAGAGCTGTCTTGTTTTGCCTGGGCGCCTGCATCGCGCTCATGGCTTGTCCGTCCGGCCCGTCTTCTTCGGGCTCCCGCCCCTCCGATAAGGACGAGGCGGCGGCCGTCGAGCGCAAGATCGAGCACATCGAAGGCCTGCTGGCCCGGCGTCCCGTGGCCGGCCGCGTCATCGAAGACCTGATGTCGGCCCTGCCGGACCGCGTCCGGCTGACCGAAGTCTCCTATGACGCCGGGAAGGTCCGGGTCAAGGGGATCGCCCCGTCCAATAACCTCCTGGCCGATTATATCGCCCGCCTCGGCGACAGCCCGTCGCTTGCGGACCTGAGGCTCGGCGGCTCCGTCATGAAAACGACAAAGGGCCGGGAATCCTGGGAATTCACGCTCGAGGCCGTCGCGGCGGATCCCGGGCGCGAAGCCGCTTCGGCCGGGCCGGACCCGGCCGCCCGTCTCGCCGAGCTCGAAAAGGCGCTCCCGGCCCGCCAGGACAGCGCCGCGACGCTGCGCGAGATCCAGCGGCTCGTGCTCGACGCGGGCCTGCGTATGACCAAGTTCGCGCCGGGGGCCGAGGCCGTCGGGGAATTCACCGTCGAGCTGCCTGTCGCGATCGAAGTCCAGGGGGGTTGGAACGAAGTCGCCGGCTATCTCCGCGGCCTGGCCGGGCTTCCCGGCCTCTGGGTCGTCGAGCGCTTCTCCCTCAAGGCCGTTTCGGCGGCTGACCCGCGCTCCGAGGTCCGCGCCTCGATCGCGGCCCGGGCCTGCTTCGCCCCCTGATCGTCCCTATTGCGCTATCCGAATGGCAATGATCGCCGAGGGGTGCGCCCCGACCGGAACCTCGTAGGGCGAGCCGCCCAGCTCCGTCAGGGCTCCCGTCGCCGAGTCGAGGGAAAAGGCCGTGATGTCGTCTGTCCAATAATTCGCCACGAAGACGAATTTACCCGACGGGTCGACCGCGATGGCGCTGGGCCCGGCCCCGGCCGCGAAAGGGGAGCCCGTGATGCCCACGAGCCCGCCCGTGGTCGCGTTGATGGAATAGGCCGACACGTTGCTGGAATCCCGGTTGGCCACGTAGACGAACTTCCCCGTCGGGTCGACCGCGACGGACACGGGGTTGTCGCCCGCGGCATAAGGCGAGCCGGGGATCACCGTCAGCGCGCCCGTCGTCGCGTCGACGGCGAAGGCCGAGACGTTTCGCGAGGCGCTGTTGGCCACATAGGCGAACTTGCCGCCGGGGTCGATCACGATCGTCCTGGGATAGCCTCCCGTGGCGAACGGCGAGCCCGGCACGGGCGCCAATTCACCCGAGCCGGTGTTGATCGCATAGCCGGAGATATGGCCCGAATACTCGTTGGCCGCGTAAAGGAACTTGCCCGTCGGATCGGCCGTCAGGGAGCTCGGGTGGATGCCCGCCGGGGCCGCCAGCGAGCCGTAGGGGGCCAAGGCGCCCGTGTCCGGGTCGATGAGATAGGGCCAGACGTTGGCGCTGTCCGCGTTGGCCACGTAGGCGAACTTGCCCAGCGGCTCGACCGTCACGGCGTAGGGCCCGAGCCCCGCCGGGAAAGGCGAGCCCGGGACGGCCGCCAGCTCCCCCGTGGCGGCGTCGATGGCGTAGGCCGAGACGTTGTCGGGAAAATAGTTGGCCACGTAGAGGAACTTGCCCGACGGATCGGCCGCGACGGACCGGGGCTCTGTCCCCGCGGCGAAAGGCGAACCCGTGAGGGCGCTCAACGCGCCCGAGCCGGCCCTCATGGAAAAGGCCGAGACCTTCCCCGAGCCGGCCTCCGTCACATAGACGAAATACTTGTAGCCCGTCTCCCCGTCCTCCGTGCTGCACCCGCGAGGAGCACCGCCGCCAGGCCGAGTCCGACGAATCCAATCCGCGCGATTTCATGGGAGAACCTCCTCTCGGCGGGCTCGATGAATCCCTCTGCACGTCCATCATAGCCGAGCGTCCGGACGGCCGCAAGTTCGCGTCCCCCCGAGGCGAGCCGGGGGCGTTCTAACCCACCTCGCTGATCGCGATCTTGTCCCTGGCCGCGACGCCCAGCCCCAGCTTCTCGGCGAGGTCCAGGAAGGCGGCGCTCCGCCGCCGCGGGTCGTCCACCTGCTGCGTGCCCCGGGCGATCCGCTCCTTGACGATGATGTCGTGGGCCACGGCGTCGACGGCCACGGGGTCGGTCCCGAAGAGGAGGACGTTCGAGTCGTAGATGAACTTGGGGTTGGCCCCGGGGCCGCCGTCGTAGCAGGCCTGGAGCCCGTCGACGACGTTGAGGACGACCTTGTCCCGCAGGACCGGGAAGGCGCACGGCTCGACGACCGACTTCATCCAGAGCTTGTGCAGGCGCGAGGTGTTGCTGATCGAGCCGTAGGACAGGTTCTTGAGGCAGCAGGTCGTCGTCGCCCCGGCGTTCTTGAGGATGGGGACGTTGACGATCTTGGTCACCGTCTCCGTGACGATCCTCGTGAAGTAGGAGCTCTTGCCCTCGTTGAGCATGTAGCCCATGAGCTCCTTGTCGTACTTCATCTCGACCTCGGCGACGTAGGGCAGGGCCTCGCGGTCGATGTTGTCCTTGGCCCAGAGCTCGCCCTTGTCGTCGTAGAATTCCCCGTTGGGGCCCTTCATCTCCGTGCCCATGATGCGGATGCCGGGGAAGCGCTCGGGCGTGAACCCGGCCTCCTGGAGCTGGAAGTGGCGCCGGTCCCAGATGACGATGTTCTCTTTCTTCACCCCCGCGGCCAGGAGCCCGGCGATGACGGCGTCCACGACCTCGGGCTTGGTCGAGAGGATATTCCCCCCGATGGGATTGACCTTGATGCCGACGACGTCCTTGGGCCCGACGAACTGCCCCCAGGCCTTGCCCATGTCCTTTTCCCCGGTGAGCTTGGCCATGCCGGCCTCGATCTCGCGCGCCACCCGGGCCCCGTCGATCTTCTGCCCGACGGGGTTCGCCCCGGTCTTGACCCTGACCACCTTGCCGGGGTATTTCCCGGGGAGCGAGGTCGCGACCCTGGGGATCCCCCGCACCTCGTCGATATTGGTCTTGATCTCGGCCGGGGGAGCGGCCGGCGGCTTTTCGCTCCTGGACCTTCTCCTGGGCGAGCAGGCGCGGGGCCAGGGCCGCCCCGGCGGCGGCCATGGCGGCCGTGCCGAAAAACTTCCGCCGTGAGAATTTATCCGACGGACAAGCGTCTTTTTCTCCTGTAAGGGTCATGATGTCGTCTTTGCGCATGGGGCCTCCTGGGGATAAGGGATGGGAGCATTATAGGGGGAGGGAGGGGGGAAGGCAATGGAACCTGGCATCTGAGGTGCGAATGCATGCCGTAATCCGCCTGGCCGGCGTTGATTCCCTGGGGCAGGCTAAATATAATACAGGCCAGGTCACTCGGCCTCGGCTATGGAGGGTTCCGTGATGGGTCTCCCCGAGATCCTGGCTCTTGTCTTCTTCCTATTTCCAGGCGAGAGCCGAATATCACCGATCCCTCCGGAGCGGCAACCGCTCCAGCTTCCGTTCCTTCAGGCGGCGTTGCTGAGATCTCAAGGCGAATACGAAGAGTCGTTCGCCGCCCTGCAGCGCGCCCTTACTTTGGCTCGCGGGGATCAACGGCACGGCTATCAGGCAAAATGCCTTCTTCGGATGGGCCTCCTCAAGTGGGACCTTGGGGACATCGCTGAATCCGAGCGCTATTTTGGCGAAGCCGCCGCGGCCTTCTTGAAGGCGAAAGACCCCAGGTCCCACGAATTCTGCGCCAAGTGCCTGGAGCTGATCAGATTCTACAATCAGGGCAAAGAGGACAGGAAGGCGTCGCTCTTCTATCGGTCCATAGAGAGATTCGAGGCCGCCTGCTTATTGGGTCGGGAGATCGGGATCCCGGACCTTCAGCTCAAATGCCTGCGCCAGCAGTCGTTGACCTACCTGGAAATGCGCAAGATCGAATTGTTCGCCGAGAACAGCCGAAAAAGCCTGGATATTTCCGTGCTGATCAATCATAGGATCGAGCAGGGCCGGTGCCTCAATAACATCGGCGCGTATTATCAACAGCGGCATGATTATTCTCAGGCTGTCAAGTATTTTGAAGACGCCCTTTCAGCCGCTCGGACGACGAATGACCGGCAAACAGAGGCCGAGTGTCTCAGCAATCTCGGGCTCGTCTACCGTGAGCTCGGGGACCTGACACAGGCCCAGGGCTGTCTCTTGCGGGCGATGGAGCTGGACGAAAGGAGAGGGGACGCGGCTGCGATCTCCATGGATCTGAATAATATCGGCTCAGTGTATTTGCGCAAAGGGCTCGACGAGAGGAGCGCGGCCGATCTGAATCAAGCTATGGAGGCTTTCGAGAGATGCTTGGCCCTCCAGAACATTGGAGACCGGGATCCCGTCGTCTGCTTTGCGGCGCTCAACAATATGGGGATCGCTCTCCATGAGCTCAAGAGGCACCATAGCGCCCGCCTGCAGTTCGCCAAGGCCATGCGGTTTGCAGAGGGGCAGAGCCGAGTTCTGGAAAGATGCCATGTCCTCTGCAATATCGCCGCGTCGTTCCTGGATGAGGAGAATATCGATGACGCCGTGACGTATTACAGGATGGCCTACGAGCTGAGTTCGCGGTACTCCTTCGAGAATGTCCGGGTGGCCTCCTCTGTTGGCCTCGGCCAGTGCTTCGAGATGAAGAATGATGACGCGTCCGCGTTATCCTTTTACCGGACGGCCATGGGAACCATAGAGGGCCTGCGAGCCCGGATATCCTCGGACCCTTTCTTGATAGGATTCGCGCGCAACAAATACGGGGCTTTCCAAAGCGCGATCCATATCCTGGCCCGCCGGCAGATCGAACGGCCTTCCCCGGAGTGCTTGGCGGAGCTGTTCGATATCATCGAGAGGGCCAAGGCTCGCGCCTTCCTGGAGAGCGTACGCCAAGCCCGGGCCAATATCGCAGAGCCAGACCTGTCCATTCTGAAGGAACGCCAGAGATTCATCTCCGGGAACATCTCGGATCTGACCCGTGCCCTGGCTCGCCGCCCTCTGTCCAGCGGAGACGCGCAGGCGTTGAAGAACGAGCTGGAGCACGCCGAACAAGACTATATCCGGCTCATCTCAGAGATGAAGACCGCCGGAAGGATGAGTGAAGATGGGCCGGGTGACACGAGCAGTATCCCCGAAGTCCAGCGGGTCCTCGATGCTGAGGATGCCGTGCTCCTGGAATATTTTCTGGGCGAACCGCGATCTTACCTCGTTATCGTTTCTCCAATAAGCGCTCAACTCCTCGTCTTGCCCGCCAGCCGCCAGATCGAGTCTTCGCTGCGCGCTTATCTCAAGCTGATCTCCGACCGGTCATCGGATGCGCGGGCCGGATTCGAGGCCGCCGAGAGGATCGGGCGCGAGCTGATGCCCTTCGATAGGGCCGAAATCCTCAAGAAGGCCAAGGCCCTGATCGTCGTCCCGGATGGGATCCTCCATAATCTTCCCTTTGAAGCCGTCCGGCTCCCCGGAGAGAAAGGCACAAGCTACCTGGTCGAAGATCTGGCCGTCTCCTATTGCCCGTCATCCTCGGCCCTCCTCGCGCTCAAGGACCCGATAACGCCTCGCTCCTGGAAAAAGGAGGTATTGGCCGTAGGGGGACCGAATTATCGGACGGTCGATTCAGGCGGGTCGAGGGAGGCCCGCCAGGCCGGCGTGAGACCTCCGGACCGCCGGATGTCCTGGGCGGGGCGGCTCTGGCGCCGCTCCCCTTCAGTAAAAAGGAGATTCGCGACATCGCCAAGCTGTTCTCCGCCGGTTCCGTTGACGTCCTTGCGGGAGATGCCGCCAGCGAATCCGGCCTAAAGAGACTCTCCCTGAAGGACTACCGGATCATCCACTTCGCCTGCCACGGGCTTCTCAACGAACGCTATCCCTTTCGGTCGGCTTTGGCGCTTTCCCGGGCGGAGGCGTCGGAGGATGACGGACTCCTCCAGATGAGGGAGATCTATGGATTGTCCATGAACGCCGAGCTCGTCGTCTTATCGGCCTGCCAAACCGGGAAAGGGCTCCTCGTGGGGTCGGAGGGATTGCTGGGCGTAGCTCGACCCTTCTTCTTCGCCGGCGCCCGCTCTGTCATCGCCTCCCTCTGGACTCTCAACGATCAAGCGGCGGTCGTTTTCATGGGCGAATTCTACAAAGGCCTCATCGGAGGGCAGACCGCGAACGAGGCCCTCCGTGATGCGAAAAAGAAGATGCTTGGATCGAAATGGGCCCACCCCTTCTTTTGGGCGGCCTTTATGCTTCAGGGCGACCCCTCGGCCGCGAGGATGGTCCACTAAGGGCCGGGGTTCTTCTGACGGCTGATGATGAAGCGGGCCAGACGGGATTCCTTCAATTGCCGTTTCTTGAGCATAGGCCGATGATCATCCAAAAGTAGGGCTGTCCGAACTCGAGCCTTGAACGAACGTCGGGGGGGATACTCATCTGAGTGCCGTGGATCCTTTCGCTGACCCAGACCGGCAACAGGGCCTCATCGAACAGCTCGAGGACGTAATATTCGGCGTCGGGATCCGCAAGCCAGCGAAAGACGATGGGACCTGAGAGGGCTTGGTCGATCTCCGGGGCGAGCGTGAGAATCCCCGCCCCCGACGTCCTGTGAACTCCGAGAGTTCTTTTCTTTGGACGAGCACGAAGAATGAGGTGAACGCGAGACCCAGGCCGATGAGAACACAGGCGTATTGCCAAAGCAGAGGATGACGATGGCCCTTGCCTTTCGTTATCTTCGGGCGAAGTTGCGCTCGGGAGAGCTCCCCCCTCTTTCCGCGAGCGGTTCTGCCTCCGCTTTGCGAAGCTCGACCAGCAGCATGAATTCTTCCCTGCAGTATGAGCATGCGGAGATATGATCGATGATCCTCTTCTTGTCACGGATGGAAGCGGAGGGCTCGAAAGAGCCGGCCATGGCCATGAAGGCAGGACAGTTCCTGCGGCATGGGGGCCTCTTTGAATCGACGTATCCCTGGAAAAGGTCTCTCAGGCTATCTCGGTCAATTCTCATTCTTGGCTTCCATTTCCTTCAATGATTCCTTCAGGTCGGCCAACCCGCGATAAAGCAGGTTCCGCGTCTTGTCCTGTGTCCATTTCAGGTAGCCGGAGATCTCTTGAATGCTCAGGTTCATGAGGTACAGCTTGACGACCTGGCGTCTCGAATCAATGAGCCCTTCTACGGCCCGGCCCACGGTTTCTTCGAGGCCCTTCCTTCGATCGGCTTCCCGGAAATAGGCGAACCCTTGTTCCGATATGCACTTCAGCTTTTCGCAAACGACCAGGTTGTCTTCCCTGCGGCGCTTACGCAGTTGATCGATGACCGCCGATGTAGATGATCTTTCTGATATAGGAACCCGGACAAAGGATGATCCTTTCGCTTTGGATGATCTTCCAGATCCTGACCCTGACGTCCTGCAGGATGTCTTCCGGATCCAGTCCGTATTTTGCCAGATCGTACTGCTGGATCTGGATGTTCATATATTGCGCGTAGCCGTCCAGGAGTTCTCTGAACTCTGCTTCCTTCGCGTGGGACTTATCCATCTGGGCAAGCGTGATCTGTCCGGCTTTCAAGGGCTATTCTATTTAATATAGAGGTGAATTGCCGATAAAAATTCTCACTCCCTGAGGATTTTATTGCATTTTTTATTATAATGGGGCTGTTTTTGCGGCTTCCCCGCTCGATATCCCTCTCCATTCCGGTCCTTGACACCCCGGTCAGGATGCGTAAACTACTGTTGTTAAAAGCCTGTAAGGCCAGGGAACCGGAATGGGCGGAATCTCACAGGATAATCTTCTCCGATCGTGGAAGGAGATCTCCGCCTACCTCGGGTGCGACGTCCGGACCTGCCATCGCTGGGAGACCGACCGCGGCATGCCCGTCCACCGGGCGGAGGGCGCCGGGACGAAATCCCCCGTTTTCGCCTACAAGGACGAGCTCGACGCGCTGGTTCCAGGGGACGTTCAAGAACTCGAATCGGCTCCGGCCGAGACGGCCCTGAGGGCCGGTCCCCCTGGCTGAAATGGGCCGTCGCCGGGGCGGCCGTCGTGGTCCTGGCCGGGGCCTTTCTCATCTTCAGGGAGAAGCCGGTCCGGCGCCAGCCGGCCGATTTCGACGATCGACGGGTCCTTTCTCGTCATCCTCGACAAGCAGAAGCGCGAGCTCTGGCGCTACGACACGAGGTTCGAGGACCTCATGCCCGAGAGCTTCTTCCGGGCAGAGTTCCAGGCGCATCAGCCAGAGACCATGCATCGCCTTCCCGAGCCTCGTCATCAAGGATATCAACGGGGACGGCGACAACGAGGTCCTGTTCGCCCCGAAGAGGAAGCGCGGACCAGACGGGATCGGGCTCGGCTTTATCTGCTTCGACCGCCGGGGACGAGAGATCTGGCGCTTCGAAGCCGGCAGGGAGCTCAAGTGCGGCGACAAGGTCTTCTCGCCGGACTACCGCATCGCGGGTTTCGTCTGCCACGACCTGGACGGCGACGGCCGCCTCGAGACGCTCGTCGTTCGCCTTCCAGAAGCCCGATTGGCCCTGCCAGATGGCCGTCCTCGACGCTTCGGGCCGCATGATCGGGGAGTACTGGAACTCGGGCTACTTGAGATATCCCGTCTTCCATGACATCAACGGGCGACGGCCGCGAGGAGCTCATCGTCGTCGGGGTCAACAACGAATACAGGGGCGGATGCCTGATCGTCTTCGACACCCGCCGGATCAGCGGCGCTTCGCCGCAGACGGGGAATACGCCTGCGAGAAGATGGAGCCGGGCTCCGAGCTCTATTACGTGACCGTGCCGCAGACGCGGATGTCTCGGCGGCTCATGGGCCATCGTCGTCGAGGGCTTCAACTAGCGTTCGATCACCGAGAACGACCGGATCAGCGCGACGTACGGATCGAGGCCTGTACTACGAGTTCGATTTCGGCCTCGCGGTGCCTTCAGGTCTACGCGCGGCCACGGCTACGAAGCTGGCACCAGGAGATGGTCAAGGCCGGGAAGATCACGAGCGTCCTCGGCGACGGCATATCATGAGACGTTCCGCGAGGGCGTCCGCTACTGGAACGGCTCGGCCATGGTGCCCGAGCCGTCGATGGTCAAGCGCTGAGCCCCGCGCCTCTCCCGGCGCCCCGACCCCTATTTCTTGAAGAAGTAAGCGATCTCCCACTCCGCCGTGTCGCGGGCGTCGGAGCCGTGGACGGCGTTGCGCTCGATGGAGAAGCCGTGGAGGCGGCGGAGCGTCCCGGGCTTGGCCTGGGCCGGGTCGGTGGCGCCCATCGTCTCGCGCCAGAGCTTGATGGCGTTCTCGGCCTCGAGCGCCATGAGCACGACCGGTCCCGAGGACATGAACTCGCACAGGCTGTCGTAGAAGCCCTTGTCCTTGTGGACGATGTAGAACCCCTTGGCCTCGTCCTTGGTCAGGTGGGCGAGCTTCATCCGGACGATGGTGAACCCCTCCTCCTCGATGCGGGCGATGATCTTGCCGATCATCCGCTTCTTCGTGGCGTCGGGCTTGATGATGGCCAGGGTCCGTTCCATGGGGCTCTCCTTCGGGGTGGATTCGCCTCAGATATTACGTGTCTGAAGGCGGGGAGTCAACCGGGGCGGCCTTGACAAGGGCCCGACCCCGTCTTAGCATCGGCGCATCGGCCCAATGGATCCCGACAGAGAGGAGAGGACATGAGCTTCCGCGAACCGGTCGTGCTGGGCAGGACGGGCCTCAAGGTCGGGCGCCTGGGCATCGCTTCGGGGTACAAGGCCCCGGCGGCCGCCATCGAGGAGGCCTTCGAGCAAGGCTGCAACTATTTCACCTGGGGCACGGTCATCAAGGGCTACGTGCCGGGGATGCGCGAGGCCCTGAAGGCCATCGTCGGCAAGGGCCAGCGCGACCGCCTCGTTCTGGCCGCCTTCACCTACGCCCACAACAACTTCATGACCGAGCGCATGCTCCGGCGGGGGCTCCGGAGCGCCGGCCTCGACCACGCCGACGTCCTCATCCTGGGATATTTCTCGCGGCGTCCGCCGCGCCGGCTCATCGACGGAGCGCTGCGGATGAAGGAGAAGGGGCTCGTCCGGTTCGTCGGCATCTCCAGCCACAACCGGAAGCTCCTCGGGGAGCTGGCCGGGGAGGGCGATTTCGATGTCCTTCACCTCCGCTACAACGCCGCCCACCGCGGGGCCGAGATCGACATCTTCCCGTACCTGTCGGAAGAGACCGCGAAGCGCCCCGGGACCGTGGCCTTCACCGCCACCCGCTGGGGCCAGCTCCTGAAGGCGAAGAAGATGCCGGCGGGCGAGAAGCCGCCGACGGCCGCCGACTGCTACCGCTTCGTCCTGTCCAATCCCTCGGTCGACGTCTGCATGTCCGGGGCGAAGACGGTCGAGGAGATGCGCGAGAACCTGGCCGTCCTCGACAGCGGGCCGATGACCGGGGCCGAGATCGAGCGGATGCGCCGCATCGGCGACTTCGTCCACGGCCGCAAGCGCGCCTGACCGCCGCCGCAAACCCACATCAGCGAGAAAGGGCCCGCCCGCCGTACGTCCTTTCTTACGAAGGGGACATCTCAGACGCCTCTTGACAAGACTTCAGGAAGGAACCATAATGAAACCAAATAGCAACCTAATCAGAGAGCAATCGGCCATGAACTACACACTGAAAAACATACCCGACGAGATCTACGAGAGGATCAAGCTGCGGGCGCAAAGGCATCGGCGCAGCATCAATAGCGAGATCATTAATATCCTTTTTGAGGCGACGGCCCGCAAGCGTCCGTCGGTCGAGGAGATCCTGGCCCGTGCCGATGAGCTCCGGGCGCGCACGAAGGGCTTTGTGACCGATGAGTTCCTGCGACGAAGCCAAAAGGGAAGGCCGGCCGTGATCGTGTCCGACACGAACCTCATGGTCCTATCTCTATATCGAGTGTGACGCCAATCAGCCCGCCGGCAAGGATGGTCGCTCCGGGATCCGGATTGGGCCGCGCCGGTCCTATGGCGAAGCGAGCTCCGGAACACGTTGATCAAGTGCTTCAAGAGCGGGCTCATCGAGCGGGATGACGCGTTCCGGATCATGGACGAGGCCGAGACGATGATGTCAGTTCAATGAGTACGACGTGGCCTCGGACGATGTCCTCGAGCTCGCGCGCATCGTCGGGATGCTCGGCCTACGACGCCGAGTTCGTCGTCCTGGCTCGCGAGCTCCGCGTGCCCCTGGTCACGACGGACAAGGAGCTCCTCGAGAAGTTCCCCGATATCGCCGTCGGGCCGGAACGCTTCCTCGCTCGCTGATCATCTCCACTTCTACGCGCGGAGCTTGACGAGGGGCTTGGGGGGAACGTCAAGCACTCAAGATTGACAAGCGTGCGGGAGTCGATTATCATCAATTGGAAAGTCGGAAAGTAGGATTATCGAACCATACGGAGCAGGGAAACTTGGAAAAGATCGCGGAAGAACTGGTCAGCGTGAGAAAAAAAGGGCAGATCACGCTTCCTTTGTCTATGAGGAGAAAGCTCGGACTCGAGGAGGGGAGCATCATCTTGTCGAAGATCGTCGATGACGCCATCGTGCTTGTCCCCCAGGAGACGGTCGACCGCGACCAGGCCTGGTTCTGGAAGGAGCGGTGGCAGAAGCTCGAGGCCGAGGCCGAAGAGGACATCGCCGCCGGCCGGACCAAGACATTTGACTCCGTCGAGGACCTCTTCCATGAGATCGAAGGAACCGCTCAGGCTGACCCTGACCGAAAGGTTCAGAAAAAGCGCCCTTGAGCTCGAACCGGAGATCGCGGGAAAAGCTCAAGAAACAGATCGGCCTTCTGGCCTCGGACCCCCGCCATCCGTCCCTGAGGGTCAAGAAGATCAAAGGCACGGGGTCGATATTCGAGGCGCGCGTCGACCGCGACATCCGGTTCACGTTCGAGTTCGGAGGAGGCCATGAGATCATCCTCCGGGTCGTCGGTCCCCACGACCCGACGCTGAAGAAGCCCTGACCCAGCCTCCTATCGCCAGATCACGCGATCGACAGGGAGCCGCTTGATGCGTGGCCTGTCAAGGCTGCGCGCGCCCGTCTTGCTTGAAGATAACGTAAAAAATCTATGGGGGCCTGGAGTCCGTCCTGGGGAGGATCTTGTGGCATGAAAGTTGCTTGTTTCCAACGCAGAGGTCCGGCGATGCCCATGAACAAGAGAGTCGGCCTTTGGCCGGTCCTTCTGCTTGCCCTCATCGCGACGGCGGGCGAAGCCCAATTCCGCAACCCCTCGCGCGACAGCAGCGAGCAACCCGAGAAGGTCATGGAGGCGACGGGCGTCAAGCCCGGCATGGTCATCGGAGAGATCGGGGCGGGCCGGGGCTACTTCACGTTCTGGCTGTCACGGGGCGTATTCCGACGATTCCGGCCACCCAGTCCGAGCGAAGGCGGCCAGTGTCGGAGCGAAGCGACGCTGGGCATGATCTATGTACCTGAGTGGCCGGATTGAGTCAAGGATTTGCGGGTCTTCCGCATCGATTCTCCTTTCAATTCGATCTTGTAGGCGTTGTGGACGAGCCGGTCGAGGATTGCGTCGGCCAGGGTCGGATCGCCGATCATCTCGTGGGCCAGCATCTCGTCGTAGGTGGCGTTGATCCAGGGCTTCCAGTGGCAGGCCCGACCGACCCCGGTCCAGAGGTTGTCCGAGACGACCAGCGCTGGGACGCCTGAGGCGTAATCGACGAAGCGATTCGGATACTCTCCAGGGGAGAATGAGATTCTAGGCCCAGAAAAAATTTCTTTGCTAAGCATGAGGAGAAATAGCCAATTCAGCGGTCTTTTTCTATAGATGGAGGCCGTCTGCTATGGGACTTGGTTACCAAATGGGCATTGTCAATAAGCAATCCAGCGGTCCGATTCTATTGGTTTCTAATGACAGGACCCTCTACGAATGGGCTCGACCGAGATTCGATCAAGAGGTCCGGATCGTAGCCGAGCCCGAGGATGAACCGAGAATCGAGTGCGTCCCTGCAGCTGTCATCGTAGGTTGTGACTACAGCTGCGTTGCTAAGGAGTGCATACGGAAATTCCGTATCGGTGCCTTCTGGCCAGGTATTCCAGTATTCGTCGCAAGGGCAGTACTCGGCAGGCTTTCGCTTAAATCTCTAAATATGCGCTTATGTGTGCCCTTACAGGACCAGGGGAGTCCCCGTTCCATTCTCGCTGGTTACGAGATATCTGAGGAGATACAATCAGCAGTAATTAAGTTGAAGCCACATGTGCGGGATTCGCTGATCTTGGAGCACAAAGTTGTCGTTGCCCACGGGGAAATAGGGCGCATACGGCAAATCAGGGATTTGGTCCGCATGCCTCACACCGTCTGCTCGAGGAGGTTTAGGCGCGCCGCCGGCATCCCTTTGAAGCGTTTCTTAGATCGAATCCGCTTATGTCACTCTCTCTGGAGCCTGATTTCGACCTCCGGATCAATTAAAGAAATTGCTATAGAATTCGGCTTCAAACAGGGGGCGTTTAGCAGGCGGTTCTATCAGGCTTTCTCCCTATGGCCATCGCAAGTCAGAACTTTGGGTGCGGGACCTATATGGCATTGATGTACATATTCGCTCTGATCCGAAAGCCGTACTGCGTGGTTTGGTAAAAAACATCATGCGAATTACCTTGACCTCAGCGTCCAGAGGACATTAAATTAGGCCTAAGACAGATGGGAACGGATGGGTTAATCGTGGCATGCCACGCCGAGGGCAGGCTCATAACGGTCGTCTTCGACGGGAGGCGGACCCAGAGTAAAAAGTCATGAACCTGGAGTGGGGCCTTCTAACGACCCAAGAGGCTCAATAAAGCGTTTCCGTTGCTAGGAGGGGGATAGACATGGGCGTCGTCGAAAAAAAGCGAGTTGTGCTGGTCTCGATTATCTGCCTGGCCCTGGTCATTCTTGTTACGCCAGCACTTGCCGAAGATAAAACGCCCTTCAAGCCGGTGCTGAGCGTCAAACTAACGGGAGGGTGGGGGTCCGACTTGCCGGGTAATGATATGAACAGAGTCCTTGAGTCTTTTAATAATATGAGATCTTTTGTTCTTTATAGGGAGTTCTATCCGGAACTGATATCCGGCGAGATCAAGGCCCTTGATTCCAGGATTCCAGAATGGCATCTGGAATTCCGATTGGACCTTAATCGAAGAATCGGTTTGGCCTTTGGGATATCGATGCCATTTCAGAAAAGCAACGAAAATACGATCAACTGGGAGATGACAGTCGGGCAACGACATTCGTTCACTATAAGGCCGAGAATTCAAACTCTGCCTCCATTGATTTGGAGTGTCTATTATAACTTCCTCCCAGATTCAAAACTGAGCCTCCAGTTGAATCTGGGAGCTGGATTGTATCTTGCACAATTATCCGAATATTATAAGCTCGAGGTTACACCTCCAGGGAGCGCTACAGATTGGCTTATTCGGTATTGGGAAACACGCTATTGCGGAACGATAGCGCCTCACGCTGGGGTCGAGATTGACCTAAAAATGACGAAGAAGGCCGCCTTAGTGGCTGAAGCTCAATGGCGATACGCGAAAATACACGACTTCAACGGTACCATAACTTATGAAGGAAAGAACCCGGGCAGCTATCGTGAAGATAGCGGCGATCTTTATTATTACACTAGAGAGGAGTTTTACACGGGGGACCGATACGCGGACCTAACGATTCCCCGTCCAGAGGGCCTCATTGAATTCCCTGCTGGAATTAGAAGAACAGCGCTTGATATGAGCGGATGGTCGATTAGGTTTGGCCTCAGAGTAAATCTATAGGGAGGTGGTCTTAATGCACTATTAGAAGTGATAGGATTAAGGTCCTTTTCGTCCGCTTGGTCAACTATTATAGGCAAAGCAAAAGGGAGAATCGAAATGAAAAGGTCATGTGCAATTGGTCTGTTAATTTTCGTGGGGCTGTCTTTCCTGCTCCTTAATAAGAGCTCGAGCGCGAATCAGGAGCAGCTCTTATTATCGAAGGAGTTTTACGTTCCCAATGAAGTATTAGTCAAATTTAGGGACGGGACGGACAAGTTAATTGTCCAAGCTGCCGTCAGCTCGGTTCAAGCGAATATTCTCACGTACATGAAGAACGAAATCCAGGCCCGGGATTGGGATTCCGCATTGAGTTCTCGGCTTTCGTTTCTTGATTTCCCGAATCTGATCCACATTAAGGTGCCTGACTCCATAGGTGTGGAGAAAGCGATATCAACCTTAAGGCAGCTTCCCGGTGTTGAATTCGCAGAACCCAACGTAATTATTAATTACGACACCGATGATACACACTTCTCAAAACAATGGGCCCTTAACAATTCGGGGCAAACGGGGGGGACAACCGACGCAGATATTGATGCTCCAGAAGCGTGGAACGTTCATACTGGAAGTTCGGATTTTGTTGTCGCCATTATCGATTCAGGTATAGATTTCAGTCATGATGATTTAAGTGCCAATATCTGGACCAATCCAGGAGAAACTGGCGGTGGAAAGGAAACCGATGGGGTGGATAACGACGGGAATGGCTATATAGATGACTATCGCGGGTGGGACTTCTTTGGAGGTGATAATAATCCAACGGATACTCTTTATCCGCTTTATCACGGCACGCATGTAGCCGGCATCATTGGTGCAAAGGGGAATAACGGCGAAGGAATCGCTGGGATATGTTGGGATGTCAAGCTTATGATCTTGGAGTTTTGGTCTCTTTCCGAAGCGATTTCAGCTATTTCCTATGCTTCTAATAACGGCGCTAGGGTGATCAACGCCAGTTGGGGTACACCAGAGAATCTGCAATCTCTATATAATGCAGTCAACTATGCGCGCACAAAAGGAGTACTCTTTGTTGCGGCGGCAGGCAACTACAGTAGCGATCCTGATCTCGATAATGATCAGTACCCTTACTACCCAGCTTCCTACACTCTTACTAACGTCATCGCTGTGCTTGCCACAGACCACAATGACGACATAACCGGCTATTCTCACTATGGGAACACCTCCGTGGACCTTGGGGCACCGGGAGGGGCGGGGGACGGCACAGGAAGAATATATAGCACAAAGCCATATGACGATTATCAATATATGACAGGAACCTCGATGGCTGCTCCTCACGTGACTGGAGCTGCCGCTTTGGCTTGGAGTAAAATTCCCTTAATGAATTATACTCAAGTAAAGGATAGGATTTTGGAAAAGACGGACTATGTTCCTGATCTAATAAATAAATGTGTCTCTGACGGAAGGCTAAATCTATATAGTATTATGTATGATTCAGCTGCGCCTAGTGCACCGAGTAATCCCTCTGGTGAGAGCTATTCTTGGCAGAGTATCCATATTGCTTGGACCGACAATGCAACTAATGAAATCGGATTCGAGATTCAGAGACAAAAATCTGGAGAGGGCAGCTTCACCTCAATCGGCACCGTGGGAAAAAACTCGGTTTCTTATACAGATACAACCGCGTATGGCAACATTGTCACATACTATAAGATCCGTGGTTACAACATGGCCGGAAACTCCGATTTCACCGATACCCTGACCTATACGATCCCTGCAACGGCGCCAAGCGCTCCATCCAACTTATCTGCTCCTGAGTGGTGTGCGGAATATAACGTCCAGCTTACCTGGAATGATAACGCGAATAACGAACAGGCCTTTGCCGTAGAGAGGTGCCGGGCTGATACCGAGCAGTGGGAAGAGATTGGGACGGCTTGGACCGACCCGCAGGTTGCTAATCCGACGATCACATGGACAGACACTATGGTATCAACCGGCACATATAATTATCGCGTAGTGGCAAAAAACCCAGCGGGGACGTCTAACTATTCTAATGTTATCTACGTGGTGGTAGGCATTTATTAGTGCTAGTTCGATATTCTTGCGGATGAAGTAGACTGCCCGCGAATGAGGTGAGTTTTAAACGGTAGATTCCCTGTCTAAGCGGCCGTTAAAGTTTGCGTGTGGCGAGGGGCCCGGGCCGGTGGCCACGGGCCCCCATGGTTCATGATCGGCGCCTCCCTCGGGACGTCCCGATTCTGAACCCGGAAGCGGGGCCTGTCAAGCCTGCGAGCTCAATTCCGCAACCCCTCGCGCGATAGCAGCGAGAGCGCACGGGCATCTTGACGCCCTTCGGCTCTGCCGTTATGCTTCTGCCGTGATCCACGGTCTCAAAGCCGATCCCGTCCCCTGGCTCCTCGAGGAGGACAACCCCTCGGTCCGCTACTACACCCTCGTCGATCTCCTGGACGCGTCGCCCCGGGACCGGCGTGTCGCGGCGGCCAAGAGGGCGATCATGGAAACGGGGACGGTCCCCAAGATCCTGGCCAAGCAGATGAAGGGCGGCCACTGGGGGATCGCCGAGGATTTCTACGTCCGGGCGAAGTACAAGGGCACCGTCTGGCAGCTGATCGTCCTGGCCGAGCTCGGGGCCGACCCGCGCGACCCGAGGATCAGAAGCGCCGGCGATTTCATCCTCCGGGCTTCACAGGATAGGGAGAGCGGCGGTTTCGCTTATCGCGGCGGCCCGAACGGCGGCTATCACAGCGCCATCGTCCCCTGCCTGTGCGGGAACATGGTCTGGAGCCTCATCCGGCTTGGGTTCGGCGACGATCCCAGGGTCAAGATGGGGATCGAATGGCTCACGACCTACGCCCGGTTCGACGACCGGACGGGCCCGGCGCCATCCGGCTGGCCGTACGACCTATGGAATACTTGCTGGGGAAGACACACCTGCCACTCCGGCGTGGCCAAGACGCTCAAAGCCTTGGCCGAGATCCCTCAAAAGAAGCGCTCGCCTGAGGTCAAGAGGACGATCGGCGCGGCCGCGGAATACTTCCTTCGGCATCATGTCCACAAGCGAAGCCATAACCTCACGAAAGACGTCAAGCCCAAGTGGCTGAAGTTCGGATTCCCGATGATGTGGGACGGGGACGCTCTGGAAGTCTTCGGGCTCCTGGCGAAATTGGGCTACCGGGACCCGAGAATGGGGGAGGCCGCAGAGCTCATCCTGTCCAAGCAGGACGCCGATGGCCGGTGGCTTTTGGAGGACACTTACAACGGGCGTTTTCTGGTCGATATCGAAAAGAAGGGCCGGCCAAGCAAATGGGTCACCCTCCTGGCCCTCAAAGCCCTGAAGGCTTACTCTTCTCCAGAACCTTCGTCGTGAGGTCGGCGACCTTGGCGAACGCGTCCGCGACGTAGTCGTCGAGCTTCTTCTGGGCCTTCTTTCTGTTCTTGGCGTAGAGCGCCGCGAAACGCTTCTCGAATTTCGGCCGGCCCTTGAGGAACGCCTCCTCGACGGGGGAGAGCTCCTTCATGAGCGTTTCGTGCATCGGGCCGTAGTCCGCTTCGGCCGCCGCCTCGAGGGCGAGGACCTTGGTGTTGAGGAGGCCGGCCTTGGCGGCCTTGAGCTCCGCGTCGGCGAAGTGCAGCTTCTCGAAGGCCTCATAGTCGTGGTCTTTCCCCCCAAGGCCGGCTCCCGGCGGCAGGCTCTCGACGCCGCCGTAGAGCGGCACGAAGACGGTCGTGTCGGGCTTGCCCATGGCCAGCCAGATCAAGACGGCCAGGGGCTCCGGGCGCTTCGCGTCGAGGGAGGCGACGAAGGCGTTGATCGTCGAGGACGTGCAGATCGTCCGGAACTTCGTCCGGTTCGGAGTGCCCCTCACGTAGCCGTCCGTGGCGTCGTATTCCGTGCCTTCGTAGTGATCGCGCAGGATGGCCATCAGCGCTTCGGCGGTCACTTTCGCGCCGGGCTTCACGGAGAACGGATAGTCGCGGCCGAGCTCCCAGGTCCTGCCGGTGACGAGGCTCAGGCCCCGCCAATGGCGGAGGGCGTTGCCGTCCGCGGCGGGCTCGCGGTTCGAGGGCCTGTCGAAGGCCTTCTTGAAATCGAACGGGCCGTCCTTGGCCGCGTCGTACCAGCCGTTCTTCGTCGCGTATTCGACGATGTCGCGGCTGCCCATGAAGTGGTCCGGGTCGTCGAGGCGGATGCCGCGGATCGTGAAATAGTTGGGGATGACGGCGACCTCGTCGTCGGGGACGCGCTGGGCGAACCAATGGCGGCCCTTGAGAGCGGCCAGCATCCAGGCCTCGTTCTTGTCGGCGATCGAATAGGTCCGGCCGGAGGCGCGGTAGCCGTACTTTTCGATGAGCTCGCCCGCGAGCCGGACGGCGTCGCGCGCCGATGTCGCCTTCTCGGCCATGAGCCGGCGGAGCATCCAGCCGATGCCGCCGTCGGTCATGTCCTCGGCGCTCACGCGGGACGGGCAGCTGTCGGAGGTGATGAGGACCCCGTTGTCGTTGACGAAGCTGTCGGCGAACTCCTGGGTCGTCGCCTCGATCCAGAGGAAGCCCGCGGTCTTGCCGTCGCTGTCGTAGAAGGCGCCCTTGCCGAGATCGACCTTCCGGGGGCCGTAGTCGCGGGCCCGGATCTTGCGGAGGTTGACGACGATGTCGCCCCGGTCGTCCTCGTTGTGGGCGACCATGACCGAACCGTCGGCGCTGGCGTTCTTGCCGACGAGGACGGTGAAGCACTCGCCGTCTTGGCTCGAGGCGGTCGGCACGAGCAGGGCCAGGAAGAGGAGTGACGAAACAAGGGCGATGAGCGGCTTTTTCGCGGTCTTCATGGCCCCAATGTACACCTCGGGGCCCGTGGCTTTCAAGCCGTATCAGGACCCGGGCCGCCTTTCCAGGATGAGCCGGCCGCCTCGGAAGTCCATGTGGACGCGGTAGGGCCAGAGCACCGGATTGCCCAGGAGCCCGGCCAGGTACCGGCCGCCGATCGCGTTCAGCTCCTCTATCGGGAATTCGTGGGCGGACTGATCATCGAAGACAAGGGGACCGAGGGCGACCTTCAAACCGTCGATCCGGTTGACGGACTGCGGTCCCTGGGCGCCCGTGATGCCGCCGCGGACGATCTGGGCGGGATCGAGCTTCGGCTTGAGGTGCTCCTCGAAAAAGACGGCGTCCACGAGGTTCGTGGCTGCCGCCGTATCGAGGATGTAGAGAGCCGCGGGCGCCCCATCCAGAGTGGCCTCGACGGTCGTCGCGTCGAAAAGGTAGAGCGGGATATCCGCGGCCACGGCCGCCCGGTCGATAGTCCCGGCGAGAAGATCGGGACGATCGAGCGGGAAGAGCGTCATGGCCTGCGCTTCGACGTCGATCGTGACGTTGAAGCGTTTGAGCAGGCCCGTGCCGAGCAGCCCCTTCTTCAGTCCCCGGAACGGATGCAGGTCGGAGACCATGACCGGGACGTTCCGGAAGGCGATCGCTCCGAGCTCGACCTTGCCCAGCACGGCGAAGCGGACCGCGGCCTTCGCCGTCCCCACGCCCGAAGCCGTGGAGCTGCCGGACAAAGAAAGGCCCAACTCCTCGGCCAGCAGAGGGCTGACCGTCAGGAAGTCGGACGAGGCTGAATCGATGTCGAAGAGATACTCGCCCTTGCCGTTGAGCTTGAGGGAGATCATTCGGATGCGGACCCGGGGGTCCGGGCCGGAGATCAGGGGGATGCGCAGGCGCTCGACGCGGCCCTCCATATCGAAGAGCCGTTTCCCCGGAAGCCCCCGGATCTGGGAGAGGCCGTTGGTGAACCAGGAGGGGAGGGGCTTGGATTCTCGGCCGTAGCGCGTTTCGGCCGTCTTATAGATCTCGAAGAGGTCCGAGACCAGGCCGCGATCCCAGGCAGTCCGCCAGAGCTGACGCAGCGCGTCTTCGAAGAAGGCATCGGAGGGGACGGCCCGGCTCAGGTGCTCCACGGCCGCCTCCGTGTCGTTCCGGATACGGCTGATCTTCCCCAGGCCGAGATGGGCCTCCGGATTGTCGGGCGAGAGCGCGACCACCTTGTTGAAGACGGATTCGGCCTGCCGGATGCGCCCCGCCTTGAGGAAGGCCAGGCCGCAGACGGCCTGCGTCCGGGGGTCGGCGGCGGGATCGGACAGGACTTCGGCCGCGAGCTTCTCGGTGTCGCGGAACGCGCCCTTGAGCACCAATGCCTCCAGCCGCCCGACGCCCTTCCGCGACACGGCGGGCTGGCCGTCTCGGGATGCGGGGGTCCGTCCGAAAGACAAGAAGACAGGCGCAAGCAGCAATATGGTCCAAGCGCGCTTGTTCATTGGTCACCTCGCAGTGAATACGCGGTGACCTGCCGAGATATTTAGCCTGGACCATTCATAAAAACGCCGGTTTTCTCAGCAAGACAAGAAGACCCAAGACCGGCGTTTTTACCCTACGGGCAAGCCGATCCGGCCGCACCTGCTTCGTTGGAGCCAAGATGGCTCACGCCATCGCATCTGCAGCCGTCTCGGCTCGTGAATAATCCAGGTTAGGGATGAGTGTCTGGGCGCGCCGTCGGACTTGAGGCGATTAGCTCGTGACGTGGACGGACATCACGGTCGTCGGCCTGGCCGCGGCCATGACCCGGTCAGCAGACAGGGCGTTGGCCAGGACGCCGTAGCCGGCGAGCGACAGGACGGTGGCGATCAGGAATATGGCGACTTTCGTTCTGATCTTCATGGGTTGTCTCCTCTTTCATATCTTCTTTCTGTTCATACATCCCTTTAGACGCTTCCCCGCGGGAAAAGGTTTCATTTCCTACAAAAAAAGTCGGATTTGACCCTGCAGGTCGGGAAACTCGGGCCTCTGCGGCCGCCCCGGGGGGGCAACGGGCCATCGCAGCCAGACCTCGGGGCGGGACATGTACCTGAGTACGTGCTCCCGGTCCGAGGTCTGGTCTCTATTTCCAGTCGGGAAGCCGGCCCGGCGTATAGGGCGCGCCGACGGCGTCGAGCCGCTTCTCGATGGCCGGCGACGTCCTCGGCCAGGATCTTCTTCAGCTCCTCGTAGACCGGGCCTGAACTCCTCCTCGGCGATGGCGTAGGCGTCGCGCTGCGTCTTGGTCGGGGCCGAGGTCGATTCGGCCTGCTCGCCGGCGATCCGCATCGACGCGGGTCGGCGATCGCCAGGGTAGGTGTCCTTGTCGAGCGCGCGAGAGGAGCCGGTCGCCGTACATCTTCAGCTGGAGCGCTTTCGAGCTTCGTTTCGAGGGCCTTGATGGAATCGAGGATGTCCTGGTGCGGCGCCGTGACGCTCTTGAGCGAGGCCCGGTAGTGCTGGGTCCGCGTCGCCGAGCTCGCGCAGCGTGCTCGAGGCGGCCGTGACCGAGTTGCAGAGCTTGCGGACCTTCTTCTGGAAGGCGGCGAGCTCGGCCCGGTCGGCGGCCGGGAGCGAGACCGCGGCCAGGGCCTTGACCTTGAACGGCGACGGGCCCGGCCAGCTCCTTGACCTTGCCGTCGACGCTCATGGCCAGGGAAACGGCGTAGGTCCCGGGGATGACGAACGTGCCCGAGGGGCCCGAGGAGGCCGGCGCCGCCTGCGCCGGATTGGTCGGGGCGAGGGCCGGGTACCTGAGGTCCCAGGTGGCCCGGTTGAGCCCCTTGCGGGCCGGTTCGCGGAGGACGCGGACGACCTGCCCGTCCTCGTCGGCGATCGTGAAGAGGAGGACCGCCGGCTCCTGGTCCTGCTCCGCCTTCAGCTGCTCGTAGGTCGGGTAGGGGACGGGCTTGCCGGCCTTGACCAGCGCGGCCTCCTCCTCCTTCCTTTGGTCGTCGCAGGGACTTCGGGGCGTCCTTGAGGTGATAGGTGAAGACCGCGGCCACCGGCGGATTGGGCGCGGTGAAGTAGCTCTCGCCCTGGAAGCCCTTCTCGCGGGAGCCCAGGCCCCCCAGGGGCCGCTTCTCGACGAACATCCAGGCGTCCTTGACCGGGAAGAGCGTGGCCGTCCTTCGCCAGGGCTTCGGGCTTGATCGTCGCGCAGCGGCGAGTAATCGTCGAGGACATAGAAACCCCGGCCGAACGTGGCCAGGACGAGGTCGATCTCGCGCTTCTGGATGTCGAGGTCGCGGACGGCGATCGTCGGCAGGCCCGAGCCGAGCTTCTTCCAGTGCTTCCCGCCGTCGAGGGTGACGAACAGGCCGAACTCGGTCCCGGCGAAGAGCAGGTCCTTGCCGGACGTGGTCCTCGGCCAGGGCGTAGACCGAGCCGCGCTCGGGCAGGTCGGAGGCGATCGAAGTCCAGGTCTTGCCGAGGTCGGTGCTCTTCAGGACATAGGGCTTGAAGTCGCCCCGCTTGTGGTTGTTGAAGGCGGCGTAGACGGTCGCCCGGTCGTGGTGCGAGGCGACGATGTCGTTGACGTAGGTCAGGTCGGGGACGCCGGGGAACTTGTCGATCTTGCGCCAGTTCGCGCCGCCGTCCTCGGTCACCTGGATGAGGCCGTCGTCGGTCCCGGCGTAGAGCAGGCCTTCGGCGACCGGCGATTCGTCGAGGGCGACGATGTTGCCGTACTGGGAAGTCGAGGCGTTCTTGGCCACGGCGTCCATGGGCCAGACGCGGCCCATGACCTCGAGCGTGTTGCGGTCGATGCGGCGGGTCAGGTCGTCGCTGATGACCGTCCAGGAATCGCCCCGGTCGTCGCTGCGGAAGACCTTGTTGGCCGCGAAGTAGAGCCGGGTGTGCGAGTGGGGGCTGACGAAGAGCGGGCGAATCCCAGTTCCAGCGGTACTCCGCCTCGCCTTTGCGCGGCTTGGGCTGGATGGCCGTCGACTCGCCGCTCTTCCTGTCGAAGCGGGCCAGGTTGCCGTGCTGGGACTGGGCGTAGACGATGTTCGGATCCTCGGGGTCGACGGCCGATTCGAAGCCGTCGCCCCGTGTCGGTCGTGATCCAGTCGGCGTTGACGATGCCGTGGGCGCTCGTCGTCCGCGACGGGCCGCCCAGGCTGTAGTTGTCCTGGGTCCCGCCGTAGACGTTGTAGAAGGGCGCGTCGTTGTCGACCGCGACCTTGTAGAACTGGGTCACCGGCAGGTTGGGCATGAATTTCCAGGTCTTGCCGCGGTCGAACGATTCGTAGACGCCGCCGTCGTTTCCGTTGAGGTAGTAATCGGTGTCGTCGGGGTCGATCCAGAGGGCGTGGGCGTCCCAATGCTTGCTCTCGTCCCCGAGCGCCTTCCAGGTCGCGCCGCCGTCGTCGCGTGACCTGGAGGAAGACGTCCATGGAATAGACGCGCTCCGGGTCCTTGGGATCGCAGACGATCTCCTGGTAGTAATTGCCGCTCGAGGTGTAGGCGCTCCGCCGCTCCCAGGAGGCGCCGCCGTTCGTGCTGCGGTAAAAGCCGCCCGTGTCCTCCTGCGCTTCGACGATGGCATAGAGCGAGGTTCGGGACGACCGGGGAGAGGGCCAGGCCGATGCGGCCGAGGTCGCCGCCGGGCAGGCCCTTGACGATCTTCTTCCAGGTCTTGCCGGCGTCGACGGATTTGTAGACGGCCGAATCCGGGCCCGCCGCTGATCTGGGTGAAGACGTGGCGGCGGCGCTGATGGGCCGTGGCGTAGAGGACGTCGGGGTCGCGCGGATCGAAGTGGACCTCGCTGACGCCGGTGTTCTCGTCGACGGTGAGGATCGCGGTCCAGGTCTTGCCGCCGTCGGTCGTCTTGTAGAGGCCGCGGTCGCCGCCGGGGCTCCAGAGAGGGCCGTAGGCCGCGACGTAGACGACGTCGGGATCGCGGGGGTCGATGGCGATCATGCCGATATGCTCGGAGGCCTTGAGGCCGACGTTCTTCCAGGAGGCGCCGCCGTCCTCGGACTTGTAGACGCCGTCGCCGTAGGAGACGCTGCGCTGGTTGTTGTTCTCGCCCGTGCCGACCCAGACGACGTTGGGGTTCGTCGGGTCGAGGGCGACGCAGCCGATCGAATAGGAGCCCTGGGCGTCGAAGACCGGGGTGAAGGTCGTACCGGCGTTCACCGTCTTCCAGACGCCGCCCGAAGCGGAGGCGACGAAGAACTCATGGCGCTTGCCGGGCCGGACGGCGAAGTCCGAGATGCGGCCCGAGGTCAGGGCCGGTCCGATGGATCGAAGCTTGAACGCGCCGAGGGAGAGATCGGCGTAGGGATCGGTCTCTTTCGCGGCCGGCGCCTTGGCTTTGGCTCTTGACTGGGCGTCGAGAGGCGCGGGCGGGAAGGCGGCGGCCAGGACGAGGGCGGCCAGCGCGGCGATGAGGATGCTCCTGCGGTTGATCGGGTTCGACATGACGTCCTCCTGAAGCGGGTTTGAGGAACGATGGAGGCCGAATCATAATCCCGCCCGGGCGGGGGGTCAAGGCGAGAAAGCCCCGCTGGAGAGTATGGGGGACTGGCCATTAAGGCGCCGCCCCAGATCCTGCGCCTCCCTAAATTAGCGCCCTAAGCTTGATTGAGAGGCTCATCTCGTCCCCGGTCATGGTTAACGTTATATAGCCTTTGTTATGCTCCCAACGTAGGACCAAACGGTATTTCCTATTTGGAAGGAAGCCAGATAGCGTCCATTTCGAGAGGCACACAGTTGCTGCATCCGCATTATCGAGCTGCTCTTCTCCTAATATGAGATCGATGTCTTTTGGGTGATAATCCTCGCCAAGATAAAACTGATAAACAATGCTGAAGGTCGCATTGCCTTGAACAAAAATGTTACGGAGTTTGAATCCGTCCAACGTAAGAACAATTCTGAATTTGCCGATATCCGCGAGATAGGATTCCCATTCCTTTCCGGTCTGATCAAATCTGGGACTGCCATCAATAGCGGGAATAATATCCTCTTCAATAGTCGCTTGAACCTCCGGCACTGCGTCTGTAATCGGCGAGCCTTCCTCTGCACAGGCCACGATATTATGGACGGTCAGGCAGGATCCCAATAAAAGAAGAAAAGATATCAGCATTCTCATATCAGTATTTCCTTCTCCTTATTTTGTCGATATAAGCCTCAACATAACCGTCGCGTGTAAACTCGTGTTCGAACGGTTTCCCTGTAACATAAAGGAAGGCATGGCCATACAATTCTTCAGCAAGAGTCCTTGCTTGTTCAGATTTTTCGTTTCTAAGAACTCCCCTGGCAACATAGACGCGGATATCGCTCCCATCATGAACGTAGCCGGCTGGCCTACCTCCTTTAGGGAAGACCGTTAAGCCAAACCAGCCACTTATGATCTTCTCCCCAGCGACAATGTCAATCCTGCAGGTAAAGAGAGGAGCTTCGTTTTTCCCCTCCGCCGTCTGATAGCTGGGTCTATCTACAAGCGAAACACGGACCACTGAGTCTAATCCCACCAGGGTCTTTAGACTTTCATAATTCTCATTATTAGTTTCAATGTCCTCGACGAATATCATTCCGGTCACTGGATCCCAAGTTATCTTATCGGCAAGGGTACCGTCCCCAATTGATCTTTTCAGGGCCTCAAATGCGGCACGATCGCCACATATGACAATCCTGCCATCTGGATCGCGAAGCGACAATGGGTTATTTCTACAATAAGAATAAAGATTCGAGGCCTGAGGATCGGCAAGAACCGCAAAAGTGTTAAATTTGGGATCAATAGAAAGCCATCTGTAGCTACCCCTGTGGCCTTCGGAATTGTCCGGCGCCGAATAGTACCTCGCTCCGAAATAATCCAGCCCCGTCTCCCCGTCCCGTTCCTTGTCCGAGAACTTGCGTTTCGGATCGAAATCATTCACCCAAGTTTTCTGAATCCCCCCATATGGATCATGAGCCTCGGCGTAAACAACCGTTCCTGAGTCGTTCGTCACGACGCGGGTCGAGCCGATCTGGTCCTGCATGTAGTAGAAATACTCCCCCGTGGCCGGGACGTATTCGGCAACGAGGCGGCTGCCCATGTAGATATAGTCCCTGAGGCAAGTGCCATATATATCGTATTCGGCAAGGAGCCGCCCGTCAAAGGAATAGATGTAGAAGCTTCCCGTCCTGGGGACGGAAAGCGTCGTTATCGAGCCGCCGCCTTGAGGGGCCGGACTCTGCTGCGCCGCCTGATAAGTACTCCCGGAGAGAACGTCCCTGGGGCTCGTCTCCGGCTGAGCCCGTTCCTCGAGCATCCGGTCCATGAGCTCGGCGAGCTCCGCATCCTCGGCTACGGTCGAGAAACTCCCCGTGCTCACGTCGTAGGGAAGCCTCTCGGGCATGGCGAACTTCTTGACGACCGGCGAGGAGGCCTCGCCGGTCTGCTCGATCCTGAACGACCTCAGGGGAGACACGCGTTCGCTCTCGTCGATCTCGCCCGCTGTGCCCGTCGGCTGAACGATGCCCTGATCGTAGGACTGTTTGTCGGCTTGATCGGCGCCCTCAGCGACAGATCCCCCTACGGATGATGCTGCGGTCCAGCCGATCTTCCAGCCCCCGGCTTCCGGGAATTCGCCGGCCGCATAACGATCGAAGCCGTCCCGGATGACCGGCCGGGCCATAATCAGCCGATCGCCGCTTTGGAGCGCCAGGGTCCGGTCTTCGTAATCGATCTCGAGATTATCCACCCAGAGCTTGGCCGAAGTCCCCTCCGTCGGGGTCAAATGGATCTCCGGCCGGTCGGAAGGGAACGCAAAATGAACTGGAAGCACATCAGCCAACAAGGGCTTATCGTCGATCGACACCGAGCCCAGCCCCTGGTCCGTATCCAAAACGATGCGGAAATGGCGCCAGCCTGAAGGGGGTCCGACCTCGCCCGTCGCTTCGGCTTCGGTCTCTTCGTAGGCAACCGTGAAGTCCCACGCCCAGGTTGTCTGCCCGTCCGGGCCGGGGATGGCTGCGCGCGCGGAGAAACGCCGCTCGACCTCTTCCGCGCCGGCGGCCGGAGATGTCCTCAGATCGAATTCCATCGCGTAGGCGCGCGGAGAGACCGGCACGCCGTCGGCGGCGCTGATCCGGATGAGGCAGGCGGGCGACAGGTCCGGAGGCACAAGCCACTCGAAGCGGCCGGTATTGGGCGCCCTCTCGGCGATCAAACGATAGGTGCTGCCGTTGTCAGTCGAGTACTCGATCTTGACGCTCTCTGTCGCCTCGGCGCCCCGCCAGGCTATGGTTCGGGTCTTCCCGGCTACGAGCGTGTCGTCTCCGTCCGGGAAGATGATATCGAGTCCGGATTCCTCCTGTTTCATGCCGAAGCCGCCCTGGCCCTCGCCCGTCAGGGTGAAGTTGTAGGGGTTCTCGTCCGAATCGTTGTTCTGGATCGAAACCTGAGCCGTCGCCGGACCTGCCATCATGGGAGAGAAGCGGATTACGAGGAAGGTCGCGCTGTGCCCGGTCACGACCCCGCTCGGCTGCTCCTCGACTGAGAACTGTCCCATCTCGTCCCCGGAGATCTGGACTCTGGGGTTGCCGTCCAGTACGAGATCTTCCTCCCCCAGATTCTGGATCATGAAAGGCCATTGCTGGGATTGGCCAACGGGGATAAATCCGAAGTCCCAGGTCCCTCCGTCAGGCACGTCGACAATGTTGATCTCCGGGGGCTCAAGGTTTCCGGTCAGCCCGATATCGTACGGGTTCTCATCAAGATCGTTATTGGCGATCGATATCGCCGCCGTTTTCCTGCCCGCCGTGGTCGGACTGAATCGAATGACGAAGGTGGTCGTCCCCAAAGGAGCGATCGGCGACGAGGGTTCGGTGAAAACCTCGAACTGGTTCATATCTGGTCCGCTCTTAACGACCTTAGGAGAGCCGGTCAACTCGAGGAGCCCGTCTCCTCCGTTCTTTATGGTCAATGTGGCGTCGACATGTTGGCCGACGGGGCAGTCGAGCGTTACCGTTCCCGTCCCGTCTCCAAGCGGGTTCCCTTCGTTTGGCGCTCCGAGATAGATATCGATGTCCGGAAGAGGCGGCATGGCCGCAAGCCTCAGGCCTCTCTCGTCATAGAGATATTTGCCCAGAATCTCGCCGGCCGTGTTCGAGACAGAGGACAGCTGATTCATCTTGTCCCAATGATAGAACGCGTCTTCGCCCATTGCCGATTGGAGATTCCCTCGGGCGTCATAGGAATCGCCCGTGATCCTGTTCCCGGAGTCATAGGTCTTGTCGAAAACAGAGATCCCGTTCTCCCGGACCGTTCTCATATTGCCGTATTCATCATAAGTGTAGCCAAAGGCACCGACCCGGCCGGAGCTGTAGGTCGCCGTGGTGAGCCGGTTGAGAGAATCATAGCCGAACGCGGCGTTCATGGACGGTCCTGGGGACGTGCTCGACATGCTCAGGATGTTGCCGTTGCCGTCATATTGGTATGAGGCGTCATAGAGAGTGACGCCGCTTCGCGTCAAGGACGTCTGCGAAAGATGCCCGGAAGGAAGATACGAAGCGGAGAATTGAGTGCCGTTTCTCGTGAAGGCCAAGCCGGTCACGGCCTTGCCGCTCCCGTAGGACGCGGAGCCCACGAGATAGTTGCTGATGCTGTCGAACGCGAGAGTTTCCGGCATGGCCAACCCGTTGCTCCCGACCAGAGACCAATGCTGATCAGGATAGGTCGTCATGCTCAGGTTATTGAATCCATCATATACATACGATATGTCCTTCGGGGCCAGGGGAGGAATTGTGATGCGCTCATGGGTCAAGTTGCCGCATAGGTCATACTGAATCTGGTCCCTGTCCCAACCTTTGACGGTGCTCCTTACACGGATGAGCTTTCCCTCGACATAGGTATACATGATCTGTTCTTCGTAATCGGGATATTCTCCCGAGTAAACCGCATAAAGCTGACCGCTACCGTTATGGGAATAATGGATTATGGAGGCGCCCCAGGTCTTTGCCATCAGCCGATTCTCGTCGTTATAAACGTAAGAGATAAGCCCGGTTTCCGGATGCGTTTCGGAAGTGAGATTGTCGTTCCGATCATATTCGAAGGAATGAATCCTCGCTCCGTCGTTGTAGTCGACCTCCGTGAGGCGGCCCTCGACGTCATACGCGTATTCCGCGATATGCCCCTGCGGGTCCGTCACCTCAGTCGGAAGTCCGGGAAGATGCTCATATTCGAAAACCGTAGAATGATGCTCCGGATCTTCGACCGTTTTGGTCGTCCCGTTAAGCGTCATTTGCGTTGTGTGGCCTTCGGGATCGGTGATCCCTTCGGGGTCGATGATCTCGATTATCTCGCCCGCCGCGTTGTAGGAATATTGATATTTGTGATCCTCGCTCGTCGATCCCTTGCATTCGGTGACGAGCCGCCCCTCCGCGTCGAGCGTTCGACTGAAATAGAGTGTCGTGCCGTCCCCCTGCTCGGTCGAGCCAAGGTCACGGCCCAGCCCGTCCCAGAATTTCGTCAGGATGTGCTGGCTTCCCGTCGCGCCTCTGGTTGATATCGACCTGTTCTCGCCGGCCGGCCAAGTGATCGATTCGTCGTATCGGCCGGTGGGCCAGTCGACGGCGATGACCCGCCCAAGGAGATCATACGTATAGTTGAGTACGCCGCCCGTCGGGTAGGATTCGCGGCTTATGGCGCTATCGTATGGGGAAATCGTCCTTATAACGCTTCCGACGTCCCCCTTCTTTAGTTGCTCCTCAAGTCCATATGAAGATACCACCTCGGTATTTGACCCGATGAGGGGGCCTGTAATGAAGACCTGAATCTTCTTCCCTTGAGTATCAAGCACCAAAGAATGCGTCCAATCCGCATAAGTTGAATCTTCTTTCCAGATGCTGATCTTTTTGATAGCGCCCCATTTCCACGTATCCGTATCATCATAGTATGTCGTTTTCTTCTCTTTGAGCTTCATTCCGCTCCCGCTGAATTGAGACTCGTTACAAGGGTAGGCGAGCATATAGCGCAGCTCCCAGTTCGGACGCCCCGCGAAATTGTAAAAGACCGTCCGATAATTTAGCGGAGTCTCGCTGCCGCCGATATAGCTGAGGGCTTTCGATGGAAGGCCGTATTTCGTGTAGCTGGGGATTTCGTAAAGGGTTTCTTCTTTGAAGACCGCGCCGCCTTCCTTGTGCCTGAGGGCTGACGCTGGGAGCGGCGCAAAGACCTGGCTCGAAATCTCATGCGAGGTCCATTCGTAGCTTTCCTGATAGCTGCCGTCTCCATAGCCAAGTGCTTGGATCAGCCCCTGCCTCCAGGGGTAGGCAGGGTCGTATGCGTTGTAGGATACGCTCGTATCATAAACGGGGCCGTCGATATTGACCATGCCCGTCGGCACGCCGTTATAGTCAGGATAGACATAATTCCAAGTGCTGGGCACTTCGGCGGGATCCGTGGTGAACTTGATCCTTTTCTGCGTCATGACCCTCGAATTCAGCTGGGTCGCGCCGCTGTAGAACAGGTGGTCGTTAATTGAGTACTCAAGGGTTCCGCCGAAACTCGTTGTCATCTTCTTGAGTTCGTAATGATCCGAATCACCGTTCTCATATTCGAACTGGACCGGGGCTATTTCCGGCGGCTGAAAGCTATTGAGCCTGGTGTATCCGCTTCCGTCCCCGAACGCCCCCACGGAGTAATAGAGTCTCCTCACTTGGGATTGCGCGTACTGGCGGGTCACCGTATAGGATATTTGGGTAAGCTTTCTCGGGGTTCCGCTTGAAGTAAAGGTGATTATCCGTCCAAAACCGTCAGTGATCTTTTTAAGTGTCGGGTACTGGCCCGCGACAATGGTGTTGTATTCGATCGTGATCGATTGGCCGAAGGAGCTGTCGATCTTCGTTACCAGCCGGACCGGGTCGGTTGTCCCATCGGCCCTGGTGATCGTGGCCGTCAGGCCGAGCGTCCAGACGACCCCATCTTTAAAATAGACCTTGGGGTAGATCGTAGGATAGGCATAGGTCTTATCGTATTTCAGGAAATCGCGGGTCATGTAGACGTTCGCTCCGAGTCCGCAGTTGTTGGGATAGGCCCGCTCGAGCCGGCCGTCCGGGAATTCGATAACCGGAGCGTTCGAGGAATAGGCATGGACCATTCCCATGTGCATCGTCCAACCCATGCCGACCCACGATTGATGATAGGCCTGGATCGCCGGTTGCTGTCCAGGTTGCCAATCTGTCAGAATTTTAGAATTATAGACACGCCAGACCTCGACGTCGAGCCCATAAGGGCCCGGAAGGTAGACGTCCCTGTACCGAAGGGTAACGTTCCCTGTAAAGAGGTCAATATTTTCTTCAGGGAGGGACCCGTGAGAGCCGTGGCCGGGAACGATGCCGATGCGGTCATAGATCCCGTTTTGGGCCTGGAGATGGATTCCTGCCGTTAAGGCGACGAGAAAGAATAAGGTCGAAACCAAGCTTCTGGATGTCCTCAACATGCTTTCCTCCTCTCCGGAAACATTCTTTGGGCCAAGGATCCCGGCCGTTCGTCGGGACTCTTCAAATGATAAAGACCGCAGGAACACGTCATTTTTCACAAAGGGCGAAAAATATTTTTGCTGCCTGTCCGCGTCTGCGGGCCGGTTTAGGTATGGCTGGGGGGCGGAAGGAAGGAAGGAAGGAAGGAAGGAAGGAAGACGGAATAATAAACGCGAAGCATGATCCAGATGCTCGTCAGGTTCCCAATCTGCCCCCTAGGTTAGGCGCGCAATGAACCGAAGTCAAGAACTCTCCGATGCCCCGGTGGCGAAGCCTCCGGTCGACTGGCTGGTGCTGACGCCGAATGTTCCAGCCAGTTGAGCGTCGGTTTGACAGGGGAGGGAGGCGCCGATAGAATGGCGGCGCACATGGACAAGGCGGCGAATACCCAGGAGCTGAAGGCCCTCGCCCAGGGCCTCGGCTTCGACCTCTTCGGCGTCGCCGACGTCACCTCTCTCAGGGCCGGCTTCCTGCTCGAGCCCGAGACCCGCGACCGCTTCGGGCTGGCCGTGTCTCTGGGCAAGCGCCTGAGCGACGGCGTCCTCGATGACATCCGCGACCGCCCCACGTCGATCTACTTCCACCATTACCGGCAGATGAACTTCTTTCTCGACCGCGGGGCCCTCGTCCTCGCCGACCACATCCAGAAGCGGGGAGCCCGGTCGTTGGCCATCGCCGCCTCGCAGATCATCGATTGGGAGAACCAGCGGGCCCACGTCTCGCACAAGCACGTCGGGAGGGCGGCCGGCCTGGGCTGGTTCGGCCGCAACAACCTGCTCGTCAACCCGGAGCTCGGGGCGCACTTCCGGCTGGTCACCGTTCTCACGGACATGCCGCTCGAGGCGGGCGCCCCGCTCGACCGGGACTGCCGCGCCTGCCGCGCCTGCGCCAAAGCCTGCCCGGCCGGGGCCATCAAGGACACCCGGGAGGCCTTCGACCACAAAGCCTGCTACGAGACGCTCAAGGATTTCCGCAAGAAGGGCTACACGACCCAGTTCATCTGCGGCATCTGCGTCCGCGACTGCCGCGGCCCCAACTGAGCCGGCGCCGAAAGACCGGCTCAGGCCGTTTTCAGCGGATTGCGGACGCGGAGAGCGGGGAATCGGCTGAAGTCACGGTCGATCGTCCACAACTCCTCGATGCCATGCTCGAGGCAGATCGCCGCGATGCGCGCGTCATGGACCTTGGGGCCGGCGGCCTGCCCGCCTCGAACGAGGGCGCTGAGCCGCGTCCAATGGCCGGCGCCCTCTCCCAGCAGGACCAGGCTCGGCGACCCGAGCCAGGCTTCGACCTGGTCGACGGCGAGATCGAGCGGTGTCGGCGGGGCGTAGATCCGCGGGTGCGTCGCGACTGCCAGGAACTCGTGGAGGCAGGGCCAGGGGATGGCCCATGCCGCGCGGCCTTCGGCAAGCGTCCGAACGCATTCGTCGGCCGCGTCGTGCCACGGCGAATCCTCGCGGTGGGCGTACACGAGGATGTTGCTGTCGACCGCGATCATCCGCCGCGTCCTTCGTAGCTGATGTCGAGGATCTGGTCCCAGGTCACGCCCGCGAGATGAGGCTGCAATCCCTGGCCCTTGAAAGACGCGTCGCGGAGCTTGAAAGCGGTTTGGCCCCGGCCCCGCCGTTCCTCCAAGGCCTTCCTCAAGCCTTCTTCGACCAGGGCTTTCAGCGTCGTTCCCTCCTGATGGGCGGCCTTTTTGGCCTCATCGAAGAGGCTATCGGGAATATGTATGGTTGTTTTCATATGGCTAGCCATATCATGTCTCCTCCAATCTGTCAAGCGGACGCCTGCGGCCCGTTCAGATAGACGCTCGGCGTCACGCCATTTTCTCGGAAGCGCGGCCGGGCAATTAGCCTGGATTATTCACGAGCCGAGGCGGCTGCAGATGCGATGGCGTGAGCCATCTTGGCTCCAACGACAGCAGATGCGGCCGGATCGGTTTGCCCGAAGGGCTAAAAACGCCGGTCTTGGGTTTTCTTGCCTTACTGAGAAAACCGGCGTTTTTATGAATAGTCCAGGTTGGTCAGCGAGGGGATGATATGCTAGATTGGAAGAAACGGACCGCGCATCGGTTCGAAGGAGGCAGGTCATGAAGAGATCGAGCGGAATGACGAGACGGGAGTTCTTCGCCGCCGGCGCGGGCATCGCCGGAGGCGTGATGTTCTCGGCCGGGGCCGTGTCCGGCGGCGGCCCGATCGCCGGGCGCGGGGTCGCCGGGACGGCGGGCAAGTCGCGCGTCGTCCTGGTCATGACCGGCTCCAGGGCCGAGGGCGTGAAGAAATGCCTCGACCTCCTGAAGATCGACCCGTTCAAGGGGAAGAACGTCCTCATCAAGCCGAATTTCAACACCTCCGACGAGACGCCCGGCTCGACCCACAACGAGACCCTCAAGGCGCTCCTCGAGCGGGTCCGGGAGATGGGGGCCAAGAGCCTGACCATCGGCGACCGGAGCGGGCCCGAGCCGACGCCGCAGGTCTTCGACAAGAAAGGCATCCCGGCGCTCGCCGGCGTCCTTCGACGCCAAGCTCCTGAACTTCGACGAGCTCGGCGCGGAGGGCTACGTCAAGATCACGCCCCCGGGCTCGCACTGGAAGGACGGCTTCCTCATCGCCAAGCCGGTCGTCGGGGCCGAATGCCTCGTTTCGACCTGCTGCCTGAAGACCCACCAATTCGGCGGCGTCTTCACGATGTCGCTCAAGAACTCCGTCGGCACCGTGCCGCGCAAGGGCACGACGCTCATGCGCGAGCTCCACTCCTCTCCCGACCAGCGGCGCATGATCGCCGAGATCAACTTCGCCTACAAGCCGGCCCTCATCGTCCTCGACGGGCTCGTGGCCTTCGTCGACCGAGGGCCCGATGGACGGGCCGCGCAAGGACGCCGGCGTCTTCCTGGCCGGAACGGACCGGGTGGCCGTCGACGCGGTGGGGGTGGCCATCCTCAAGCAGCTCGGCTCGAACGACGCCATCATGAAGCCGGCCATCTTCGCCCAGGAGCAGATCGCCCGGGCCGTCGAGCTGGGGCTCGGCGTCGCCTCGGCCGCCGGACATCGTCATCGCGACGCCCGACGCGGCGAGCGAGGCCTACGCGGAGAAGATCCGGGCGATCCTCGCGGCCGGCTGAGCGCTCAGTCCGCGCCGAACGGCTTATCGATCGAGACCGCCTCGAGGCCGCCGAGGTGCCGGGCGCCGTTCTCCGTGACCACCATGCAATCCTCGATGCGGATGCCGAATTCGCCGTAGATGTAGATGCCCGGCTCGTTGCTGAAGGTCATCCCCGGCTCGAGCTTGAGCGTGTTGCCTTTGACGAGATAAGGGTATTCGTGGCCTTCCATGCCGATGCCGTGGCCGAGACGGTGGGCGAAGTACTTGTAGCCCGGGCCGTACCCCGCGTCCTCGACGACCTTCCGGGCGGCGGCGTCGACCGACTCGCAGGTCGCCCCCGGCCTGGCGGCCTTCAGGGCGGCGTCCTGGGCCTTCTTGACGATGTCCCAGACCCGGCGCTGCTTGTCCGAGGGCTGGCCGAAGACGACCGTCCGGGTCACGTCGGAGCGATAGCCCTCGACGGCGCAGCCGCCGTCGACGAGGACCGAGTCGCCCGCGGTGAGCGTCCGCTGGACCTGCGAGCCGTGCGGGAAGGCCGTGTTCGGCCCGAACTGCGGCCCGCCGCCGCCGGATGAGCCGAGCTTCTGGGTCGCCTGCGAGATGGCCCCGGCCAGGTCGCGCGTCGACATGCCCGCGCGCAGCGTCTTGAAGCCCTTCGCGATAAGCCAGCTTGGTGATGCGGTTGGCCAGGTCCATGAAGGCGATCTCTTTGGCCGTCTTGGTGCCGCGGCAGCCCTCGGTGACGGGCGCGCCGTCGACGATCTGGGCCGCGGCCAGCGTCCGGCGCAGCCCGTGGACCTCGAAGGCGCGCAGGTCCGGGGCCGTGGCCAGCTTCCCGGTCGAGGCGCCGAGGTCCTTGAGGACGCCGCCGATCGTCGCGTAGGGGTTCTCGTGCTCCTCCCACGTCCTGACCTCCTGGCCGGCCGGGACGAGCTCCGCGGCGCGCTCGGCCTCGAAGGCCGGGCAGACCCAGACGGGGTCCTTCTTGCGGCTGAGGACGACGCCGAAGACGCGCTCGCTCAGCCACCAGCCGACCTTGGTGAAGTAGAGGAGGTTCGTTCCCCCGCCGATGAAGACGGCGTCGAAGCCCGCTTCGCCGAGCAGCCGCGCGGCCTTCTCGCGGCGCAGGGCGTAATCCTCCGGTCGCGAGCGGCGCGGTCCCGGTCACGAGGTTCTTGAGCTCCTGGGGCGCGCCCGGCGAGGGCGCGTCTCCGGCCGCGGCCGCCGCGGACGGGCCCGAGCCCCAGGGCGGCCAGCGAGATCGTACCGGTCTTGATGAACGAACGGCGGGTGGGCGACATGTGAGGCACCTCCTGGTGCGAGAAGGAATATCACAATTCAAAGGTCAGGGGAAGCGGGAACGCGCCGGCCGGCGTCAGCGGTCGAGCCCGCGGATGAACTCCTCGACCTTGCCGACGAGGTCCTTGTTCCCGATGAAGAGCGGCGTCCGCTGGTGGAGCGAGGACGGCGTGAGGTCGAGGATGGGCCCGTTGCCGTCCGAAGCGTAGCCCCCGGCCTGTTCGGCGACGAAGGCGAGCGGCCCGGCCTCGTAAAGGAGGCGCAGCTTTCCGGTCGGGGCCTTGGGGTCCTTCGAATCGGCGGGATAGTAGAAGACGCCGCCGGCGAGGAGATTGCGGTGGAAATCCGAGACGAGCGTCCCGATGTAGCGAAGGGACAGGCCCTTGACGCCGCCTTCGCGGCCCTGGAGGTATTCGGTGTAGCGCTGGACGCCCTGGCTCCAGTACATCTGATAGCCGAGGTTGACGCTGAAATACTTGGCCTTGGGGATGGTGATGTTCGGGTGGGACAGCAGGAACTCCCCGACCGACGGATCGAGGGTGAAGCCGTGGACGCCGTGGCCCGCCGTGTAGACGAACATCGTGCTCGTCCCGTAGGCGATGTAGCCGGCGGCGACGAGGTTGCGGCCGGGCTGGAAGAACTCGGATTCGTCGAGCGGGCCGGAATCCTTCTTCCGCCTGTAGATGCCGAAGATCGTGCCCACGGGCATGTTGAAATCGACGTTCGAGGAGCCGTCGAGCGGGTCGAAGACGAGGAGATACTTGCCCATCGGGTACCGGTCGGGGATCCGCAGCATCTCGGCGTTCTCCTCGGAGGCCAGGCCGGCCAGCCGCCCGGTGTGGTCCGTCAGCCGCGTGACGGTGAGGTCGGCGAAGCGGTCGAGCTTCATGACCGTCTCGCCCTGGACGTTGGTCTCTCCCGTGCGTCCGAGGATCTCGGCCAGGCCGGCCCGCGTCGTCTTGCTGGCGATGACCTTGCCGGCCAGGGCCAGGTCGTAGAGGATGTTGGTCAGCGTGCCCGTGGCCTCGGGGTGGAAGGCCTGCTCGTCGAGGATGTGGCGCTCGATGGTGATGATGGGAGAGGGGTCCGAGTGGTCGGCCATGTCGTCTCCTTGTCCTTTTGGTTCCTTGGGGGAGACCCAAAGATAGCACGCCCCGCGCCGGCGTTCAAGCCCGCGGGCTTGAGCTTGTAATGGCGCTGTTGACTCGGATATAATCCGCCCAGACGGGGAACTGGATGAACGTGGGACGCCGCAAAGCGGGCTTCTATTTTTCTCTCTGTGCCGGGATCCTCATCCTTGCCGTGAGCGTTTTGGGCTTCGCCGGCCTGCTCCGCCGGCCGGCCGTCCCGCGGGAAGCGATCGAGCGGGCGACGGGCGTCGCCCTGCCGCGCGGCCAAGATCCCGACCTCCTGCCCCCCGACGTCGTCAAGATCGACGGCTTCGAGGTCCGCGACCGCAAGTCCGATTTCAAGTTCATCGCCGCCCATCACCGGATCGGCGATCCGATCGAGTTCGTCGTCGCCAAGGACGGCCGGGAGCTGGCGGTGACCGAACGGCTCGTGCCCTACTATGAGAAAGGGGGCATGCCTTACATCTTTCTCCTGACCGGCGTCTTCGGCTTCCTGATCGGCTTCGGCGTCTTCATCCTGCGCCCCGGGGACCGGCGGGCGCGCGTGTTCTACTGGCTGAGCATGGCTTTTTCCTCGGCGGTGATGATCAGCGGGGAATGGTACGGCGTCCAAGGCCGGCCCCTGCATCTCGTCCCGGGCGTCCTGTTCTTCTTCGCCTATACGCTGACCCCGGTCGGCCTGCTCAGGTTCGTCCGGACGTTCACGGACCGCGAGCGGCTTCCCGGAGGGCCGTTCCTCTGGATCGTCTCCCTTCTCTTCGGCGGCTTCTTCAGCGCCGTTCTCGTCGCCGGGCTCCTCCGGCCCTCGATCGAGATCTTCCGCCTGAGAGTCCACTTCGGCGTCTTCCGGATCTTCTTCGCCGCCGTCTGCGTCGCGGCGCTCGTCACGCTCTTCCGGGCCCTCCGGGCCGCGCCCTCCCGCGAAAAGCGGGACCAGGTCCGCTGGGTCTTCTACGGCATGGTCGCCGGCCTCGGCCCGTTCATGCTCCTCTACTCCCTGCCGATCGCGGCCGGATGGCGCCCTCTCCTCAACGAGGAGGCGGCCAGCGCTTTCTTCGCCGTCCTTCCCCTGGCCCTGGCCTTCGCCATCCTGAAGTACAAGCTCCTCGACATCAACCTGATCATCAACCGCGGCGTCGTCTATTCGCTCCTGACGATGGTCACGGTCGGCGTCTACCTGGCCTCGATCGAAGGGCTCAAGGCGCTCTTCTCCGCGAGCTCGGGAGCGGGCGGACGGTGGATCCCCGTCGGTTCGGCCTTCATCGCCGCCCTGGTCTTCGCGCCCGCCCGGTCCCGGCTCCAGGTCGCGGTCGACCGGGCCTTCTTCCGCAAGAGCTACGACTACCGCCGGGCCGTTCTCGGATTCACGGAGGCGGCCGAAAGGGCCCACAGCGACCGGGACCTGCTGGACCGCCTCTCCGAGACGCTGGCCGACATCCTGCCGGTCGAAAAGACCGGCGCCTTCATCCCGGCCGCGGGGCGGGGGAGCTCGGGGCTCGCCCTCCGGAGCGGGATCGACGACGATATCGCCGCCCGGCTGGCCGCGCCCTCCGGCTCGGGCGCGCCGCTTCCGCCCGAGACGCTCGAGACGCAACGGTTTCGCCACGGCCTTGCCCGTCCCTCTCGGCGACGCCGGGCCGGCCGGCTGGATCTTCATCGGCCCGAAGAGATCGGGACTGGAGTTCAGCGACCAGGACCGGGAGCTCCTGCGGACCCTGGCCGCGGAGTCGTCGGCCGCGCTGCGCCGGATCCGTCTCCAGGAGGAAGTCATCTACGAGCGGGCCTCCCGCGAGAAGCTCGAGGAGATCGGCCGGCTGAAGACGGAATTCATCTCCTCGGTGTCCCACGAGCTGAGGACGCCGATGACGTCGCTCCAGGCGATCTCCGAGCTCCTCAAGTCGGGCAAGGTGGCCGACGCGTCGCGGCGGGACCATCTCCTCGAGCTCATGGCCGGCGAGTGCGGCCGGCTCGGCCGCTACCTCCACAACGTCCTCGATTTCGGGCGCATCGAGCAGGACTCCAAGCGCTACGAGATCCGGACGGTCGACCTCAAGCCCGTCGTCGCGGGCGTCGCCGAGGTCGTCCGGTCGGCCGCGGCGGAGGAGGACCTGGACCTCGAGGTCGAGACGCCGGACGGGCCCGTCCCGGTCGAGGCCGACCCCGACGCGGTCCGCCAGGCCCTGTTCAACCTGATCGACAACGCCGTCAAGTACAGCGCCGGCCGGAAGCGCGTCGCCGTCCGGCTCGCCGCGACGGCGGACGGGGCCGAGATCAGCGTCAGCGACAACGGCATCGGCATCGCGCCCGAAGACCGCGAACGCGTCTTCGAGGCCTTCTATCGCGCCCCCGAAGCGGCCCGGCACGACCCGAAGGGCGTCGGGCTGGGGCTGAAGATCGTCAAGCACATCATGGACGCCCACGGCGGCGCGATCGCCGTCGCGGGCGTCCCGGGGCGCGGAACGACCTTGACCCTGAAATTTCCCGGAAGGCGGTGACCATGAAAAAGATCCTCATCATCGACGACGACCGCGTCCTGCGGCAGACCTTGGCGGCGGCCCTGGAGGCCGAGGGCTACGGCGTGGCGGAGGCCGGGGACGGCCGGGAGGGCCTGAACAAGGCGCTCAAGGGGGCCTTCGACCTCATCGTGATGGACGTCGTCATGCCGGCCATGACCGGGCTCGAGGTCTGCCGGAGCCTCCGCGAGGCCGGGCGCCAGGTCCCGGTCATCGTCCTGTCCGGGAAGAAGAAGAAGGAGATCGACAAGGTCCTCGGGCTCGAGCTCGGCGGCGACGACTACATGACCAAGCCCTTCGGCACCGACGAGTTCATCGCCCGGGTCCACGCCATCCTGCGGCGGTCGAAGCCCGAGATCCCGGAGATCGAGGACCTCATCTTCGGGAGCGTGAATATCGATTTCCGGAAGAAGATCGCGACCAAGGCCGGGAACGACCTCCACCTGACCGCCCGCGAGTTCAGCCTGCTCCGGCTCCTCGCCGGCTGCGAGGGCCAGGTCGTCTCCCGGGAGACCATCCTCAACAAGGTCTGGGATTACGAGAAATTTCCGACGACGCGGACGATCGACACGTTCATGTACAACCTGCGGCGCAAGATCGAGGACGACCCGGCCGCGCCGAAGCACCTGGTCACGGTGCCGTGGCTGGGCTACAAGTTCCAGCGCTGACTTGCCTGTCGCCGGCTTTGCGGCGATAATCCCTGTCGATGAGAAAGTGGCTCGTCCCGCTCCTGGCCATCGCGCTTCTCTACGTCCTGCCCAAGCTCAACACGCGCGGCCGCCGGCGGTCCCTCCCGGTGATGAAGCGGATCAACGACACCGTCAACGTCGTGACCGCCGTTCTCTTCGTCGCCTATCTCGCCGCTTTCGTCTACTGGCTCGTCACCCGCTGACGCGCCGTTCAGATGATCTCGCAGACCCGACTGTGCTTGAGCTCGCCCTTGAGGATGTTGTCGCCGGGGCTGGCCGAGAACGTCATCGTGACCGTCACCCGGGCGTCGATGTCCGCGGCGGCCCCGGGCTTCAGGACCTGGTCGTAGGTCTGATACTCGATGACGGCGGAGACGGAATTGATGGAGATCCGACTGTCCTTGTGAATGATGCCCTTGAGCGCATCCAGGACAGCCGGCCATTCGTCGATCCACTTGCCGTTCATCCAAAGATGAGGCGCCTGAGATACGTATGGCCGATCGCTTCCATCATTTTCGGCGACGGTCAAGTCCGGGATGATCGCCAGTGCCTGCAGGCCGTTCATGATGGCCTTGTTGTCCTCGAGGATCCTGGCCCTGAACATGGTCTCGAGGACCGACTGCGGCTGCCACTGAATGATCACGCTCGGACAGCACGACGGGCCCGTTTGGGCCCTGGCCGCGTTCGTGACCGACAGGGCCGCCGCGGCGATGCAGACGACCGCCGCGAGGATCAAGGCCGCCGTCCCCCAGCTCCTGGTAGCTTTTGAGCTTTCCATGGTTCCCTCCTCTTTTAAAGTTTTTCGAACGCCTTGAGCTCTTTGTCATAGAGCTCTTTTTGCCGCTTGACGATGGCCTGAAAGCGAGGATCGCCCCGGAGGTCCTCGTACCAGGGGATTCCTGATGAGCGAGGGATAAGAGTAGTGGTACATGCCGTTCAAGAGCCCCTTCTCGATCCCGGCCTCGATATTGGCCAGGGCCTCGTCCTTCATGCCGAATGAGAGATAGATGTACGTTCCCTGCGGGGTCAGCGCCGGCCGCTCGGCGCGGAAGATGTAGGGCTTTCCCCGGCCCTCCCGCAAAGCCGCCGCGGCCTCCCGGAGGAACGGGAGTCTGTCGGGGCTGAATTTGAAGCGCTCCATGGACCTGATCTGGCGGTCCGCCTCGTCCGATCGTCCGGACAGGAGCAGGAGGACCGTATGGATGATGCCGGCCTCGGGGTCGCTCTCCCGGAGGGCGAGCGCTTTCCCGGTATAGGTCAGGGCCCTCTCGCAGCGGCCCAGGAAAAGCCAGCATTGGGCGATCTGCGTCAAGGGCAGCGGATCGCGGGGCGAAAGCTTGGCCGCCTTGGCCAGGTACCGGATGGCCTGGTCATAAAGACCGATGCTCATCAGGAACGCGCCGGAGTCGCGATTGACGATGTCGCTGTCGGGCTCGAGCTTCAAGGCCTTGCGGAAGGACCCGAAGGCCCGCGCATTGTCGCCCTTGTTGAAAAAGTACCAGCCGAGGCCGAGGTTCGTCTCGGCGAACGACGGGTCCAGCTGGGAGGCCTGATTGAGATGTTCGAACATCTTCTCCAGGACCGCGGGGTCCTTGGCGCTCTCCGCGCGGTAATAGAGATGCTCGTAGCCATAGCCGAGCCCCCAATGGCCCAAGGCGTAGTTCGGGTCGATCTCGACCGCCCGGCCCAGCGTCGCGATGGCCAGCCGGACGTCCTCCACGCTGTCCGCTTCGTTAAGGACCTTCGTTCCATCGAGGAACAGGCCGTAAGCCTCGATGTTGTCCGTCCCCCGACGGCGGAGCCTCTTCAGCTGTTCCGGGGCGAGATCGACGCCGAGGGCCTTGGCGATCAGGCCGGCGATATCGTCCTGCAGGGCGCGATAGCCGGAGAGGTCCTTGGTGTAGGTCATCGGCTCGGGGCTCGCGTCCTTCGCGGCCTCGATGACGTAGATGCTGGCGTCGGCCTTGTTGCCCTCGATGGCCAGCGTCACCCTGACGAGATAGCGGGCCCCGAGCATCTTCCCGATCTCCGGCAAGGGCTTGCCCTTGAGATCGTAGGAATTCACCGAAAACTCGGGCACGACACGCAGGTTGGAGATCCCCGCCAGCCGGGCGGTGATCTCTCTCTGCAGACCGGCCAGGAAATTCGCGTTGGCCGCCTCCATTCCGGTGTCCTCGATGGGCAGGACGGCCACGGAGCGCTTCCATGAGTCCGGCGGCGCGACGAGGAGAACGACCGCGACGGCGATCGCCAGCACGACGGCGGCTCCCGCGACCGGGAGCCAGCTCCGCTTCCCGGGCCCCGACGCGGCGACGCCCTCCGTCAGGCAGCCGAGGGCTTCCCGCACTTCCGTCGCGCTCTGATATCTCCGGACAGGGTCCTTCTCCAGGCATTTCATGACGACCGCGCCGAGCTCGGCCGGGATGCCGGGATTGAGCTCGCGCGGGTCCCGCGGCGATTTCGTGGAGGTGCATGTCGAGGAGCTCTCCGAGGCTCTCCGCTTTGAACGGCGTACGGCCGGTCAGCATCTCGTACATGAGAACGCCCAGGGAATAGAGGTCCGCCCGCGCGTCCGCGGGCCTGCCCTCGATCCGTTCGGGCGAGACATAGGCCGGCGTGCCGCTCCGGGCGCCCAGGCCCGTCCCGGCCGTCCTGGGCGAGCAGGCGGGCCAGCCCGAAGTCCATGATCTTCGCCTGGCCCTCCTCGTCGATCATGACGTTCTGGGGCTTGAGGTCGCGATGGACGATGCCCAGGCGATGGGCTTCGGCGAGCCCGTCGCAGATCTGGCAGGCGATAGGGACGGCCTGGCCGGGGGACAGGCGTCCGACCTTGCGGATGAGGCGCTTCAGGTCCTCGCCCTTGACGTACTCCATGGTGATGTAGGGGACGCCGCGCTCCTCGTTGAGGTCGAACGTGCGGGCGACGTTCCTGTGGACGACCTGGCGGGCGAGCTTGAGCTCGGACGAGAAGCGCGCGATGATGCCGCGGTCCGAGGCCACGTCGGGACGGATGACCTTGAGGGCGATCTCTTCGTTGAGCTTCTTGTCGAGGACGCGGTAGACGCGGCCCATCCCGCCCATGCCCAGCTCTTCGACCACCTGGTAGCGGCGGGCGAACAGCTCGCCGGCATCGAGGCCGAGCGAGGGGAGCGAGAGGGTCTCGTCGGCGGCGGGGACTGGCGTTTTAGGCCGAAGTTCGCCCGCGAGCGGAGTGCCGCAATCCCCGCAGAAGCGCTGGGTGTCCGCGTTTTCCCCCGAACACTGAGGGCATTTGGTCAATGCCGTTCCCCCGGAACCGATACGGCAATCCTACTAGCGAACCCCCTTGAAGTCAATGAGGAGGGATTCGAGGCGCCTGAGGGCCAGGGCGGCGGCGGGCGGCGCGGCGGCCGATTGGTCGAAGCCGAACACCGACACCGAAACGTAGCCGTTGCGAACGGCCCAGATATCGGTGCCCTCCGCGCCCGGCTCGAGGTGCTCCCAGCGGGGCTTGTAGACCGCGGACCCGTCGGGGCCGGCCTCCTTTTCGAAGAAGTCGACCGGCGCCCGGGTGTCCTGACGCGTCATCCGCACGCCTCTCAGCCGCTCCAGGGGGAGGGCCGGGACGTTGATGTTGAGGAAGGTCCCCCGGGCGATCCCGTTCCGGCCGAGCGCCCGGACGACCGCGGCCGTCACCGCGGCGGCCGGGCCGTAGTCCATGTCTTCCGAGGCCGCGAGGTTGACGGCGATCGAGGGGATGCCGAGGAAGGCCGCCTCCCGGGCCGCCCCGACCGTGGCCGAATAGAACGTGACCGTTCCCAGGTTCTCGCCCCGGTTGATGCCCGAGACGACGAGGTCGGGCCGGACGGGGAGGAGCCGCTCGACGGCCAGGCGGACGCACGTCGCCGGCAGGGCGTCGACGGCGATCCAGCGCCTCCCCTCGCGGTCGGCCTCCCTGACGCGGATGGGATGCTCCGAGGTCACGCCGTGGCTCGATCCCGAGCGCCCGCTTTCCGGCGCGACGACCGTCACCTCTCCCAGCGCGCGGAGGGCCTCCGCCAGGACCGCGATCCCTTTCGCTTCGATGCCGTCGTCGTTCGTGACCAGGATGCGAAGGGGCCCCGAGGCCGGCGGCGCCGAAGGCCCGGCGCACGCCGCCGCGAATGCGAGGGCCAGGACGACGGTCCCCAGGCCGCGAAGCCGCCGCTTCCTCATCGCTCTCTCCTCACGCCGAGCGGCGCGCTGCACAACCTCTTGTGCAATTCATCAAAACTCAGCGTCTGACAAGCTCTTAGAATATCCCTTTCCGCGTTTTTCCACAGGGTTATGCACAAAGTCTGTGGATATCCGTTGTTCACTTTCTGTTCTTCACGTACCTGTCGAACCATTCGAACATCTCGGCCAGGACGTCGAGGACCGATTCGCGCGCCGAATAGCCGTGGCTTTCGTAGGGCAGATAGACGAACCGCGCCGTCGCCCCGAAGCCCTTCAGGGCGGCGAACAGCCGCTCGGACTGGATGGGGAACGTGCCGGAGTTGTTGTCGGCCATGCCGTGGATGAGCAGGATGGGCGTCCTTGATCTTGTCGGCGTTCATGAACGGCGACATCTTGATGTAGGTCTCCGGCGCTTCCCACAGGGTCCGCCGCTCGCTCTGGAACCCGAACGGGGTCAGGGTCCGGTTGTAGGCGCCGCTGCGGGCGATCCCGGCGGCGAAGAGGTCGCAGTGGGCGAGCAGGTTGGCCGTCATGAAGGCGCCGTAGCTGTGGCCGCCGACCCCGACCCGCTTCGGATCGCCGACGCCCATCTCGTCGAGCTTGCGGATGGCCGCCTCGGCGTTGGAGACGATCTGCTGGACGAAGGTGTCGTTGACCGTCTCGGGGGTCCCGACGACGGGCATCTCGGCGTTGTCGAGGACGGCGTAGCCCTGGGTGACGAAGAACAGCTGCGACGTCCCGCGGAAGAACGTGAACCGGTTGACCGAGCCCCGGACCTGTCCGGCCGTCGGCCGCGCTGTCGTACTCCATGGGATAGGCCCAGATGACGACGGGCAGGCGCGTGCCCGGCTGATGGCCCGGCGGGCAGGTAGAGCGTGCCGCTGAGCTCGAGGCCGTCGGCCCTCTTGTAGGTGATGCGGTCCCTCTTGATCCCGGTCAGCTGGGGCGCGGGGTCCTTGAAGTCGGTCAGGGGCGTCCGCTTCTTCGAGCGGAGGTCGTACATGATAGTAGTTCGGCGGATCGGTCACCGTCTCGTAGCTGGTGATGAACTTCGTCCGCGAGGCGCCGGCGAAATCGACGAAGGTCTCATAGGCCGGGTCCTGGCACTGCCAGAGCCGCTCGACCTTCATCGTCTTGAGGTTCATGCGGTCGAGGAAGGGATGGTCGCCCTTGGGCGAAGAGCCCGCCCCGGAGAGATAGATCCAGTCCTTGTCCTGGAGGATGACCCGCTCGCCGGTCTTGAGGCTCGTCGTCACCGGCCGGCCGGGGTCGTTGTACCGGTCCCGCGTGCTCGAGGTCCCAGATCTTGACCGGTTCGGCGGCGGGATTCGTGAGATCGACGAGGAAGGTCGTTCGCCAGCTCCTCTTCCATTCGCTCTGGGAAGCCAGGACCTTGCCCGGCGTCGCGAAATACGAGATCCCGGCGGCCCGCTCCTTGAGCTTGAGGATCTCTTTCGGTTCGCCCGCGAACGGGGCGTCGAGCGTCTGGAACCGGTCGCGGAAGGGCGCGTCCTTCTTCGGGTCGCCTTCGTCGAGGGCCTCGGTCCAGACGAGGGTCGCCGGCTTGTGGGTCATCCAGTTGATGTTGCGCGGGCCCTTGGGGACGCCGTTGATGGGGACGCCCTCCTCCGTGGGCAGGTCGGCGACGATCTTGACGAGGGCGCCGCCCATGTCCCAGACCTCGATCGAGTGCGCGAAGCCGTCCGCGGGCAGGGAATACGAATAGGGCCGCTTGATCCGCCCGACGAGCAGGTATTCCGCCGACGGCGAGACCGAGATCGAATCGAAGATCCCGGTCTTGCCGATCTTGCGAACGTCGCCCGCGGCGACATCGACGACGGCCATCTGGGACGTCGCGTAATAGTCGAAGAGGACCTCGTCGAAGGCGTTCTTGAGGAGGTCCTGGTAGGTCGCGGCCTTGGCTTCCGCGCCGCCCGAGACCTGGATCTCGGGGCCGACGGGGACGCGCGGCGCGACGGGGGCCGGGCCGCGGCCCTCCGGGACGAGCGGGACGACGATGCGGCGCCCGTCCGGCGCCCATTCGATCCCGCCGAGGACGGCGTTGACGACGGGCGGCGTCAGCGCCCTGGCGCCGGCCGTCGCGACGTCGACCGCCCAGAGCTCGACGCCGCCCTCGACGTAGCGGAGCAGGGCGATCGTCCGGCCGTCGGGCGACCAGGAGGGGAAGGTGAACTTGAATCCGGCGGGGAGCTCGACCTTGCGGACGAGGCCCGTCTTCATGTCCTTGAGCGACAGGCCCGTCGAGAAGCTCAGGACCTGGCGGCTGTTGTAGGCGGGCGTGATGCGCATCCCGGCGATCCTGAGGATCGGCTCGGAGATGATAGGCGATCGACGGCATCGACTCGCGGTCGACGAGGGCCATCGTGTCGCCGGCCGGGCTCATGGAGACCGAGGGCGTGGGCGGCGCGTCGACGATGTCGATGACGTCCTTCGGCGGCAGCTTGTAGGGCTCCTGCGGCGAGACGAACGGGGTGATGACGATGACCGCCGTGAGGATCACGGCCAGACGGAACGCGGTTTTTTTCATGGAGCAGCCTCCTGACGACCGGCGATAAAATGGGATTTTAATTCAAATCCCGTTTTTTCGATACAGTTCCGTGATAAGCGGGACTTGCCTCCGGCGGATTCGGGTTATAATGCCAGTGTCCTATGAGCGCAGAAGATCCGCACGCCATCCGCCTGTCCGTGGTCATCCCCACGTACAACAAAGCCTCGCGGATCGCCGCGAGCCTCGACGCGGTCGTCTCCTATCTCGCCGGCAAGCCCTACGTCGCGGAGATCGTCGTCGTCGACGACGGGAGCTCCGACCTGACCGCCGACGTGGCCCGGGCCGCGCTCGCCGGCCGCCTGCCCTCGCAGGTCATCCGGCGGGACCGCAACCTCGGCAAGGGCGCCTCGGTCCGGGAGGGCGTCCTGGCCGCCGCGGGCGAGCTCATCCTGTTCTGCGACGACGACCTGTCGACGCCCATCGCCGAGCTCGACAAGGCCGTGGCCGCGCTCGAAGCGGGGGCCGACGTCGTCATCGGCTCGCGGGCCCTGCCCGATTCCGAGATCCGCGTCCGCCAGCGCCGGCCCCGGGAGTGGATGGGCAAGGCCTTCAACGTCCTCGTCCGGCTGTTCGTCCTGAAGGGCTATCGCGACACGCAGTGCGGCTTCAAGGCCTTCCGCCGCGCGGCGGCCAAGGACATCTTTTCCCGGCTCCGGACCCCGGGTTTCGGCTTCGACGTCGAGGTCCTGGTCCTCTGCCGCGAGCTCGGCTACCGCGTCGCCGAGATCCCGGTCGTCTGGTGCGACGCCCGGCCGAGCCGCGTCAGGATCTTCAAGGGCTCCCTGGGGATGCTCAAGGAGATCTGGCGCATCCGCCGGCAGGCCCGGCGCGACGCCCGCCGCCGCTGATCGTCACTCTCTTTCTCCGCGCGCCCCACCCGCCGCGGTGCCTCAAGGGGACGGGCATTTCATCGCCGGATTCACCTCTAGGGGTGATTGCCCCCGTCCGGCCTCCCCCTTCAAAATGACAGAGAACCGAGGCCGGATTCTCGGACTGGAGTGCCGCCATGAGGGAAAGACGCAAGCATAGCCGGTTCCAGCAATGGAACAAGGCCATCATCAAGTCCGCGTCCGGCGGGGAGGGCGTCATGCCCTCCTGCCCGATCGACGCCTGCGCCTGGGACCTGTCCCTCGGCGGGGCGCGTCTCCAGTGCGAGGAGAGCTTCCCGGTCGGCTCCGTCCTCCGCATCCATCTCGAGCTCGTTCGTTCCCGTGAGTTCATCGGCATCGACGGCGAGGTCCGCTGGACGCGCTGGAACGAGGAGCTGAAGGTCCACGAATTCGGCGTGGAGTTCCGGGAATGCGTCGAGGCCACCCTCCAGGCCATCATGCGGAACCTCTATCACGACTCCGACCGGAAGGGTCAGCCGGACCAGCCGTCCGTCCAGGAGAACAAGGTCCCGCTGTCATGACCGCCGCGAAGGGACCGGGCACGGGGGCCGGCATGAAGCCGCGCAAGGACCGCCGCTTCAAGCAGTGGAACAAGACGAGCATCACGCGCCTCGTCGATCCCCGGAATTCCAACGGCCATCCCCCGGTCGACGCCTTCACCTACGATATCTCGCTCGGCGGGGCCCGGATCCACACGGCTGTTGCGTTCGATGTCGATGACCTGCTCCGCCTCGAGATCGAGCTCGTCCGGACGCGCGAGGTCCTTCGCGTCGAGGGCATCGTCAAATGGATCCGCTGGGACGATTCCGCGAACGTCTTCGAGATGGGCGTCGAGTTCCAGCACACCAGCATGGTGACGGTCCTCAGCCTGATGAAGAACCTCCACGACGGGCGGCGGCCTTCCGTCTCGTCGAAGCACGAACCGGCCGAGCTCAGCCGGTCCTGACCGTCCTGATCCTCCCCGTTATCGCGACCGTGATCCTGTAGGTCCCGCTCGCGTTCCAGACCGTGATCGAAGCCAGGTCGGAGACCGTGCCCTGCGGGTGGAAGACCGGCGCGTTGTTGGCCCGGACCATGACCCCGGGCAGGGGCACCGTGCGCCATGTCCGCCACGTTCCCTCCGTCGCGTCGCAGATCTCGAAGGCGAAACCCGGGGCGTCGAAGCGCACCCGGACGGGCGCGCCGGACAGGATGGCCCGGAATCGGGCCTGGTTGAGCCCCGTGGTCACCTCCCAGATCCCCGACTGCAGGTGGAGCTTCGGGACGAGCCGTCCGACCGCGGCCGCGCCGCCCAGGGCGAAGAGGCCGGCGAGAGCCAGGACCAGGACGACCTCGACCAGGGTGAAGCCTTGCCGGCGCATGCCGCTCAGTACTCCCTCCATGTCAGGACCCGCAGCGAATAGAACGCCAGCCGGGGCTCGGCCGTGAGCGGCGCGTTCCGCGCGAACTCCCCGGCCGCGGCCCGGTCGTCGCGATAGAGGGCCAGCCTGTTGCCGTTCCCGTCATAGGCGCCGGCGTGGAGGGCGCCGAGAAGCTCGACCGACTTGCCCGCGCCTTCGATGCGGAAGCCCCCGGAGGCCGCGGTCAGCGACGCCTGGAGCTTCAGGTCCTCGGGGGCGCCCTCGGCGACCGCGATCCCGCCCTCGGTCGCTTCGCCGCTGACGACATCCTGCCCCGCCGCGTAGACGACGAGCTGCGCGTCGCTGTCCTTGGAGTAGGGGACGCCGTCCTGCCAGCGGACGCCCTCCAGGACGAGATGCGAGGCGATCGTCACCTTGTCCGCGGACACGATGGTCAGATCGACGCCGTCGAGGACGGCCGGGACCACGCCGATCGAAGGACATCTCGACCCGTCCGTCCAGGTCGACCGCCCCGCCGCCGAGCGCCGCGATGGCCCCGTTGACGAAGACGATCGGCAGCGGGACGAGGTCGAACGCGAGAAGCCCCTCGGGCGAGGCGAATTCCGTCCGGCTCCGCGCCGGGCTCCATTCGAGCCGCCACTCCGCGCCGCCGGCGCGGAAGAGGACGATCTGGGTGTCGCCGCGGATGGCCAGGATCATCTCGTCGAGATCGCCCTGGACGAAGACGCCTCCGAGCCCGAGGTCGTTATGGATGAGATAGACGCCGTCGGGGACAGCGTCCGTCGAGGCGTCGAGCCCGAGCGCCTGCCGCAGCTCGGGCGGGGGAGAGGTCCCCCGGCCTGAAGACGCCGATCCTCAGGGCCCGCGCCGCGAGCTCGCCCGCGGTCGTCAGGAAGGACGCCGCCTTCGGACGCGGCCAAGGCCGGGCCGACGATCTGGCCCGGCTTCGCCGGCAGGTCGATCCCGTTGTCCTCGAGAAAGGCGGCCTTCTCGCCGCCGCTCATCTCTCCTTCTATATAGAGGGGGATGGCCGGCAGGGGCAGGCGCCCGGCCAGGAGGCCGAGCGATCCCTCGAGGACCGAGAGGCGCCTCGGCCGGATCCGGTCGAGCCCGCCGGAGGCCTCGATCCTGAGGCCGGCCGCGATCCGGAGATAGCCGCCCATGTCCGTGAGGCCGCCGAACGCGCACTCGGCCCGGCTTTCCCAGGACATGCCGTCGAAGGTTTCCTCGAGGGTCCGGGGGAAGGCGGCTCCCAGCGCGTCCTCGATGAGGAGAGGGAAAGCGGCCCGGCCGTCCGCGCGCATGGCTTCGACCCGCTCGGCGGCAACGGCGGCGAGAAGCCCCTCGGTCTCGATCCAGCCGGAGAGATCGTGGAGGCCGCGCTTGAGCCCGTTCTCCGAGGCGCAATCGAGGAGGGCCGAGAACCTGCGGTAGCCGTTGATCATCACGTGGATCCCCGAAGCGTGGAGCATGGCCAGGCCGAGCCCCGTGAAGACGACCATGAGCAGGAGGACGGTCATGGTGACGGACCCTCGACCGTCGCTCATGTCCCGGAGCTTCCGGCCAGGGCCGGGTTCTTGAGAAATATCGTCGCTTCATGGGGATGGGCTCCTTCGATATCGAGTTCGAGCCGGACGCGGACGAGATGAGCGACGGGGTCCAGGCTCCATGCGGCCGCCGCGGTCCTTTCGAGCAGCGGCTGGGCCGGCGAGGCGTTGACCCGCCGTCTGCAGGATCCCGGCGGGCGCATCCAGGAAATAGGTCACCCGCTCGAGGAGCGACAGGGACGCGGTCTCGGGCGCGTAGCTCCCTTCGAGCGGCGCGTCGAGGACGACGGCGGCTCCGGTTTCGACCCCGACGACCGTCCGGACCTCTCCCGCCGCGCCGTCCCGCAGGGCGATCTGCTGGCCGGCGGCGATGTCCGCCGTCGAGGCGAGCGGGAGCCGCGTGTCCCCGGCGGCCGCGCTCGGCGGCCAGCGCGAGCTCCCGCTCGAGCGTCACCGTCCGGAGCTCGGCCGCGGTCGCTTCCGCCGCCTCGACGAGCCCCATGCCGATCTCGGGGGCGAGGCCCCGGCCGGCGTGGAGAAGGTCGATCGCGCATCTTGTCCAGCGCCGCGAGCGCCGCCTGCCCGGCTTCCTCCCTTTCCTTGAGGCGCTGGAAGGCCTTCTGGGACCTGGCGAAGAGCTCGAGCCCCGTCGAGATGACGAAGAGGGACAGGGCCAGGCCGAGCAGGCATTCGATGAGGGTGAACCCGCTCCGCCTCATGGCGTGAACCCCAGGTCC
>CAWJKR010000009.1:0-92500 GCA_963843505.1 Candidatus Aminicenantota bacterium | reverse complement strand
AGATACCACTCTTCCTGGTCTGAGATTCTAACCTCCTCCCCTGATCGGGGAGAGGAACAGTGTTAGGTGGGTAGTTTGACTGGGGCGGTCGCCTCCTAAAATGTAACGGAGGCGCCCAAAGGTTCCCTCAGGTTGTTTGGAAATCAACCGTAGAGTGCAAAGGCATAAGGGAGCTTGACTGTGAGGCCGACGGGCCGAACAGATGGGAAACCAGGGCTTAGTGATCCGGTGGTCCTGTATGGAAGGGCCATCGCTCAACGGATAAAAGGTACGCCGGGGATAACAGGCTAATAGTGTCCAAGAGCTCACATCGACGACACTGTTTGGCACCTCGATGTCGGCTCATCTCATCCTGGGGCTGAAGCGGGTCCCAAGGGTCCGGCTGTTCGCCGGTTAAAGAGGTACGTGAGCTGGGTTTAGAACGTCGCGAGACAGTTCGGTCCCTATCCACGGTAGGCGCAGGAGATTTGAGGGGGGCTGTCCATAGTACGAAAGGACCTGGATGGACGAACCTCTAGTGTACCAGTTGTCCCGCCAGGGGCAGCGCTGGGTAGCTACGTTCGGTCGTGATAACCGCTGAAAGCATATAAGCGGGAAGCACGCCCCAAGATAAGATCTCCCTCCCGCAAGGGCTGAAGGTCCCTGGTAGACGACCAGGTTGATAGGCTGGAGGTGTAAGCGCAGTGATGCGTTCAGCTGACCAGTACTAATAGACCGTGAGGCTTGACCATAAAGTTTATCAAGACAAAAAAGACGCGATATCTCAATTCGACGCTAAGTTACTAACATCGCATCAAATCCCGGTGACTTTAACGGCGGGGCCACACCCGTTCCCATTCCGAACACGGAAGTTAAGCCCGTTCGTGCCGATGGTACTGCCTGGGCAGCTGGGTGGGAGAGTAGGTCGTTGCCGGGTTTTTTTATTTTCACTCGAATAAAGGTCAGAGGGGCACGGGCCCCCAAAACGGCCGTCATACTCCTCTCCTTTTATTCGGCAGGTCGGGCGCGGGCTCCGTTCATGGGCCAAGGGGCAACCACGGAACCCGAATAAGAGGGTCCGCGTCCAGGGCAAGGGCAATATTTTAAGGAGAGATGTATGAACATCTACGTGGGAAACATTTCCCGCACGGCGACCGAGCAGGATCTCAAGGACGCTTTCGCGGCGTTCGGCGAGGTTTCGAGCTCCTCGATCATCAAGGACAAGTTCTCGGGCGAGAGCCGCGGTTTCGGCTTCGTCGAGATGCCGAACAAGGAAGAGGCCGACAAGGCCATTTCCGGGCTGAACGGCAAGGACCTCAAGGGCCGTCCGCTGACGGTCAACGAGGCCCGGCCCCGGACCGATCGTCCCCGCACGGGCGGAGCCGGCGGCGGCGGCGGCAGGGGCGGCTTCGGCGGCGGCCGCGGCCGGTACTGATCTCAGCTTCCAGCTGACTTTATTCGAACGCCAAAGGGCGGATTTCCCGAAAGGGGCATCCGCCCTTTTTTATTTTCCGGGGGGATTTCTTCCGGGGGACATGTCCGCCTCTTATGTGATTGGTTCGGATGATGGAGGGAATATATGTTGATCCTTGTCACGGGTGCGAGCGGGAAGACCGGACAAGCCGTCGTGCGTGCCCTCGCACAGGCAGGCGTAGCGACGCGGGCTCTGGTTCATCGGCAGGAACAGGTGGCGCCATTGCAGGAACTTGGCGCCACGGACGTGGTGGTCGGTGACCTGCGTGATGACCCATCGCTCAGAGAGGCTTTGCAGGGCATCGACGCCGTTTATCATATCTGCCCGCCCGTGCAACCAGATGAAGCGGCTATCGGGCAGCGGATGATCACGCTGGCCGGTAAAGCACACGTGGCCCGCTTTGTCTACCACTCGGTGCTGCATCCGCAGATCGAGGACATGCCCCATCATGCGCAGAAGCTTCGTGTGGAAATGGCGCTGATCCAATCGAATCTCCCCTTCACCATCCTCCAGCCGGCCGCCTTCATGCAGAACTTGCGGGAGATATGGTCGCGGATCGTCGAACAGGGGATTTTCACCAGCTTCTTTGGACTGCATGCCGGTATGTCGCTGGTGGATCTGGATGACGTGGCGGAAGTGGCCGTGCGCGTGCTCACGGAAGACAGCCACCTTTTTGCCACCTATGAATTGAGCGGCCCGGCAGTGCTCATTGCCGCAGAGATCGCCGGCATTCTCAGCCAGACGTTGGGTCGCCCGGTTACTGCTGAGAACCTCGATATCGACAAATGGGCGCAGCGGATGCGCATCCACGGCATGCCGGATCACGGCGTGCAAACGCTGGCGACGATGTTCCGCTACTATGAACAACACGGGCTCACTGGCAATCCGCATGTCCTGACCATGTTGCTCAAGCGCCCGCCGACCGACGTTGCGGGATTTATCGCCAGGATGCTTGCGCGGTAGACAGACAGGTGTGAAGGCGGATTTCCCGAAAGGGGCATCCGCCCTTTTTTATTTTCAGGCGATTTCCCTTATAATCGATCCGGAGCGCTCCCCATGGAAAGGACCCTTCAAGTCATCGAAGAAATGACCCGCCTGGGGATCATCAAGGCTTACGCCATCGGCGGCGGCATCGCGGCGACCTATTATATAGAACCCGTCCTGACCTATGATCTGGACGTCTTTTTCCTCCCCGTCAAGGAGGGGATGGACGAACTCGCTCCCATTTATGAGTTCGCCCGCAGCCGCGCTTATGCCGAACAGGCCGAAGCTCTCCTCATCGAGGGCTTTCCCGTCCAGTTCATCCCGGCTTACAATGCCCTCGTCCGGGAGGCCGTCACCCGCGCTACGACGCTGAAATACCGCGATACCGAGGCCAAGGTCGTCAAAGCGGAATATCTGACTGCCATCGCCCTGCAGACCGGACGCGCGAAGGACAGGGAGCGCGTCGTCCGGCTCTTGGAAGAAGCGGCCATCGACAGGGCCGTCCTCGACAAGATCCTCGAAGAGCACGGACTGGCCGAAAAGCTGAGGAGGATCGAGAAGGGTTTCCGTGAAGAATAAGGCCGCAGAGCGTATCTTTCGGCAGAAGCGAGATCGCCGGCGCCAATTGGCCAAGCTGCCGTTCGAGAAGAAGATCGAGATCGTCGTCGAGCTCCAAAAGGCGGCTGCCGGGATCCGTGAGGACTCCCGCCGAAAAGTCTGGCCGGTTTAGCCAGATGCGACCTTCGAAGCTCGTTTCCGGGCCCTCCGGACCAGCTCCCAGTCGATGACCGTCCCCCCGGACTCGAGATAGTAGGGGCTCGCGAGAACGTTCATCCCGGCTTCTCGAGCGACCAGGAACTCGCGGACCCGGAACCGCTTTTCGGCGTGGAGGTCCTCCATGATGTCGTCGAGAGATGGGACCGGCCTGAAGATATAGAGCTGCTCGAGGATCGCTTCTTTTTGGTCGTCCGGGATCTCATAGATCCGGACCGGCCCGGTCGCCGAGGGCACGACCTTGATCGGAAAGGGCAAGGGAGGATCGGAAAAAGGGGAGGACTGGCTCATGAGCGTCTCCTTTCTTTCTAAGGGACGTTCCAAGGGCGCGGATCTTCTCAGTCGATCCGACGGCCGACGCCGAACAAGGACGAGGCCAACAAGGCCATTTCCGGACTGAACGGCAACGACACGTGTCCCCGGTTAGCTGACTGTATTCGAACGCCAAAAGGCGGATTTCCCGACTCGGGACATGTAACGATTTCGTTTGAATTCCGTGGGTATCCCGTGTTGGGGCGGGGCCAAGTGTCAGGGCACGATAGACCGCAGGGGATTTATTGAGACCGGCCGGGGCCGGCTTATGCGCCGGAGCTCGACGTCAGACCGATTTGTGCCGCTTCAAGGATGCGGCATAGCCGAAGGCGAAAAAATAGGCGCGCCAGCCCTTCTCTGTCGAACCGTACGCGTTATCGCCGAGGAAATGGTCCAGGAGCGCTTCGCGCAAACGGGTCAGCTCTTTGAGCCGGCGCCGATGCCGCGGATCGGCGATCGTCAGCCCGAGAAGCTCGAGAGACCTTAAAAAGGCCAGGCGGCTGTATTCAGGATTCTTTTTATTCTGCCACGTGAGGGCCCGTTCGACTTCGCTGCCGACGTTCGCCAGCTGTTCGACGAGCGAAAGTTGGTTCCATCGGCCGGCCGCGAGGGACGGGTGCTGAACGGCTGTCATCCCATCAATCCCGCAACGACCTGGAGGATCCTTTCGCGGATATTGGGATCATCCACTCCTCGCGAGCGGTTTCCCTGAGAGGGACGGATATTGATCATCGAATCGAACTCGATGCGATCCGGCCCCTCTAATTCCGGGTAGATATTGATCCCCCAGAGGCTCTCTTGGCGGGAGCCGCCCTCCAGGAGGAGGGCTTCCTCGTCGGCATGAAGCTCTCCGTCAAGGGCCATGACCTTCCGGTCCACGTCCACCACGGCCTTGACCATGTTGCCGAAGAGACCCTCGGCCATGGCCCTGAGCTCGTCGAGGGAGATCGGACTATCCACGATCTTCATGGTCTGAATATATCATAGATCCTCGAGCGCGAGAAAGCGAGAGCATGTCCCCCCCTTTCCCTTGTGCTCCCGGATGGAAGAGCCTATGATCCTCGGCGGGAATGATCCCGGATCACCGGACCCTCGTGGCCGCCTCGGCCCGGGCCTCAGCCAGCACGTCCGCGATGAGGACCGGGCGGCCTCCCAGGGCCTTGCTCCGGTCGGCGGCGCTCATGAAGGCGTAGATCTCGATCGTCTCCTCCGGGGAGACCGGCGGCCGGCCGGTGTCGAAGAACCGGGCGATCGCCTTCAGCATCGGCGCGTAATCGCTTCCCATCGGCAGGAAGACGATCTTCTTCTCGGCGAAGACGGTTCCGCCGTAGCTGTGCTCGCTTGAGCGCAGCCCGCGGACCGTCCCGATGCGCCCGTCCGTCCATTGGCCGACGCAGAGCTCGGTGTCCTCCGTCCGGAAACGGCTCACCGACAGGCAGCCGGTCCCCATCAGGGTGTAGAGGATCTCGACGCCGTGTATGCCGTACCAGTAGAGGTCGGGGTGGGTCGGTTCCAGGGCGGCCCAGCTGAAGGCGTCGGCGCCCTCGACGGCTCCTTGGGCGCCCTCACGGAGCTCAAGGGCCCCGGGGATCCAGCGGAGGGACGACGCGCTGAACAGGGGAACGTCCTTCGCCCGGGCCGCTTCGAAGAGCGCGATGACGTCCGCGAGGGAGGCGGCCATCGGCTTGTCGACGTAGAGCGGCTTGCCTGCCCCGATGACCGGCATAGCCTGCCCGAGGTGGACGCGGCCGTCGTTCGTCGTGAGCAGGACGGCATCGACCTTCGCGACGAGGGCGGGGATCGAATCGACGATCTCGACTCCCAAATCCCGCATCTCCCGGACATACCCGGCCACCCGCGAGGTGCTGGCCTCGATGTCCGGGCTTCCCTGGGGATAGGCGGCCACGACACGGTAACCGCCGAAGTCCCCGGCCGGGGCGTCCGGGGCGTTGAAGATCCGGGTGAAGGCAGGCGCATGCGAGGTGTCGAGGCCGATGATCCCGATCCGCTTCCCAGGCGCCGCCGCGGTGATCCAGTCCGTCGTCCGGGCGCCGGCTGAGAGGATGAGGGCGAGCCCCACGATACCCGAGACCTCCAAAAGGATCCTCATCGATCCACCGACCGTGTTCCGCTTTCGTGCCATGGCGTTCCTCCCGCTCCTTCCGGCGGTATCATGAACCGTCAGACGCCGAATTTCTTCTTGAGCTCTTCATCGATCGCGGCCGCGGCCTTCCGGTCGAGGCCTTTACCTTCGGAGGGCGCTTTGCCTCCGCCGCGGGGCCTTGGCGCCTTGGCCCCCAAGATGAAGCCCGAGGACCGGACGACCGCGCCGTGGGCCCGGCAGTTGTTGCCGACATTGTTGTCGTCCGAGACGACCGTGATGTCCGGCTTGCGGCCTTTGTGGTCCCGGACGAAGCGGATGAGCTCGGCGTCGCCGCCGTGGGCTCTCAGCGAGAAGACGCAGCGGATCCCGGCGATGCGCTCCTCCCGGCTGCCGTGACCCTGATACTCGCCGTCGAAGACAATGACGCACTCGACGCCGGGATGAGCGCGGCTCCAGCTCGAGACCTGGAGCGCGAGGCGGTTCCTGGCGTTTTGGAGCCCGCCGTCGAGGCTCTTCTCGAGCTCGGGGACCCGGTGGATGACGTTGTAGCCGTCGACGAGAAGGATCATCTCAACACATATTGACCTGTATAGACGGCCGGACATTACCCTACGACACTAATAATGTCAACGGATCGTGGGTTAACAGGAGAGGCCGGCAAGAATCCCGAGTAGGTCGTCCGTAGAAAGCCCGCATCATTTCAAGATGCCCGGCAGAGTCCCTTTCTCCAGCTCGTCGATTCAGTACGGTATGGCGCATCCTCGAGGAATTCGCCAAGCCGGATCTCTGGTTCTTGACTCTCGTCCCCGGCCGGGATAGTCTCTCGGTATGAGCGCGTCGCAAGATTGAGCGATCCCCCTCATGCACTTGGATTGAAGGACATCATCGACGTCGTCTGAAGGAAGAAACATGCTGGCCTACTGTGGGATCAATTGCGACGAGTGCCCGGCGTACCAGGGGACGGTCACGACCGACATCGTCCTCCTCGAGAAGGTGGCGGGAAGCTCCTGGAAAGACGCGAATAGCGCCGCGGAGTGGGTGTGTCTGGGGTGCACCCCGGCCGATCAAGGATTCCTGGCCAAGGGCTGCGCCGCCTGCGAGATTCGCGAATGCGCGCTCGCAAAGGGCGTCCAGAACTGCGCCGCGTGCAGCGACTTCGAGTCCTGCGAGCTCATGCGGGACTTTTTCAAGGGCGAGTCGGAGCCGCGGTGCAACGAGCCGGATACGCTGCGCACAAGGATGGAGTGGCTGCGCGGCAGATTCCTGGCGCACAAGGGAGAGCGCGCCACCCGGGCCAGGGAATGAAACAGCAAAAACCTCGGATCTATGCGATGCCCTTTGCTAGCGTCTATCCCCTTTACGTGGCGAAGGCGGAGAAAAAAGGACGCACGAAACCGGAAGTCGATGAGATCATTCGCTGGCTGACCGGATATAGCCAGGAAGCGTTGGAAACTCAACTGGGAAAACAGACGGACCTCGAGACCTTTTTTGCGGAGGCTCCCGGCCTGAATCCCTCGCGGGCTCTGATCAAGGGCGTGATCTGCGGTGTCCGCGTGGAAGACATCAAGGAGCCAACCATGCGGGATATTCGCTATCTGGATAAGCTGATCGATGAGTTGGCCAAGGGAAAAGCTATGGAGAAGATCTTACGAATAGAATAGATTTACAGCAATGGTCCCTGGCGGAGTAGCTCGCCAATAGAATATCAGAGCCAGAAATGTTTTCTGAATCCCGATAGCGGGCGAGGAAGGTGGGGAATACGAATAGCGGCGCTAATCCCACTTCGCGTGCGTCCTTACGATGAGAGCCGAGGTGTTCGATCCATTCGGCCTGCATGACAGCGGCATCGACGACGACAGTCCGATCGGCGGTCCGGTCGCCGATCGGGAGAGATAAATTCATAGATCGTTATGACTGGACCAACGCAACCATAATTCGTGGGAAGGACGGCAATCCAGTCGAACTAGAGTTCGGGAAATTCCGGGGTGCGCTGCGAAGGACCTCGGAGAATAAGGCTCCCCGAGAATGAGTGAGGACAGACTCTTCGGCGCGGGACTCGGAATGCGTTAAATTCACTTCGCAGCTCATGACCCGGCAATCCAGTTCCTATAATTCCGCAATCTTGGGGCCGTTTCCCGCGCTCAGGAAAGGCGGCAAGAAAGGATAGGCGCGGGACCCGAGATAAAGTTAGGCAATCTTGATATATTGGTAACCGCTGGCATCGAGCATGCGCAAGATCTCGCAATCGACTTACGACCGCATGGACAACGCGGTCTATGCCGTCCAGGGCGATCAGTGGTGGCAGCCGGAGTCCGCGTTTTATCAGATGAGGGTTTTCCTCAATCCTGTCCGGGCGGCCTATGCGAAAAGGACGCTGATCGAAGAAGCCCGGATCGATCCCCAAGCGGCGGCCGCCCTGGACGTCGGCTGCGGCGGGGGATTCCTGACCGAGGAGATCGCCCGGATGGGCTTCGACACGACCGGCGTCGATCCCTCCGCCCGGTCCCTCGAGGCCGCCGCCTCCCACGCGCGCCGGAGAACGGACTGAACGTCCGCTATCTCGCCGGCGCAGGTGAATCTCTCCCCTTCGACGATCGGTCCTTCCGCGTCGTTTTCTGCTGCGATGTCCTGGAGCATGTGCGCGACCTGCCGAAAGTCATCTCCGAGGTCGCCCGGGTCCTCGAGCCGGGGGGTGTGTTCTGCTACGATACCTTCAACCGGACCTGGCTGAGTCATCTGGCCGCGATCAAGGTCAGCCAGGTCTGGAAACCGTGGGCCTTCATGCCCCCGAACCTCCATGTCTGGCGGATGTTCATCAAGCCCGGTGAGATGAGATCGCTGCTGCGGCAAAACGGCCTGGAGTGGAAAGAGCACCGCGGCCTGGCGCCCGATATTCCCATCCCCCGGATCCTCGGCTATCTGCGCCAGCGGGCCAGGGGCGAATGGACCTATGCCGAGCTCGCCGCCAAGGTCCGGATGGTCGAAAGCCGCGTCAAGTCGGTCATGTATATGGGCTGCGCCGTAAAGAACGGTTGTCGGGACCGGGATGACGCCGGTCCGTAGAGACGGGAGGGACAGTATGGATGACGTTTTGAAGATCGCCAAGAACTGCCGCCACTACGCCATGTGCAAGATCGATTTCCTCGGGAGGGCGTCTGCGCTTCGGGGCTGGAGAAGCATTATGTGAGCTACTATCCGGAGGGGCGGATGGACCTCTATGCCGCCCTGGCGGAGCACAAGATCCCCATCACCGAAAGATGCCTGGATATCGCCGCGGGCTGCGACCTCTGCGGCCTATGCGATTACCAGTGCTATTTCGTCACGGAGATGCGGCCATCCCGGGTCATGGCCGCGCTCAAGGACCTCGTCGCCGCCCACGTGCAAGGAGGAGGGCCGGTCCGGAAGGCCCCGGAGGATCCCGTTGCTCCTCGATATCCGAAGGATCGTCGGCGAGGAGTGGGCGACGAACGACCCGGCGATCGCCGTCACCTATTCCCGCGATCCGGGCCCGCTGACGGTGGCCAAGCTGCCGGCTTACGTCGTTCTGCCCAGGACAAGGGAGGAGATATCCGAGCTCCTGAGGCTCCTCAACACCCGAAAAGTCCCCTGGGTCGTCCGCGGCAACGGCTCTCAGAACGCGGGCCTCAGCCTCTGCGATGGCGCCGTCATCGACCTGAACAGGATGAAAGAGCATCGTTTTCGACGAAAAGAACTGGACGGTCAAAGCGGCGGCCGGCGTCTCGGCCTTCGACCTCCAGCGCGAGGCCGCCCGGCGCGGCTACCGCGTCAATGTCGCGGAACCGGCGGCCTTGGTGTGCTCCAACATGATCTGTTCGGGGATCTTCTCCACCTTTCTGACCGCCTACGGGACGGCCGCCGAGAATTGCGTCGACGCCGAGTTCGTGTCCAAGGACGGCTCGTTCTTTTCCCTCAGCGACACGAACGCCCCCAACGTGTTCGCTTTCAAGCAGACCGACCGGGAGTCTCCTGGCATCTGCACCGCGGTGAGCATGAAGCTCCATCCCGTGACCGGGGATGAGGCCGGCGTTCTCGTCCCGTTCGAATCGCTCGAGCAGGCCCTCGACTTCTCCAAGGACTGCGCGATCCGTCGGGTCGGCCTGGCTATCGGCATCCTCGGGGGAGGGTACATGTCGTCCTTCCTGGCCCCCACGAAAAAGCTCGCCGCGGACGTCCGCGAGGTTTTCGAGAACAAGCTTGGCATCGCCTATCTGGTCCTGGTGATCGGCGATCGCTATGCCATCGAGAGTGTCCGGGCCATGGGCCGGCCGGTCTTAGATCAACGGCTCTTCAAGGCCCTCAGCCTGGGTCTGAGCTCGCTCCGGTCGGCCGGGTGGCCGGATCTCCTGGGCCCGCTGTCCACCGTCGAACCGTTCTCTTATCTCCGGCTCAGGGGTTTCGCCGAGATCGTCGAAGCGGCCGTGGCGCCGTCGGCCGCGAGCCTGGCGGAGGCCGTCGATCCGGACCTCCGCACGGCCTTTGAGGAGATCTTCGCCAGACCGGAGATGACGGACCTAGTCTGGCTGAATATGTTCAGGATCCTGAGCTCAAGGATGGGCCGGGACAAGCAGTTCGCCGTCAATATCATCTATCTGCCGCTGGACCGGGGATTGGTCGCCGAGTTCTGCGGCGGGTTCAAGCGGATCGCCGAACGCCACGGCGTCACGAACGACCTGGGGTTCATCACGCCCCTCGATGGCGGAAAGCGATGCATCCTCGAATACGATTATTTTTTTGACCAGACCGATCCCGAGGAGATTTCCCGGGTCCAGAGGGCGGTGATCGAGGCCGGCGGCCTGATCATGGAGTTCTCGACCAGGCTGGGCACTATCCGGTGGATCCGGCACGTCGTGAACCAGGGCTTCAGCCGCATGGAAAATATCCTCTACACCGGAGGGCCTCCGGCCGAGGATAAAGATTAGCGGCGAGGGAGCCTTCGCTTCGACGGGGCGAGAGCGCTGCCTCATCGCCAACCGCACTCGGGTCCGCGAGGGACCGCCGACTCGCTTCGGGAACGACAGGGCAGGATCTTCGCGACGCGTCGGCGCCAGGGGCGCTGATTTCATGCTAAAATAGCGGCTGGACTCTCGGCACGCACGCCCTGGCCAGGAGGGAGCCAATGAAAGCAGGACAGGTGAAGCGGATCCGGCGCGACACCAAGCGGCTGTTCCTGAAGAAGGGCACCTGCTCCCGCACCCTGTTTTTCATCTTGGACCGGGAATTCGGCCATCCCCAGGACGACGAAGAGCGCGCCGCCGAGCTTCTGGCCGGGGGGATCGTCCAGCAGGGATACCAGTGCGGACTTCTCTGGGGCGCCGTCTTCGCCGTGGGCGCCGAGTCGTTCCGGCGCCAGCCCGACCGGGACCGCGCCGTCGGCACGGCCATCAAGGCCGCCCGTCACGTTAACGCCTCCTTCGTCGCCCGGGCCGGGAGCTCCGATTGCTATGACATCACGAGCTGCGAATGGAAGAACAAGCTGAGCATCGCCAAATACATGCTCACCGGGAAGTTCCTCGCCTGTTTCAAGCTCGCCGACGCGTGGGCGCCGGAAGCGATCCGGGCGGCGGAGGAAGGGCTCGCCCTCGACCCTTCCGATCTTCCGGCCCGGCCGCTCAGTTGCGCCTCCGAGGTCGTCCGGCTGTCGGGCGGAAGCGACGCGGAGATGGTCATGGCGGCCGGGCTGGCCGGCGGCATCGGCCTGAGCGGGGGCGGCTGCGGCGCGCTGGCCGCCGCGATCTGGATGAACGCGCTGTCCCGCATCCGGGACAAGACCTACAAGACGTCGATCTCCGACCCCGCCGCCGAGCGCATCCTGCGGACGTTCTTCGAGGCCGCCGGTTCCGAGCTGGATTGCCGCGTCATCACCAAACGCTCTTTCACGACTGTCGCCGATCACACCGAGTTCATCGGAGCCGGCGGCTGCGGCAAGCTGATCCAGGCTATGGCGGGCGCCGTCTCTTTTCGCTGAAGCGCTCGAAGCGCACCTCCTCTCCTTTTAATAGTGGGCAGGCACGGGCCCCGTTCAGAGGCCAAGGGGAACCACGGACAAGCCTCGGGCGAGAGCCACGGAAGCGCGTGGCGGGAATAGACGGGATTCGGCTCAGTATTCTGCCTCCACACGGAGGACGCCACCGAACCCCGTCAGGCGGATGATCTCCCCCGCCGGGTCGAAATCCTTCCATGCTTGCCCGTTCAGGGTGACACTCTTGATCGGGGCGGCCTGCGGATGCCGCAGGCGCAGGATGGCGGTTTGGACCCGACGGCGCGACGGCATCTCGACGGTCGCCGTGATCTTCCCGTGGTCCGCGTCGGAAACGATCTCATAGGCGACCGGGCCGAACGTGGTCGGAGCGTTCTTAACGGAGATCTTCTTTCCCTGTTCGAGCCAGTTCCTCGGTGTGGCTTTGGCCAGCCATAAAGCGCCGTCACCCTCCCACACGAGAAGGGACCGGAACTGCTCCATGAAATAGGACAGCGCGTGGCCGTTGCGATATTTACGGAACTCGCCCTTCTTGAAGGCTTCGACCTGGCCCGGGTCCGCATGGTTCATGAAGTGCTCCAGGAATCCGTACTCCGGGGTGGGCATGACGAAGGCGGCATAGTTGTTGACCCATTGCCGGAGGAAGCTCGGGATCTCGTCCCGCTGGAGATAGACGTTGGCCAGGAAGCTATAGCCCAGCTGGGGCGATTCCCCGCCCCAGAACCAATCCTCCGCTTGAGCGCGGCCGCTCTCCTTCCGCTTTTGGGCGAGGAACGCGAAGCGGTTCCCGCTGAAAAGATAAGTCGGCGAGAGCGCCAGGACGTCTTCGCAGACGTCCAGGTGTCCGTCCAGACGAATGTCGCCGGCTTCCGGGATCCCGGCCGAATCCACGAGCTCCAAGGGCCAGTCGTCGTCCGTCATGGCGATCTGGACGACCTGCCCGATGGAGGGGCCGCGGATATAGAAGATCGGCGGAATATAGGACCGATACGTCCCGTTCCGCACCTTGATGACCGGAGCGAGCGCGATGGCCCGGTCCACGGCCTTCTTAAGGGCCTGGCGGTATTGCTCGGCCTCGGCGATATACCGTCCGGCTGCCGCCGGGTCGAGCTCAGCCATGGCCTCGGCGAACCGGCGCAGTCCCTGGACGTACCAAGCCTCGATATTGACATACCACTTCCATTCGCTCTGGCCCCAGGCGCAATCGGCGATATGCTGCGGCGGCTGGAGCCCGGCGACCCAGAGCTCCTCGCGGTTGGGCAGGCCATTCAGATAAAGCTTTCTCTGCCGGATGATCCACTCGGCCGCCGCCTGCATCCTCCATTGGTTCCTCATGAACCAGGCCGCGTCGCCGGTCAGGAAGTAATGCTCCGCCAGATCATAAAGGATGCGCCCTGTCCCGCCGTTATGGACGAGCTCATAGGTGTCGTAGCCGGGGCAATCGATGATGGCCGTTTCGTGAAAGAGCTTCCCGATGCAGAAATTCCCGGAGCCGTCGTTGAAATCGCCGTCGGAGGGAGTCCCGGGCCTCTGCAGGAATCCCTCCAGCCAGCGGGCGGCGGTATCGTGGAGCCCCACGGCGTCCATGGCCCGGATCGGTCGCGGCGCTTCGAGGGCCAGGTCCATATAGGTCAGCTCGCCCGTCTCCAGGTGGGACACCCCCATGCGCCAGGCGTCCGTCCAGCGTTTCTCCGGAACTTCGACCTGCATCGGCGGATCCGCCACTTGCCTGTAGGGGGGAAGCGCCGTCCCGCGCGGCAAAAGGGGCAGGGTGACCTCGCGCATGGCCTCGTCCCAGGTCGCTTCGCGGTGCGCGCGGGTCATTTCGCGGACGCTCTTCACTTTCGCGGCCGCCAGCGTGGCGGCGAAGGATTTGGCTTTCTGACCGGCTCCGGCACGGGCCACGAAAAAGCCATATTCCGGGGCGTAGATCGGCCCGCTTTCGAGGGACTTCACCAGGAAAGTCATATTCCCCGCGCGGGTCCAAAGCGTCATGCGCGCATCCCGCGGCTGGCCGTAGGGATATTTCGGCAGGTTCTTGACCAGCTCGACGGCCGGGCGGATATAAAGCAGAGACACGGAGATCCCTCGCCGGCTTCCCGTTCCTGCAGGCGAGGTCCAGGCCGATCGTCCTTCCAGCGCCGTGCCCGGATCTCCGGCCAGCGGAGTCATGCCTTCGACAAGGCCGAAGAAACCCTCCAGGCGGCCGCTATAGTCCGATCGCTCCGTCCCCGGCTGGAACCCCCACTCGATCTCGATATCCATCCGCTCCCAGCTTTCCGGTCCGTATGCCCTGATCTGCGGGATTGAGCTCGACGGATTCGCGCCGCTCTTGAGGAAGACCGCGACCATGTCCACGTCGTCCCAATCTCCCCCATAGATCCAGGTCAAGCCGTCCCCGGAGATCGCGGGCTGAGCCGTCACTCGCAGGTCTGATTGCCAGCCGAACCAGCCGTAAGGGGAGGGATAGACGCGCACTTCCACGTCTTGAGGCGACGGCGCCGGCCCGCTGTTCGGCCAGGCGAGCTCCAGCCGGTTCAAATGCAGGCGCCCTTCCCAGAGGAGCGCCGATCCCAACGCGCCGTCGGGGGCCGGAGGCAGCTCGCCGCGCTCCCAGACCGCTTTTTTCGGCAGAAGCTGCCAATCGCCTTCCTGCCGCAACCAGGGCAGGCCTTTCTTGCCGCTTCCCTGGGCGAGCAAGAGGCTGACCGGCCGGTAGACGCGATCGAGCCTTTCGAGCCGTCGAAGGATGAAGGCGGCCTCGGGCTTTTCCTGGATCTTCAAGTCCGCCCGATAGGCATAGGCCCAGGCCGAGAGCTCGGCCGGACGCCCGAGCAGCGTGGCCGGATCCCGAAGCGGCTGGGCCCGGAGACCCAGCGCGGCTCCGAGCCAAAGGATGGCCCCGGCCACAAGGATCGGCTTCCTCAGAGTGTTTTCCCTCATGACGCGAAGATATATCCCCGCGCCGGGACGAGTCAAGCCGAAGTGGGCGGGCTCGGCAAAAAGAGCTGGTTCTTTCGATACGACAGCCAGACCACCTCTCCGCTCTGTTCTTCAGAATGCGGGACTATAGCTTGAAGGAGACTCCAAGGCCCCCGAAGCCAGCCGTGCCTTCGCTGTTAGTCGCGATTCCGAGTTTTAGAAAGACCCCCGTGGTGGGTGTGAAAAAGTAGCGCACGGCGCCGAAGGCCTTTCCGCCGAATACGGTTCTACCTTCCGAGCCGAATCCGACGAAAACGGACGGGCCCGCTCCGGCAAAAACATTGAGGCCCGGGACGTTGATGGCGAAGTGATATTCGATGTCTGGGAACACGGCCAACCCGCCGGGGGATACAAGGTAGAGTGATACGTCCCCCCCGACCGCGACGGACTTCGATAAGAAATACTCGACGTTCGGACCCAGCGCTAATTTCCCGGCGGTCCCTGTTCTAACACTGAGCAATTGAGGAGAAAGATAGAAATCGCCCGCCTTGAACGCGACAGTGGGCGCCTCGGCCGTAAAGGCCAAGGATGCAACGAACGCGAGGAAGAGAACCAAACACGACATCTTCTTATTGATCATTTTGGACCTCCTTATGAAGCGGCGATATTAACACGTCCAGGGGAGATAAGACAATAAGAATAGCCGGATCGGCCGTCCCGCGGATCGACCCTATTCCGACAGCTTGATGAAGTCCTTGATGTAGAGCAGGTTGCTCTCGAGCAGGCGCTTGCAGTCCTCCGCGGCCTCGGGGATGGCCAGGCCTTCCTCGACCAGCTTCTTGGCCGGGGCCAGGTCGACCGTCCGGTCCTCTTTGTGCATCTTGATGATCATGTAGGCGGCGTTGTTCTTGCCCCAGGCCACGAGTACCGGCTGGCCCAGCCGCTCCGCGATACCGGTGTATTCGAGGTGATACTGGAGCGCCTCCGCGAACTTGCCGGCATTGTCCAATTCCTCGGCCTTGGCCCTGACCGCGCGCAGGTTGTCCCACGTGGCGGGCTTCAGGCTCTCCGCTCCCGCTTCCTGGGCCGCGAGGGGCAAGGACGCCCCCGCCGCCAGGATCAGGACCGCCGCGACGACCAACACGGACCACTGGATCTTGTTCATGAGCTGACCTCCCCAGGCCGGCGACCGGCCATATTCTGCTATCGCTGTTCATGATACGCGCAGACATGGGGTGAAATCAACCGGGGGCCCGGCCGGGCCGGCGTCCGGGAGCATCTGGCGTGGCCACCCTTTTGACCGGGGGCCGTCCTTCCCCTATAATGCCATCGGGTGCGCGGCGCGCAGGCGCGGCGCAGGTGATCATGGACGGATGGTCGGGCCGCCATCCAAATCTCACGGAGCGGAGATCCTCTCCCGCCCCGTCGCGCGCGCCAGGCAGGGCGCCGCAGGGAGGCCGTATTGCCAGTTCCGTTGATCGTCTTCAGCGACCTCGACGGGACGCTCCTCGACCACCGAACCTATTCCTTTGAGCCGTCGCGGACCGCGCTCGAAGCCCTTCTCGAGACCGGCATCCCCCTCGTCTTCTGCACCAGCAAGACGCGACACGAGACGGAACGCTGGCGCAGGGCCCTCGCCAATGTTCACCCCTTCATCGTCGAGAACGGTGGCGCCGTCTATGTGCCTGAAGGATACTTCGGGCCCGATGCCTGTTTCGACAAGCGGGACGGCGGCTACGGGGTACTGGAAATCGGCCGGCCTTACCCAGATCAGGCAAGCGCTCGACGGGATACGCGGATCGACCGGTCTTCCTCTCCGCGGATTCGGCGATATGACCGTCGAGGAAATCGCGGAGTGCTGCAATCTCGCGCGCCAGGACGCAGCTCTGGCGGCGACGCGCGAATATGACGAGCCCTTCATCGGGATCGAGGAGGGAATGCTTCCCCGGGTCGTTCAAGAAGCCGAAGCACGCGGCTTTCAGGTCGTCAGCGGCGGACGCTTCTATCACCTTGTCGGCGGCAGCGATAAGGGCCGGGCCGTTCGAGCCCTCCGGTCGTTTTACGAAGTGAGCCGGGGCCGCGTCAGCACGGTCGGGCTGGGCGACAGCGCCAACGACGAACCGATGCTTCGGGCGGTCGACATTCCGGTCATCGTCCGCAGGCCTGACGGCAGCCACCTCGAGGTCGTCGATCTGCCTGGTCTCATTATCGCTCCGTCTTCGGGCCCTCGAGGCTGGCGGGAAGTCGTCTTCATGCTTCTCCGGCAATTGAACTGAACGCGTATCATCGAGCTCGGGATAGACCGGATTTGAAAGGAGAATAAGATGGCTGATTTTTATCAGACCGGAGTCCTGGCGACTTTCCATCGGCTCGGAGCGTTTGAACAGGAACGCTTGGAAGATAACTTGGCCGATTTCAACAGGCACCGGCCGCTCGCGCTCGTCCTGCCGACGACGCCCAAGGAGCTCGAATCCCAGGCCCTGCGGGGCATCCTGGACGTGCTGAAGGATGTCGAGTACCTGAACGAGGTCGTCGTCACGCTTGGCCGAACCGACGACCCGGCCCATTTTCATCAGGTTCAGAAGCTCCTTGAGCCTCTGCCTCAGCCGCACAGGATTGTCTGGGCCTCGGGGCCGAGGTTCCTCGATCTCTATAAGATCCTCGAGCTGAACGACCTTTCGGCCGGCGAGGACGGCAAGGGACGATCGGCCTGGACGGCTTATGGCTATATCCTGGCCCGCGAGGACAGCAAGATCATCGCCCTCCATGACTGTGATATCGTTAATTATTCCAGGGAAATGCTAGCCCGGCTCTTCTATCCGGTCGCCTCGCCCCACATCGATTATGCCTTCTGCAAGGGTTATTACGCCCGGGTGACCGACCGGATGCATGGTCGGGTGACGCGGCTGTTTGTGACGCCGCTCATCCGGAGTCTCATCAAGCTCTTCGGCTACCTGCCATTCCTTGTCTACCTCGACAGCTTCCGCTATGCCCTTGCCGGCGAGTTCTCCATGATATCCGACCTCGCCCGGATCAACCGGATCCCCGGCGATTGGGGACTTGAAGTTGAGACCCTGGCCGAGGTCTACCGCAATTACTCCTTGCGTCGGATCTGTCAGGCCGAGATCTGCGATACCTACGAGCACAAGCACCAGCCACTGTCGGCCGAGGATCCCCGGACAGGTCTGATGAAGATGGCTGTCGATATCGCCAAGTCGATCTTCCGGAACCTGGCCATCGAGAGCATCATCCTCAGCGAGAGCGCCCTTCGGACTCTCGTCGTCAACTATCAGCGGACGGCCAAGGACACAGTCAACCGGTACAGTGATGACGCCGCTTACAACGGATTGGCGTTCGATTATCACTTGGAAACGATCATCGTCGAGGCCTTCACCCGGGCGGTCCAGATCGCGGGGAAGGAAACGATGGAAGACCCCCTCTACTCTCCGCTGATTCCAAGCTGGAACCGGGTGACATCAGCGATACCCGATTTCCTGGAAAAGCTCCGGCTGGCCGTCGACGCCGATAACGCTGGAATAACGATAAAAGCCAACTAGAGGTGTTTTAGATCGTCGCTATCGGTGTTCCCGTTCTTCTTGAATCGCTTCTCCAGGAATGTCCTGGCCAGGTCCCTCCCACCTAAGCCGAAGGCCAAGGCCAGCGCCAAGACCGCCCCGCCGAACACGATCGCAAACGCGGCGATGACCGTGCTCCGTCCGATACCGAGCTGTTCGAAGGCCATGACGAAGGCGAACAACAAGATGATCCCCTTGACGCCTTTGCTGAGCGGCCCGAGAGCCTGAAGCCGGCGTTCACAGAGGCGATGAGAGTAGCCCGACCGAGAAAATTGCCGAGGAACCAGCCGATAGCCAGGACGACGAGGGCGACGAAGACGTTGGGCAGATAAAGCAGGAACCTCTCGAGGAGCTGGTCGATCACCGGCACCCGCATCACGCTAAGGGCCAGCACGAAAAAGATGAACGCGACGAGCCAGAAGAACATCCGGCCGACGAGCTTGGCCGGCGTGTCCTTGACGGCCATCTTCTGCAGGGCTTCGGTGACGCCCGAGCGGGCGAAGGCCGCGTCGAGCTTGAGGAGTCTGATGATCCTGATGACGAGCAGCCTTACGAGCCAAGCAAGGACGAGGCCGATGGCCAAGACGACGATCCCCGTGAGGAGGCTCGGCAGGAAGGCCACGAGCTTCTGGACGACCTCCCGCAGCGGCTGGATGAGGACCTTGTCGATGAAACTTTTCATGGCGATCTCCTTGGGGAACCGGGGCTCAGGCCTACCTGTTCCACCTCTCGATCAAATAGCCCTTTTCCCTTCGAAGGATAGGCAGAGTCCCTCGAGCCGCCTTTCGACCTCCTCGGCGGTGCTGTCCCAGGTCTCGATGACGAAGGAGGCGACCTTGCCGAGATAGAGAGGCGTAAGCGACTTGATGATGTGCTCTCGGCTCACGACCTTCCGGTGACAGGCCAGGGCGAAGTGCATGACGGTCCTCACCCACGCGGCGTCCGGGTAGACGAAGGCCCTGCGGTCCGGCCGGGCGGCCAGGTCGCCGAGGATGGCGAGGACGTCCTCAGGCAGGAACGATTGTAGAAGGGAGTCGAGGTCCCTGACGCCCAGCCGGAACATCTCGATCATCTTGTCCAGGTTGACCTGGATGGGCTCGAGGCCGACGGAGTAGACGAAGCCGAAGGTGGCGACGGGCTCCGATCCCTTGATGGCGCGCCAGGTCCGGCGCGTATTCCTCCATGAGGTCGAAGACCGAGCCGACGACCTGGTGCAGCATGGCGCTGAGGTCGGCCCCCGGGTCCTTGGCGTCGTGGATCTTCGCGCCGAGGAAGGCCTGGCAGATCTTGAAGCCGTTGGCGACGGCCGTCGTCGTCATCCAGATGTCGATGCCGAACCGGGCGACGTCGCTCTCCCAGACGTCCTTGTCGAGATAGAACGAGGCCAGCCGGCCCGAAAAACCGAAATCGCCGCCGATCGGCTGGCGGATCCGCTTGCCGTAGAGGGCCCGGGTCAGCGGGTAGACGATCGTGTTGGTGATCGTCCCGTCGTACTTGTGCCTCATGTAGTACGGCGCGACGTAATCGTAGCCCTCCTCGAGGACGGGCTTGATCAGGAGCTCGATCCACTCCGGGGTGATGCTCCTCAGGTCGGCATCCACGACGGCGCAGGCCTTGGCCTCGAGCTGCGCGGGCGATCTCGAAGACCGTCCGGAAGGCGCTTCCTTTCCCGGGGATGCCGTGGTAGGGAGTGACGAGCTTGCGGAAGCCGCCGTCTGCGGTGATCGAGCAGGATGGAGTCGAAATCGATGCTGGCCTCGCGGACGACGTCCGTCGTCCCGTCGGTCGACCCGCCGTCGGAGTTCACGAGGACGGAGCGGCGGCCGGGGAAATATTTGGTCAGCCCCGCCTCGACGGCCCGGACGACGTGGCCGATCGTCCTGGCGTTGTTGAAGCTTGGGATGCCGACGAGGATGTCGACGTCCTTCAGGCCTGCGATCCTTGGCCCGGCCGCCGCCGGCCGGTATGGTCGTTCGTTCCGACATGGTCCTGATGCCGACTCCGTCTCTTCATTATAGAGGAGAGGTCACGCGCCGGGCAACCGAAATCACAGGGCGGACCTGACACCGCCCGGGCTTCTTGATTCCCGGCCAAGGCCGGCATATAGTCTTATGGTGAGGGGAAGGGTTATCGGAAGACGCCTTCGGGCTTGCCTGTTCATCTTGGTCGCGGCCGGCGCCTGGCCTGTGCCGGACATCCGGCCCCAGGACGCCGCCGTCTCCTTCGAGGCCATCGACGACCATATCGGGTCCAAGATGGCCTTCCCTCGCATCCCCGGGCTCGCCGTGGCGATCGTCAAGGACGACCGGACCGTCTTCGTCAAGGGCTACGGCCGGGCCGACCCGTCCGGCCGGCCGGTGACGCCGCAAACCCCCTTCCTCATCGGATCTGTCACCAAGCCGTTCACGGCGCTGGCCGTCCTGCAGCTCGTCGAAGCCGGCAAGATCGATCTGGACGCTCCGGTCCGGACGTATCTGCCCTGGTTCTCCATGGCGGACGCGGGCGCCTCGGCCCGGATCACCGTGCGCCACCTGATGACCATGACCAGCGGCATCCCCCAAGGGCCGACGCTCGTCTCCTGGCTTTGGCCGGATGAGGAGGGGGCCATGGAGCGCCACGTCCGGCTCCTCGAGAACGTGCGGCTGCGGGATGCGCCGGGGAAGTCGGTGATCTACGCGAACGCCAACTACGTGACACTGGGCGTCCTTATCGAGAAGGTATCGGGCATGACCTACGGGGACTATCTCCGCCGGCATATCTTCGAACCCCTCGACATGCGCCACAGCTACGTCTCGGAGGACGCGGCCCGCCGGGACGGACTGGCCACGGGCTACCGCTGGTGGTTCGGCTTCCCGGTCGCCGCGGACCTCCCCTTCAGCCGGAGCAACCTGGCCGCGGGATTCGTCATCTCGTGCGCCGAAGACATGGGGAACTTCCTCGTCGCCCAGATGAACGGCGGGCGTTTTCGCGATCGGTCCGTGCTTTCGCCCGAAGGGATCGCCCGGATGCATGACGTCCCCTCACCTGAGGCCTATGGCCTGGGGTGGGAAGCCGTCCAGCTCCACGGCCGCACGGTCATCGACCATGACGGTGGAACGGCCAACTTCCAGGCCTCCGTGTTCTTCGACCCGGATCGCCGGATCGGGGTTTTCATCGTGGCCAACGCCGCGAGTGGGCTTGATGCCTTCTCCTCACCGCACGGCGCCTCCATCCTTGACGGCGCGACGGTGCGGGCCATGGCCGAGAGCGTGTTTTGCCTGGTCGCCGGCGAGCCGCTGCCCGATCAGGGTTGGGGAAAGAGACGGCTGACGATCATCTTTGATGCGATGATCCTGGTCCTGACCTCGCTTCTCATCGCGTCGGTCGCGCGGATTCCCGCGCGGTGGCGAAAGCTCGCCCAGCAGGGGATAACCCTTAGGCCGGACCTTATTCGGCGAGGGCTCCGGATCGCCGCCTTGCATTTCCTCTGGCCCGTTCTGGTCCTCTATCTCTGGCTCGAAGTCCTTTTCTTCCGGGTGAACGTCATGATGTTCCAGCCCGATCTGACCTATTGGCTGGCGATCGCGGCAGCCATCGTCTTCATCAAGGGCATCCTGGAGCTCGTCCAGTTGGGACGTGTTTACAGGAGCGGGCGAGCGCCCGCGGCCCCCAGATGAAGGCTGCGTTGCGTCCGGCGATAGGCAAGTCGGCAGAAGCCGTTTTCGGGAAGAAGCTCCGCTCTTTTTCATTTCCGGGGAGATTTTCTATATAATCGGCCAGGAAGCGGTCTCAGTGGCGCAAACATCTGATCTTAGAAAATGTCCCGTGGCCGGCCGCTTGACCGACCTGGTCGGGAAACCGACGTCGCTCATCCCGACGCCGGCTCTGGTCGTCGAGACAGAGGCCCTCGAGCGCAACCTGCGCCTCATGTCCGACTTCTTCGCCCGCCGCCACGCCAAGCTGCGCCCGCACTTCAAATCGCACAAATGCGTCACGATCGCCAGGCGGCAGCTCGAGTGCGGCAACGCCGTCGGCATCACCTGCGCCAAGCTCTCTGAGGCCGAAGTCCTGGCGGCGGGGGGCATCCCGGACATCCTCATCGCCAACCAGATCGTCGGACGGGACAAGCTCGAGCGGGTCGCCGAGCTGGCCCGGCGATGCCGTCTCGCCGTGGCCGTGGACGACGAATCCCAGGTCCGGCAGCTCTCCGCGGCGCTGGCCGGGACGCGCGCCACGGTCGGCGTCCTGGTCGAGGTGGACGTCGGATTGTCCCGCTGCGGCGTCCCGCCCGGCGAGCGGGCGCTCCAGATCGCCCGCGCCGCGGCGGCCGCCGCCGGCGTCGATTTCCTCGGCATCCAAGCCTATGAGGGCCACTGCATCACCGTCCTCGACCCAGAGGACAGGCGCCGGCAGGTCCTCTCGTCGATGCGGAAGGCCGTGGACACGAGACGGCTCATCGAAGCGGCTGGCCTCCCGGTCCGGGTCCTGAGCGGCGGCGGAACCGGGTCCTATGATATGACGGGCCTCATGGACGGCGTTGACGAGGTCCAGGCCGGTTCCTACGCCCTGATGGACCATTACTACGCGAAAAGACGGCCCGAATTCGCCATCGCCCTCAGCGTGATCACGACCGTGATCTCGAGCAACGGCGCCGATCACGCCGTCCTCGACGTGGGCGTGAAGGGGGTCGGTGGGGATCTCGGCCCTCCCGTCCTGGCGGACCGCCCCGAGGACGTGATCTCGCGCTTCGAGTCGGAGGAACACGCGTCCGTCCGGGTCGGCGGCCGCCCGCTCGAGGTCGGGGACAGGGTCAGGCTATTCCCGTCTCACGGCTGCACGACCTGCAACCTGCACAGGCGCCTCTTCGCCGTTCGGAACGGGATCGTCGAGGACATTTGGGCGATCGAAGGAAGCGGGTGTCTGGCTTAGGGGGCCGTCGACCGGATCGCCCCGCCAGGCGGCTCAACGCAGTTCCACGTTAAGTTTGAAAGGCGACAAAATGAACCGAACATTGCCGACATTTTTATGCCTCGTCTTCATTACGCATGCCGCCCTGGCTTCATCCGATCCGGCCAGGCGCGAATATCCGGCCGACAGTGTCCTAAATATTCAGATCCATTCCCGCGTATTGGGACAAGACCGTGACCTCATCATCCACCTGCCGCCGGGACATGGGCCTTCGAAAAAGTACCCCGTGATCTATGTGCTGGACGGCAGCTCCCAGGATCAGCATATTGCCGACACGTTCGATAGTCTTTCCGCGCTTGGGCTGGTGCCGCAGACGATCGTCGTAGGCATTCCTAACATGAGCGGAGCCAATCGAATACTTCAACTGGTGCCGCCCTTCATGCTCACGGACCCTGCCAAACCGGAGAGCCCGCCCGGAACGGGTGATACATTTTTATCGTTCATGGAAGAGGAGCTCATTCCGTTTATGGCAGAGAAATACGGCGCCTCCGGTTTGCGGTCTTTCGCGGGTAACTCGCGAGGCGGTTTGCTGGTGCTCTATTCGCTGATCCACAAGCCGGATCTGTTCGCGGCCCGTTTTTGTTTCAGCACGCCAATATGGCGGCAGGACAATTTACTGGTGTCGCGGGTCGGCGAATTTCTGTCCTCGAAGAAAACTCCGGATTCTTTCTTGTACCTGAGCGTTGGCGCGAATGAGACAGAAGAAATGAAGAGCGGTCTGCAGGCGATGGACCAGTGGCTCAGGAAAGTCGCGCCGCCCGGGCTGGTCTGGTATACCAGCACTACTCCCGGCGCCGATCACCAGTCGAACGCGAAGGTTTCAGCGCGCGATGCGATCCAAAAATGGGGTGAGCGCGTACGTCAGTTGGAACGGTAGTGGAAAATGCCGGCGACAACAATGCCGCGGCCCGTTCAGACGGACGATCTGCCCGCCGTCATGCCGGCCCTCCCGATCTCCAGTTCTTGACTCCCGCCCCCTGGTCGGGCTATCTTCGCCAAGTGAGAGGTCTGGACCGGGCCCGATGAGGACGATCATCCTGCTGCCCGTCTATAACGAGGGCCCGACCCTGCCGGCCGTCCTCGAGGCGCTCGTTCCGGCTTGCGATGCGGTCATCGCCGTCGACGACGGCTCCCGGGACGATTCCCTCGAGATCCTCCGGACCTGGGCCGGCCGCAGCGGGAAGGTCGAGGTGTTCGGCTCGGCCGCGAACGCCGGCAAATCGAGCGCCCTCGAGATCGGCTTCCGGGAGGTCCTGAAAAGGCTCGACCGGGGTCTCGTCGCCCCGGAGGACGCGGTCGTCACCATGGACGCCGACGGGCAGATCCCGCCCGGGATCGTCGGGGAGGCCTGCGCCGTTTTCGCGGCGCGCCGGCTCGACATGCTGATCGGCGCCCGCGACTTCCGGCTCTACCCTCCGATCAAGCGCTTCGGGAACGCGCTCATCACCCGGCTCGCGTCGGCGCTGACCGGCTTCCCGTTCCGGGATACGCTCTGCGGCTTCCGGATCATCCGGGCCGGCCGCCTGGCCGGGATCGTCGAGTGGTACCGGGCCAGGGGCTATGCCTGCGAACAGGAGATCTCCATGATCGGGGTCCTCCGCGGGCTCCGGACGGCCAACGATTTCGTCGTCCCGACCGCGCATTACCGCTCGAATTCCACCTGGCGCGACGCCGTGCAGATCATCGTTGAAAGCGTCCGCACGCGGCGGAGGCTGAAGAAGGTGCCGCGGTGAGCCGGAGAAGGCGCAAGCGCCCGTCCCCGCCGCCGGCGCCGGCGGCCGCGCGGGCGCCCGAGGTTCCGGAGGCTCCACCCCGGGCCGCTCCGAAGTCCGCGTCCGGGCCGGTCCGGCTCATCGCCGGCCTGGCCCTTCTCGGGGCCGCCGTCTATCTTCGCTCCGTGAACGGGCTCTCCTTCGCCAACATCACGACCGGCGAATACTCCGCGAACAACCTCCTCCGGGGCGTAGCCGACGATTGGCCCGTCCTCAAATCCCTCACGGTCAAGCTCTTCGGGATCTTCGCCGCGGAGAACCTCCTCCCGGCCCTCGTCCTCCTTCTGCCCGCGGTCTTCCTGATCGCCGGGGGTCTGGCGCGATGGACGAAAGGCGACAGGGACGTCCTCGCCTTCATGCGGAACGGGCGGACGCGGCTCCTGGTCCTGGCCGTCCTCTTTGTCGTCGCCCTCGCCGGCGGCCTGGGCCTGCATTTCGCGGTCGTCGGCGCATATCCCCCGGTGGGCGACGAGTTCTGTTATCAGTTCGGCGCGGACCACCTCGCGGCGGGCCGGCTCTTCGTCGATTCGCCGCCGCTGCGGGACCATTTCCAGTCCTGGAGCATCATCAACGACGGCCGGTGGTACAGCAAGGTGACCGTCGGCTGGCCGCTCCTGCTCGCCCTGGGCCGGACGGCCGGCCTTCCGTTCCTCGTCAACGCCCTGCTCGCCGCCTTCACGGTCGTCCTGCTCTTCCTCATCGGCGAGCGGCTGTACGGAGCTGAGGGAGGACTGCTGGCCGCGCTCTGGGGTTTGGTCACGCCGTTCTTCATCATGACCTCCGGGACCTATTTTCCCCACACGGCCGCGGCGCTCTTTAGCCTTCTTTTCGTCTACCTCCTCCTCCGGACGTTCGAAGCGGACCGATGGCTCTTCCCGGCCTTGGCCGGCCTGTCCATGACCATGCTGCTTCTCGTCCGCCCGGCCGATGCCGTCGTCCTCTTTATCGGCCTCGCCCCGCTGATGGCGTATCATCTCGTGCGGGCGCAGGACAAGATGAGGACCGTCCGGAAGCTCGGTCTGACGGCCGTTCTTTCCTTGATCGGGGTCGGCCTTTTGCTGGCCGTCAACGCGGCCCAGAACGGCCATCCTCTTGTCTTCGGCTATCAAAAATACCTGGCCGGCGAGCGCTGGGGCTTCGGCCCGAACGGACATACGGTGCTCCGGGGCCTGTGGCATACCGCCTATTCGCTCATGCGCGCCGGTGCCTGGGGCGTCCCGCTCGTCGGGCTGTTCACGGCCGTCGCCCTATTCACCAGGAAGTGGTCGCTCCGAATGCTCGTCCTGCCGGTCCTCGGCGGCCTGGCGCTCTACGCCGGCTACTACACGCTGGCCGTGTTCGAGATCGGGCCGCGGTATTACCTGACGACGTACCTGCTGGCCTTGGTCCCGGCCGCGGGCGGCGCGGTCCTTGTGAGGGACGCGCTGGCCCGTAAACGCGTCCCCGGCGCGAACGCCTTCCTCGCCACGCTGGCCTTGGCAACCGTTTTGTTCACGGGGATCGGCCTGTGGCCCCGGCTCGGGGCGTCCGTGAGGTCCCAGACGTCTACCCTGGCCAAAGTGTCCCGTCTCCTGGCCGATCCGCCGGTCGAGTCCCCGTCCGTGATCTTTCTCCGCGACCATATGTATCTGAAGAACACGTATCTGACCCGCAATTATCCGGACTACCGCTCGAGCCGCCACGTCTATGTCCTCTATCTGACGCCGGAAGACAACGAAAAGGTCCTGGCCCTGTTCCCGGACCGGAAACCCTATTCGACCTTCGTCAACCCGGCCACGGGCGAGCTGGAATTCCTGCCCGGCGTGGACGATTCCCTGAGCGCCTCGAGCTACGTCGCCGCCGGTCTGAACTACGTCGAGTTCGATCCGCACCGCGCGGCCGAAGCCTTCCGGCGGGCCCTCGAGCTCGAGCCGGCCGAACCGGCGATCATGATGAACCTCGCCCGGGCCTACGACCTCGACGGCGACAAGGCCAACGCCGTCGCCGTGTACGCCAGGTATCTCCAGACGGGTGCCACGGACATGAGGGACCAGGCGCTCTTTGCCCTAGCCACCGCCCTTCGCGACCTGGGCGAGCCTGGCGAGGCGCTGAAGGTCTACGCCGAGCTGGCCGGATCGGGGGCCGACGGGTCCTACAGGGACCGGGCCGCCGCCTGGGTCGACAAGCTCGCCGGGAAATGACCCCGTAGCCGTGTCTTGACAGGGTGCGCGCAGCGCACTATTGTCTCGAATGATGACCACTAAAGAGCGGTTCCCTGAGCTCTACAGCGGTCAAACCCCTGCCTGGGACATCGGCCGTCCCCAGCCCGATCTGCTGGCTGCCTTCGACGAGCTGGCCTTGACCGGCTCGGTGCTCGATCTCGGCTGCGGCACGGGCGAGAACACCCTGGAGCTGGCCCGTCGCGGCCTCGAAGCCTGGGGACTCGACGCGACGCCGGCGGCGCTCGCCATCGCCGAGAAGAAGCGCGCCGCGCGCGGTCTGGCCGCCACCTTCGTGCTCGGTGACGCGCTCGACCTCGCGCCCTTGGGCCGCACCTTCGACACGGTCCTCGATTGCGGGTTGTACCATGTGCTCGAGGACGATGAGCGCCGCACCTACCGCCGCGAGATCGACCGCGTTCTGCGCCCCGGCGGCAGATTTCTGATGCTTGGCCTCGTGACCAACCCGGGCGGCCCAGGACCGCGCGGCTACTCGGTCGAAGAGCTGCGCGCCGCCTTTGGCAAAGGCTACCGCGAGGTCTTCGTGCGTTCCGCGTCCTTCTGGGCCACGCCCGATCGAGGGCACAAGCCGGCCTGGCTGTCGCTGTTCGTCCGCGAGGGGCTCGGGCGACAATGAGAGCGGCCGTGACCCTCGACCGACGCGCGTTCCTGGCCATGGCCGGAGGAGCCGCGGCCGCGGCCCTCACGGCCCGCGGCTTTGGCGGCCAGCCCGCCCTGATCTCCTCCGCCCCGGCCGAAAGCCCGGCCTTGCCTCGCCTCCTCGAAAACCGGTTTCTGACCTTTAACTCGGTCATCCGGGTCAACCAGATCGAGGTCCGCCGCGACAGGAACGAGGGCGTCGACGAGGCGGCCATCCATACGCCCCAAGCCGTGCGCGACCTTCGCTCGGCGTTCGCGGCGGGATTCCCCGGCGGCCGCATGACCTGGGCGTTGAGCTGGCTCGCGCTCCAGGACCCCCGGCCGAACTACCGGGAGATCCGGCGGCTGGTCAAGGGCTTCCACGACGAGCACGGGGACGAGGTCACGTTCATCCCGGGCGGGTATTTCGCGCCCATGTACAACACCCGGGCCGAGGTCAACCGCGACCTGCACGACGCGCTGGGGATGGTCTCGACGCTCGTGGGCGGCGGCTACCGGCCGCGGAGCGTCCTGGCGGGGTTTCTCGCCGCCGAGAACCTGGCCTGGCTGGCCGAAAAAGAGGGCCTCCACGTCTGCCAGGGCAACATCTGGAGCCAGTACGCCATCGACAACGGCGACGGTGACGGCTCGGTCTGCTACCCCTACTACCCGAGCCGCCGGCACTTCCTGGCCCCGGCGCGCGACAGCTTCCGACCTCGTTGACTGCGTCAACCTGGACGGCTGGACCTGCGACTTCCTGGCGGCGCGGCGGGCGGGTTTCGCCGAAGGCTTCAACAGCCGGATGGGCGTCGGTCCGATCGAGACGATCCGCAACCTCGGCCCGGAGAAGGGACTGGCCCAGATGCGTCACACGACCGCGGTCCACTTCGATTCGCGGGTTCGCGCTGAACAGCTTCGCCTGGGTGACGAACTGCTGGGAGGTCTGCCTGATCAAGGAATTCGGCGGGCTCGAATGCTTGACCCAATGGCTGGCCGGGATCCGCGAGCGTTGGCCGGAGACGCTGTGCCCCACGCAAGGCGAGTTCGGCCTCGCTTGGCGGAGGCACTTCAAGGACAACTCGCGCCTGGATTACCGCTTCGTCGAAAAGGGCTCGGGGATCGGCGGCTCGGACGCGGACCGGGAGATCCGCTGGTTCATGAACGCCGATTTTCGGCTGGCCCTGCTCCGGACCGTCGGCGAGCCGCGAACCGAGAAGGTCATCGACTTCACGCGGTACGACCTCGGCGCCCGCGAGCCCGGCGAGATGGGCCGGAACTGGAGCCTGATGAACCGGCTCAACCAAAAGGGCACCCGGCCGCAGGACGCGCCGGTCGAGCTCAAGGCGCTCCCGGCCGGGGACAAAGCCTTTATCGCCCGCCGGTATCCCGAGCTCTTCGAGGTGTGACCTGGACCGCGGGGCCTCGGTCCCTGGCTCTGTCCTATCCCTCGGGATTCGCGCTATTTCGATAGAAATCTGTGAGCCAATCCAGCCGTCTTCCCCCTGGCCGGTCCCTCGAGATTGGCACGATTCTTGATATGCCAAAGACGGTGGGTTTCATATCGAGAGATGCAGCGGCTTCCCGCGAGGAGGTCTTCGATGAGACGATACGCGGCTCCTGTGTCGTTCCTGTTCTTCTGCCTGGCGTTCGTGCCGGCGGCGCGCGCGCAGCACGACGTGCCCGTTTGGTATATCGCCTATGATGTCACCGTCCGGGTGGACCATACCGCGTCCGTGAGGCCGGAGTCCGGCGGATCGGTCACGACGACGATCAAGCTCGAACGCTCGTTCTCGGGGACGGCGAAGCTTGACCTGAGGAATGAGGGCTCGGTGATCGTCCAGACCCAGCGAGCCCTCATGGACCCCGATAAGATGAAGAATATGTCGCAGGCGGAGATCATGAAGTACACGCAGGACATGCTGAACGCGATGCAGTACACCGCCAACTGGATGCCGGGGCCACCCGACCTCGGGGACGAACCCGACGCCATGATAAGGCACATGAAGGCGTCGTCTTTTCCCGTTCGTTTCCGGTATGAGGAAACGAGGTCCGGCTCCAACCTGGTCAATGAAATGGGCAGCAAGTTCGATTCTCTTTGGACGCGGACTGGGACGGCCTCGGGCGGGTTGCTTTACCCCGGCGATCAGGTCAAATTCGAGGTCAACACCCAGTCGAATAAGTATTGGCTGCTGCTACCCTACGGCGGCCAAGACCTCGATCCTCAAGCTCGCTTGATCAAATGGGTCACCGTGGAAAAGACCCGGCCGGCGGGGGCCGCGGCGTGGGGCGAGGAGACACGTAATACCGACGACTCGACCGTCGATTGGCTGCCGGCTTTCAAGCTGGAGCTTCCCCCGGGCCAGGGCGAATGGCCGCTGATCGAGGGGACGATCGCCTCTCCGAACAGGATCACGGGAGAGAAAACGTTCACCGGCAGCTATGGGGTCGGGGCGACGACCGTGCCCATTACGGTGACCTTCAGCTACACGGTGTCGTCCCAGCCCATCACGGGGAAGTCGTAGGGAACCTCGCGACGGGAAGCGCGGTCTCCCGGGCGACCCCCTGAACCCTATCCGCGAAAGCCCAAGGCCTGGAGCGGAGAACCAGTGACGGAGCGGGGCCTCGCCACGGGTATTTTGACTTCCGGAGCCGTATCACGTATCATCCCCCGGCGATAGAATAGGGGACCTATGAAGAGTTCGCGCGGCCGGATGAAACTCCACGCTGAATCCTCTTCGGGCGCGCCGCAAGCCGCGCCGGGAGCGGCCGCCAACTGGCCTGGTCAGGCCCGCCTCTCCCGCATCGCGGATGTCTGCGCGCTAGCTACAGCCGCCATCGGCGTGCTGGTTCTGGTCGGGTGGCTGCTGGGTATCGAGCCGCTCAAACGCGTCCTGCCCGGCCTGGTGGCCATGAAGTTCAATACCGCGCTGGCCCTTGTGATGGGCGGCGCGGCGCTATGGTGGCGCCATCGGCCGGCGCTGCGGCTTGGGCTGGGAGCGACGGTGGCGGCGTTTGGTGCGCTCGCGCTGAGCCAGTACTTCTTGGGCGGCGATTGGGGGATCGATCAGCTCTTCTTCCGCGACGTCCCCGATGCGCTGGCAGCCTCGTTTCCGCCCGGGCGGATGGCGGTGTCCACGTCCCTCTGCTTCCTGCTGTGCGGCGTGGCCCTGATGAGCAGCCGTGGTTCCAAGCGCGGCCCGGTCGGAGCTTCCACGCCCGCCGTCGAGGCCGGGCCCGGGATCGGTTTCGTGGTCGATGTTCTCGCGTTCGGCGCCGCGGCTATCGCCTGCTTCGCGCTCATCGGCTATGCCACCGGGACGGAATCGCTCCGTTACCTGCCCGGATTCATCAGCATGGCATTGAATACGGCCGCCGCCTTCGTGTTTCTCGCGGCGGGCATCCTCTGCGCGGCCCCCGAGGGCATGATCGCGCAGGTCATGCGTTCGCGGGCCACGGGCCGCACGCTGTGGATCGGCTTTGGTCTGCTCACCGTCCTGCTGGCAACCCTGGGAGTCACGGCCGCCGTTCGGCTCCAATCCATTACCGAGAACATGCGGGCCCAGTCCGTCGACCCCCGCCTCGCCGCCACCCTCCGCGACGTTCAGAACACCGGGGTCTTGATCCTGGGTCTGCTCGTCGTCGGCGTGCTCATCGCGATGGTCACCAGCAAGCTGGTCGGCCGGGCCGTGCTCGGCCACGCGCAGGCCCTGCGTGCGAGCGAGGAGAGGATCAGCAGCAGCCAGAAGACGTTCGCCGAACTGGTCGAGCGTTCGCCCTTCGGCACCTACGTCGTTGATTCACAGTTCCGCATCGCGATGATGAACGCCGCCTCACAAGAGGGCGCGTTCCGCAATGTGCGGCCTGTGATCGGGCGCGATTTCCCCGAGGCCATGCGCATCCTCTGGCCCGAAGCGGTGGCGGAGGAGATCATCGGCCACTTCCGCCGCACGCTGGAAACGAGTGAGCCGTATTACTCACCGCGGTTCATCAATCCACGCCATGATGTTGAAATCGTCGAGGCCTACGAGTGGGAATTGCATCGCTTGACGCTGCCCGACGGCCAATTTGGCGTCATCTGTTACTACTACGATTCCACCAAGCTGCGTCAGGCCGAGGAGGCGCTGCGCGAGACCCGCGATTATCTCGAGAAGCTCCTCGGCTACGCCAACGCTCCGATCATCTGCTGGGACCCCCGACGCGCGATCACCCGGTTCAATCCCGCCTTCGAGCGCCTGACGGGCTATGCCGCCGACGAGGTCCTCGGCAAGGACCTCAGCATGCTCTTCCCCGACGGGACCAGAGACGACTCCCTGGCCAAGATCGAGCGCGCGCTGACCGAATGGTGGGAGGTCGCGGAGATCCCCATCCGGCGCAAGGATGGCGAGACCCGCATCGCTCTTTGGAACTCGGCCAACGTCTATGCCGAGGACGGCACGACGATCCTGGCGACCATCGCACAGGGACAAGACATCACCGCGCGGACGCAGGCGGAGGAAACCCTGCGCGAGAGTGAGGGGCGTTTCAGGGCCTTAACGGAGACTTCTTCGCTCGCTGTCGGCGTAAGCTCGTCCGAAGGGAAATTCCTTTACGTCAATAAGGCTTACGAGAAGCTTTTCGGCTACACACTGAAGGAGTTGGATCACCTGAATGCCTCCGAACTCTGGCGCAACCCTGAGGAAAGGCGCGGAATGACCGAGGCCATCAGGGCCAAAGGGTTCTTGACGGATTACGAGGTCGAGCTCAAGCGCAAGGACGGCACGCCGTTCTGGGGTATGCTGTCAATAAACTCCGTCGATTACGGTGGCCATGAGGCGATCATGGCGTCTGTCCGCGACATCACCGCGCGCAAGCAGGCGGAGGAAGCGTTGCGCGAGTCCGAGGAGAGGGCCAAAGCGCTGGTCAAGTATGCGCCGACCGGCATCTACGAGATCGACTTCAAGGGCAAACGGTTCATCTCTGTGAACGATGCCATGTGTCAGACACTCGGCTATACCCGGGATGAACTGCTCGCCGTCGACCCGATGGCCGTGCTGGACGAGGAGAGCCGCGCGCGTTTCGCCGACCGCGTGAAAGGCACTCTGTCCGGGCGGCCTGTCGATGAGACCGTGGAGTACCGGGTCCTCAGGAAGGACGGCAGCGCCATTGACGCGGTCCTCTACGTCACTTTCAGCCTGGCCGGCGACCGGGCGCTGGTCGTGGCCCACGACGTGACCGAGCGCAAGCGGGCCGAGGAAGCCATCCGGGCGTCTGAAGGCAAGCTGCGCGGCGTCCTGGACGCGACCCGGGAGTCGATCTGGGTGGTCGATCCGGACGGGGTCGTCCTGCTGGCGAATGCCGTCGCTCTCTCCCGCATGCGGCGGGGCGCCGGTGACATCATCGGCAAGCACGTGATGGAGGTCCTGCCGCAGGACCTCGGCCGGTCCCGCATGGGACGGCTGCATGAGGTCGTCGAATCCGCGCGCCCCGTGGAGTTCGAGGACGAGCGCGCCGGATTTCTGTTCCACCACAGCTTCTTTCCGGCCCTCGATAGCGCGGGCCGCGTGATGTTCGTGGTCTCCTTCAGCCAGGATATCACCGAGCGTAAGAAGACGGAGGCCCTGCGTCAGGCCCTGGCCGAGCAGGACCGGGTCCGATTGGGGGCGGCCGTCGAGCAGGCCTCCGATTCGGTCGTCATGTTCGATCTCGACGGCACGATCCGGTACGTCAACGCCGCCTTTGAAGCCGCTAACCGGATCCCCCGGGACGGGGCAGTGGGACGATCCTATTTCAATTTCTTCGCCGGCCACCCATCGGACGCCGCGTTAAGAGAGGCCATCGCTCAGGGGCGATCTTGGCACGGTTCGCTGTCCCGCCCCATTCCGGACGGCGGGGCGATCGATCTGGAGGTGACGGTCTCTCCGGCCAAGGAGCCGTCCGGGACCGTCATCGGGGGATTGGCCACCGAAACGGACGTCACCCAGAAAAACGCCCTCCAGCAGCAGATCCGCCAAGCCCAGAAGATGGAAGCGCTGGGGACGCTGGCCGGAGGCATCACCCACGATTTCAACAACATCCTCGGCACGATCATCATCAACACCGAGCTGGCCCTCCTCGACATGGGCCAATCGGACCCCGCCCGCGCCCCGCTCCCGGTCGTCCTTCAGGCGGCGAATCGAGGCAAGGAGCTGGTCAAGCAGATCATCACCTTCAGCCGTCAAAGAGCTTGGGAGCGCAAGCCCTTCGAGATCGCCCCGGTCGTCAAGGAAGGAATGGGCCTCCTCCGCTCGACCCTGCCCAAGAATATCGCGGTCCACGAGAAGATCGATGCCCGAAGCGGGATCGTTCTGGCCGACCCTTCCCATATTCACCAGATCCTGGTGAATCTCTGCCAGAACGCGGCCCTGGCGATGATGGATCGCGGCGGGGACCTGGAGGTCGGGCTCGCTCCGGTCGAGGTCGACGCGTTCATGGCCGTCCGGGATCCGGACCTCAAGCCGGGCCCCTACGTTCGCCTGACCGTCTCCGATACGGGTTGCGGGATGGGGAGCGAGATCCTCGAGCGGATCTTCGAGCCCTTCTTCACGACCCGCGAACAGAGCAAGGGGAGCGGCCTGGGTCTCGCCGTCGTCCACGGCATCGTCAAGAGCTATGACGGCGCGATCTCCGTTCAGAGCCAACCCGGGAAGGGCAGCGTCTTCAACATCTACTTTCATCGCCTCGACGGCGCCGCCGCGGCGGCCGGGGTTGAACCGCCGGTCCAGGCCGTCGGGGGCCGCGAGCGGATCCTCCTCGTCGAGGACGAAGAGACCCAGCGAACGAGTCTGGCCCGGGGCCTCGGGCATCTCGGCTACAAGGTCACCGCCGCGGCCGACGGCCGGGCGGCCTTGTCGAAATTCCGGAAGGACCCGAAAGCCTTCGACCTCGTCGTCACCGACCAGATCATGCCCCGGATGTCGGGTCTGGAGCTGGCCTCGGAGCTGGCGAAGATCCGGCCGGACATCCCCGTCATCCTGTGCACCGGATTCAGCGAAAAGGTCGACGACGGCACGGTCGGACGCCACGGCATCCGGGAGCTCGTCATGAAGCCCTTCACCATCACGGAGATCACCCGGGCCATCGGAAAGGCGCTCAAGAAGGACGGCGCGGCGGAATAGCCGGAGTCAGGCCACCGGCCAGAGAGGGGAGCGGCCTCACGCCGCTTGACAACGTCGGGAACCTGCCCCATTATTGAATGGGGACGATAGGGGCCGTGAAGAAACCCAGCCAATATCGGCTTTCCTTCGAGATCGAATGCCACAAGCTCCAGGACCGATCCGAATTCTGCCGCGTGTTCTTCAGGCCGACCCCCCGCTTCCCGCGCCACATTCTCTTCGGCCTTGACGAGACCCATTTCGACCTCTACAAGTTCTTCATGAAAAAGAACGCCGGCCTGGTCGTCGGCCGATACGACAAGCTCACGATCCATGTCCGGAATACGAAGACGCGGACGACCTCCAGGTTGGACATCGACCTCGAGCCTTACTGGCCGGCGGAGTTGAATCCCGGTGAAGTCAAGGCCAAGCTCAGCGAGATCGACATCACGGGAGCGCTCAGCGATTCGATCCCGGCATAAAAGCCGGGGCCCGGCCTATCGAATCCGTTTGACTTCCCGCCGCGCTTTATCTATAGTTCGCCCGCTTCGTGCGCGTATCGATATCGATGACATCATAGGAGGCGGGAGATGAGGTTCCGGCTGAGTTGGCTGGTCTGCGGATCGTTGCTGGCGTCGTTCGCTCAAGCCCAGGAAATGCAGCTGCAGGTGGAGCTGATGAACGCCTTATGCACGGGCACGAGCCATAAAGGCGACCTGGTGTCCGGCCGGGTGACCGGCCCGCCGGCGCTCCAGGGGGATATCGTCGAGGGAAAGATCACGAACGTCGAGCAGGGCGGCGGAAAGGCCGTCCTGAAGTTCGGCTTCGAGACGCTGCGGCACGCCGGCCAGGAGGTCTCCATCTCCTCGGAGATCCGGTCCCTGGCCAATTCCAAGGGCCAGGCCGACGTCGACGAGAACGGCAACGCGATCCGCAAGAGCAACAGCGAGGCCAAGGCCTCCGGGGCCGCCCGGGCCGGGTCCAAGATCGGCGGCCTGCTCGGCGGCAAGAAAGGCGCCGCCGTGAGCGCCGCGTCCGGCGCGGTCGCCGCCGTCATGTCGATCGACCTGGCCTCGGACGGGCCAAGCTTCACGCTGGCCCCCGGAAGCCGGATCACGCTGACGGCCAAGTCCCGAAGCGGACCGGCTCTGGCCGGCCTCGCGCCGAACCCGGCCCCCGCCGCCGCGCCCGCGCCCGAGGGAGGAGCAACGGCCGCCGCGGCGGCTCCGGCCGCGGCCCCCGCTCCCCAGGCGGGCGGCCAGCCCGACCTCGCCGCCGTCAAAGCCGAGTTCGTCCCGGGAGACAAGGTCATCCTTTATGACGACTTCTCCGACATGGACGGCGACGAGCCGCCGCCGCATTGGAAGGTGCGGGGCGGGACGGCGGAGCTGCGTGTCGGTGACGGGATCCGGCAGCTGACCATGACCGCGCAGAGAATGACCCTGACGCCCAACGTGACCGGCCTGCCCGCCAACTTCACGATGGAAACCGACGTCGCCTACAAGGGGCACGGCGCCCGCGCCTGGTGGAGGTTCCACGACAAGGCGGGCAAGGACATCCTCGACATCATACACCAGCGTCAACTATACCAAGCTTTCCCTGACCATCCGGCAGGCGACCGACGGGGGGTCCGAAGAGCTCACCGGCCAGCAGATCGAGATGGATTGGACGAAGCCCGTCAAGCAGGCCCTGTGGCTGCAGAACGGCCGCATGCGCTACTACGTCAACGGCCAGCGGGTCATGGACGTCAACCAGATCGTCCTGCCGGAATTGGGCAAGATCGAGGTCTATATCGACGGTCCCGGCGACAACGACAAGACCGGGTACGTCGGCTTCCAATTCGCCCGGTTCGCGGAATCGACGCCGGACTTCAGCAAGGTGCTCATGTCGTCCGGGCGGTATGTCACCCGGGGCATCCTGTTCGACACCGACAGCGACCGCATCAAGCCGGAGTCCGCTCCCGTGGTCAAGATGATCGCCAAGGGCCTGGAGGCCAATCCCGCGCTGAAGCTCCTCATCGAGGGGCACACGGATTCGACCGGTGACGCCGGCCACAACCTGGACCTGTCGAAGAGGCGCGCCGAGGCCCTCAAGTCCGTCCTGGCGGCTCAGTTCAAGATCGACGCCTCGCGGCTCGCGACCGCGGGCCTGGGCGCCACGAAGCCGGTCGACACGAACGACACGCCGCAGGGCCGGGCCCAGAACCGTCGCGTCGAGCTCGTCAAGCAGTAGCCTCCCGTCATGAAGGACCGGGTCCTGCGCTCCGGCAAGCTGGAATAAGCCGGGCTCAATCGGTCCCGAAAAAAAGGGGACGGAGATCTGCTTCGGGGACGAATCGGAGGGCCTGCCGGTAGATGGCCTGGACCGTGCCGGGGGCGAGCTCCCGGTGAAGAGGCACCGTCAGGACTTGGGAAGGTCCGCCGTCGACCTCGCGCTTCAGCTTGGCGTGACTGCCCCGCACGGAGACGACCGAGAACCCGAACGTCCCGAGGATCCGCAGGATCTGCCGGGCCGAGAGACGCTTAAGCCTCGCCATCGCCGGACAGGCTTTCCTCGTAGGTCACCGCGATCCGGGGCGAGGCCGACAGGCCGAACAAGCCCGGGTCCTCGTCTTCGAGATGGAGCCGGACCGCCTGCCGGAGATTCCGCATGAGCTCGTCGAGCGATCGTCCCTGGGTGACCAGGGCCAGCTCCAGGCCCTCGGCGACATAGAAACCGGCCGAGCGGCGGACCACGACATGGATCGTGTCGCGCGCCGGGCCGTCCGAAGCATAGGCGGACGGGCTTTCCGCGACCCGGTCCTTCGGTTCGCTCTTGCGCGTGTAGGGAGAGAGGATCACGTATTCACCGCGCCCGACCCGCCGGAAATAGTCCCACTTGTGGGGATGGTTCTTGGGAGCGTTGACACAGCACCGGCTGACGACGTGGGTGCGGACCGAGCTCGGATTCAAGTGGGGCAGGGCGTGGACGATGTCCGCGACCCGGAAGGTCCTTTCCCCGCGTTCCCGGCAGATCCGGCGGGCCGTCGACAGCACCTCTTCATGAATGGCCATGGCTATATGACCTCGCTAGCATGATAACACTTGATAAATAATATTGTCAAGTTGACACGAGCTGACAGCAGCGATCTTATGATAGAGAAGATCCGTTCGGCTGGCTACCCGAGTGGGGGCCGTTCGGCTAATCGACGCGCCCGAGCTGGCCGCAGGCCGCCATGAGGGCCCGGCCCCGCGGGCTGCGCAGCTTGACCAGGGCGCCGGCCGCCTCGAGACGCTTCACAAAGGACTCGATCTCGGCCTCGGCCGGCGCGCGGCCGATGGGGGAGGAGCCGGGATTGTAGGGGATGAGGTTGAGGACGACCCGCCCGGACGGCGCCGCGGCCCGGAGGAAGGCCGCCACCCCTTCCGCCGCGCCCGGGCCGTCGTTCCGGCCCGGGATGAGGCAATAGTTCACCGCCAGCGCGAAATTGCGGCGCTGCGGATAAAAGGCCAGGACCGCGGCCAGGGCCGCGAGGCCCACGCCCCGGCTCGCGGGCATGAGCTCGCCGCGGAGCCCCTCGTCGGGCGCGTTGAGGCTCACCGAGAGATTGAGGCGCTTGAGCCCGAGACCCCTGAGACGGGCGATGCCCTCGGGCAGGCCGAGGGTGCAGACCGTGATATCGTCCTGCGAGAACGCGGGGCCGGATTCGTCGAGGAGAACGGCCAGGGCTCCCGCCAGGCCCTCGAAATTATCGAGCGGCTCGCCCATGCCCATGAAGACGATCTGGCCGATGTCCCAGCCCAGGGTCAGGCGGGCCGCCGCGTACTGGCCCACGATCTCCTCCGGCCGAAGGTCCCTCACCAAGCCGCGCGAGCCGGACTCGCAGAAGACGCAGCCCATGCGGCAGCCCACCTGGGAGGAGACGCAGAGGGTGGCCGGTCCGGGTTCGGGGTTGCGGCGAGCCACGGGAATGCGCACGCATTCGACGCGCTCTCCGTCGTCGAGCCGGAGGAGGGCCTTGGCGGTCGTCCCGAATGGCCCCGACTCTTCGACGACGCTCTCGACGGCGGGGAGCCGGAGCGTGACGCGGGCGGCCAGGTCGGCGGCGGTCTTCCTGGCGATGGCCTCGGACCCGGGATCGAAGCGGCCCTCGGCAAAGGCCCGCCGATAGAGGCGGCCCAGGGCCCGCGAACGCCCGCCGCGGCCGGCCAAAGCCTCGAAGGCCGCACGGGTCAAGCCCAGGATGTTCACGCGCCCGTCGGTCTCCGGCATCCGCCCACTGTAGTAGAATCCCGGCCCCGAATCAATTCGAGACGGGGGCACGGACGGGCGTCGCCGTCAGGAGGGCCCCGCCCGATTCCGCCGGGCTGGGGTATCGCGAGTACCAATAGGCCGTCGAACCCCAGACGGGATGCTGCTCGACGATGCGCCTCACGGCTTCGGCCTCGTTGCCCATTTCCTCCTCGACGACGCGGATATTGTCCCGGAACTGGAACGCGTCGTTCAGGTGGAAGGAATAGACCATGGGGTGCCCGGGCCGAAGGGTCACGAAGCCGGACACGGCCTTGCGGTCGAACTGGCACCAGCCGCTGTTGAAATATTCTTCGCTTCCCGTTCCGTGGTAGCTCGGCGGCCAGCCGCTTTCGTCGGTCCAGATGAGCCAATCGCCCTCGCCCCACCAGGTTTCGGACGGCCAATCGAGATGGAGCATGACGCCGACGTACTTCCCGCGGCCGCGGCGATCGAGCACGACGTTGCCCGGCACGTGGAGCGGGCCGAACTTGGGAACGGCTTCCGTGGCGGCGCGGTGCTCCGACCAGGTCGCGGCGAACCGGCCCCAGGAGGCCGGCAGGCGGCGCCTCTTCTCGACGTCGATCCGGATCCGGACCTTGGCGGAAGCCGCGCCCGACCGGTTTTCGAGCCGGATGACCGCCCCGCGCGAATAGGGCATGGGGAAGCACGCATAGGCCTCGGCGCCGGAGGCGCCCACGAGGAGGGACGAGAAGTTCGAGCTATAGACGCTTCGGGCCGGCCGGCCGCCTGCCGAGGACCGCGGCCGGGCTGGCGGCCTCTCGACCGCCTTCCCCGAAAGCGGTGCCGAAGAAATCGCCGGCCGGGACGTCGACGCTCGGCCAGGGCGCCCCGTCGAAGAAGACCCTCAAGCGAAGCCCGCGAAGGACCTCGGCCGTGGGCGGCTCGACGAGGAGGCGGATCTGCCGGACGACGCCGCAGCCTTCGAGCCGGACCGTGCCCTCTTCGCCGGGGTCGAGAGTCCATGATTCATCGACCGCCGGGCGTTCCGGAAAACCGGGCGGGCCGGATTCGGCGTCGAGCCAGGCCCGGCACGTTTTTTCGATCTCGGCCCTTTCCGCCGGGCCGGGCGGCCAGGCCAGGCTTCGGACCGGAGTCCCTTGCGGATAGGTGGTGGTGACGACCTGCCAATAGTTGCTCCAGAGACGGCGATCGAAGTCGGGCTTGCCTTGGTCGGGATGCACGAGCTGGATCAGGCAGTGGCGCGCGAAGGGGATGGGGAACAGGGTCCCGGGATAGCTCTTAAAGAACACCAGAGGATAGGGAAGAGGGCCGTGTTCGTCGTCGAAGAACTCCGTGATCGGCATGTCGAAGACGGGCGTCCGGGCCTCGTCGAGGAAGATCTGGATGCGCGTCTCCGCCAGCGCGGGGGCGAGGGAGCCGACGAAGATGCGGTGGACGCAGCCCGGCCCGTCGATGTCGAGCAGAACATTCCTTCCGTCCGCCTCGATGCGCTTGAAGTCGGCGTTGTCGGCGTTGCCGCCGGCGCGGTCCCAGGTGCTCGACATCGCCGTGTGCGAGTCCTCGAGCTCGGGGAGATGGTCCACCGATCTCAGCCGGGCGATGAACCAACTGAGGTCCCGGACGGTCGGTTCGGCCGAGCCCGTCCCGGTGTCGCCGAGGCAAGAGGCCATGAAGAGGGCCAGAAGCATGAGGACAGGCCTGATCCTTGCCGTCATGGACGCCCTGCCCGCTTGCTCGCGAACCGGGCGGCGCCATAGGTCGCCACGCAGTACGGGACGACGTAGGTCACGGCCAGCTTGATCCAGTCCAGAAGGCGCATGTCGTGACGGAAGAACACGCGGTCGCCGTAATTGATCAGGGCCAGGACCGTCCCGACGACCAAGGCGACCTTGAGCGACGTGGCGACGGTGCTTTTGTCCGTCGCGGCCGAGAAGAAGGCGTTCATCCGTTCCTCAGTCCCGATATGGGCGGGTCTCAGCTGCGCGCCCGAGAAGCCTGGCGGCGAGGTCCACGTACAGGAAGCCGTATTCCTTGGCCGGCTCGATCTGGAGGCACCAGGCCCAATCGTTCCAGCCGGAGATGAAGATGATCCGGGGATCGGCCCGGCGCGCTTCCAGCAGCTGGTTCTCGAAGTATTTGCCGTCGGCGCGCTGCTCGACGGCGGCTTGGCCGCGCTTACGATACGCCTCTCGTCGACCGGCTTCTTATCCACGTACTTGGCGATGAAGGCCTCTTCCATGAAGCCGTCCGCCCCGGGATTGGCGGTCATGCATTCCCTGTCGCCCGCCGGGCCGAAATATCGCCAGCCCTTGACGTTGGCATAGGGCGTCACGCGGCGAATGGTGAAAAGAGACCCGTACTCCCGATCGAGCGCGTCGATCTCCGGGGACGCGCCGTTGAGATAGGTCACCACCAACGGCTTGCCGTCCAAGCGAAAATAGAAGTCGTTCGGCGCCAGGTGCTCGCGGATGTATTCGAGGCCGAAGCGGTACTGCTCGGCCGTGGGATTCGAGTTCCATTTTTCGAGCCACAGGACGAGCCGGAGCTTGCGCGTCTCCCGGTCCTGATGGGACAGCTCTTCGACGATGAGCTGGAGTGTCTTCTGCTTGGGCAGATCGAGGAGCGTGAGCTCCGGCTGGACGCGGCAGACGTCGTAAAGGATCAGATCGACGCCGGCCCTCCGCAGCCAGCGCAGATGCTGCCGCACGATCTCCGGATCGCTCGTCTTGTACTCGCCGAGCGAGCGGGTGGAAGGGCCCGTTCCACTCCTTGATCGGCTCCCAGTCGTGGCTGGCCGTGTCCTCGAAATGGCTCCCGTACCAGATGGCCACCTGGCCTTGGTAGCGGGTCTTCTCCGCGGCGATGGCGTCCATCGCCGATTGCCCGGGGATAGCGACGCGAACCGCCGCCGCCAGCGACAGGCCCGCGATGACCGCGACGATCTTGAGCTTTCGCGAACGGATGCAGTCTCTCATGCGGCGAAAGATATATCCGTCCGCCGAGCCGAGTCAAGGATCCCACTCAATTCGCGCCGGGGCGCTCAAGAACTTGATGGACACGGTGGGGTGCCCGGACTTATCCTAGCCGCGAGTAGAATCCCCGGGGCTATCGTTCTCAGGAGGCGCGTGAACGGAAGCCGAGACAAGGAGGGATGACATGCTGAAACGCGGACTGGTTCTCGTCCTCACGGTTTACTTAGCGGCCTCGGTCGTCGCGGGGCGTCCGCAGGGCCGCGCGTTCGAGCCCTTCGTCTGGAACACGCCGGCTCCGGCCGACTGCCCCTTTGCCCCGTCCACGGCCCTCGCGGGCGTGCTCTTCAAAGGCGTCCACAGCGACTATCGCTTCGCCGACACGTGGTATCCCAGCTGGGCCAGCGACGGGAACCTCTATTCCCCCTACACCGACGGCGACGTCAACGGGGTGGGCTCCAACTCCGACGGCTACGGGCCCATCGACGAAAAGCACGAGGGATCGGTCCTTTCGCTCCTGCGGAAAGCGACGACCGGACAGGCCGTCCTCATCGGGGACGACCCTCTCCACCTGACGGCGACGAACCTGGGCACCGTCCAGGCCGATCCTTATCCTTATGGGGGGCGATATCCCTGCGGCAGCCTGGTCCATAACGGCGTCTGGTATTACGGCACCTACACGCTCGCCCCTCATGCCGTCACCCGGTTCGGGCCGACGGCCTACAATTGGCCGTGGCTGGGCCCGCTCGTGGGTTTCCGGACGTCGCGCGATCTGGGGAAGACATGGCGGGAGACACCGCACACGCCGGCCAAGCCCCTCTTCGGCGAAAGCGGCCTGTGGGGCTATCCGGTCAAGATCGGCGCCCCGCATTTCGTGGACTTCGGCCGGAACATGGAGCATTCCCCGGACGGGAAAGCCTATCTTGTGGCCATGGGCGCCGCCACGTCCGATCCCAAGCCCCGGTTCGAGAACCTGAGCTGGATCACGGCCGACCAGGTCTACCTGCTGAGGGTCGTCCCGTCCGTCGAGAACATCAACGACCCGACCAAGTATGAGTTCTACGGCGGACCCGACGCCCGGGGCGCGAGACGTCTGGACCCATGATCTTGCCGCAGCGAAGCCCCTCCTCGAATGGAACAACCGTATGGGCTGCGTCACCGTCACCTATGACGCGCCGCTCAAGAAGTACCTCATGTGCGTCACCGACGGCGGCAACACCTGCTCCCGCATGAGCACGTACATCCTGGAAGCCGACCGGCTGACCGGCCCGTGGCGGATGGTGACCTTCATGAAGGACTTCGGCCAGCAGGCCTATTTCGTGAACATCCCTTCGAAGTTCATCGGACCGGACGGGTATTCGGCCTGGCTGTGCTACTCCGCGAATTTCGCGCCGGACTGGAACAACGAGAAGATCCTGCCGGATCCGCCCGGAAGCCGGTACGGCCTCGTTCTCCAGCAGATCGAGCTCCTCACGCCCTCCGCGCGGAAGCAGTGGAAATAGGATTGACTTCGGAACGAGGTTTCAATATCCTCGACCCGATGAAGATCGAGGGATAAGGGGAATCCCATGTCTAAGCCAGGGAAGAAGCCGTCTGATCCGAAGCCCGTTCCGAAGGGCCGGCCGAAGCGGTCGGGTCCGGGCGATCTGCCGGCGGCCCCCCAGCACGATCCCGGCCTCCAGGCTGTCCTCGATATCCTGCGCGCCAAGGCCGGTCAGGATTTCAGCTGCTACAAGCCCAGCACCGTGGCCCGGCGGATCGAGAGACGGATGGCCTTGAGCAAAGTGGCGACGGCCGCCGAGTACGCCCGTTTCCTGGAAGAGAATCCGGAGGAAGCCGCCCTTCTCCAGAAGGACCTCCTCATCGGAGTGACCGAGTTCTTCCGCCAGCCCCAGGCCTGGGAGGTCCTCAGGGACGACGTCATCGCTCCGCTCGTCGAAAGAACCCCGGCCGGCTTCGGAGATCCGGATCTGGGTCCCGGGCTGCTCGACGGGACAAGAGCCCTACAGCCTGGCGATCCTGCTGGCCGAGCGGATCGAGGCCTCCGGCAAAGAGGTCGGCTTCCAGATCTTCGCCACGGACAACGACCCGGACGCGCTGGCGGCGGCCCGTTTGGGGAGCTATTCACTCGAAGGGATCGGCGACGGCATCTCCCCGGCGCGGCTGAAGAGATTTCTTCGTCTGCCGGGATGGCTGCTGCCAGGTCACCAAAGAGATCCGCGGAAAGATCGTTTTCGCGCCGCAGAACCTGACCGCCGACCCGCCTTTTTCCAGATTGGACATGATCAGCTGCCGCAATCTCCTGATCTATCTGGACCAGGACGTCCAACGGAAGATCATCGCCCTGTTCCACTTCGCCCTGCGCGAAGGCGGCTTCCTGTTCCTGGGCTCGGCCGAGACCGTCGGCGACCGCATCGATCTGTTCGAGCCGGTCTCCCCCAAATGGCGGATCTATCGCCGGATCGGGGTCGGGCGGACCGCGGGCGTCGAGATCCCTTTCCGGCCGGCCGGCGAGATCACGCTCGGCTCGGACCGGCGCCCCCGTCCCCGGGCCGCTCCCCCCGGCCCGGCAGAGCCTGGCCGCGATGGCCCAGCAGCTCATCCTGGACCGCTTCGCCCCCGCCTGCGTGGTCATCGACCGCAAGCTCCAAGTGCTTTATGTTCACGGCCCGGTCGAGGAGTACCTGACGTTTCCGGCCGGCGAGCTGACCACCCGGGTCGTGGACATGGCCCGGGAAGGCCTGCGGGCCCGGCTGGGCGCGGCCATCGCCGAGTGCCTCGAAACCCACCGCCCGGTCTCGGTCGAAGCCCGCGTCCGGCGCGGCTCGACCTCCGTTCCCGTCGCGGCCACGGTCAGCCCCCTGAAATTCCCCCGCGAGACCGACGGCCTGCTTCTGATCGCTTTCGAGGATTGCCTCTCCCCGGCGGCGAAGCCCGTCAGGTCCGCCGAAGGGAAGAACGAGTTCCAGCAGCTCCAGGACGAACTGAAGGTCACCCGCGAGGAGCTTCAGAGCACGATCGCCCAGCTCGAGGGCTCGAACGACCAGCTCAAGGCCTCCAACGAGGAAGTCACCGCGGCCAATGAAGAGCTCCAGTCCGCCAACGAGGAGCTCGAGACCTCCAAGGAGGAGCTCCAGTCCCTGAACGAGGAGCTCAACACCATCAATGCCCGCCTTCAGGACAAGGTCGAGGAGCTCGAGGGCGTCAACAACGACCTGCTCAACCTGCTCGAAAGCACGGCCATCGCCACGGTGTTCCTGGACAAAGAGCTCAAGGTCAAGCGGTACACCCCGGCCAGCACCCGGCTTTTCAGCCTGATCCCAAGCGACCTGACCCGGCCCATCGCGGACATCCTGCGCCGGTTCGAGGACGAGACCCTGTTCAGCGACGCGGCCCGCGTCCTGGCCGACCTGACCCCTCTCGCCAAGGAAGTCCAGGCGGAGGACGGCCGCTGGTACATCCGCCGCATCACGCCCTATCGCACCACGGACGACCGGATCGAAGGGATCGTCATCACCTTCGTGGACGTCTGCGATATCAAGAGAACGGAGGAGGCCCTGCGCGAGGCGCGCGAGCAGGCCGAATGGCTGGCCAGGATGCCGGGGGAGAACCCCAACCCGGTCGTGCGCGTGTCGGCCGACGGATTCGCCCTCTATGCCAACCCCTGCGGCTTCGGAGACCGCCGGCTGGCGGTGCCGGGTCGGCCGCCCGGTCCCCGAGCTGTTGCGGGCGATGGTCTTTCGGGCCGCGTCCGAGGCGAAGCCCGTCGAGGAGGAACTGGAGCTCGGCGGGAGACCCTTTTCCGTCACCGCCGTCCCCGTGCCCGACGCCGAATATGTCAACGTCTACGGACGCGATATCACCGAACGGAAGAGAGCCGAGGAGGCCCTGCGCCGGAGCGAAGAGGAATATCGCCTCATTTTCGAGACCGCGAACGAGGGCATCTGGGTCACCGACGGCGAGCGGAAGACCACGCTCGTCAACCGGAGAATGGCGGACATGCTGGGCTATTCGCGCGAGGAGCTCATGGGCCGGGAGCCGGCGGAGTTCCTGAACCCGGATCAGAAAGCGGTCCTCGAGAGGACGCGGCAGGCCATCATGTCGGGGTCGCGGACCCACCAGGAATTCAAGTTCCGGCGCAAGGACGGATCGGACCTCTGGGTCATCTCGGCCGCCGCGCCGGTCGTCGATCGGGACGGCCGGCTGATCAGGACCGTCTCCATGCTCGCCGACGTCACCGAGCGCAAGCGGACGGAAGAGGAGCTGCGGGCCTCCAACGAGGAGCTGGAGAGGTTCAACCGCGCCGCGGTCGGCCGGGAGCTGCGGATGATCGAGCTGAAATCGGAAGTCAACGAGCTCTGCGGGAAGGCCGGCGAGCCGCCCCGCTACCGCGTGGAATCCGATAATGGGACGTCCTGAGGGATCCGTGAAACAGGTTTCCCCGAGGTCCGGGATCGCGGCGGTCATTCTTCTCGCGGCCGTCCTGCCGGGACTTGTCTGGCTCGCCGCGCGCTGGATCTTCGGAAATGTCCCGCTATACCGCGGAGCCCCTGCATGAAGGGATGGAGATCGCCGGCGCCGCGATCGCGCTGAGCGTGGCCATGTTCATCCTGCTTCGCCTGCGGCACAAGGGGACCTCTCCCCATCTCCTTTGGGTCGTGATGGCGCTCATCGTCATGGGCCTGATCGACGGCGTCCACGGCATGTCTCACTTCGGTCCGGCCTGGTCCTGGCTGAGGCACTCCGGCCACCATGTTCGGCGGCCTCTTCTTTGCCCTGGTCTGGATCCCGCTCCCCGGGGTCTCCTTCCGCCGGACGCGGGCGTTCGCGGTCGCCGCCGCGGGTTTCGCCCTGGTCCTTTCGGCGGTCATCTGGCTGAGGCCGGACTGGTTTCCCGCTCCCTGGGTCGCCGGCGACTACAGCCTGGCCGTCAAGGCCGCCAACGCCCTGGGCGGGCTGGGATTCATGGCGGCGGCCGTGTTCTTCCTCCGGCGCTATGCGCGCCAGCCTCGAGACGAGGACCTGGTTTTCGCCGGGCCAGACGACGCTCTTCGGGATCGCCAGCCTGATATTCGGGTTCTCCAGCGTCTGGGCGGCCGACTGGTGGGTCTGGCATATCGCGCGCCTGGCGGCGTACGGCATCGTCCTCGGCGCGGCCTACAGGTTCGTCAGCGAGCTTTACGACGAGAACAGCCGGCACGGAGAGGAATTGGAGGCCCTCGTTCAGGAGCGGACGGCGGAGCTCAAGGCCAGCGAGGCGCTCAGCCGGAACGCCAATGTCATCCTCAAGGAGTCGCGCCTGGCGGCCCTGAACCTGATGGACGACGCCCTCGCCACGCGCCGGCAGGCCGAGCAGGCCACGGCGGAGCTGCGTCTGGAAGTCGCCGAAAGGATGAAGGCCGAGGAAGCCCTGAGGAAGTCGACCGCGGAGCTCCAGCAGCTGACCGGGACTTTGGAGGTGCGGGTCCGCGAGCGGACCGAGGAGCTGGAAGCCTCGAACGCGCGGCTGAGGGCGGAGATCGCCGAGCGCCTGCGCCTCGTCGCGGCCGTCGAACAGACGGGCGTGGGCATCGCCATCATGGACGCCGAGGGGCGCATCACGTACGTCAACCCCGCTTTCGAGAAGACCAGCGGGGCGGCGGGCAAGCGGCTCCTGGGGACGAGCTACTTCGAGCTCCTGGCCGGAGAAGCGGGGGACGGGGCCCCGGTCGAGAAGATCCGGGCGCTGGCCCTCCGCGGCGAGACGTGGAGCGACCGCCAGAGCCGGAAGAACGCGGAAGGGCAGGATTGCGAGCTCGACGTCACCTTTTCGCCGCTCCGCGATCCCGCCGGCGCGATCACCAACTATCTGGCCATCGAGCGCGACGTGACCCGGGAAGTGCGCGCCCAGCAGCAGCTGCGGCAGATCCAGAAGATCGAGGCCCTCGGGACGCTCGCCGGCGGCATCGCCCACGATTTCAACAACATCCTGAACCCCATCTTCATCAGCACGGAGCTGCTCCTCTTCGAGCCCGGCCTGGATCCCGAGGCCCGCCGGAGCCTCGAGACCATCCTCAAGGCGGCCGAGCGCGGCCGGGACCTGGTCAAGCAGATCATCACCTTCAGCCGGCAGAAGGAAAAGGAGCGAAGGCCGGTCCGGGTCACTCCGGTGCTGCAGGAAGCGCTGAGGTTCCTTCGCGCTTCGCTGCCGAGCACCGTCGAGATCCAAGAGGACCTTCGGTCCGAAAAGGGCACCATCCGCTCCGATCCGGCCCTGATCCATCAGGTGGTCATGAACCTCTGCAACAACGCCGCCTACGCCATGAGGGACCAGGGCGGCGTGCTCTCGGTCAGGCTGGCCGAGGTGGACGTGGATGCCGATATGGCCGGACACAATCCCGATCTCCGTCCGGGACCCTACCTGCGGCTGACGGTCGAGGACACCGGGACCGGCATGTCGAAGGAGGTCGTCGAGCGCGCCTTCGACCCCTTCTTCACGACCAAAAAACCGGGTGAAGGGTCGGGCATGGGCCTGTCCGTGGTCCACGGCATCGTCAAGGACCAGGGCGGCGCCATCGCCGTCTCATCCGAGCCCGGCCGGGGCTCGATCTTCGACGTCTTCTTTCCCCGGATCCCGGCCGAGGAGCCCAGCCCGGCCGCCAAGGCCGCGGCCCCGGAAAAGGGCCACGGCCACATTCTCCTGGTCGACGACGAGAAGGTCCAAGTCGACAGCGTCAAGACCGCGCTCGAGCGTTTGGGCTATACGGTCACCACCGCGACGCTCGGCCAGGAGGCCCTGGATCTGTTCATGCGGGACCCCGAGGCCTACGACCTGGTCATCACGGACCAGACCATGCCCCTCATGACCGGCCTGGAATTGGCCAAAAAGATCATCCAGATCAGGCCGGGCCTGCCCATCGTCCTCAGCACCGGATTCAGCGAGATCGTCGACGCGGACACGGCCCGGAAGGCGGGCATCAGCCGCTTCCAGATGAAGCCCTTTTCCCTCGGGGAGATGGCCGAAACCGTCCGTTCGGCCCTGAAGAAGGACCCGGAGGCGTGACGTAGGGAGCGTCCTGCCCGGCTGGACATCCCCCGCACGGGAGGGCTCGAATCCGAGCGAGCCGGTGCCCCCCTGTTTGGCACGAATCTTGATTCTCCCATTGGAGAATGTTGGGCTGACATCTATATCAAAAGGAGGGAGTCATGTCGGACGGACAGATCCAAGTCAAAGTCGACAAAACGGGCCTGATCAAGGCCGGGGTGGTCCCGGTCATCGCGGCAGCCATCGGAGGGGCGCTCTGGCTGATCGCTTCGCTTCGCGGCATCCCGGGGATCCTGATGTGGGTCCTGGCCGCGTTCGCGGGCTTTTGGTATGCGGACAGAGCTTCCAGATCGGGCGCCAAGCCGGCCATCCTCGGCGTCGCCGTCAATGGCGCCATTCTCGGCGCGGTGGCCGGCTTTGTCTATGCCGTCGTGAGCTGGATCGCCATCGGGATCCGCTATCGCGGCTTGGGCGCGCTGATGTTCCGATGGGATATCGGCGCCGTCCTCCTGATGCTTTTGGAAGGCGCCATCGGCGGCGGGATCGCCGCGGCCGTTTGGTACGCCCTCAAGTCCGGGATGGTCAAGACCACGTAAACGGACCGGGAGTCGGGGATCTCTTTTCGACCTGATCGAGCTTGCACTGGGCCGGGGCCTTGTCCGGCCTCCAGCGCATGAGCCTGGTCCCATGGCGGAAACGTCCGCCGGTGTATTGATCGTAGGTCACTTCGACCACCAGCACCGGCTTCAGCGGCTCCCAGTCTCCCGTCCTCTCGGTCGACCAGCGGCTCGGGCCCCCGGGGGCGCGGCCCGTGAAACCCGGAGCCCGGCGCAGCCGCTCCAACTTGGCCGTGAGGGCCTTGCGGTCCTCGTCTTTGATCGAGGACGTGAAGCCCACGTGGTGGAGCAGGCCGTCCTCGCCGTAAAGGCCCAGCAGAAGGGAGCCGACCAGCTTCGTCTCTTCGAGGTAGCGGAAGCCTCCCACCACGCAATCCACGGTGCGGATGACCTTGTACTTCACCATGCCGGTCCGGTCGCCCGAGCGATAGCCGAGGTCGAGCCGCTTGGCGACGATGCCGTCGAGCGTGGCGCCGGCGCGACGGAGCCATCCGAGGGCTTCCTTCACGTCCGCCGTGGCCGGCGATAGCCGCAGACGATCGGCTTTTTTGGCGAATTTCGCGTGAAAGCGCTCGAGGGCCTTCCGGCGCTCCCTCAAAGGTTCCGCCGCGAGCGACCGGCCCTTCTCGTCCACCAGCAGGTCGAAAGCGATCATGACGGCCGGGTGCGCGGCCGCGAGCTTCTGGACGCGGCTGGCCGCCGGGTGGAGCCGGAGCTGAAGCTCCTCGAAGGACGTCCCCCTTTCCACAGGGATGACCAGCTCGGAATCGACGACGAACCGCTCGGCTCGAAGCGAGGCGAGCATTTCGACGATGTCGGGGAAGTAACGGGCCAGGGGCCGGCCCGACTTCGACTGCAGCTCGACGGTCTTGCCGCTTCGAAAGGCGAGGCACCGGAAGCCGTCCCACTTGGGCTCGTACTGCCAATCCTTTCCCCGGGGCAGCTCCTGGACGAGCTCCGCGTCCATCACCGGGTAGGGCGGCTTGATGGGAAGCGCCGGGGCCTTCATTCTCCGCTCTCTTTCTCTTCAGAGGTCAGGACCTTGCGCAGGTTGAAACGCTTTTGCTTCGCGAGAAGCGGCTTCCAGAGGTCGCCTCGCCGGGCCACCCGTGCGAGCATGTTGTCGATCCGGAAGTCCTCCATGCGGATGCCCTTCTCGACCTCGGCCCAGGTCACCGGCGCTGAGACGGTCGCCCGGGGCTTTGGGCGCACCGAATACACGGAGGCCAGGGTCCGGCCCCAGGCGTTCTGGTTGTAATCGACCAGGACCCGGCCGGGCGGCCTTTTCTCGATCCGGTACTCGGCGGTGATCGTCCCGGGATGGAGCTTCTCGAGGTCTTTGGCCATCCGCTTGGCGACCGTCCAGACCTCCTTCTGGAGGGGCCCGCGCACGATGGGGACGTAAACGTGCATGCCCTTCGACCCGGTCGTCTTGGCCACGTTCGGCATGCCGAGGGCATCCAGGGCGCGATGGAGGATCTTGGCCGTCTCGAGGACCTTCCCGAATCCGGCCGGCGGCACCGGGTCGAGGTCGAAATGAAGGTAATCGGGGCGATAGACGTCGTCGCAGCGGGCGTACCAGGGATTCAGGTCGATGCAGCCCAGGTTGACCACCCAGAGAAGGGTGGCCAGGTCGCGGACGATGGGAAAATCGATGGTTCCCGCGGCGTGCTTGATCTTACAGATCTCGATCCAATCCGGCCGCGGCACCGGGGCCCTCTTCTGGAAAAAGTACTCTCCGGCGGCGCCGTTGGGGTAGCGCTTCATGACCATGGCCCGATCGACCAGGTGGGGGAGGAGGACCGGTGAGATCTCCAGGTAATAACGGAGAAGATCGCCCTTGGTGATGCCCAGCTTGGGCCAGAACGGTTTTCCGAGGTTCGTCAGCTTCACCCGCCGCCCGGCGATGTCCAACACAACCTCGTTCCGGTCTCTGGGGATGGATATCGGCGGGGCGGCCTTTTTGCGGGGCGTCGGCATTAGAAGGTCTCCTTGACTTGTTGTATGGGAGGTCGGGGATAGCGGCGGGGCGCGAGCTTCGGCGGCTTTGTCCCGTGGAGAACGGCTCCCTCCACGGGGATATACTCCAGCTCCTCCCGGTCCTCGGCCCGCCGCAGCATCAGCCCGCCGCGGCTCATGTCCCCTCGGGCGACGAAATCGCGGGGGAACCGCAGGCGCGGTCCGAACGACTTGAGCAGAATGTTGAGGTACTTGCCGGTGGCGATGCTGCCGAGGAGGACGATCTCCGTTTCCGGTCCGGCGCGCCGTGCCAGCCGGCGCGCGTCGCGGGAGAGGGGGCGGGCGTACGCTTCGACGTCCTCCCCGATCTCCGTGGCCGCGAAGGTCCGGAGATCGCCGGCCGAGATCCGGGTTTCCGGAGGCAGAAGGCCGCGGCAAGGAGTGATGACGAGAATGCCGGGGCATGAAGCCGGGGGATCGGCGAACGCCGTGGCATAGGCCATCTTGCCCCTGAAATACAGGCCGCTCAGGAAGCTGAACAATTCCCCCAAGGGAACGCCGCTTCCCCCGGAGCCTGCGGGCGAGATCGAAGCGGGCCCGCCGGCGAAGGACCATCTGGGCCCTGCGCCCTCCGCAGTGGGCGGGAGAAAGCAGGAAGATCCGGCTCATGTCTCGATGCCACCCTCTTCGACGCCATTTTACCACGACCTGTTGAATCCTCGGCGGGCCTTCTTGACACCCCGCCATCCCGGGGCTAACCTCTGGCCATGAGAGACGACAAGACCTACCCTTATGTCACGCATCTCGACGTCAAATACGGGCCGCTCGAGCTCGTCGATGTCCCGGCGTTGACTGATGCCTGCCGCGACGCTTGGTACAACCAGACCCTCTGCCGGGTCAACGATTCCGTCGTGAGGCTGGGCATCATCCGCGGGGAATATCATTGGCACAAGCACGAGACCGACGACGAGTTCTTCTTCGTGATCGAAGGCCGCCTCTTCGTCGATCTGGAGGGACGCTCGTTCGAGCTGCGCCCGCGTCAGGGGCTGGTGGTGCCTCGGGGGACGACCCATCGGACCCGCGCCCCCGAGAGGACGGTCATCCTGATGATGGAGAACGCCGGGATCGTCCCGACCGGGGACGAAGCCCAAGAAGAGGGAGAACGATCATGAATCGAATGACGCCAATTGCCATCGCCTCGGCCTGTCTCCTCGTTATCGGATCCGCCTCGTGCGGGCCGCGGCGGCCGGCCGGGGCGTCCCCGGCGGCCGGTTCCTTCGACGCGCCGGCGGAAAGGCCTTCGAGCCGGTATGTCATCGACGCCCGCGTGGACCTCGCCGGCGGCTCCGTCGAGGGGCGGGAGACCGTCAGCTTGAGGAATACCGGACGTCACCCCCTCGGCGTCGTCGCCTTCGATTGGGCCGTCGGCCCTCTCTCGACGCTCGAGGTCTCGGCCGGAGGCCATCGTCTTTTTCCGGCCGCGGAGAAAGCCGGCCCACGGCCGGCGCCGATCATGGTCCCGCTGGCCGAGCCCCTCGCCCCGGGCGCCTCGGTCGATCTGACCGTCTCCTTCAGCCGGCGCGCCGGCGGCTCGAAAGAACAGAAGGATTTCCTGGGCAGCGACTGGTATCCGTGTCTTTGGTGGGACGGCGTCCCGGGGCACGACGCCTATTCGGTCAAGATCGACGCCCCCGCGGGCTTCGCGATCGCGGCCAGCGGACGCCTGAACCCGAAGACGGGGCGCTATGAGGCCGCGGCCGCCAAGTCGTTCGGGCTCTATCTGGCCCCCGGCCTGAAATCGGCGTCGCGCGAGGTCGAAGGCGTCCTGATCACGGCGTATTTCACGGACAAGGGCGCCCGCGCCGCCGCCGTCTGCCTGGAGACCGCCGCCGACGCCGTCCGCTTCTACAAGGAATGGCTGGGCTTCTATCCGTTCCCGTTCTTGAACATCATCCCCGGCGGAGCGGGACGCTGGGGCGGCTACCCGGTCGCGACCGGCATCGTGGCCATCCACGGCCTGGAAACCTACGTCGACGGCGAATCGCCCCGGCACTGGCAGCACATCACCTCGCACGAGATCGGGCACGAATACTGGGGCGAGTGGGTCCTCGATGCGGACGATCCCTCCTGGGCCTGGATCGCCCTGGGCATCTTCGCGGACACCGAGTACATGACCCTCCGCGGCTTCGATCCGGACCGGGCCGCCCAATGGATCGGGAATTACATCAACGCCCTCCCGATGTACTATGACACCGCCCTGGACGCCCCGCCCGGCCGGGAGAATGCCGTCCAATTCGACTACAACAACACGGTCGTCCACAGCAAGGGCCCGGCCGTCGTCTTCGCCCTCGACGACGTCCTCGGACGGGAGACCTTCCTCCGCGTCTACAAGCGCTGCCTGCGCGACTTCGGCGGCCGGCCCTTCGGCTGGCGGGACCTGCGGGCGGCGGCTGAGGCCGAGAGCGGGCGGAGCTTGGGCTGGTTCTTCGACGCTTGGGTCCGCTCGAACAAATATCTCTGCTACGCCGTCGAGCGGGACGACAGCCGGCCGGACGGCCAAGGCGGTTTCACGACCGCGATCCGGCTGAAGCGTCTCGGGACCATGGCCATGCCCGTGCCGGCCGAGGCCTCGTTCGAGGACGGGACCACGCAGACGGTCCGGGCCGACCGGACGCTTGCCGTCACCGAGATCGAGCTCAAGAGCCGGGCCCCGCTGCGGGCGGTCGTCATCGATCCCCGCAAGCGGCTGGCCATGGCCGCTTCCCCCGTGCCGCCCATCTCCAAGGCGGCGGCGGCCGCGTTGGCCTTCGGCTGGGAGGACGACTCCGCCGGGGCGGTCTATGAGGCCGTGAAGAAAGAGCCCATTGCCAACGCCGACATCTGGTACCGGCTCGGCCTCGGCCTCTATGGGGCCAAGCGCTTGGACGAGGCCGCGGAATGCTTCGCCAAGGCCGAAGGGATGCAGACCGATCCGGTCTGGCGATTCGGAGCCCTGGGCTGGCTCGGACTTCTCGCCGACCTCAAGGGTCGTCGGAACGAGGCCCTGTCGCATTACCGGGCCGCCCTGGCCATCGCCCCGGACAGACCGGTGCGGCACGACCAGTTCAAGATCGCCATGAGCCGGAGCTGGGTCGAGGAGCGTCTCAGGACGCCGTTCACCCGCTAGATCGTTGAGTCATTGCCTATCTAAACGGCACGTGACCGGGGGGCGTAGTCCCTTATGGGAGAGTGACAATGAAGTTCAAGATCATGGGCCTGTTCTTGGCCGCCGCGGGAATGCTGGCCGCGAAGGAGCCCGCGAAGGCCCGCGAGAACACGGTGACCTTCGTCGGCATCTCGGGCTTTCTGATCGAAGTGGACGGCAAGAAGGTCCTGATCGACGGTCTCACGGAATTCACGTCGCCCTCCGTTGAACAGCGACTGATCGCCGGCGAAGCGCCCTTCGACGGGCTCGACCTTATCATGGCCACCCACAGCCATGGCGATCATTTCAAAGCCGCTGTCGTCGGCCGCTGCCTGCGGGGTCACCCGAACGCCTCATTCGTGGCGCCGAAGGATGCCGCGGATAAGGTCTCGGGCTTCCCGGACCGTGTCTTTCCTCTTCAGGCCGCGGAGGGAAAGCGCACGCCCCTCGAGGTGAACGGCATCCGGATCCAGGCCATGCCGCTGTCGCACGGCATCCCCCCGGCGGGGGTTCCCGGGATCGTCAATCTCGGCTATCTCGTCACCGTCGGGAGCGTGACGTTCTTCCATTCCGGGGACATCGACCCTTCGGAGCTGAAGCCGGAGCTTCTCCTGGCCCTCGGCCTGCCCGACGAGCGCATCGACTTCGCCTTCGTGCCCGGCATTTTTCTGGCCATGCCCGAGCCTCCGCAGTTCGTGACCAAGGGCATCCGGCCGCGGGTGTTCATCGCCGCGCACCTTCCGAGCGCCGGACAGGAGCCGCTGGACCGGGCCGCGATCCTCCGCAACTTCCCGACAGCCGTGGTGTTCAAGTCCGAGATGGACAGCTGGACCATCAAATAGGGCCTAGTGCGCCTCGATAAAAGCGTCCAATAGCCGGTGCCATTCCTCGGGTTCGCAAACGCCGGGGGCCGTTGCCTCGCCGAGAACGAGATCGGCCAGGAGCCGCGGCTTCTTCCCGCCGATATGGATCGCCTTGACGCAGGAAACGCAATAGACGGCGACGTCATCCGTGGGCATGTCCGCGGCGCGCTTTGCCATCTGCTCTTTGACCTCGCTCGCGGGGATGAGCCCAAAAAAGCTGTCGCCGCAGCAAATGCTCTTTGTCCGCGTCGCCGCGGGCTCCACCGGGACGATGTTCATCTTTTTCAGCACGGCCCGGACCGCTTCGTGGACCCTGTCCTGATCGCGCGTCGGGCAGGCGTCGAGGACCGCCATCCTGGCGCCGCCGTAGTCGGGCCAAGGAAAGGACGGGTCGTCGGCCAGGATCTCCCACAGAGAGATCGTCGTGACGCCCTCGTAGAGCGTCCTGAAACGCTTGTCGCAGCCGGGACAGACGTTGATGACCTGGGTGCCAGCCGGGAGCCCCGGCTCATGCTTGCAGCACGTGAGATGCTCGCCGATCGGGCCGAGCCTCGCTTCCAGGTACTCCCGCAGGCGCCTGGCCGCTTCGGGCTTATAGAGGACGAGCGCGCACCCCGGCGCGAAGACGCGGTTCATCGGGCTTCTCGTGCCAGGAGCTTCTTTTTGCGCTCGATGCCCCAGCGGTAACCCCCGAGCCCGCCGTCCGCGCGCACGACCCGATGGCAGGGGATGGCCACCGCGACGGGATTCGCGGCGCAGGCCCGGGCCACGGCCCGGGCGGCCTTGGGGCTGCCGACGCGGGCCGCGATCTCCGCGTAAGTGGCCGTGGAGCCCGCGGGGATCCGCGAGAGCGCCCGCCAGACCCGGCGCTGGAATGACGTTCCCTCGATGTCGAGAGGCAGGGCGGGCCGGCGTTCGCGAGGTTCGTCCAGAAGGGCCAGGACCCCGGCCGCGGCCTCCCGCAATCCCGGATCGGGTCCCTGGAGCGTCGCTTTCGGGAACCGGGCCCGCAGGCGATCTTTCAGGGCCTTGGCCGAAGGGCCGAATTCGACGGCGCAGATGCCCCTTCCTGTCGCCGCGACGAGGACGGGCCCGAGATAAGACGGGATGACCGCGAACCGGATGGGCTCGCCCGGCGCGCCGCTTCGATACTCCGACGGCCGCATGCCCAGGGTCGCTGCCGCGTTCTCATAGAAACGGCTGGTCGAGGAGAATCCCGCCTCATAGAGCGCCGGCGCGATGGCGCGGCCATCCTCCAGCTGCCGCCGCACTTTATTGGAGCGCTTCTCCATGGCGTACTGCTTGGGCGTGACCCCGACGACCGACTTGAAGAGCCGCTGGAAATGGAAAGGGCTGAGACCCGCCGCGACGGCTAACTCCCCCAGAGAGGGCGGCGTTTCGGCCGCCTCGATCGACCGGCAGGCCTCGAGCGCGACGCGGAGTTTCGGGTTGGGAGCTTCATTTGAATCCGGACGGCAACGCTTGCAGGACCGGAAGCCCGCCCGTTCGGCCTCGGCCGGGGTCGCGAAGTAACGGACATTGCGGGGATTCGGCCGGCGCGAGGGGCAGCCCCGGCGGCAGTAGATCCCGGTCGTGGCCACCCCGTAGAAGGGCTTCTTCATCCCGGCGCTATCCAGGTTCTGGTCCGACATCTTGATCCTCTCGACGGCTATCATAGGGCTTGCCGCGTGCCCCGTCTATCCGGTTCTTGCGCCGTAATCCAAATCGGTGCGGATATCCTATTGGCGATCGCTCCAGGCGACCAGGGCAACCCTTTGATATGTGCGGGAGTCTATCAAGACATGGACATTAAAAAGAGGGCGATAACCGTGATGCTGTTACTGGCGTTTTCAGCCGTGTCCCGCGCTGACGAAGGCGTAAGGGTCGGCGACACGCCGCCGCCTCTCAGCGTCGATGAATGGATCAAGGGCGAGCCCGTCACCGGCTTCGAGCCGGGCCGCGTTTATCTTGTCGAATTCTGGGGAACTTGGTGCGGGCCTTGCATCAAGAACATCCCTCATTTATCCAGGCTCCAAAGGGAGTATGGGACGAAGGCTCTCATCGTGATCGGCGTCGCGTCGCACGAATGGAATGGCCGGGAAGCCCTGCTGGCCTTCATGAAGACGCGGGGCGCGGAGATGGAATATAGGATCGCCTTTGACGCGGACCTGTCCATGGAGCGCGCCTGGGACACCGGCGGCACGGAAGGCGCGGTCTTTCGGCTCCCCATGAGCTTCGTCATCGACCGGAACGGGCGCGTCCGCTTCGCCGGCCACCCGGACGACGAAGGCATGGACAAAGCGGTGGCCGAAGCGATAGCCCGCCGCTGACGGCGCGGGGGCCCGTCGAGGGCCCGGCGCTTTTTCACTCACAGAAGATGCGGACCTTGTCCTTGCCGTCGACTTCGACCGTCATGTCGTCGAGGTTGGAGACGATCTCCTCGAGGTCCTGCGGCGTGATCCGGGCCAGGTCGACGTCCATGCCCTTCTCCTTGAAGGCCTGATTGACTTTGGCGTGGGCCTCGCGGGGGATGAAGGCGGCGAATTTGAGTCCGGCCCGGATGAGCTTGAACGGGACCCGGATGTTGACCTTATCGCCGCTTTCGCTATTCGGGCCCGGTTCGACCTGGACGCGGAGGTACTTCCAGGAGCGCCGCCCGGAGGCGTCCGTTCCCGCCGTGGCTCCGGTCCCGGGTCCGGTCTCGCCGACGGCGGCCATGAGCCTATCGGCCTCGTCGACCGTGATCTTGCCTTGAGCCAGCATGTCCAGGATCTTGCGTCGTTCTTCGTTCATCGGGTTCTCCTTTATATTGCGATCTAGATGAAATCGATGAGAAGCATGCGCTGCTTCTGTTCCACGTCGATGGTCAGGCCGCCCAGGTTCCAAAGGACCGAGAAGAGCAGGGGATAGACGAGAAGGAGCCTCGGCCCCGGGCCGCTCGGCCAAGTCACCAGTGCGCCTAGGAGCAGGACGGGGAGGAGGACGAGCATCAGAGCGGCCAGCAGGATCCAGATGAGGATGATCGGAAACCAAAGCCCGAAACCGCGCCGGCCGGGCTCTTTGATCTTGAAACGCACGAGCATCGGCATCATGGGATTCAACCTTTCAGCCTTTTGAGGGCTTCCTCGACCGAGATATCGCCCTTGTCGAGCTCGTCGAGGACGTCTTTCCCGGGTGACGGCGGATTGACGTCCACGAAGGGAAGCTGAGCGGAGATGGCGTTGAGCCGGTTCTTGACAGTCGGGTAGCTGATGCCGAAGAGAGCCTCCATCTCCTTGATCGAGCCGTGGCTGCGCACGAAGGCGGTGACGAAGAGCTGATCCTCCACCGTCAGCTTGGCCAGGGGAGGGAGGGCGAAGCTGCCTTCGATCGAGATCGCCCGATCGGCCATCTTCACTTTCTCGATCGTGAAGGCTTCGCCTCTCGTCAATTTGGTCAATTCTTGCCATTCTTGGATCATTTTTATTATTCCTTAATTCATATACACAATATATATACGATAAATAATTAAAAAAATCAATAATACTAAATAAATATATTAATAATAATCATAAATTATTGATAAGGAATAGCTTTTTCGCCAATTCGCGGGCTACGACCGGACTCTCGCTATGAGATCCGGTCGATCTGAGGAGGGTGCCGAGCAGCCGGGAAGCGCCGTTTTTCCGCGTTATCTGACGAAGCTCAGGACCCTTTCGAAAACGCTCGCGGACATCCTCTCGGCCAGCTTCTTGATGAGGTTGGCCTGGAGCTCTTCCTCGACCCGGCGCCATTCTTCCCTGTCGAAGAGCTTCCGCTCGTCCCGGGAAAGATCGAGCGCGGCGGGGTCCCCGTCATAGCGGGCCCGCCTGAAGGCCGCCGAGGCGTTGGCGGCGACCGTCTCCTCGTCCACGACCCTTCTCGAAGCCGATTCGATGATCCTGTATGTCACCTCGCCGGTCAGCTTGACCGTGTATCGCTTTTCCGTGTAAGCGGCGCTCTTCGACCTGTCCCCGCGTAGAGGGGCCTGCCGGGCTGTTTCCTGAGGCGCTCCGTCTTCCTGCCGGTAGGACGCGATCCAGCCGACCACGACGAAATCGGCGTCCAAGGCCAGTCCGACCGTCCCGGCCGTCCGGACCGGGATCTCCCCGCTTCTGACCCGAAGCCGGGTCATCTCCCGATGGATCTCCCCGCGGTCGATCGGGCCGACGAACAGGACCGGGGCGGCCATGTATTCGTAGAGGAGGGTGTCGTACAGGCGGCTCTCCAAGTCCCGGGGCGGCCTGTCGCCGGTCGCCGGACCGGTCCAGAAGGGGAGGACGGCGACCGTCATCGTCCCGGCGTCCAGGGCGGCCTTCTGGATGGCCCGGCCGCCGGCGCCCGCCTCGCTCTCGGGGCCGTAGATACCCAGGGCGTTTTGGGCGTGCCCGTAGGCGGCCCGGAACGACCCTCCGGCCATGTCCTGCTCGGCCCACCCGATGAGGATCCGGGCCCGGGACCCGTCCACGCGGGACCGCTGTTCCGAAGTGAGAGGATAAGGGGCCATCCGTTCGTAGGTCCGCAGGGCGTCGGGCCAATTCCCCGCCTCCTCCAGGTCCTCGCCCTGCCGGAAGAGGGAAACGACGGCGGCGTCGACCGTGCCGCGGCGGAAGTCCGCGTAATCGTCGGGCACGGCGAGGGGGACCCCCACCTGGCCCGCGCGGCCCCGCAAGCCGTCGATGCGGTTGATCGCCGCGACGGCGTTCTCATAAAGTCCGTCCGCCTCGTCCGCGCGGGCCCGCGCCAGGTACTCGTCGACCACGCGCGCGCCCACGTCGGCCAGGCTCCGCCGCGCCTCTTCCATGTTCGGGTCCTTGGTCAGGACGGTGATGTAGCGCTGGGCCGCCTCTTCCAGCCGGCCCTTGGCCTCGAGCTCCTGGCCCTTCTTGTAGCGCTTCTCGACGCTGACGCAGCCGGCGAGACCGGCCATAAGGAACACGCAGACGACGGCGATGAGCGATCTTGGCTTCATGTTCATACTCCCAAGGGATTAGTCGGAGAACGGGCCGGTTCTGTCGAGTTCGCTCAGCCCCCGCTCCTCACGCGCTTGGAAAGGGCAACCCGGACGATGACCGCGATCCACCAGACCGCCGTCGCCGGGCCGAGGTCGACGAGGCCCGAATCGGCGGGAGGCCTCGGAAACGTCCAGAGGTTGAAGGTCAGCAAGCCTGAAGCGGCCACGATCCCAAACCAGCCGATGACCCGCTCGATCTTGCCCTTGGCCAACATCGCGGCCGAGATGAGGACGATCCCGAGGCAATAGAACACGTCAAAGGCGATGTCGATGCCCAGCTGGACGGGATTGACCAGGCCGTAGGCCAGGCGCAGCGTCTCGGCGGCGGCCGTGTTCTCCGCCGCGGCCAGTAGGTCGCGATAGAAGAACCGGACGGTCTGCTGGACGATGAGCATGAGATCGAAGAAGGCGAAGGCGATCGCCAGGAAGACGGTGCCGGCGTCGATCACGAGACTCCGAAAAGGCGTCGTGGGAATGCTCCCCAGCCACCGGCGGATCGACAAGGCGCCGATGATCGCCGCGGGGGCGATGAGGAACACGAGGGCCAGCGAGAGCCGCTCCGGGAGGGGGATCCCCGTCGTCACGGCCGCGACGTAGACGAGAACGAAGAACACGCCTGTCAGGAGAGTAATGAGCCAAGGATTGCGGGATTTCATGTTGATTCCTTTTTTCGGTCGCGGCGGCGGGCCGCGATCGCGGCCAGGGATTCTTCAGCCCACTCTCGGCGAGCCTGGGCCACGCGTACCCCGCGGCGAAGCGTCAATTTCCAGTAGAAGGCCGCTTCGGTCTTCGGGCCGGCGGCGATCAGGGCTTCGGCCTCGGCCAATCGCGCCAGGATGTCGGTCTGTCGCTTGCGGAACCGATCGAGCTCCGCGCGGACCGCGTCGCGGCCGCCTCTCGCCCCCAGGAAGATCTTGAGCAGGAACTCGCTCCGGATGGGCGGCTCGTCGGGGCTCGGCTCGGCCAGCCATCCGTCGACGGAACGCGCTCCTTTTTTGGTCAGGGAGTAGACGATGCGGTTCGCCCCTGCGCGCCTCGGCGCGACGCGCCGTTCGACGAGGCCTTCCGCGGTCAAACGGCGCAGCGTCGGGTAGATGCTGCCGTAGCTCAAGCGCCAAAAATGGGCCAGACCCGCGCCGGCCAGCTGCCGAAGATCGTAGCCCGACATCGGCTCAATGGATAGCAGGCCGAGAATGGCCCGCCGGGAGGCGCCCCGGAGCGGTGGCTCCAATATATCAATTCGATACATATCGCATTGATATATACGCCAAGCGGGGAGTTATGTCAATTCCCGAGGCGCGGCTGCTCGAGGCCTCAGTAGTCCTCTTTCCCGACGGCCTTGGCGACGATATCGACGAGGCTCTGCACGTCCAGGGTCAGGCCGTAGACGAACGATGTCCGGGAGTACGGCTCCGCGACGTCTTCCTTGGCCGCCCGGAAGCCCGCGCCGGCGTAGATCTCCAGGCCTTTCATCACCTTGTAGCTGAGTCCCGCGGAATAGAGGATAGGGCTCATCGACGGGGCGACCCCTATGCCCAGTCCCAAGGGGAACCTGGACACGGGACGGCTCGCGAGAGAGAGCTCGGCGGCGCTGGCGCGACCGCACCAGATGACCTTGACGTAGTGCGCGGGCTTTTGCCCCTCGCCGGCCGCGGCGGTCATGACCTGAAAGCGGATCGTCCCCTTGGAGACGAAACGCGGGCTCCGGTCGTGCGTCTCGGCCCTGAACTTGAACCGGGCCGAGAAGAAGAGCTGCGGGCCGTCGTCCTTTGTCTGGATGACCCCGAAATGGATGCCCGGGTTCGCGGGCAGCTGGCTGAGGATGGGGCCGAGGAGAGGGAATGCCCCGGTTATCACGCTGACCGCGTCGTTCACGGACGTCTCGGCGCCCTCCAATCCCGGCAAATCGATGGATTTATCGAAATCGACCCTCTCTTTGATCCCCTTTTCCTCCAGCCGCGGCCGGTCGGCGGCCTCGACCAGCTTCAGCGTCAGGTCCTGGCGGGTGCGCATGCCCGGCCGGACCGGCACGTAAGCGGCTTCCATGACGGGGACATACATCCCGGGCCCGCCCTCGGGCCAGGCAGCGCCGGCCTCGCCTCCGGTCAGCTCCAGCCAATAATCGCCCCCCAGGTCGGGGACGCCCGCCAGCCGCGGAAAGGCGTAGGTGGGATGGTCCTTGAGCTTGACGATGCCCTTCTCGTCCCCTTCTTTGTCGCGCAGATGGAGCGTCAGGTCCGGGAACTTCGACAGCCAGTTCCCCGCGACCGGAGTGCCGTCGGGGCCGACAAGACGGACGGATCCCTCGACCCCGGTCACGGCCTTGAGAAGGGCCGCGATCAATCTCTCTTCGGGATCCTCTTCGGCCGCGGCGGCGTTCGGTTTTTTGGGGTCGGCCCTCTTTCCGGAGTTGAAGGTCAGCGCCACGTCGGGGGAGGACTCGCTGACCGTGGCGTTCCCGGGAAAGGCCACCCGGAGCCCGAAGTTCGGGCGGGTCTGCCCGTCTCCCTGCGAGAGTGTCCCGAGCATGGTCAGGAGATCGTCCACGACCTCTCTCCAGAGGACGAGATCCGTCTTGTCGTCCGGCGCCAGGCCGAGGTTGCGGCGGATCGCCCCCCACCTCTCGGACGGGTCCTTCCGGCCGAGCTCGATGGCCAGGTCCATGCCGATCTCCCAAACGTCTCCCGGCGTCAGCGTCAGCGCGGGTCGAGCGCTCCGTCCGGCGGCTCGAACAGGACCCGTTCGAAAAGGCCGGGCTTCTCGGCCAAGGCCGTCGTCGGTCCGAGCGACAGGGTGACGAACCGCGCCGGAGCCGGCGCGGGGGCCGGAACGGGAGGCTCTTCGTCCTGGGCCCAGGCGGGCAACGATAGGGACAGCAGGACCAGGATCCCGACGGGCAGGATCGTCCTCGCGGATAGACGGCTCATGATATTTCTCCTCGGGCTCGAAAGCGGCGGCACGGTGGATAACGAAACAATCGTTTAGTCGGAGGGAAGATACATTTTGGCGGGTCTTCTGTCAATGAAGGACCTCCCGGAGGGGATCCGTCCTGGCGAACGCGGGCCGGACGTGAGATAATCGCGGCGGGCGGCCGTCCCGACGACGGCCCTATTAAGAAGGAGGACCCCATGCAGAACAAGATGCGAGTCCGGCCGACACGGGCGGTGACCATCATGGGCCTGGTCGTGGCTGTGGCCATGGTGTTCTTTGGGATCTTTTTTCTGACCATCGTGACGAAGGACAGCGGCGGCGAGTCCGGGCCGGCCATCGGCTTCATGATCCTGTGGTTCCTCGTCCTTGGCGTCATCATCGCCTACGGCATCTACAATCTCACGAGCCGCAAGGGGGTCGTCGAGATCGACGTCGAGCCGAAGACGCCGGACGCCAAGGCTGTCCCGGACTTCGACGAGAGGCTCCGGAAGCTCGAGGCGCTCAAGAAGGACGGCCTCGTCACGGAGGACGAGTATCGCGTCAAGCGGAACGAGATCATGTCCGAGAAGTGGTGAGCCTCGCATGAGGAAGAGCTATCCGTTCCTGGCCCTCGCCGGGGCGGCGCTTCTCCTGGCGTGTCCGTCGCCGATCAAACAGGAAGTCGCGGAGGCGGGCCCTCCTTCGATAGCGGAGTCCTGCCGGAACGACCTGGCCCGGAGGCTCAAGCTCGACCCGAGCCTCGTCGAGATCGTCAGCTCCACGGCGGTCGAATGGCCCGACGCCGGGCTGGGCTTGAACAGGCCCGGCGAGGCCGTCGCCCAGGTCCGGACGCCGGGACATCGCCTCGTCCTGAGAACCAAGCCGCAGGGCCGGGAATACCTCTACACCGCGGGAGAGAAGTCCTTCCGTTACGGCGGCCCCCTGGAGCTCTGGGCGGCTTCCGCCCTTGTTCTGGAAAGGGAGGATGCGGACCCCAACCTCAACGGCCGCCTGGTGCAGTGCTCATTGATCGGCACGAATAGGGAAGTCCTTCTCGAGGGGATCGGCGATTTCTATCCGCAGGACGACGGCTCGCTCTTCGCCAAGCGCCGCACCTCGCGTTCCGGGCATGACCTTCTTTATGCCGCGCCGGAAAGGACGAGGGAGGCGGCCGTCGTCGCCTCGAGCTTCGATTTCGTGGACGCCGTGGCCGGGCCCGGCCGGAAGCTCGGCGCGGCGATCGCCCGGACGGGACCGGAGCTCGCGTGGGAGCTCCTTCTCATCCCCCTGCCGCCCGCGAGGGCGGAAATCCGGCGGGTGAAGATCCCCGAGGGACTGAGGCCCGAGACCCTCCGCTGGCGCTCTGACGCGGGAAGCGGCGCCGAACCCGTCTCCTCGGACGAGGGGCGGCTCCTCGTCCTCATCGGAAGCCGGGACGGCAAGCCGGCCCGCTACGGGCTCATCCGGCCTCGAGGCCTCTCCCCATTGGGAGGGCCTGCCTTCCTATGTCGCTTCCGATGATTGGGACTTCGTGCTCAGCAAGAGCCATTCCCTGTCGGTCTACGAGACCGAGCTCGAGGGCGGCCCGGCCGTCCGGGTGGAATACGTGTGGTGGAACCGCCCGCCCGAGGAGATCGCGACGATCCGGGGCCTGAAGCTCGACGGCTTTCAATGGGCCGGCGGCCGCGGGTTCGTCTTCATCACCGGCCGCGAGGGCGATGGCCACGCGGCCATGACCGTGGACATCCACAGCGGCGAGGTCCTGACCGCCGTCACCGGAGCCCGCGAGCCCGTAAAGCTATTCCTGGCCCCGCCCCACGCGGTTACTTCTTGCTTTGGGCCGCCTTGAGCCGATCGATGGTCTTTTTATAGATCCCCTTGGCCGATTCGGGAGACGTCTCCATCGCCTTCTCCGCCGCCTTGATCGCCTCCGGGTAGTTCAGCATCTTTTCATAAACGAGGCTAAGGGTGTTCCACAGGTAGTTAAGGCCCGGCATGAGCGCGACGGACCTCTTGGCTGCAGCGAGGGCATCATCGAGGTTTTTGTTCTGCCGGGCCCAGAAGCCGGCGTATTGCCAAAGCGCCATCGCGTCATCCCGGCTCTTCTGGGCGAAGGCGGGTCCGTAAAGGGCGAGGGCCTTGTCCTCTTGGCCGATCTTGGCATAGGCGCCGGCCGCCCGCTGGAGGATCGAGGCATTCTCGGGCTCGAGCTTGACGGCCGTCTCGATCATGGCCAGGGCGCTGTCCTGGTTGGCATTCTGTTCAAGCCAGTAGTTGGCGTAACCGACGAGACTGTAGGCGAGGCCGCTGACACGATCCTCCATGAACGTCGGGCCGTAGAGCTCCTCGACCTTGGCCTTGTCGCCCTTGAGGGCGTAGAACTGGGCGAGGAGCTGATTGATGTCCGGGCTGGGGTTGAACTCCGTCATCTCCTCGATCTTCGCGGCCAGCTCGATCCCCTTGTCGAGCGGTTCCTTGTCCCTGACAATGCGCGACAGCCAGCTGTAGAGGACCATCGGGTCGGCCGGGAACTTCGCGGCGTACTCCGCGAAGAACGCGGACGCCTCCTCCTTGGGGGCCCGGGAACCGTAGTAGTCTTCCAAGAAATCGTAAGCCTGCTTCGTGAGCGCGCTGCCGGGGTGCTTCGCCAGGAAAGTCTTCATCGGGGCGAGATCGGGCTTCTGCCGCTCCTCGAGAGCCGTCCTGGCCAGGGCGAATTCGGCGAACTCGGTGTAGGGGGCCGTCACTTTATAGGAATCGTGCGTAAACGTCCCGGCCTTGCCGTCCGGGTCGAGGGCGATGACCTCCCTGTACTTTTCTTCGGCCCTTTTCATGTCGTAGCGGGTGTTGTATTTGCGGGCGAGCAGGAAGACCGTAGCGACGTCTTTCGGGTTTTTACCGTACGCGGCGGACAGCGACTGGAATGTGCCCGTTCCGCTCAGCATCCCGTCCAGTGATTTCCGGACGTTTTCGGCGGGAGGCCGGTAGCCGACCATCCAGTCGACCTCCGCTCCGGCGCCGTCGAGGACCATCGTCGTTGGGGTGGCATTGATATGGAATCTGTCGAAGACCGCCCGGCCCTCGGGCTCTTGCAGGACCGCACGAAACACGACGAAGTTCTTGTCGAGGTAATCTTTGAACTTGGGATTATCGTAGAACTGCTGACCCAGCAGTTTGCAGCTTCCTCACGTGTAGGAATAAAAATCGACCAGGACCAGCTTATTCTCGCTCTTGGCTTTGGCCACCGCCTGGTCCAATGTGCCCTTGAACTGGACCTCGGCCAAAGCCGCTGAGACGAGCACCAGCAACAGTGAGAGCAGGGTGATTTTTTTCATAAAACCAGGATAGATATTCGCAGGCCCGAAGTCAAGGATCGGGCAATCTGCGGGTACCCTTATAACAGCCTTCTTGCAGGTCCGGCCACGGCCATTTGCGCTATAATAAATAGTATTGTTTGGAAATCCGTCGGTTCCTTAGGTCATGGTGCCAGGTCCCGGTCGCGGAATGAACAGAAACGCCGGCCCCGCCCTCGTTCGGACGCTCATGCGGGATTTCGCGCGTCTGACCGGGCTCGAGCCGGCCGGCCACCCTCCAAAGCGCTATCTCTGGACCGACGCCTTCGCGGTCTGCAACTTCCTCGGGCTCTTCGGCCTGGAGGGCGACAGACGATACCTGGATCTGGCGCTCTCCCTCGTCGACCAGGTCCATCGGACCCTCGGCCGGCACCGCGCGGACGACACCAAGAGCGGCTGGATCAGCGGCCTTGACGAAGAGGAAGGAGCGCGGCATCCGACCCGGGGAGGCTTGAGGATCGGAAAGCCGCTGAACGAGCGCCGGCCGGGCGAGCCCGTGAACGAGCGCCTGGAATGGGACCGGGACGGACAGTACTACCATTACCTGACGAAATGGATGCACGCCCTGAGCCGGGTGAGCCGCGCGACCAACGATCCGGCCTATCTCGGCTGGGCGATCGAGCTGGCCAAGACGGCCCAGGCCCGGTTCACGTACGCCCCTTCCGGCGGCGGTCCGAAGAGGATGTTCTGGAAGATGAGCGTCGACCTCTCGCGTCCGCTCGTCTCTTCCATGGGCCAGCACGATCCCCTGGACGGCCTCGTCACTTACAGCGAGCTCCAGGCGGCGGCGTCGGATCTCGGAGGCTCTTCGCTTCCCGGCCTGAACGACGAGATCGCGGACATGGCGGGGATCCTCCGCGGCGCGGGCCTGGACCTGGCCACGGACGATCCGCTCGGCATCGGCGGGCTCCTGTCCGATGCCTGGCGGCTCGGGCAATTGGCGCTCCCGGACGGCCAGAGCCGCGGCCGCTTGCTCGAGAACATCCTGGACTGGGCCCTTCAGGGGACGCAAGCCTGGTCGATGACCTTCGCTCCGGACGAGCCGGCGGAGCGCCGCCTGGCCTTCCGCGAGCTCGGACTGTCGATCGGGCTCTCGGCGGTCGAAAGCCTGGGCGAAGCCGTCGAAGCGGGAGCCAGCCTGCCCGGGCCGTCCCCGCCGGCGGATCGAGTCTCTCCGGAAGTATCTGCCCTTCCGGGACGCGATCGAGCGGTTCTGGATGAACCCCGAGAATCGGAAAGCCTCGACCTGGGTCGAGCATCGCGAGATCAACATGGTCATGCTCGCCACGAGCTTGGCGCCCGGTGGGTTCCTGTCGATCTGATAGAATGATATCGGCTTCAGTTGAAGCGAGGGGGGAGAGCCATGACAACGAAGAACAAGTGGCACAAGGTCGCGGCCGAAGACCAGCTCAAGGAAGGATCGCCGTTCGGCGCGCGGGCCGGCACGCGGGCCGTATTCCTGACGCGGAGCGAGGGCCGCGTCTGCGCCATGGGCGGAAAGTGCAGCCATTACGGCGGGCCTCTCGAGAAAGGCCGGCTCCTTGACCATATCATCACCTGCCCCTGGCACACGGCGCGATTCGATGTCCGGTCGGGACAAGCGCAGGCGCCTCCCGCGCTCGACGACCTGGCCCGCTACGAGACGAAGATCGAAGCCGGCGACGTCTATGTCCGGAAGATCCCGGCGGAAAAGCGCTCCCTTCCCCATGGCAAGGACGACCGGACCGTTCTCATCCTCGGAGCGGGAGCGGGCGGCCTCAACGCGGCGCTGGCGCTGAGAAGGAACGGCTTCGCCGGGAGGGTGATGATGGCCACGGCGGAGGCCGATCTGCCGTACGACCGGCCCTCCCTCTCCAAGGGATTCATGGCCGGCGACACGGCGAGAGCGGAGCTCGTCCTCGAGCCGGAGCCTGTCTATCTGCGAGCTCGGCATCGAGATCCTGGGGGAGCACCGGGCGACCGGCGTCGACAGGCAAAAGAAGACGGTCTCTTTCTCCAATCGCCGCAAGCTCCGCTACGACAAGCTCCTCCTGGCCACCGGCGGCACGCCGAGGGTGCCCGCGATCAAGGGCGCCCGCCGGCAGGGGTCCTTCGTCTTGAGGTGCCTTCGCGACGCCGACGCCATCATCGACGCGCTCGCCGGGGCCGAGACCGTGGCGGTCATCGGCGGCAGCTTCCTGGGGCTCGAGGTCGCGGCCTCGCTCCGCTCGCGGGGCCTCGAGGTCCACGTGGTCGCGCCCGAAACGGTCCTCATGGCCCGCGTGTTCGGCCCCGAGCTCGGCGCGTTCCTCAAGCGCAGGCACGAGGAAAAGGGCGTCATTTTCCATCTCGGGAAGACGGCCGTGGAGATCTCCGGCGGCAAGAAGGTGAGCGGTCTGGTCCTTTCGGACGGGTCACGGATCGGCGCCCAGGTCGTCGTGGCCGGCATCGGCGTCGTCCCCGCCATCAGCTATCTCGAGAGAAGCGGCCTCGTCGTCAACGGCGCGGTCCCGGTCGACGCCGGTTTCCGGACCCAAGACCCGGACATCTTCGCCGTGGGCGACATCGCCCTCGTCCCGGACCCCTTGACCGGCGAAGCCTCGGCGCGTGGAGCATTGGGTCGAAGCCGAGCGGCAGGGACGTCACGCGGCCTTGGGCCTGGCCGGCATCGAGGAGGCCTACCGGGAGATCCCCTTTTTCTGGACGAACCAGCACGACGTTTCCATTAAGTACGCGGGCTACGCGGGCGCTTTCGATCGCGTCGTCCTGCGCGGCGATCTCGAGGCGCAGAAAGTGCTGGCGGGATATTACCGCGAAGGGACGCTGCGGGCGGTCGCGAACCTGGGCCGGACGAAAGAGTTCCTGGTCGCTCTGGAGATCATCAAGGCGGGCGGCGGCATCCCGCCGTCACTGTTCGGAGACCCGCAAGCCGATTTGGCCGAGATCGCGGAAAAGGCGATCCCCGCGGGCGCCTCTGTCAGCCGGCTTTATGGCGGGGCGTCGCTTCCGCCGGGTTCCACTCCCTCTTCGGGGCTTCGTCGGAGGCGAAAATAAATTCACCCCTCTTGACCAAGGCCAGATACAGAAGCACATAACCCACGTTTTCGTCTTTTTTGCGGCGATCGTTCTTTTCCATGGTATCCAACCGCATATGCATTATTTGTGCCACAATGCCAACAGGGGCGGGACCGGGGTTCCCCTGCTTTGGACCGGCCCGGCCCCGTGGTTTATGCCGGCCTCTATCCTGCGGGGCGGGACCAGGTCCTGGTCATCCACGAGCTCCTTTGACCGCGCCAAAAACGCCGTTTCCAAAGCGGGGACACGTACTACGGGGGGCATGTCCCCATTTTGGAATCGGGCGTTTTTATGAATAATACAGGGATGGAGGGCGCCGCTATGATCATCGAATCCCGTCGACGATTCCGTCCGGCTTCCCTGGCCTGGATCCTGCTTCTCGCCGTCGCCGCGGCGGCGGCCTGCTCTTCCGGCGGCCGGTCCCCCGCGACAGGGCGGAACGCGGTCCTGGCCGACTGGGAGGCCCTGCGTTTCGGCATGTTCATCCACTTCGGCATGTCCACCTTCACCAAGGAGGAGTTCGGCGCCGTGTCGGCCCAGGCGAAGGAATACGCGCCGACGGCTCTCGATGTCGACCAGTGGATCCGGGTCGCGAGCGAGGGCGGCATGAAATACGCGATCCTGACGACCAAGCACTGCTACGGCCACGCCCTTTGGGACTCCAAGCTCACGGCTTACGACGTCGAGTCCGGACCGGACAAGACCGATGTCGTCCGGGCCTTCGTCGACGCCTGCCGCCGGCACGGGGTCAAGCCGGGGTTCTATTACCTGCTGGGCTGGGACAAGGTCAACCAGTGGGCGCGGACGCCCGAGGACTACGAGGCCTTCTGCCGCGGGCAGATCGAGGAGCTCCTGACCGGCTACGGTCCGATCACCGAGCTCTGGCTGGACATTCCCTGGGACATGGGGCCGGACACGGAGGGGGTCCTGGCCCGTCTCTACGCTAAGATCAAGTCCCTCCAACCCGACTGCCTGGTCCTTCTCAACCAGGGCTTCGTCGACGGGAGCGCGGTCCGGGCCCTGGCCCCGACCTATGCCCACCGGGAATACGACCTCCCGCCGGTCCCGCTCTGGCCGAAAGACATCAACAACGGCGAGGTCACCCCTCCGCCGCCGGCCGGCCACAACCCGATGATCTCCGTGCGGGGGAAGACCTATTACCTGCCGATGGAGACGTGCGACACCCTGGCCCATCATTGGTTCTGGGAGCCCGGGGACGCGCTCAAGTCCGTCCGGACCCTCGTCAGGCGCTACCGGTCGACCGTGGACAAGGGCGCCAATCTCCTCCTCGACCTGGCCCCGGACAAGACGGGCCGCATCCCGGAGGCGACGGCCAAGCGCCTGATGGAGATGAAAGCGGCCCTGGCCGATCCGTCCCTGATCAGGCCTTCGCTGACCCTGGGGGCGGCGGCGACGGCGTCCAACGTCTATCGAAACGACGAAGGACTACGCGCCCGCCGGGGCCGTCGACGACGATTCCAATACCCGCTGGGCGACCGACGACGCCGTGAGCGAGTGCTGGCTCGAGGTCGATCTCGGGGCCGTCCGCGAATTCGACAGCGTCTACCTCAGCGAGGGCTGGGACCGGGTGCGGTCGTTCGCGCTCGAATCCCGCGATGACCCCGGGGAGCCGTGGCGGCCTTTCTACCGGGGCGCGACGATCGGGACCGCGGGCCTGGCCGCCTCTTTCCCGCCGGCCAAAGGGCGGTACGTCCGGCTCCACGTCCTCGAAGCGGCGGGCGGCCCGTCGATCTGGGACTTCGAGCTCTACGCTCCCGGAAAGACATAAGACCCGCGCCGTCCTTGAATATCCTCCCCGCCGGTAATAAGATGAGGCCGGCCGACCGGAGAGGAACTAAAACCCGGCTTCCGGCGTCTATATCAACAGATTCTCTCTATTTATTGGAGGAATCCATGCCGATTTCCCGCCGATCCGTTCTGAGATCCGTCCTCTCTGTCCCTGCTCCTGACGGCCGTCCTGGCCGGGGCCCTTCCGCTCGCGGCCCAGGACCATCCGCTCTGGCTGAGGTATCCGGCCGTCTCGCCCGACGGCGGGACGATCCTGTTCTGCTACAAGGGCGACATCTATAAGGTCCCGGCCGCGGGCGGCCAGGCCTTCCCCCTGACGATCAGCGAGGCCTACGACTACGCCCCGGTCTGGAGCCACGACGGAAGATCGATCGCCTTCGCCTCCGACCGCTTCGGCAACTTCGACGTCTTCGTCATGCCGGCCGAGGGCGGGGAGGCCCGGCGCCTGACCTATCACTCCGCCGTCCGACGTCCCCAGCGGCTTCACGGCGGACGACAAGAGCGTCCTCTTCACTTCGGCCCGCCAGGACACGGCGGCCAACGTCCAGTTCCCCATGGGCACCTTTCCCGAGCTCTACAGCGTCCCGGTCGCCGGCGGCGAGGCCGCCCTCGTCCTGACCCAGCCGGCCATCGCGGCCACGGTCGATCCGGCCGGCGGCAAGATCATCTACCACGACCAGAAGGGCTACGAGAGCGAGTGGCGCAAGCACCACACCTCGGCCATCACCCGCGACATCTGGGTCTACGACCTGAAGACGAAGAAGAACACCCAGCTGACGACGTTCAAGGGCGAGGACCGCAATCCCGTCTTCGACGCGAACGGCGACGATTTCTATTACCTGAGCGAGCAGAGCGGCTCCTTCAACGTCTATCAAGAGCTCGCTGAGCAAGCCGGCGGTCTCGACGGCCGTGACCGACTTCACCAAGAACCCGGTCCGCTTCCTGACCCGCGCCGAGAGCGGCGCTCCTCTGCTTCGGCTACGACGGCGAGATCTACACCAAGGCCGGCGCGGCGGCGCCCAAGAAGGTCGACATCCGCATCGCCCAGGACGGCCGCCAGGTGCTGGAGCGGACGCTGCCCATCGGCGGCGGCATCACCGAGATGCGGCTCTCGCCGAACGGCAAGGAGATGGCCTACGTCTTCCGCGGCGAGATCTTCGTCGGCAGCGTCGAGGGCGGCCTGACCAAGCGCGTCACCAATACGCCCGGCCAGGAGCGCAGCGTCAGCTTCAGCCCCGACGGCCGGTCGCTCGTCTACGCCGCCGAGCGCGACAACAACTGGAACGTCTACACGGCCTCGATCGTGCGCAAGGAAGAGCCCTACTTCTTCGCCTCGACCGTCCTCAAGGAGGAGCCGGTCGTGGCCACGGCGGCCGAGGAGTTCCAGCCGGAGTTCTCGCCCGACGGCAAGGAGGTCGCCTACCTCGAGAACCGCGTCGTCCTCAAGGTCGTCAACCTGGCCTCCAAGCAGACCCGGATGATCCTGCCCGCCGAGGTACAACTATTCCTACGCCGACGGGGACCAGACCTACCAGTGGAGCCCCGACGGCAAGTGGTTCCTGGTCCAGTTCGCTTTCGTCCGCCTGTTCACCCCGCAGGTCGGGCTCGTTTCGAGCGACGGCAAGGGCAAGGTCGTCGACCTGACCAAGAACGGCTTCGGCGTCTTCATGCCCCGCTGGGGGATGGACGGGACGATGATGACCTACGCCAATCCCAGGGAGGGCGCCGTCAACACCGACGGCTCGTCCAGGGAATACGACGTCTTCGGCATGTTCTTCACCCGGGCCGCCTACGACCGGTTCCGCCTGTCCAAGGAGGAGTTCGCCCTCGTCAAGGAGCAGGAGGACAAGGCCAAGGAGGAAAAGGACAAGGCCGACAAGGACAAGCCCAAGGCCAAGGACGCGGCGGTCAAGCCGGAGGAGCCCAAGAAGGACCTCGTCTTCGAGCTCGACGGCATCGACCGGCGCAAGGTCCGCCTGACCATCCACTCGGCCGACATCGCCGACATGGCCCTGACCAAGAACGGCGAGAAGCTCTTCTACCTGGCCCGCTTCGAGAAGGGCTACGACCTGTGGATGACCGAGACCCGGACGCGCGACACCAAGCTCTTCTCCAAGCTGGGCGCGAACCAGACGCGGGATGGAGCTCTCGGCCGACGGCAAGGCCCTGTTCGTCTTCGCCGACGGGCGGGTCCTGAAGATCGACCCCGAGAGCGGCAAGTCCGAGCCCGTGGCCATCGGCGGCGAGATGGTCCTCGACCAGACCGCCGAGAAGGCCTACATGTACGACCACATGTGGCGGCAGATGAAGCAGAAGATGCTGGTCGCCGACCTCTACGGGGCCGATTGGGACTCGTACTTACGGCGTCTACCGGAAGTTCCTGCCCTACATCGACAACAACTACGATTACGCCGAGATGGTCAGCGAGCTGCTGGGCGAGATGAACGTCTCGCACACGGGCTGCTACTATCTCGCCGCAGCGGACCGCCGACGGCGGACGCGACGGCCGCGCTGGGCCTCTTCCTGGACTACGATTTCGCCGGGCCCGGCCTCAAGGTGGCCGAGATCATCTCCGGCGGCCCGCTGGACAAGGCCGACCTCAAGATCCGGGCCGGCCACGTCATCGAGAAGATCGACGGCCAGGCCCTGGACCGGACGGTCGACCACTACAAGCTCCTCAACCGCAAGGCCGGCCAGCTCGACCCTGCTGTCCGTGCTCGATCCGGCCTCCGGGAGCCGCTGGGAGGAGATCGGTCAAGCCGATCTCCCTCGGCGAGGAGAACGGCCTGCTCTACCGGCGCTGGGTCCGCAACCGCCGGGCCGAGGTCGACCGCCTGTCCGGCGGCCGCCTCGGCTACGTCCACGTCCAGAGCATGAACGACGCCAGCTACCGGACGGTCATCGAGGAGGTCCTCGGCCTGAGCCCGGACAAGGACGCCCTGATCGTCGACACCCGCTTCAACGGCGGCGGCAACCTCCACGACACCCTGGCCGATTTCCTGAGCGGCAAGAAGGTCTTCGACATCGTGCCCCGCGGCCAGCTCGTCGGCGTCGAGCCCTACAACAAGTGGATCAAGCCGTCCATCGTCCTGATGGGCGAGTGCAACTACTCCGACGCCCACCTCTTCCCGGTCGAATACAAGGTCCGCGGCCTCGGCCAGACGCTGGGCATGCCCGTTCCGGGCACCGGGACGTTCGTCTGGTGGGAATCGCAGATCGATCCGACCCTGCGCTTCGGCATCCCGCAGGGCGGCTGGCGGACGCCGGACGGCAAGCTCTGCGAGAACAACCAGCTCGAGCCCGACATCCTGGTCAAGAACGACCCGGACGTCATGTCGGCCGGCCGCGACCAGCAGATCGAGGCGGCGGTCAAGGAGCTGCTGAAGAAACGTTGACATCCGAACGGACGTTCCGCTATGGTGGCTCTACGGAGGCGCCGTGAAAGATTTCGGCCCGCGGATCCCCAAGCAGGTCCTGGACTGGAAGGCCTCCGGTCCGGACGCGGTCTATGACCGCAAAACGCTCTACGATTATATGGACGGGGGCGCGGAGGTCTACCTGGCCTTCGATTTCCGCGAGGTCTTCGTCCGCAAGTACGCCGACGCCGCGGAGAACGAGCTGAACCTGGACATCTACGACATGGGCTCTCCGGCCGAGGCCTTCGGCATGTTCTCCTGTGACCGGCAGGACCCGGAGGCCGGGATCGGCCAGGGCTCCGAATACGGCCCGGGGCTCCTCCGGTTCTGGAGGGGCCGCTACTTCGTGTCGATCACGGTCTCGGGGAACGAGGACAAGGCGGAAAAGGCCGTTCTCGAGCTTGGGAAGGCGGTCGCCCCGCTGCTCGGCCCGGACGGCGGCCCGCCGGAAATGCTCGAGCTCCTTCCCTCCGCCGGGCTTCGGCCGGAAAAGACGGCGTATTTCCACAACCACGTCCATCTCAGCAACCGCTACTTCGTCGCCTCCGAAAATATCCTGAACCTGGACGAAAAGACCGAATGCCTGTTCGCCGAGTACGGCTCCGGGACAGGCGAATCCGCGTTGCTGCTCGTCGTCCGGTATCCCGACGCCGATAAGGCCCGGGCGGCCTTCGCGTCGTTCCTGAGATCGTTCCTGCCGGGGGCGGACGCCGACGGCGCCGCCCTGACCGGGAGCGGGAAATGGTCGATGATCAAGGCGCGGGAGAACGTCCTGGCCGTCGTCTTCGAAGGGACGTCGAAAGACTACGCCGGACGGCTCGCGGAAGCGGCCCTCCGCCCGCCCCAATGAGGTGATCCATGACTTCGAGCATGACCCGCCGCGATTTCATCCGGGGCACGGCCGTCGCCGTCCTGGGAGCGTCCGCCGCGTTCGGCCAAACCCCGGCCGCGCCGACGAAGAAGACCCGGGTGGTGCTCATCCGCCACCCGGAGGCGCTCGACGCCAACTCGGCCTTCAACGAGCCGGTCATCCAGCGGATGCTGGACGAGGCCGTTTCGAAGCTCCTCGACCAGAGCGATCCGGTCGCGGCCTTCAAGGAGCTTCTCAAGCCCGACGACATCGTCGGGATCAAGACCAACGTCTGGTCCTTCCTGCCGACGCCCGCCCCGGTCGAGAGAGCCATCAAGCGGCGCGTCCTGGACGCCGGCGTCGAGGAGAAGAATATCGGCCTGGACGATCACACCGTGCGGACGAACCCCCTCTTCGTCAAAGCCACGGCCCTGATCAACGTCCGGCCCGTCCGGACGCACTACCTGGCCGGCATGTCGGGCTGCCTGAAGAACTACATCATGTTCGCCGAGTCCCAGCCGGCCCATCACCCCGACAGCTGCGCCTCGCTCGGATCGCTGTTCCTCCTGCCCCAGGTCAAGGGCAAGACCCGGCTCAACGTCCTCTGCGCCCTGACCCCCCAATTCCACGGCCGCGGCCCCCACAATTTCAGCCGGCGGTACGTCTGGAATTACAAGGGGCTCATCGTCGGGCTGGATCCGGTGGCCGTCGATTCCGTCGGCCTCCGGCTGATCATGGCCAAGCGGCGGCAGGAATTGGGACCGGCCCAGGAGATCCCCCCGGTCCCCAAGCACATCCAGATCGCCGACACGAAATACGGGATCGGCACGGCCGACCCCGCGAAGATCGAGCTGGTCAAGCTTGGCTGGCTCGACGACGTCATGATCTAGCCAGGGTTTTTCACGTGAATAGTCCAGGCTAGCCGCCGGAACGGAGGCGAACATGCTGAGATCGAGATCCGGTGCGCGGGTCCTGGCGGCCTTGATGTGGGTTGCGGCCGCCTCGCCGGCCTGCGGCGGCCCGGAAGAACGGTCGCTGACGTTTCTCGGCTCGTCCCTTTGGACGAAGGCCCACGACGTCGAGGTCCGGGGCGAGCGCGCCTATTGCGCCTTCCTGGACGGCTTGATGATCCTGGATCTTTCCGATCCCCGGAGCCCGGAGACGCTTTCCACGCTCCATCTCGGCGGGGGATTCGCGGTCGCGCTGGCCGGGAACCTGGCCTTGGTCGCGGCGGGCGACAAGGGACTGGCCGTGGTCGACGTCGCCGATCCGAAAGCCCCCGTTCTGAAGAGCGTCCTGGACACTCCCGGCGAAGCCCGCGACGTCGCGGTCTCCGGTTCCATCGCCCTCATCGCCGACGGGCCCGGGGGGATCTTGGCCGTCGATATCGCGAACCCCGCGGCCCCGAAGATCTCGGGCTCCTGGGATTCGCCGGGCGAAGCGACCGGGATCGTTCTCAGGGGAAGCTCTCTCTTTCTGGCCGACGGCAGCGCCGGCCTCCAGATCGTCGACGTCGCCGATCCTGTCCGGCTCGCGCCGCTTGGCGCCCTCGACACGGACGGGACCGCCGAGAGCGTCGCGCTGTCCGGGAACACCGCCTATATCGCCGACGGCTCCGGAGGGATCAAGATCGCGGACGTCGGCTCGCCGGCCGCGCCGAAATTGACCGCTTCGCTGGTCGCGTCGGGCTACGCCCGCAGCGTCGCCGCGAACGACAAGCTTCTCTGCGTGGGCAGCCTTTATGACGGAGGCCTCCAGATCTTCGATATCGCCAAGCCGGATTCCCCGGTTCTCCTCACGACCCACAAATATACGATGTATAACGAGGCCTGGCGCGTCGTCCTTTCGGGAGACACGGGGATCGTCGTCGATTATTTCTCGGGCATCTTCTTCATGGACTTCGCCGATCCCCGCAAGCCGGCGGCCGCGGGCTTTGTCCCGGCCCCGAGCTCCGTCGTCGCCGTTTGCGGCCGGGACCGCCATGCGTTCGCCGTCGGCGAGCTTTCCGGGGTGCTGGTCGTCGACGCGGCCGATCCGGCCCGGCCCGAGCTGGTCGGGGCGACGAACATCTTTCGCGGCGTCCAGAATATCGCCGTCAACGGCGGCTTCGTCTATGTCACGGACCGCTGGTCGATCCGGGTCTATGACGTCAGCGACCCGGCCAAGCCCAAGATGGGAAAACCCCTGACGTTCACGGAGGGGATCCCGCGAACGCTGGTCGTCCGGGGGAGCTCCGCTTATCTCACGGCCGATAACTTCGGCTTCTACACCCTCGACGTTTCCGACCCGGCCGCCCCGAAGGTCGTCGGATCGTTCAAGCTCCCCGGGTTCACCTACGGGCTGGACGTCGCCGGGGACCGCGCCTACCTGGCCAACAGCGACACCGGGCTCCACATCCTCGACATCCGGAAACCCGAAGCCCCGGCCGAGATCGGGGTCATCAAGCTCGCCGGGGAGCCGAGCGGGGTCGCCGTCCGCGGCGACATCGCCTATGTGGCGTCCGGGGCGGACGGCTTGATCCTCGTCGACATCGGCCGGCCGGGGGCGCCGAAGGTGCTTGGCGCCGCCGCCTCCGACGATTACGCGAGCGCCGTCGTCCTTGACGGGAGCTTCGCCTATCTCGCCGACGGACTGGCGGGCGTCAAGAGGATCGACGTCTCCGACCCGGCTTCCCCGCGCCTCGTATCGTCCTATGACACCCCGGGCGAGGCCCAGAATCTCTGCCTCCTGGGAAAGACGATCCTCGTCGCCGACACGTATTCGCTGATCCTGCTGAAATAATCGTCCCCCAAAAGGAGATCGACATGAAACGCGTCCTGACGGTCCTCGGCGTCCTTCTCGTCATCTTCGGGGCGGTCTGGTTTTTCCAGGGGATCGATGTCCTTCCCGGGAGCTTCATGACCGGACAGCGCCGCTGGGCGGTCAACGGGGGCATCGCCGCAGGCGTGGGCCTCGTGCTGATCGTCGTGGCCCGGCTTCTAAAAAAGAAGAAGGTCCCCCCGCCGGCCGCGTGACGAGGGGGAAGGTCGCAGCTGGCATAAATCTTGCTGGCTAATCCCTCGGCGCCTTGCCGAGGAGGGGTCATGAAAAAATCCATTTGTTTCGTCGCGCTTGCGTTTATCCTGTTTTCCGGCGCGTGGGCCGACCAGAAGAGCCTGGCGGTCATGAAGTTCACGACGACCGCGGGCGGGGGCTCCAGCTTCTGGTATAACGCCAGCTGGGACGTCGGGGAAGGCATGGCCGAGATGCTCGCGACCGCCCTGGTCGAAACGGGCAAATTCAAGGTCCTGGAGCGGCAGCAGATCCACGACGTGCTCGGGGAGCAGGACCTCGGGGCCAGCGGCAGGGTCGATGCCGCGACGGCCGCGAAGCTCGGCAAGATCCTGGGCGCGCGATACCTCATCTACGGCACGGTCAACGAATTCGAGTATTCGAAGAGCGGCGGCGGCGGGGGCGTCCGCATCGGGGGCCTACGGGTCGGGGCGAGCGAGGCCAAGGCGCGCGTCGGCATGGATGTGAGGATCGTCGACGCCGTGACGAGCGAGATCCTCTTTTCCACCCGGACCGCGGCGGACGCCAACAGGACGGGCTTCAAGGTGGGTTATTCCGGGGCCGATTTCGGCGCCGACCTGGGGGCCTTCCAGAAGACCCCGCTCGGGGAGGCGACGCGGAAGGCCATCGTGGACACGGTGGCGAAGATGGTCAGCCAATTCGGGACGGAGGCCGCTCCCGAGCCGGCCGCGGCCTGGTCGGGGACCCTCCTCGTGGCCGACGACGGGTCCCTCGTGATCAAGGCCGGGACCGGCGCCGGGCTCAAGACAGGGGACGTCTTCACGGTCTACAGGCCGAAGACGACGAAAGTCGGCAACGAGATGCTGACGGTCGGAGAGGACAAGATCGGCAAGATCCGGTTGACCTCCGTCGGAGAGGCCGCCTCGACCGCCGAGATCGTCGAGGGCGGGGGGTTCAAGACCGGCGACATCGTCAAGAGCGGAGGCCGGCCGTGAACCCGAAAAGGCCCGCCATAGCCGCGCTGCTGCTCGGCCTGGCGGCCTTGGCCTGCGCCCGGCAAGTCCCCAAGCTCACTGAAGTCGCGGCGGTCCTTTTCAAGGACGTCAAGACGAAGCTCAACGCGGCCGATAAGAACGCCATCGCGGCCAAGATGGGCTTTGTGCTGTCGGGCGACAAGGACCGGCCGTTCGCCTCCGACAAAGACAGCAGGGAATATCCGTTCGGGGCTACGGTCCTGCCGACGGACATGAACGAGGACGGCCAGGAAGAGATCTTCATCTCCTTCGGCAACACCTATACGTCCGGCATGGCCGGCTCCAGCATCGCCCTGTTCATCAAGGACGACAAGGGCGCCTACGCGGACCAGCTCGGCTTTCCCGGCCTTGTGCCGGACGCTCTTGAACCGATCGGCAAGGGCTATCCGGACCTGCTGATCGGCGGGCCGGGCTTCGAGTACCCCGTATGGGGCTGGGACGGCAAGGCCTACGTGTTCAGCCGGACCGTCAAAGACGCGGATTACGGCCAGCTGAAAAAGAAAGGCGTGGAAGAGATCAGCCAAGCTTACCAGAAGAGCCTAGGCCGCTGACCTTCGAGGCGGCCCGCTCAGACGATGAACTCCCTGTCGAGCCTGCTCAGGAACGCGTTCGAGTTGAAAGACGTCCGGTTGACCATGATGACCGAGGCCAGGCCCTGGGCCGGATACACGCGCATCTCGCAGTGGAAGCCGGCCCCGCCGCCTTCCTTGAAGTAGTACGGCCGCCCTTCGATCCGTCCGATATGCCAGCCCAGGGTCATGCCGACCGGCCGCCCGGAGCTCGAACGGGCCGGCTCGAAGAGAAGCGCCTTGGACGCCTTCGACAGCAGGACAGGATCGTCCTTGAGGAGGTCCCGAAGAAGGACGCTGAACGCCGCGGCCGAGCCGATGGCCCCGCCGAAGGACGCGCCGTCGGGATAGACGTCACGGATCCGCAGCCACGCTCCCTCGTAACCTCCCCAGACATGGCGATCGAGCAGGAGGCGCTTGAGCGCGTTCATGACCGAGAAAGCCGCCAGGTAGCCTTTGGCGTGGTTGCGGGGTTCGGCAATAGTGAAGCCGAGGTCCTGGGGGCGCAGGCCCAGGGGATCGAAAACATGCGCCCGCATGAAAGCGGCATAGTCCTCATGGGAAGCGGCCTCGATGATCTCCCCGAGGAGCCAGTAGCCGATATTCGAATAGAGATACCGGTCCCCGGGCCTCGATCTTTGGCGGCCGTGCTTGGCCAGGACTTTGGCCAGTGCCGCGCGGCTGTCGAAGCCGGTCTGGGCGTCCGCCGGATGGACCCAGCGGAGGGGGATCGGGTTCGGAATGCCCGACGTGTGGGTGATGAGCTGGCGGACGGTGATCCCCGGATCATAAGGGTGCGCGACGAACTTGCGGGCCTCGTCGTCCAGCCGGAGGGCGCCCGACTCCGCGAGCCGCAGCACGGCCACCGCGGTCAGGGTCTTGGTCATGGAGAAGGCGGCCATGGTCGTGGTCAGAGCCAGGGGGACGCGGCCCGCGATGTCCGCGAGCCCGCCGGCGCGTTCGAAGATCGCGCCGGAGACGCCGGCCATGATATAGGCCATCCCCGGGCCGCCGGGCTTCAGCCCGCTGTCCATGATCTCGATGACCCGTCGCCGATCATTCATGGCTGCTCCAATGGTTTCACGGCTCACCTCACCAAGGGGCTCTTCATCATTGTAGCATGAGGCGCGTCGTTTCCTCGGGGTCGTCTTGCCGGAGGGACTCTTCCGGCCGCGGGCCGGAACTTCACGGCTGCCGCAAAGGGATCCCCCCTGGAAGGTCGATCCGGCTTCGGGGGCCGGTTGGCACATTTCTTGGATTGAGAGTGGGAGGCGTAGGAGAGCACCATGGCCCAAAAGATCACGCCGGACCTGTGGTTCGACCGCCAGGCCGAGGAGGCGGCGGGTTTCGTCGAAATCCCTTTTAAGGAAGGAGACACACGATGGCCAAATTCAACGTTTATCTCAACTTTCCCGGCAACGCGGAAGAGGCGTTCAACTTCTACAAGACCGTTTTCGGCGGGGAGTTCAGCTCCGTCGTCCGCTTCAAGGACATGCCGATGCCCGGCGTCAATCTCCCGAAAGAGGCCGAAGGCAAGATCATGCACATCGGCCTGCCGGTCGGCGACAAGGGCGATGTGCTGATGGCCAGCGATTCCCTGGAATCGCTCGGCCAGAAGATCGTTCAAGGCAACAACTCCTACATCTCCGTCCACCCCGACAGCAAAGAGGAGGCCGACAGGATCTTCAAGGGCCTGTCCTCCGGCGGCTCGATCGAGATGCCCATCGCCGACCAGCCCTGGGGCGACTACTGGGGCAGCTTCAAGGACAAGTTCGGCGTCCTGTGGATGGTGAATTATTCCCGTCCGAAATGACCGCTTCGCGTACCGGTGAGCAGGGGTGACCTGGCGGCGGAGTCCGCCGCCCGGCGCGTGTCGACGGCTTGACGCTCGCCGGCCGCCGCGGATATCATGGCCCTGCCATGGCCTCCGGAGCGCGACCCGCCTGCCTGAATCATCCCTGGGTGAGGTAAACACATGTATTTTCTGCTGTTCTACAAAACCGTGGACAACTACGTGGAAAGGCGGAAGCCGTACCGGGACGAGCACCTGGGTTATGCCGAGGCCGCGCACGGCCGCGGGGAGATTCTGATGGCGGGGGCCCTCGGTGAGCCCGCGGACTCGGCCGTTTTCGTCTTTAGGGCCGGGAGCCGGACCGCGGTTGAGGATTTCGCCAGGAACGATCCCTACGTCAAGGCCGGCCTGATCGTGGAATGGTCCGTGCGGCCCTGGACGGTCGTCATCGGGGCTGACCGCGCATGAGCGCGCTGTCACGCCGGGGATTCCTGGGAGCCGTCGCCGCCGGCGGCGCGGCGGCATGTTGGGGAGCGGCCTTGAGGGCTTCTGTCCTGCCGGCCGCCGCGTCGAAGGCCAAATTCGCCCTCATCCACGCGACCGATCTCTTCCGCCCGCACGCCGATCCCGACGACCATTTCGACCTGGCCACCGTTTTCGCCCTGGCGGCCCAGGGCCGGTTCGAGCTCCTGGCCGTCATGATCGATCATCCCCCCGAGGGGATGGCCGCGGACCCCGATGTCCTGGCCGTGGCCCAGCTCAACAGGATCACCGGTCTGGCCGTGCCGGTCCTGACTGGGACCCCGAAACGGCTTGACCCGGCCGAGGCGTCCCGCCCCGAGAACCAAGCGGGGATAGCCGGGGTGAGGGCCCTGCTGAAGATCATGCGGGCGTCGCCGCTGCCCGTCCTGATCTCGGTCGTGGGCTCCTGCCGTGACGTGGCCCTGGCGGGGCGGCTCGATCCGAAGCTGTTCGCCGCGAAGTGCGCCGGCGTCTACCTCAATGCCGGCTCCGGCACGCCGGACCCCGTCAAAGCGGCCCGGCTCGAATACAACGTCAACCTGGACCCGGCCTCCTACGCGGCCATTTTCGATCTGCCCTGTCCCGTGTATTGGCTGCCGTGTTTCGAGGTTGCCCCGGGCGAGGGCGTGCCCTTCGCCCCCGGAGACTTCGGCACCTTTTATCGTTTCGCCCAGAAAGAGATCCTGCCGGGCCTGCCCCCGCGGCTTCAGAATTATTTCGCGTTCATGTTCAAGCAAGGGGATTCGGACCGGGCCCGGCAATCCGAAGCTGACGCCCTTCGCCCGAGCTGGCTGCGGACGCTCGAGGGCCCGGCGGACTCGGCGCTCCTCGGGCGCCTTGGGGATCGCTTTCGGAACATGTGGTGCACGGCCGGCTTCTTCCATATGGCCGGGCTGAGCGTCGCGGGGAGCGGGCTTGTCGGAGGGCGCGACGACGCGCGAGGCCCGCCCGGTCTATACGTTCGACCCGGTCCGTGTCCGGTGCGGCGCCGACGGCGTCACGCGATGGTCGCCGTGACCCCGGCTCGCGGGACCGATTTCTTTTCCATGTCCGGGACCGCGAACGGTACCCCGCGGCCATGACGGCCGCCCTGGGAACGCTTCTGAGCTCCCTGAAATGAGTATCTTCATGGGATCGAGAAAGGCCCTCCCATTGACGGCGGCTGTCGTCCTTTGCGCCTCCGCCTGTCTGCTCCGAGCGGCCGGCGCCGCCGCCCGCCGTTTCCTGGATCGTCCAAGTGAGCGGCACGAACGCGAGCCTGAGGGGCGTTTCGGTCGTGGACGACCGGACGGCCTGGGCCAGCGGATCGAAAGGCACGGTCCTGAGGACCATCGACGGAGGCGCGACCTGGACCCTCCTGTCCCGTTCCGGGAGAGGAGGCGACGGATTTCCGCGACATCGAGGCCTTCGGTCCCGACGAGGCGGTCATCATGGGCATCGGCCGCCCGGCGAAGATCTTCCGGACGACGGACGGGGGAAGAACCTGGACGCGGACCTTCGCCGACGACTCTCCGGGGATGTTCCTGGACGGCCTCGCCTTCTTCGACGAAAAGAACGGATTGGCGGTCGGCGATCCGATGGACGGACGCTTCTACGTCATTTCCACGACGGACGGAGGGGCCACCTGGGCGCCCCTGGCTCCGGGGTCGCGGCCGGCCGCGCTCGACGGGGAAGCGGCCTTCGCCGCCTCCGGGACGAGCCTGGCCGTCCTGAAGAGATGACAGGGTCTGGCTCAGCACGGGCGGCTCCGCCTCGCGCGTTTGGCGGTCGGAGGACCGGGGGCGCCATTGGGAGCCCGTTCCTTCCGCCCTGTTGGAAGGGGCCTCGTCGGCGGGCGGGTTTTCGGTCGCCTTCCTCGATGCGCGGACGGGCATCACCGTCGGCGGCGACTATAAGGCGGAAGCCGCGGCCGCCGGGAACGCCGCCTTTTCCTCCGACGGCGGAAGAACATGGACGCCGGTCACGGACAGTCGGCCCGGCGGCTTCCGGGAGGCCGTGGCCTTTGTCCCGGGAACGAAGCCGCCGATCGCCGTTACGGTCGGGCCTTCCGGCTCGGACCTGTCCCTCGATCTTGGCAGAACGTGGACGCCGATCGTCACCCCGGCGGGATTCCATGCCCTAGCGTTCGCCAAGAAGGGGAGGGCGGGCTGGGCGGTCGGTCGGGACGGCCTGATCGCCAGGATCTCCGGCCTTCCCGAGAGATAGTTCCGGGCTATCCCGGCCTCCCCGCGCCAATTGACTTTCCCCTCCCGCCTGCTATCATCGAAAAGTAAACGAGACTTATGGGGAGGTCACATGAAAAAAAGTTCCATCGCTATTCTCGGGATCTTTCTCGTCGCCGCCGCGGCGACCCTGCTCTTGGCCCAGGACAAGAGCCGGATGATCCTCAAGGCCGGGGACGAGGTCTTCGCCTGCAATTGCGGCGAGAGCTGTCCCTGCCAGACTCTGTCGCGCAAGGAAGGCAAATGCGCCTGCGGGAATCCTCTGGCCAAGGCCAAGGTCAAGTCCGTGGGCGAAGGAACGGCCGTGCTCGTCATCGGCGGATCGTGAACAGACCTTTAAAACGGTCGGCAAGTTCATGTGCGCCTGCGGCCCCGCATGCAAGTGCGACACCATCAGCCAGAGCCCCGGCAAGTGCGCCTGCGGCGTGGACATGGTCGAGGTCAAGAAGTAAGCCTGACACCGCCGGGCCATGTGCCGGAACATCAAAACGCTCTATAATTTCGAGCCGCCGGCGACGAAAGACGAGATCCGGGCCGCGGCGCTCCAGTATGTGAGGAAGATCAGCGGCTTCGCGAAGCCGTCCGCGGCGAACGAGACAGCCTACGACCGCGCCGTCGACGAGGTCGCCAAGACGTCATCGACTCTCTTGCGCTCGCTCGTGACGTCCGCTTCTCCCAGGGACCGCGAGGTCGAGGCGGCCAAGGCCCACTGCCCGCGCTATTCGCAGGTTTGGATCGTCGCAGAGAACGCCGGCCCTCCGATCTTCGAAGCGGCGAGGGCCAACCCGGTCGAAAACCTGAAGACACCTGACGGAAGGCCGGCTTTAGCCCGAGATATTCTTCGCCTCCTCGGATCGTGGCGCGTGCGCCATTTTCCTTTCCGGTTTTCGGGGGCTTCGGCTATAATTGGACAGATACCGATCCGGAGGAACACGCCATGAGAAACCAACGCTATCGTTCGATGCCCCCCGAGAACGCCGTCGGCCGCCGCGATTTCCTGAAGGCCGGAGGGGCGATCGGCGCCGGGCTGGTCCTGACCGGCCGGAGCCTTCTCGCCGCCCAGCAGACCGACCAGCAGACCCAGGGCCAGCAGCCCCCGGCCAAGCCGGCCGCGCGGCCCCCCAAGCCCAAGACCAACATCGACGACGCCCTCAAGGTCCCCAAGACCAAGTGGAGCCTGCCCGGGCCGTTCCCCGGCCGGGTCGTCGAGGTCCACGACGCCGCGGCCATGCCCGACGGGCAAGGTCGACGCGGCCGTGGTCAAGGCCATGGTCGAGAAGGGGATCACGGGGCTGACCGGAAAGAGCCTCAAGAAGAGCTTCGGGCTGTTCTTCACCAAGAAGGACATCGTCGGGCTCAAGGTCAACCCGGTCGGGCCCGGCCTCATCAGCACCCGGCTCGAGGTCGTCGACGCCGTCATCGACTGGCTGACGTCCAGCGGCCTGCCGCGCAAGAACATCGTCATCTGGGACCGCTTCGACTACATGCTCAGGGACGCGGGCTTCACGCCCGAGCGCTATCCCGGGCATCGCCATCGAAGGCCTGCAGACCATGGACGAGGCGGCCGCCGAGGGCAAGACCCAGGACAACAGCAAGTGGCTCAACGCCGACGGCACCCACGTCAGCGTGCCCAATTTCGACCAGGAGGTCTTCTATTGGGCCGACGTCGAGGGGCCCAAGGACCTGCCTTACCTCAACCAGCACGTCTTCAACGGCAAGCACTCCTACTTCGGGAAGCTGCTGACCAAGAAGCTGACCAAGATCGTCAACCTGCCCGTGTTCAAGAACACCGGCAACGCCATCTCCATGGCCACCAAGAACATCGGCTACGGCGCCGTCTGCAACACGAACCGGCTGCACCAGCCGCTGTTCCTGGACGTCTGCGTCGAGGTGCCGGCCTTCTGGCCCGTGCGCGACAAGATGGTCCTCAACATCACCGACGGCCTGCGGTCGCAGTACGACGGCGGACCGGACAAGAACGCCAAGTTCGCCTACATCGACAACCGGCTCTATTTCGCCTCCGACCCGTTCGCGCTCGACATGGTCTGCCACACCAGGATCGTGGCCAAGCGCAAGGAGATGGGCGTCGCGGTCAACGAGAACCCCCGCTTCACGGAGTACTTGCGCTACGCCGAGAAGCTGGGGCTGGGGATCGCCGACCCGGCCAAGATCGCGCATGTCAAGGTCTGACGGGCCCGCGAGCGGAGGGAGAGCGGGGAAGATCGCCGTCCTGACGGTGTTCGTCCGGTCTTCTTGTCTGGCGCGATGCCGGCGTCTTCCCGCCGGCCGGCGGATCCGCCGGAACGGGCCAGACGCCCGCGGCCCCGCCCGCGATCCCGGAACCGGGGTTCGCCCCCGGGTGGACAAAAGCCGGGCCGCTCCGGACCTTCACCGGCCAGGACCTCTTCAACCAGATCGACGGCGGGGCGGAGCTCTTCCTCGAGTTCGGATTCGTCAAGCTCCGTCTCCAGGCCTACGCCCGGGGCAAGGCGGAGCTGACGCTCAACGCCTACGAAATGGAGAGCGCCGCGTCCGCCCTGGGCATCTATCTGATGAAGATGGGGAGGGAGACGCCGTTCCCCGAGATCGCCGCCCGCAACTCCTGCGAAGAGATCCAGCTGACCATCCTCAAAGGCCGCTATTTCATCCAGGTCGACAACCTCGGGGAGGTCCCCGCTTCGACGACCGAGGCCGTCGCGCTCGCCAACGCTTTCCTGGCCGGCGTGGCCAGGGAATCGGGCCCGACGCCGCTCGACGCCCTCCCGGTCGAGGGCAAGGTGTCCGGCTCCGAGCGCCTGATCCGCGGGCCCTATGGGCTTCAGCCCTACTTCACTTTCGGGGAAGGGGACATCCTGTCGCTCGGCGGCCGGATCTTGGCGCCCTGGCCGCATACCGGATGCCCGGCGGGGCGTCGTTCACCCGGCTCGTCGTCCCTTATCCGGACCCCGAAGCGTCGGCCGCCGCGTTGGCCCATCTCAAAGCCAACCTCGATCCGTACATAAAGGTCACGGCCGATCGGCCCGACGGTTTCGATTTCGTCGATTTCCAGGCCAAGAAAGGGAGCGTCGTCCGTTCCGGCGCCGTTCTCGACATCCGGTTCGGCATCACAGACTGAGGCTCCGGGCCTGACACGAGGACGTGCGGTGCGGGGATCGATATCTGGGAGGAGGGTCCATGAACGCATCATAGAAAATACGTCCTGGCGCTGATGGTCCTGGCTGGGCTGCTCGGATCGTGGAGTTGCCGCGGCGACAAGGCATCCGGATCCGGGGACGGAGGGATCCTCGAAGGACTCGCCAAGCCCCAGGCAGGGCGCTCCATGCGGGCGACCTCGACCATGCGGGTGGGCGAGCTGCGCCGCGGCCCCGACGGCGACCGCAACGCCGGCGAACGCAGATACGATCCCACGGCCGTTCCCCGGGGGGACGCCGACGTCAAGAGCAATTGGGACAACTTCAACGTTCCTCCCGGCGGCACGCACGTCCTGCTGGACGAGAAGGGCCCGGGCGTGATCACCCACATCTGGATCACCTTTCTCGGCCCGGAGCCCCAGGGCTGGGCGTCCCAGGGCTCGGCCGATCACCAGGAGCTCATGCTGAGGATCTTCTGGGACGGCGATCCCCGGCCGGCGGTGGAAGCGCCGGTGGGCGATTTCTTCGCCAACTGCTTCGGCCGGCGCAGCGAGGTCATCAGCGTCCCGGTCGTCGTCGAGGGCGGGGACTCCTACAACGCTTTCTGGCGGATGCCCTTTCGCAAGTCCGCCCGGATCGAGATCGAGAACCAGAGCCCGAAGCCTCTGAGCCTCCTCTATTACGGCATCGACTGGCTCCGGCTGGACAGCCTGGCGCCGGACACGCCCTATTTCCACGCGCAGTATCGCCAGGAATACCCCGTCCGCAAGGGCGAGGATTATGTCCTCCTCGATACGAAGGGCAAGGGCCATTACGTCGGCACGGTCCTGGGCGTCCGGATGCGCAGCCCGGCCTGGTTCGGCGAGGGCGACGAGAAGATCTATATCGACGGGGAAACGACGCCCTCCATCTGGGGCACGGGGACCGAGGATTATTTCCTCGCGGCCTGGGGCCTCGAAACCTCGAGCACGCCCTACTTCGGCGTGCCGTTCTTCGACTACCGGACGATCGGCGGGCACGTCAGCTCCTACCGCTGGCATCTCCACGACCCCGTCGTCTTCAATACCGGCATCAAGGTCACGCTGGAGCACATGGGCTGGATGTCCGAGGACGAGAACCCCGAGTACAAGGCCACGAGCTGGAACGAGCGGGAGGACGACTACGCCAGCGTGGCTTTCTGGTATCAGACCGGAACGCCCACCTTCGCTTCCCGGGCCCCGGGGGCGGCCGAGCGGCGCCTGCCCAGTTTGGCGAGAACGGTCGTGAGAGCGTGGGATCCCGCTGTGCCCAGGCGGCACGGAGAAGGCGAGATCGTCAAGGCGGTCGATGAGCTAGACGGGGGCGACATCCTCGTCTATCGGCCGGCCCGTCAAGCGGGAGCCTGGCTGGAGATCCCGATCGCGGTCGGGGCGAAGGAGCCTCTCCGGCTGGAGCTCGCGGCGGCGCTGTCGCCGGACGGCGGCCTCTACCAGGCCACTCTCGACGGCGTAAAAATAGGAAGGCCGATCGACTTTTGCGCGGACGCTCGTTCCGGGTCCGTATTTCCGCTCCTCGATTTCTGGCCCGAGCCGGGTCCCCACGTCCTCCGGCTCGCCTGCGTCGGAAAGAGCGCGCGGAGCTCGGGCTACGCCTGCGGGCTCGAGTCCGTGCGGCTCCTCGAGCGCCGTCCCCGCGTCGCCGAGTACGGGCACGACAGGGACAAGGATTGGAAAAAAGACCCGCAGCTCTATTATTGAGTAGTTAAGCCCTGGGCCGTACGGCGCCCGGCCTACCAAACCTTCAGGGACAGACGCCCCGTGCCCATATCCTCGAACGGCCCCGGCATCGGGTTGGCCGCGTTCCTCTTCTGGCCGAAGAAATCGACGTCGAAGCGGACGGCCTTTCCGTCGGCCTGCTCGTAAGGCAGATCCGGGATGGCCGCCTTGCCGAGAAGCGCGGTGGTCACGATCCGGCGCACGTCGGCTCCCAAGGTTTTATCCCAGACGAACTCGAGATAGAAGCCGTCGGGCTTCTCGACGAGCTTGAGCCCCGGTTCGAACTCCGGCTTGACGACAGGCTCGCGTTCGTGCTTGGACGGCTTGGCGCCGGTCAGGAACACGTTGCCGTCCATCCGCACCGGCATCGGCGCCTTGTCGTAGACGCTCAGATCGGCGCGGCCGACGAACACGTTGTTGAAGAACTGGTCGTCGCCGAAGGGGTTGTCGTGCATCCCGGCCAGCTCGGTCGAGTGGGCCTTGTGGAAGGGCGTCTGCCGGGCGTCGTAGGCGTTGACGCGGATCTCGCCGGCGATGAGGTTGTGGACGTAGGCCCCGCCTTGCGAGACGTCGAGCAGCGACCGCGGCGACAGGAAGATGTTGTTGTCGACCAGGAACGGGCCGTGGTCGACCTCGACGAACAGGTCCTCGGCCGGGTTGTCGTGGAAGAGGTTGCCGGTGACGCGCGTGCCCTGGGCCATCCAGTCGAGCCAGAGGCCGCGGACGGTCCGGTAGATGTGGTTGCGGCTGATCTCGACGTCGATGGCGGCGTGGAACTTGATGCCGGCCATCTCCGCGCCGGTGAACAGCTGCCGGACGTGGATGTCGTGGATGGTGTTGCCGGTGACCGTGCTGAAGGCCGCGCCCAGGCTGCCGACGATGCCCGGTCTGCTCGCAGTGGGAGATGATGTTGTTGCGGACGATGTGGCTGGCCGATCGTTGTCCTTGTTCCAGCCGCTGGCGAGGGCCGCGCTCGATCGTCTTGACGTAGCCCTCGGCCGTGTCTGCGCGAGGTGTTGTCGAACTCGTCGCCGTACTTGCCGAGGGCGATGCCCGAGCAGACCGAATGGCTGATCGATGTTGTTCTCGATGATCCAGCCCTTGCTCCAGTGCGTGCCGATGAGGCCGATCTGCTCGGCCGTCGGCGGCGCCCAGGGCGTGGCGGCGTGGCGCATGATGAAGCCGCGCACGGTGATGTAATTGACGCCCGGTCTTCTCGGGATAGAAGACGGTCTCGCCGGACGTTGATCTCGACCAGGTGCTCGTTCGGATCGACGCCCTTGAACTGGGCCCAGATCGTCGTCGTGTCCTTGTCCACCTGGGCGAACCACAGCGGAGCCGGCCCGGCCGGCTTCAGCAGCGTCGTCGAGCTTGGCCGCCTCGGTCAGCCATTCGCCGTCGAGATAGACCGCGCCGGTGTGGTGCTCGCGGCCCTTGGGCTCGAACCAGTCGCCGCGGATGAGGTCGCTGAAGGGATTGAAGTCGCCGAAGAACGAGTTCGGGACGGTCACCTTCCAGACGTCGTCCTCGACCTTGACCCAGTCCTTGACGACTTCGGAGCCCTTGATCTCGACCTTCTCGCCCGGCGCGGCCTGATAGATGATCCGCTTGGCGTCGGACTCGCCGCCGCGCGGCGGACTGATGCGCTCGCGATAGACGCCCGCGTGCACGGTGACGACGTCGCCGGGCTGGGCCAGATCGGCGGCCCGCTGGATCGTGCGCAGCGGCGCGGCCGGCGTCCCGGGATTGGAGTCCTTGCCGTTGACGGCCACGTGGATCTCGGCGGCCTGAGCGGCGGCCGCGAAAACGACGAATGCCGCCAGGGCGGCGACGGCCTTTCGCATGGTCCTCTCCTTTTTCTGAGCCCGGGGGCCCGGCCGCGGGTCAGAGCTCCTGGTCTTTCCAGGCCCCGGCGTAGATGGCGAAGCCCGTGCACTCCTGGAGAACGAGGTGACAGATCCTCATTCCCGGTATCAACAGGATCTTGTTCCGCCCGGCGTTGAAGATCTCCAGGATCTGCCGGTTCGAGATGCCCGGGGCCAGGAACGGGGCCGCGATGTGGCTCATGAGCCCGATGCGGGCGAACCTCGAGCGCGAGTTCAGCCAGCCGCACACGTCTCCGGGGAGGGTGATCCTCTCCTTCGTGATCCCCAGCACCAGCTCGCCCGGCTCGAGGAGATAGCCGTCGGCGATGTCCCTGAGCTCGGCCAGCGTCCGGTAGTCGATGTCCGCGCGGGTGATGTGCTGGTCGGTGTTGAAGACCCGCAGCTTGTCGTCCAGCGTCAGGTCGATCGAGGCGGGGCCGACGGCGCCTTCGTCGTAGGGCTCGATCTTGATCCGGCCGTCCCGGATCTGCCGGAGGATCTCGGGTTTCGCCAGGATC